>JAVZGN010000034.1:0-5451 GCA_038872135.1 Hadarchaeales archaeon (SeqCode) | reverse complement strand
CGGTTATAAGGTATGACAAGACCACCCAGCCACCATGGGTGACTGGAGCATGAGGGAGGCGACGGAAGAGAAAAATCAAGCCCACATTGGGAAGTTATGCAACACAGCACTGAAACGGGAAGAGTTATTAAGCGACGCAAATGAAAATAGAGGGATAACATGGGAATGACCATTGCAGAAAAAATTCTTGCATCCCACGCCGGGAAGAAAGTTGTGAGACCCGGAGAAATAGTCGAAGCAAAAGTGGATGTGGCGATGGTCCACGACCTAACGGGTCCTCTAACTGTGAAAAGCATGAAAGAGATGGGGGTGAAAAAAGTCTGGGATAGAGAAAAAATAGTAGTCCTCTTTGACCACCAGGTCCCAGCCTCATCGATAGATGCCGCGGAAAATCACATCCTGATGAGAAATTTTGTGAGAGAGCAGAGGATAAAGCACTTTTTCGACGGTTTTGAAGGGATATGCCACCAAGTGGTTCCAGAAAAGGGCTTTGCTCTCCCAGGAAGATTGATCGTGGGGGCAGATTCGCACACAGTCACCTATGGAGCCCTCGGATGCTTTTCCACCGGCATTGGATCAACGGACATGGCTGCTGTCTTTGCCACGGGAAAGCTTTGGTTCAGAGTTCCGGAAAGCATGAAGATGAATGTCTCTGGGGAGCTGAAGTTCCCGCTGATGTCCAAAGATCTCATCCTCCACATCATTGGAGATGTTGGGATGGATGGCGCAACCTACCGCTCGGTTGAGTTCACCGGCCCGTGCATAAGGAAAATCAGCGTTGATGGAAGGATGACCATGTGCAACATGGCGGTTGAGATGGGCGCAAAGGCGGGGATCATCGAAGCGGATGCTCTTACAATTGACTACCTCAAAGGAAGGACCGCGGAGAAGATAGTCCCCGTGAAAAGCGATCAAGACGCGGAATATCTGGAGACGAGGGATTATGATGTGGGCGGGATGTCCCCTCAGGTGGCCTGCCCTCACTCTGTTGATAATGTGAAGCCCGTGGAGGAGGTTGAAGGAACTGAAATAGACCAGGCGTTTCTGGGCTCATGCACCAATGGAAGGATGGAAGATCTTCTCGCTGCCGTCAAAATCCTGAAGAATAGAAAAGTGAGCAAAAATGTGAGATTTATTGTGGTGCCGGCTTCAAAAGAAGTTTTTTTGGAGGCTATGAAAGCTGGAGTTTTGAAAAGGTTTGCGGAGGCGGGAGCCATGGTGGAGTCGCCAAGCTGTGGGGCATGCATGGGCTGCCACATAGGAGTTCTCGGCCCGGGAGAAGTCTGCATTTCTTCATCAAACAGAAACTTCAGGGGGAGGCAGGGGAGTCCTGAGTCCGAGGTCTATCTGGCATCGCCGGCAACTGTTGCCGCATCGGCGATAACAGGAAAAATAACAGACCCGAGGGATTTCTGTGCCTAAGGCCTTCGTCTATGGGGATAACATCAGCACAGACGACATTATTGCAGGAAGGTACCTCTCAAAGCATGACCCCAAGTGGTGGGGAAGCCATGCCATGGAGAACATCGACCCGGAATTCACCAAGAAAGTTGAGAGGGGAGATGTCATCATTGGTGGAAAAAACTTTGGATGCGGTTCCAGCCGTGAGCAGGCCCCCATAGCTTTGAAGGAAGCCGGGGTGGCGGCTGTCGTGGCTGAGTCTTTTGCAAGAATCTTTTACAGAAACGCTATCAACCAAGGGCTTCCCGTTCTAACCTGCCCTGGGATTAAAGGCAAATTTAAAAGCGGGGATAAAGTTTCAGTTGATTTTGTAAAAGGGGAGGTGAAGAACCTCACCACTGAAGAGACTTTCAAGACCCAGCCCCTCCCAGAGTTCATCCTAGAAATCCTCAGGGCCGGTGGTCTTACACCATACATGAGGAGGAAAATGAAAAAATGAAAGTGCTGGATGAAAAACGCAGGAGCTATGTTCAGAAAATAAGAGAATTGTCCAGCGAGAAGTTCGACCCGGCAAAATGGGAGATGCTGAAGCAGCTCGCCTACACCACGATCCCACTTAAAACTGATGTGATAATCGATGATAGCACCCTGAGAGAAGGGCTGCAGATGGCGGGCCTAGCTTCTCCACACCCGGAAGATGTATGTAAGATCGCCTGCCTGCTGAGAGATCTCGGGGTGGAGAGAATTGAAGTCCTAGCTTACTCAAAAACAGACCAACAGGCGATAAAGCTGATGAAGGATGCTGGGCTGGGGGAGATGCTCGCTGGATGGTCCCGGGCGGCTAAGGAAGACATAGACATGCTCCTCCAGCTGGATTTTAAGCAGATAGGAATTTCTCACCCGGTCTCTTTCATTCATTTTGAGAAATGGGTAGAAACTCCCATCGAAATGCTTCTGAGAAGAGTTGTAGACGCCGTTGAATATGCGAAAAGTCATGGGTTAACAGTTTTTGTGCATGGAGAAGACAGCACAAGGGCGGATTGGGAGTTTGAGAAGGAGTTCATAAATGCGGTTGCGGACGCTGGAGCCTACGTCTACAGAATCTGTGACACTGTTGGATGCGGGGTCTCAGATCCAAGCTTTCCGCTTCCCCAAGGTATTCCGGCGAAAGTGAAAGCGATCAAAAATGAGACAAAAATTCCATACATAGAGATTCATGCCCATGACGACCTCGGGAATGCTGTTGAAAACACAATGGCGACCATCAGGGCTGCCTCTGGCCTCTACGACAAGATCTACGCCAGCACAACTGTTCTCGGAATAGGGGAAAGAGCGGGGAATGCAGAAACTGAAAAGATAATCATGAACTGCTACATGCACCATGGGATAAAAAAATGGAACCTGGGCATCCTCAGAGACATCGCTCTCTTTTTCTCCTCTTCAATTGATTATCACCTTCCAGTGAACAAGGCTATCGTTGGAGATGCCGCATTTGCCCATGAGTCTGGCATCCACGTCCACGGGATAAAAACGCTCCCCCTTACCTATGAGGTCTTTCCACCCGAGCTTGTTGGACAGGAGCGGACGATAGTGATAGGAAAGAGATCCGGGAAGCATGGAATAAAACTCAAGCTGGAGCAAATCCTCAACAGGCAGGTGTCGGATGACGATAAAAGGCTTGAGCAGCTTGTGGAGATAGTGAAGAAGAAATTTGTGGAGGGGCGGCGGAGATACCCCCTCGGGGATGAGGAGTTCAGGGCCCTCGCCAGAAAAGTTGGGTTTGAGGTTCAATGATTTCCCAAGCGGTATTCATAAAATCTTCGAGGAATATCTATCCTTGTGATGAAAAATGCATGAAGTCACTCTAATTCCTGGAGATGGCGTTGGGCCGGAAGTTGTGGATGCTGCAAGAAAATGTGTGGAGGCCACAGGGGTGAAAATCGAGTGGAGGGAAGTAGAAGCCGGGGCTGCAACCATGGAGAAATTTGGAACCCCGCTACCGGAAGAAGTGATTGAATCCATAAAGAAAACCAGAGTTGCTCTGAAAGGGCCGATAACAACTCCTGTGGGGAGTGGGTTTAGAAGCGTGAATGTGGCGATCAGAAAAGCTCTGGACCTCTACGCCTGCGTTCGCCCCTGCCGGGTGATTCCTGGGACGAAGGCCCTCTATAAAGATGTAGACTTGGTTGTCATCAGGGAAAACACCGAGGACCTCTACGCGGGCATAGAATTCCAAGAGGGAAGGAGGGAGACAAAAGACTTCATGGAATTCATCAGAGAAAGAATTGGGGAGACCATTGCCGAGGACTCTGGGGTAAGTCTTAAAACAATCTCAAGAAGCGCCTCTGAAAGAATAGTGAGATTTGCGTTCAACTATGCGAGGAGACATGGGAGAAAAAAGGTTACTGCTGTTCACAAGGCAAACATCCTGAAGTTCACCGACGGACTGTTCTTGGAGGTGGCGAGAAGGGTCGCCGCGGATTTTCCAGACATAGCTTTTGAAGACAGGATTGTGGATAACATGTGTATGCAGCTCGTCCAGAAGCCCCAGCTCTACGATGTGATTGTCGCTCCAAACCTCTACGGAGATATCCTCTCAGATCTCTGCGCGGGGCTTGTGGGGGGGTTGGGAATCGCACCGAGCGCAAATGTCGGGGATGAATTTGCGGTTTTTGAGCCGACCCACGGAAGCGCTCCAAAATATGCGGGAATGAACAAGGTTAACCCAACAGCAACGATTCTTTCGGCGGCGATGATGCTGGAACACTTGGGTGAGGTCGAGGCAGCGAGAAAGATCGAGGTTGCGGTGGAAAAGGTTATCTCTGAGGGAAAATGGGTCACCTATGATCTAAAGGAGGATCCAAACGACCCCTCAGCTGCTGGAACGAGGGAAATGGCAGAAGCTATTGCCAGAGAAATCGCGAAGATCTAGCTTTGCGGGATGAAAGAGGCCAGAGAGGGGTACACTGTAAACAGAAGAAAAACTACTGAAGTGAGGTAGAGGAGCTTTTTCTCCTTTTCCCTTTCACAATCGATTATCTTCGCAAATTTTCTCTTGTAGCTCATTTCGCTGAAGCTCAGGGTAGAGAATAACAGGGCGATCCAGAGGATGTCGAGCAGAAGCCCGGCGAGGGTGGCGGGATAAAAGAGAGGAACGATTTCTAGGGCAATCAGCGCGCAGACATAGAAAATTGTCAGAAAACTGATTGCAACCGATGTGTAGAACCAGAACTTCACCCAGAAAGGAATTCCAAAAATCGTCTTTTTGCCAAGGGCCTTCTCCCTCAGAATTCTGAGGGCGTGGATGCGGTAAGTGAGGATAAACATGAGGGGGCCGGGGAGGTTCCAGCCAGGGAGCACCCAGCCGAAGTTTTTTATGTGATTTCTAAGCACCGGGAAGGTTGGAAGCATGAAAAAGAAAAATGTTGCAAAGAAGGCTGCTGAGAGGAGGATGATTGAAAAGCGCCCGAGCCTGCTCATGTGAACCGCTGCGATCATCTCACCAGCGGGAAGAATTTAAAGCCTCAGGATAAAACACCTACGGCGAAGGCATGAATCACGAAATCGCTGTGATACCTGGGGATGGAATAGGCCCAGAAGTGATCAGAGAGGGGATAAAGGTCCTACAGGCTGTCTGCGATGTCGTTCCTGGTCTCAGGCTGAGCTTCAAGTACTTCCCCTATGGCGCAGACCATTACCTCAAGACTGGGGAGCTAGTCCCGGAAGAAGGGTTGAAAGAGCTGGGCAAAGCCGATGCAATATATCTTGGGGCTCTGGGAGATCCAAGGGTTCCGACTGGGGTGCTCGAGCAGGGGATTCTCCTGAAGCTCAGGTTTTACTTTGAGCAATACATAAACCTCCGTCCCGTGAAGCTCTATGAAGGTGTGCCCTGTCCCCTGGCGGGAAAGGGGCCTAAGGATATAGACTTCTATGTCGTGAGGGAAAACACAGAAGACTTTTATGTGGCTGTTGGCGGTAGAGCTAGCGGGAAATCATCTTTTCGACATGAGGTTCTCCGCTCGATCTACCACGCAAAATTTGGGCTGGATG
>JAVZGN010000033.1:0-6472 GCA_038872135.1 Hadarchaeales archaeon (SeqCode) | reverse complement strand
AACGGGAAGAGCAGGAAATGGAGAAAAGAGGAGGAAGATGCAGAGGAGGACTGAAGCCACCTTCTGCCAGAGGGGGACAAAGGTGGGGGGAGCGGCCCCTCCAACGTCATCGGGACCGCTTCTGGGGGTTGAAAAATCAGCTTGAGTGGGGGAGGGAGCGGCACCCCCTGCAATGTTTGGGGCACCGCTCCCAGTGGGGGATGAAAAATTAGCATAAGAAGGATTGTGAGAATCTGAGCATCCAAAAGTGATATGAAATACCCACTTCAACCAAATCTCGATACCGGCTCTATCCAAACCCCCTCACCCCTTTCAGGGGAGAGAGAAACAAAGGATTGCTACTACCTCTAAGTTCCTTAAAATGTCTCCTAATTCCGGAAATAGACCTATGGCTGGCTCGACTATTCTCCCCCAACTTTTCCCCCCAATCCCCTTCTTGGAGAAATGCACCCAATGCCCGATTCGGTCTCAAAAAGATGTTTCGACTGCTACCGAAACCTTTATTCGGCACCGAAAGATCTCAAGCTTCCGCTGCCACCCATTTTAACAAAATTTGGAGCAGGGATGCGACAACACCCGTCCATTTAAAAACAAAATCACCTTTAATATCGTGATAGCCGGCATCGATGAGGCTGGCAGAGGTCCGGTCATAGGTCCGATGGTCATCTGCGGCATCCTCCTCGAGGAGAATGATTTGGAAAGGTTGAGGCTGGGCGGAGTGAGAGACTCAAAGCTTCTCACCCCCAAGAGACGCCAGGCCCTTGCAGACTTCATAAAAACAGTGGCCAGAAAGCATCTCCTCCTTCACGTCTCACCCCTGGAGATAGATGCGGCAGAAAACCTGAATGAGCTCGAGGCCATGAAGTTTGCAGAAATAATCAACTCCCTGAAACCCTCGGCAGCGTTTGTCGACTCCACCGACCCAAATCCCTCCCTCTTCAGGGAAAGGCTCCTCCGCTACCTGAAGGTGAGACCAAGGCTTGTGGTTGAAAATTTCGCAGACAGGAAATATGTGCAGGTTGCTGCCGCCTCCATCCTCGCGAAGGTTGAGAGAGACGCTCAGATAGAAAGGCTCAGGCGGGAGCACGGGGACTTCGGCTCAGGATATCCAGCAGACCCAAAAACGAGAGATTTCCTGAAGCGATGGATTGAGGAAAAGGGAGATCTCCCCCCCTTCGTGAGAAAATCATGGGAAACTATAAAAAAACTCAAAAGTTCGCCTTAAACAGGTGGAAGTCAAGTATCTCTGTGGATGCTCTGATACTTTTCCCCATCGGAAACATCGAGAAGTCCACGGTGAGAAAAATCGCAGATGAGGTGGCAAAAATCCTCTCACCATTCATCAAAAGTTGCGAGATCGGGCAGAGTCATGAGATCCCATCTCTCGCCCACGATGTTTCAAGAAACCAGTACAATGCAGAGCTGCTGCTCGATCTCCTCCTTCCAAAAATCGGGGGAAAGGATTTCGCCCTCTTCATCACCGACGCAGACATCTTCGCCCATGGAATGAACTTCATCTTTGGGCTAGCCCAGTGCCCGGGGAACAGGGGAATTGTTTCAATAGCCAGGCTAAACCCAACCTTCTATGGTTTTCCTCCAGATTCCTCTCTTCTCCTTGAGCGGGCGGTGAAGGAAGTTGTCCACGAGGTCGGCCATCTTTTTGGGCTCGGCCACTGCAAGGATAAGAGGTGCGTCATGAGATTTTCCAACACAATTTTGGAGGTCGATGAAAAGACCTCCTCCTTCTGCAAAAGATGCGCCGGGCGGCTGGGGCAACTCAGGCAACCCTCACAACCCTGAACTCCCCATACCCGGTCACAACTTTCATGTGCCCCCTGAACTCTCCATCAAGCCTGGGGTCCCCTGTGTCCACCCTCAGCACCGGGGTCCTCGCAAGCTTCTGAGGGGTAGCCACAACCACAACATTTTCCTTTCCCACCCTCCTCAGCACCTCGGCCCCAATCTGCTGGTTTCCCCTCCCAAAGATGAACCCCTGTCCTCCTATGGGGGTCACTATCACCTTTGCCCTCCTCCCAGAAATCTGCCGAAGGATCTCCTCCTCGCCGACATCCCTCGCCACAACCCTCCCGTTGAGAACTATGTCCACCCCAAGGAGGCTCTTCTCCTCACCGAGAACCTCACATATGGCTCTGGTTGTCGTCCCAGGCCCAATGATGTAAAGAACATCCCGCTCCATCTCCTCCACAACCCATCTGGCGATTTCTTCCATCCTCATCCTCTCATCCTCGCTTTCAGGAGTTGCCAGCTTCATCCCCTGAAGAAGCGTCGGCTCATAGGGGACCATCATGAACCCCCGAAGGCTGGCGGAGATCCTCCCGGCCCTGAAAGCCTCCTCGTCAACATCCATCACCTCAGCCTCCCTCAAAGGAAGCTCATCCCAAAGAAATCTCATCAAAATCTCTGCAGCATCCTCCGGGGTTGCAGAAAAAACCGCCGAGTGCATCTTCACCCCAGCAGGAACACCAAGGACAGGCACCTCAATTCCAACCACCTCCATCACATCCCTCGCCGTTCCATCGCCACCCACAAACACGAGGAGATCAACCTCCAGCTTCTTCATCTCCCCGGCCGCCTTCTTTGTATCCTCAGCAGTCGTCTTTTCCTTTCTCTCCCCCATCACCTCAGGCGAAAATCCTGCTTCAAGAGCCTCATCCTCCCCCATCTTCCCCGTCCAAGTGATCAGGGAGAACTTCTCCTTCACAGGGAGGAGCCTCCTGAGCACCGCCACCCCCCTCTCCGGGGCAATTGGTTTGGCTCCAAGGGCCAAAGCCCTCCTCAAAATCTCCTCCCCATCTGTGCCCTTCAGTCCAACCCTTCCACCCATCCCGGCAATGGGGTTCACAATGAATCCAATCTTTTTCATCAACAATTACTATTTTCCGCCAGTAATAATCCCCATCCCTCCTAGATGGAAGATTTAATACACAACTCCACGACATCTAAAGTAGATGAGCGAGAAAATTTTGCCCACCAGAAAATTTGAGTGCCCAAACTGCAAAACCTCCGACTACAGGATGTCAACCCTGGAGATCGGAACCGCTGGAGTAGACACGTGTCCAAAATGCGGGGCTCAAATGAAAATCGTCGGCGACACCCCACCAGATTGGCTCAGGAAGATCCAGGAGATTGTGGGGCGAGAGCTTTATGTGGACGACTTCGTGGCCTTTGACAACAAGGCGGAATTTGAGGTGGCCCCCAGCTCAGGGTCCCTCCAGAAAGTCATGAAAAATCTGAGGAAGATCGGCTACATCTCTGCGGCGAGGGGAACCCCCTTCTCCTCGAAGCTCATCATCATGAAGTCTCCCGTCTACCCCAGGGAAAAGCTCTGGCCCCATCTCCTCCTCTTCTGCATAACTTTTCTCTCAGTCCTCGCTGCCGGCTACTTCATTCTCTTTGAATCGCTAACCTTCGCAATGATGTTCGCCATCTCCCTGATGCTCATGCTCTCCTCCCATGAACTCGGCCACATGATCTCTGCCTGGAAGAATGGCATTGATGCGACCCCTCCCTATTTTATCCCCTTCCCAAGCGCCCTCGGAACCATGGGAGCAATCGTGAGCATCAGGAGCCCCCCTCCAACAAAAGACGCCCTGGTGGAAATGGGAGCAGCAGGGCCACTCTCCGGCTTTCTCATTGCCATCCCCCTCGCCCTCCTCGGCCTCTTCCTCTCCATCCCATCTCCCTCAGGTCTACAACTCCCCGCCTCCCCCCTCATCTTCCTCCTCTTCCAGCTGGCGCTTTTCGGTCAGGCAGCTACTCCCCTCCTCATCCACCCCCTGGCTTTTGCTGGGTGGGTCGTCTTCTTCCTCACCTTCTTCAACCTCCTCCCAGCCGGGCAGCTGGACGGGGGTCATGTGGCGAGAGGCCTTCTGAGGATGGAAACCCATCACCAGCTCACGATAGGCATCGGCCTCCTCATGCTCTTCTCAGGTGTCCTTTTCGCCAGCTACCCCTTTTGGTTCTGGGGCTTTCTCATCCTCCTGGCTTTCAGAGATTACCACAGCGGGCCCCTCGATGAGGTCTCAGCCCTCTCTAAAAGGGGAAGGCTGATGGCGGTAGCTTCGTGGATTGTCTTCATCCTCTGCCTTCCGATCCCGGTGGGAGGTGAATTTTGAGGGGAAAGTTCATAGTGATCGAGGGGCTGGACGGCTGCGGCAAAAGCACCCAGGTGGACCTTCTAGGGAGATGGTTAAAATCCCAAGCGAAAAAAGTCGTGCACACAGGTGAGCCGACCAACGGTGAAATTGGTAAAATAATAAAATCTATCCTCAGGGGTGAGCTGAAGGTTCCCGTGGAATCTGAGGTTCTTCTTTTCGCTGCCGACAGGATGCAGCACCTCTCTTCCCTGATCCTACCGTCACTCAAAAAAGGGGCAATTGTCCTCAATGAAAGATATGTTCATTCATCCCTCGCCTACCAGTGCGCCAGGGGGGCCCCAGAGCATCTCGTGAGAATGGCAAATGCCAACGCCTCCCCCCCAGATCTCGCAATCTTCATCGATGTTCCGGTGAAAATGGCAATGGAAAGGGTTCAGAAGGCTAGGAGCCCAGATAAGTTTGAGGAGGACATGAAGCTTCAGAAAAAAGTCAGGAAAAATTATCTCAAGTATGTGAAAAAAGGAGAGCTGGAAATCGTCGATGGTTCACGCCCGCCAATGGAGGTCCAGCAGGAGATAAGAGCTCTCGTTTCAAGGCTCCTCAAACATTGATCTGAGCGGAGAATGGAAGGGCCCTGAAGACCTCCGCTGCCGCCTTTTCAACCTTCTCTCTGTGCTCCTTTACAGTATAAACCCTCACAACATCCACATATCCCTTCAGGACGTTGATGAGCCGAGAATACTGGGAAACTGGGACCAGCTCCTTCTTCCCCTCCCCCGATACCCTGAACATGAGTACCTCCATCGGGTCTATCTCCCGGGGATAGTAAGGAATGGAGTCTAGGGTTGGGACATCGACCACCACATGCTCTGGGTCTATCCCAGCCCTTTCCGCGATTTCCTCCTCCTTCTGCCTTCTCACCGCCTCATCCCCAAGGAGATTCGCCACATAGGGATCTCTTATATGCACGCTTTTCTCATAAGCTGCCTTCAGGAGATCTCGTCTATCAAGTCTCTCCATCATCTCCCTCGCGAGCTCCGCCGCCCTCCTCTCCTCCTTGCTGGTGAATTTCTTTGGATCCAGCTCTCTCAATTTCGTTGCAACATAGGCATCATCCATCCTCAAAAACTCCTCAACATTCTGAAATGTTGTGAGGTTTGCAATCTCATGTGCATAGTCCATCGCCTTGTGGAGGAGGATCTCCGCAGCCCTGACGGTCCTGTGGTAGTAAACAGCGAGAAACATCTCATACCTCGCAATCATGAACGCCTCCAGCGCATAGAGGGCCTTGAAATCTATCGCGATGTTCTCCTCAAAAACACTCATCGACTGCACGAGCCGGCTTACATCTATCCTCCCATACTCCACCCCCGTGTAGTAGGAATCTCGCACAAGGAAATCCAATTTGTCTGCATCCACCTGGCTTGCGGTTATCTGGTGTAGATATGGTTTTCTTCCCCCCTCCTTCCCATAGGCGAGAGAGATTATCTCCTCAGGAGAATACCCGACCTCTTTCAAGGCATCGGCCAGCTCACTTTTTCTGACAATCTCCTTCCCCATCTCTTCATGGTTCAATTTTCTGTGCTTCACCACCACCTCCTCAAAAGAATGCGAGAAGGGCCCATGACCAATATCATGGAGGAGCGCCGCAAGCCTGACAAGCTGCCATTCATCCTTTGAAATTTCCACACTCTGCTTCAGAACATCAGCAATCTGGCCTGCCATGTGCATCACTCCCAAAGCATGGGAAAATCTTGTATGATCTCCTCCAGGATAGACAACCGATGCCACTGACAGCTGCTTTATCCCCCTGAGCCTCTGAACAGGCCAAGTGTCAATTATCCTCCTCTCCACATCGTTGACGCTTATATACCCATGAATCGGGTCCTTCACATACCTGATCATCACAGAAACTGCACCTCCAGCTATAAAAAAAGTGCCGCACACAGGTTGCGCCAGTTGTTGGGTGAAGAACTTCGAGCTATTAGTGCCGGTGGGCTGAACGCCTCGCCGAAGCTTGGCGCTTACACCCCCGGTCTATCAACGGGGTCTTCTAGCCCCCGCTCTGCCCCAAGGACCCCTTTCGAGGCCCTCGGGAGGGTACCTTTTTTCAGGGGTGGCTTCGGCCTTAGATGCTTTCAGGCCTTATCCACTGGCGCGTAGCTACCCAGCCCGCCCTGTCGGACGACTGGTACACCAGAGGCGCCGGCACCCTGTTCCTCTCGTACTAGAGGTGCCTTCCCCTCAGGTACCCGGCATCCCCGGAAGATAGCATCCGACCTGTCTCACGACGGTCTAACACACTTTTTCGTGTGGACTATATCTTTTGGCTGCCAGAAGACAGCCAACCGACG
>JAVZGN010000032.1:0-8159 GCA_038872135.1 Hadarchaeales archaeon (SeqCode) | reverse complement strand
GTTTCACAGCTCTCACGCGCTTTCCAGTCCAGTCGACTGGAAGATATACTCTGCTCGAATTTCCGCTCCGCGTGGCCACTTTTTCCACCACTTCATACCCAAGCATCTGAATTTTCATGGGCTGTTCAGCGATTTTCTTTCTCGTCATCATAGTAGCTACAATGTAGCTACTTATAAAGGTTTTGATGTCGAATTATGCAACACAGCAGAGCCTAGAGCATCCTGACGAGCTGGGCGTGGGGTACTCCCTGGAAATACAGGATGCAGTCCCTTCTTATCAGTCCCGCCTTTACCGCATGCTCTACCACGGAACCAACGAGATTGGCAATGGTCGCGTTTTTAATTGCTCTCATGCATTCTGTTAAGCTTGCTTCTCGCCCACAGTAAAACTCCCTTTTCACTTCCAGCCTCATTCCCCTTCTCTTGAAGGTTTTTCCCAAGAGTTCCTTGTCACACACCGTCACCAAAACTTCTCCCTTCACTTTCACAATCCTGAGAAGCAGCAACCTCACACACTCCTCACCGGTGCCCTTGCACCGCATGCCTCGCAGCGCAGGACAATCGCGGCACCAATCTTTTCTAATTTTGTGTCGGGTTTTTTACACTCCTTGCAGAGAACGAATTCCTCCACATACCTTTTCACACGCTCGTTGACAGCCTCTGAAGTGAACTTTCCCTGAAGAAAAAGCTGATTTTCCTTCAGCGTCCCCGCCACGCCAAGCTCCCTCCAGAGATATTTGGCCATGTGTTCTGGTGGTCTGTTCAGCTCGCCGCTGAGACTCTTGAAATTTCTAATCACAGTCTGGTTTCCCGCGGCGACTACATCCGCAGTGGGAATTTGAAACCTAGAACTTTCGAGAACAACTCTGGGGACGCTCTCCAACGCTCTATCAAGCAGTTTTTCATAGTCTTCCATTCTTTCACTCCAGCGATTTAAATTTTCCCGTCACTGGCTCAAAAATTTTTCCTTCTCCAAGCAACACCCTTATTGCATCCTCGGCTTCCTTAAGGGAGATGCCGGCTAATGCCGCAACTTCTGCTGCAGAGATTCCTTCTTCTCCCAAGGCATCCTTAACAGTGCTCATGACTTTTTCTTTGGTTTCTTCTGGAACTTCAAGAGGGGGGAGCTCAGTGACCTCCGGTAAAATCTCAGGCTTTTGGGCAATTTCCAGCTTTTCCGGTTCAAGCTTCTGCCTTGCCGGGGGAATAACTCCCTTTTCAAGCGCCTTTCGTCTTTCTCTGATTATCTCGAGATCTCTGACAAGCTCCCAATTTGGATCATTTACTTTTGACAGAAGCTCTAGTGAGAGATAAACTTCTCCTTCAAACTCCCCTATCCTCCCAATAACATCGACGACATCTCCAATGTTCAAATTCTCGAGATCTTTGACTGCCATTTTCCATGCTTTCACTCTTATCGTTCCGGTGCCGTCATCAATCCTGACCGCCGCATAACTTGAATCCTCCTTCACATATTTCTCTACAACTGTCCCGAGCACTCTCGCTCTGATTATCTCCTCTCCCCAAGGAGTCACAAGATAGCTGGATTGAGCACCCTCCAGCGATGCCACGAATTTTCCGTTGCTCAAATCTTCGATTTTTAATTTATATGCGGCCGTGCGCATTATCTCACGATGAATCTAAAGCGGAATCTTATGAAGCTTCCGCACAAGATATTAGAACTTTCCGAGCACCAGAAATTTATGGGAGTTGCGGGGGGTAGAGGCGATTTCAGGGAAAAAGAATTACTCGAAGTGGTTGTTGGGCTCGGAAGAAAATATAGGGTGCTCGTTCAAGCGTTTGACGCTAGAGCGATTGCAGGTATTCGCCATCTGGTTCACGCGGTAGCCCTATGCTTGGCGGCCAGGAGTCATGGGGAAAAAATAGCAAGAAGTCAAGAGATAGACCTGCTTTGCTGGACCGCCGGTGAGAGGCAGATAGAGGTGGCCGTAAAGAAAGTTGGGGTAAAGGCAAAGTCTCCGGTTGTGATAGTTGCCGTTGGAAGAGAAGTGGAAAGAATAAGAAAGGCCATGCGCGAGATTTTCTTGAAATCTGGGCTACAGGAAGATCCGGGAGTAATAGAGATGTCTCAGGAAAAGGTTGGAAAAATAAAAGAAGCATTTGGGATAAAAGATGAAGAGTTGATTTGTCCAGTAGAAAAAATAGTCCTGGAGAAAATCGCGCTCCTGGAAGTTCAGTTATAGCTTTTTGAGCAGCTCCTCAAAGCAGTCGTCTTTCACTATCTTCACTATTTTTGCGCAGGAGGGCATTATCGGCTTCTCGGAAGCAACAATATTTCCATCATCATCCACAGAGACATACTTTGCGTTGATTGGCTTCGGAGATTTAACCGCCATGCAGATCATCTCCGATTCTCCTCCAGCATAAACGTAGTAGTAGTGGGCGCCATTTCTCTCAATATAAAATATGAATCCGTGAATTCTGCCCATGTTGATAACATCTTCAACATCGCTGCACCAGATGACTTTCATCCCGATGCCCCCGCCATTTCAAGCACTTTCTTAACTCCCACAGCACTTCCACGAATAAAAAGGGCGTCCCCGGCTTTTATTTTAATGCCACGCGGGGGGTCAACGATGCAGCGCCGTCCCCTCTCAATCATGAAAACATAGGCGCCGGTGGTTTCCCAGAGCTTCAGATCTCGCAGTTTTCTGCCGATAAACGGAGAGTTTATGGGGATGATGACTTTTCTCATCTGCTCCTCTGATTCTGAAAGGGCTCTCGCAAAAACTGGATGGATTTCTGCTCCACGAAGGACAACATCAGTGATCATGTCGGCAGCATCAGAAATCTTTTCAGCACATTTAGCTATCTGAAGCACTCCGCTGAGACTTCTCAAATCGGCCTCAGTTTTCGCGGCTCTTAGAGTTTCAAGCCACACGTGGTAGTTTAAGCTATCAAACTTCTTTTCAAATCGTCTTACCTCCTCCGCGATTTCTCTCGAGCCAAAAAGAATGGAAGAATATGCCATGTCTACCATTATCCCAATCAGGTCTCTGATTTCAGCCAAGGCCAATCTAATTTTGCTCAGTTTTGTTTCGACTTGGGGTCTTTTTATTTCCTCGCCGGCCATTTTTACAAAAATCTGAACCCCATCCCTCGGCCCTCTCGAGAGGAGGATATCTCTGGCAAGAATCTCGGTGTCTCCGGTCAGAGGAATGATCCACTTTCCCTCCCTCTTCAGGCCAAGGGTCCAAACCCCAATGGTTGAGGGAAGCCTAAGCTCCCTAAATGTTTTTCCCGCAAGCTGAGAGTGCTTTTTCACCCTCACCATCACTACCTTTTCATCTGCCAATCGAATGGCTTCTCTGACAACCGGGTGAACTTTAATCCCTCTGATGACTATGTCTGCGATGTCTCCAGTGGCATTTGAAATTTTTTCGGTGGCGCTGGCTACCTGGAGAATCCCAGTTATTTTCTTGGCTTCATTGATGTTTCTAGCCGCAACGGCCGCCATTATTCTTATTGTGTACATGAGGTCATCCATTTTCGTCTCAAGCCTTTGGACAGCTTCTGCAAGTTCCTTGTTCTCAAAGAAAATCGCTGCAAACGAGAGATCCACCAGGAGATCCGAGGTGTCTTTCATCTCTCTCAGAAGCTCCCTCACGCTTTTTGGCTGATAGTTTGGTCCATTCACTCTTTACACCCCCATAACTATTTTTGCCGCTGTAATTAAACATGCTGTCCCCATGACGTCTCCGATGGAGGTTAGCACAGGTATCACAACATTGTCTGGGTCCAGCCCCTTGTTAAAAGAGATGAATGCGAGGAGAACTGTGCACAACATCGTTACGGAAACCGCCACCATACTTGCGATAAAGAAGGCGCCGATCAATATCATGAACTGAGCCAAGTTGCTGCTGGTTATCCCCTTCATGAAGAAGAAAATTGTCCCGATAAATGCAAAGGTTCCAGCACCCATGAGGATTGTGGCGTTGAGGTTGTCTCTCAGAGTTTTTTGCTGTTTGAATTTTGCCTCAATTAAACCCATGTGAAGGGCCGATCCAAGCCTCGCCCCCAGGATGCTGCAGACATTGCCGTTTATTCCATTGATGGGCGGGATCATGGCAAGAATTAGGGGGAGGGTCCTGAGGCTGGCTGTTTGGGTGTCGAGCAGAACTCCCGCCGCAAATGAAATTAGCGCCGAGAGTATAAGGACAGGGTAGCTTTCCAGAACTATTTTTCTGACGGTATACTCAGCCATCACACCACCAGCATAACAGCGATGAAGATGCAGACGATGGTCAGGTAGTCGCCGGCTGTCGCTATAAGTGGGGCCACGACATTATCTGGATCCCAGCCATGTTTGTATGAAAGAATTGAGACGAAGACAGTCATAAATGTCAGGATGAGGCCGGAGAGAAAGCTTGAAACAATTGCTATGAAAAGAAGAAGAGGGACATTCACGGAACGGCCGAGCACCGCTCCAAGGAGGCTTGAAATAATACCTATCGTGGCTGAAGCTAAAATCGAGAGAATCACCGCGGAAAGGATGTTTGCTTTCATTTCTTTTGAGAAGTAATTTTTTGATTCAATTGCGCCGATGTGAAGAGCAGTTCCAAGCCTTGAAGCGAGGGCCCCACCGATGTTGCCCCTGAGGTCCAAGAGAGGGGGGATCATTATGATGAGCGCCGGGATTGTGAGGGTCAATTCCTCCTTCATCGCTTCTAGCGTATTTCCAGCAAAAATCTCGATCATCGCGCAGGGAATCAAAACCATGAGCCCCTGAGTTACAATTCTCTTGATCTCCCCCTTCATCTACTCACCCAAGAGCCTTTTGGCGGAGAAATATAAAAGAGGGGCTTGCGATGTTTTTTCTCATAACTTCTATCGTCGGCTGGTCACACAGATCGGTGTTTGCGATGATCCATTTCCCCGACTCAAATTATTTCAGTGCAGAATCTCGACCCTTTACAGCCCGAGGGGGTTAAGGTGGAAGAAGAGCCCGCCCACAAGCACAGCCAGCAGGAATGTTCCCGCCGATATCGCACCGGCGTCCTTCCACCCAAGCTCCCTTCTCAAAACTGCGACTGTGGCTATACAAGGGATGTATATTGCAGTCACCAGCGCAAAGACAAAAAGCTGCAGGGGGGTCATGAAAACCAAAAGGTTGGAAGTGCCTGCCAGAGACACAAGAAGAACGAGGGCGCCTTCCTTTCTGATAAAACCGTAGATGAGTGGGATTATCGCCGCCGCCGGCAAGCCGAGCAATCCAGTGGTGAGGGGCGACAGCGGGTTGACTATTGCCTCCATCACGCCAGAAATCTGCAAAGCTCCGATGAGCAGGCTGCCCAGAAGGAGGAGGGGGATGGCCATGTAGACAAAATGTTTCATCCTTATCCAAGTTTTCATCAGGACAGCTTTTGGCGTGGGTCTTCTGAGCGGGGGCATTTCCATTATCATCCCGGTAACTTTTCCTGGCAACCAGCGGTTTAGTAGCCATCCAACGGCAAAAATCAGCAGAAGTATCGTGGCATAAATTACGAGGGCCGGCTTTAGTCCTAGAAATGCTCCAACGGTTCCCAGAATCACCGCGGTTCTAGCCGAGCAGGGAATCATCGTTATCAAAAATGAAGCAATCACCCTTTCTCTCTTTGTGGCCAGAACCCTCGTCCCCATTATCGCTGGAACATTGCATCCAAAACCCCCAAGCATCGGAACAACTGCCCTCCCGTGCAAGCCGATCTTGTGCATCAGGGAGTCCATCACAAATGCCATCCTAGTTAGATATCCTGTGTCTTCAAGGATGGCTAACACAACAAAGAATGTGAAAATGTATGGAAGCATCACGGCCAATATCCCCTGTATCCCATTGTTTATGCCTATGTTTAGCACCTCTCCAACTGCGCCAAAACTTTTGAAGAATCCGCTCAGGCCGGGGGAGACATGGGTTGCCCACAAATCGACGAGCAGACTTTCAAGCCAGCCTCCAACATAAATCAAGAAGAGAAGAAGAAGGGCGAAGACTCCCACCAAGATTGGAACCCCGGTCTTTGGAGAGGTTAAAATCATGTCTAACTTTTCCATCCTTGAAATCTCCTTCTTTTCATATCTCGTAACTTTTTTTGAGATGGAGGCCGCTAGGGCATGCCTCTCTTTAGCTATCCTGAATGCCGCCGGCTCTCCATGCTTCCTGGCTATCTCCCTCGCCAGAGCCCCCGCCTTTTTCAAAACCTTTTCGCTGTTTGGAAGCTTCGCCACCTCCTCGATGATGTGCACGTCGCCCTCAAGCAATCTTACAGCAACTGTTCTTGCCGGGAGTCTGAAGGGGGTCGGTTTGAAAATCTTTCTAACATTTGCCTCAAGCTCTTTTATCGCCCTTTCCATGTCCCAGCCCATTCTCATAGTCTTTCCGGGCTTCTTCCTGCTCATGGCTACTTTTATCGCAAGCTCAAACGCTTTGTGGACATTCTTTCCGGTTGTGGCAACAGTTGGGATAACGGGGACCCCCAGCGCTTTTGAGAGAAGCTTTGGGTCCGGGCGTATCCCTTTCTTGAGAGCTTCGTCGTACATATTCAGCACAACGATCATGGGCCTGTTCAGGGCGAGGAGCTGAAGGGTCAAAAACAGGCTTCTCTCAAGGTTTGATGCGTCAACTATGTTCATTACTACGTCTGGGTTCTGTTCGAGGATGACCCTGCGGGCGACCAGCTCATCCTCCGTTAGGGCGCCTAGAGAATAGGTACCGGGAAGGTCTATGATTTTGATCAACAGGTTGTCGTGATGAACCTTGGCCTCCGTCAGCTCCACCGTTGTCCCCGGATAGTTTGAGACTATGACATCTGCCCCGGTTATCCTGTGGAAGATGGCACTTTTTCCTACATTGGGGGTTCCGGCCATGGCAATGGTAATTGGCTCCACGGCCTCACCTGCCCCTGTGCCTATATCCGTGCCGCTCCCCGGCTACCCAGATGTTCGAGGCAATATTTTTGCTCAGCGCGATTTTAGTTTTCCCACAGATAACGGCAACTGCCCCACCAGGCAGCTTTTCAACAATCCTGATAGTTGTGCCGGGCAGCAGGTTGAGAGAAAGGAGCCTCTGAAGGATCTCTGGTTCCTCAGAGATTTTCACAATCCTGCATACACTATTTTCACTCCTATCGAGGCTCAGGCCACTTTCTTTGACCTTGCCGGTTCTCGATGGAATGGGGCTGCCGTGAGGACAGGAGGATGGATTTTTGAGAATCTTTTCTATTCTCTCCTCCATCTCGTCGTCCATCACGTGCTCAAGCCTGCATGCAATCTCATGGATTTTGTCAAGCGGATATCCGAGGACGTCAGAAAGGAGCCTTTCAGCAAGTTCATGCCTTCTGACCGTTTTTATCGCCTGCGCTTTTCCCTTCTTTGTGATGGAAATTCCATCTTCTGAGCGCTTTACTAAGCGCTTTTTTTCGAGCCTCTCTATCATTTCGACGACGCTCGGGTCCTTAACGCCGATCGCCTTTGCGAGATCTTTAACCCTGACTTTTTCTCCTCGGGCACCGCCAAGTCGGTATATTGCCTCGAGATACTCCTCTTCCGACTGAGAAATGGTGGTTGGTGGATGAACACCCCATGATTTTGTTGCCATGTTCTCGTTAATTAGGTTAACCTAATAGTTTAAAAGTATTTTTCGATTACATTTTCCAGTTCTCTATCCAGCCTTGAAAGATCGTCCACGTCATTCCTCACCACGGCGAGCCTTGCTGGGGCAGCCTTCTTCAGCTTCTCCTCAGACTTCAGAAATAACTCTTCGTATTCATCCTCCTTATAGTACTTTTCCATTATGTCCGAAGGGGCGATGTGATCATCAATAGATTTCCCTTCTTTGAATCTCCTTACATTTCTGGCAACGCAGAGGTCATATGGGCAGTAGATATAGAGAATGAGGGAACGGTCCAAGATTTCCCTGCTAAAATTTTTCAGCGCAGAGGAATAGTTGTTGCGAGCAAACTCCACAAAAATCACTTTTTTCGGATCAGGGTTATTTTTGAGTTTTTCATCTATTTCTTTAAGGACATCGTCCAGAATAGTGAAATCTGTAACAACAAAACCGCCCTCCTTCCGGTAGTGTCGTTTGAATTCCCTGTCCTCATCCAGAAGCCTCAGGAGAATCGGGAAGTCGTCGATTCTTTCAACATCCTTTGCCAGCCCCTTTT
>JAVZGN010000031.1:0-9114 GCA_038872135.1 Hadarchaeales archaeon (SeqCode) | reverse complement strand
ACGGTACCCTCCTAGGTCCTCCATTGATTTATATCCATCGACTTTTTTGGTTTGGCGAGCCGCAATCCCAACATTTCACTTCAGCTAGACCTTGCAAGTGATTCTGTCCTCTAGAGGTCAGAAATTTGGAGGAAACCATCCAACTAAATGCTTTTTCAATTCCAAAGAGATATCAGATGGAGCCATATGGTTGATGAACGAGAGGAGATAGCTAAAAGTGCAGAGGAGATAGTCAAATATTTCGTGGAGACGACAAAAGATCTCCCAGAAGTAAAAGAAACTTACTTCGCCCAAGAGAAGTTCAACATAGTCAGGGAGGATGGTGGACCAACATCACTGGAAAGGTTCCGCAAAGCCTTCCTCTCAAACGCTAAAAGGTCAGATGAGAATGGAAATCTCCTTGTGGAGGTTGCAGGATGGGCTGGGGAACGCTAGAGAAGGTAGACCTTCTGAGGAGAGGAGAACTCTCTGTAGTGGAAAATGTTCAGAAATTTCTGGAGATGATAGAGAAAAGGGACAAAGAAATAAATTCATTTCTGGAAATCAACAAAAAGGCCCTCGAAGAGGCCGAAGCAATTGAAAGGAAGATCGCGGCGGGGGAAGACCCGGGGAAACTTGCGGGCCTAGCGGTAGCGGTGAAGGCCAACATAAATGTTGAGGGACTTCACGCGAGTTGCGCCTCAAAAACCCTTGAGGACTATGTATCCACATACGACGCAGAGGTCATAAAGAGAATCAGGAAGGAGGGAGGCATCATCCTCGGCATCACAAACATGGATGAGTTTGCGTGTGGTTCAAGCGGGGAAACCAGTGCTTTTGGTCCCACTAACAACCCTTCGGCACCCGGTCGCATTCCAGGCGGCTCAAGCAGCGGCTCAGGGGCCGCCGTGGCCGCCGGCTTTTGCGATCTAGCCCTTGGAACGGACACTGGAGGATCGATAAGAAATCCTGCCAGTCACTGTGGAATCGTTGGGATGAAACCAACCTATGGACTGGTCCCGAGACAGGGGCTGATAGATCTTGGGATGAGCCTCGATCAGATAGGTCCAATGGCTCCAGATGTTGACGGTGCGGCCCTCCTGCTGGAGGTCATCGCCGGGAAGAGTGAAAATGAGTGTGTGATGCTCGATGTCGGTCCCCAGCGCTACCTCGACTCTTTAAGTGAGGAGATAAAAGGCCTGAAGGTTGGGGTAAGCCCGAAATTTGCCGAGCTGACAGACGAAAGGATAATGGGGGTGGTGGAAGAGGCGGTTGAAAAGCTGAAAGATCTCGGAGCTGAAATAGTTGAAGTCCAGCTCCCAAATCTTGAAAAAGCTCTCTCAGCATACTACCTCATCGTCTCTGTAGAATTCTTCTCAGCAACGAGGAAATTTGATGGAAGAAAATATGGGAAGAAGATAGAGGATGTTTGCGGGGAGGAGGTTCTCAGAAGAATCCTGAGAGGGAAATACATAAGCCAGAAGGAGTACAGGGGAAAATTCTACCAGAGAGCCCTTCAGGTGAGAACTCTCATAAAGCAGGAGCTGACGGCGGCCCTGCAGAAAGCAGATGTCTTGGTCGACCCCACGGTTCCGAAGCTTCCCCATAGGCTTGGCGAGAAGATTTCTGTGGCCGAGATGTATGCCTACGACTACCTCACGATCCCCGCCAATCTTGCCGGCATCTGCGCGGGGGTGGTAAAAGGCGGGGAGGTGGATGGAATCCCAGTGGGGGTGCAGGTCCAGGGGAAAATTCTCGGGGAGGCCACAGTTTTCAGGGTGATGAAGGCTCTGGAGGCTGCAGGATGAAGGTCAGGATAGGGTTTGAGGTCCATCAGCAGCTGGCCACAGAAACAAAGATGTACTGCAGGTGTCC
Source organism: Hadarchaeales archaeon (SeqCode) (assembly GCA_038872135.1). Lineage (GTDB taxonomy): Archaea > Hadarchaeota > Hadarchaeia > Hadarchaeales > Hadarchaeaceae > JAVZGN01. The sequence goes on along the minus strand of JAVZGN010000031.1, from coordinate 7,260 downwards.
CACAAACTATCAGGATGTCCCGCCCAACACAAACATCTGTCCGATTTGCACCGGGATGCCGGGAGCCAAGCCCCTTCCACCAAACAAGAGGGCTGTGGAGGCCGCAATAGAAATAGCCCTCATGCTTGGCTGCAGGGTGATCACTGGGGAGACGATATACATTCAGAGGAAGCACTATGACTACCCAGACCTGCCTTCAGGATATCAGCGCACGAGCCTGCCAATAGCGAGGGATGGAGAGCTGGAGGGAGTGAGGATAAGGGAAGTTCACCTGGAGGAGGACCCCGGACAGTACAACCCAGTTGCTGGAACAGTTGATTTCAACAGATCTGGGATACCCCTAGTCGAGATAGTCACCGAGCCCGACATCTCCTCTCCAGAGGAAGCCAGAAAATTCCTAAGACTTCTCACGAGGGTCCTTGAGTACACGGGGAAGGTGAGGCCGGAAGCCGGGGGAGCCATGAGAGCCGATGTCAACATCTCCCTGGAGGGCGGGGGGCGGGTTGAGATCAAAAACATAAACTCAGTTCATGGGGCATACAAGGCCCTGAAGTTTGAAATAATGAGGCAGAAGAGCAGGCTCAGGAGGGGGGAAAAGGTTGAGAGGGAGACAAGGGCTTTCCTTGAAACGCAGATGATCACAGTGCCGATGAGGGCAAAGGAGATGGAAGAGGACTACCGCTACATCCCCGACCCGGACATCTTCCCGCTGGTTCTTGAGGCGGCGGAAGTTGAAAGGATAAAGAAGGGAATGCCTGAACCTCCCCATATTAGGGAGGCGAGGCTCGTGAGGGAATACGGAATCCCGGAGAAGGTGGCGGAGGTCATCGTCAGCGAAAGAGAGCTTGCGGATTTCTTTGAGGAAGTTGCAAAAGAGGCCACTCCTTCTCTTGTCGCCACCTGGGTCGTGACAAAGCTGAAGAAGGTCCTCAACTACATGGGGCTCAGGGCAAAAGAAATTAAATTCACGCCCGGGCAGTTTGCAAGACTTCTGAAGATGGTGGAGGCCAAGAGGATAACCCCAGAGCAGGGAGAGCTTGTGCTGAGAGAGATAGCCAAGAGTCCAGCAGAGCCGGAGGAGATTGTGGTGAAACTCGGTTTTGTACCTTTCTCAGAAGAGGAGCTGAGAGAAGTTGTAGAGAGAGTGATTGAAGACAACGCTGGAGCGGTAGATGATTATCGCGCGGGAAAGGCAGAGGCTTTGGACTTTTTGGTGGGGAAAGTCTTAGCTATCACCAAAAAAAGAGCAGATCCAAGAATAGTGAGAAGATTTTTAGAAGAAATGATGAAGCGCTAGTATCCGTAAATCCTCTCGGGCTTCTCCACAAAAACTTCCTGAATCTCACCCTTTGTCGGTGGAAAGATTTTGGCTATCGCTCGCTCGAAATCTGCCTGGGTGACCGATGACCTTCCATCTCTGATGGCAAACATCCCGGCCTCCATGCACAGAGCCTGAAGATCAGCTCCCGTCGCCTTCTCTGTTTTCTTCGCTATCACGCTCAAGTTGACATCATCTGAGAGGTTCATCGATCTCACATGAATCTTTAGTATAGCAAGTCTCGCTTCTTCGTCCGGCAGGGGGAAATAGATCAGCCTGTCAAATCTTCCTGGCCTGAGGATCGCTGGGTCAAGGATGTCTGGGCGATTGGTTGCGGCGATTATCCTAACATTCTCCAAAGGGTCAAATCCATCGATTTCCGCTAGGAACTGCATGAGGGTTCTGTGCACTTCCCTGTCGCCTCCAGTTGAGGTGTCCAGTCTCCTTGCAGCGATCGCATCGATTTCATCGATAAAAACTATTGATGGCGCCTTCTCCCTTGCAAGTTCAAACATTTCTCTCACAAGCCTAGCTCCCTCCCCGATGTACTTCTGAACGAGCTCTGACCCCACGGCCCTTATGAAAGTAGCTTTGGTCTCATGGGCCACAGCCTTTGCCAGAAGAGTTTTTCCAGTCCCGGGAGCCCCATAAAGAAGAACACCTTTAGGAGGCGTTATCCCGACTGCTTTGAAAAGCTCTGGTTTCAGAAGTGGTAGCTCGACGGCCTCTTTCACCTCTCTTATCTGTTCTTCAAGCCCCCCAATGTCGGAGTAGGAGACCTTCGGCACATCTTCAATCTCCATCCCTAGGACAAGCGGGTCCTTTTTTGAAGGAAGAACTTCAATTATGCTGTAAGATCTCTGGCTCAGAGCCACCCTCACTCCCGGCTTTATCTCTTCAGGCTTTATGAACTGAGAAACAGTGACGACAAAGTTTGGTCCTCCAGTGCTTTTTACAATAGCCCTTCCATCCTCAAGGGTGTCTATCACTGTGGCAGCAATCATTGGCGGCGTCCTCAGCCTATCTATCTCTGCTTTCAGAAGAGCCCGCTCGCGATCAAGCTTTATCATTTCTCCCTCAAGTTCGCGGGTTTTCTGCTCAAGCTCTCTCACCTTCCGCTCCAGCGCTCTGATGTAGTCCTCAACATAATTCACATCTTTCTCTGCGGGCAAATCAACACCATTTAACCCTTTTCCACTCTCATTATAAGCTTTCAGTGGAAATCTTCCTCTTTCCTGGTTCTCAGTTTTGCTATTCCTACTCCGATCCCCACAACCACCAATATTGCTATCAGACCCAGCAAAAGCTCTTGGGGGATGGCAAACCCCTTCTCGGCGTATGGTTTTCCCAGAACTCTGATGATTTCTTTGGAACAGGAAATTGAATTTCTTGCGCGGGAAATGCTCTCTGCGGTGTTCTCAGCCCTCTTTGCGGCTTCAAGTTCGCTTTTGGCAAGTTGAAGTTTTTCCGCCAAGACTTCATTTTCCACCGTGAAGAGATTTTCCGCTATTTTTAAGCAGTACTCTGCAGCCGCGATGTGTGCCTGTTTGATTTCTGAAGAGATGATGGGATAAACTGAATTTTGTGATTTTCCAAATTCTGGTGATGCTCCATAGAATGTCATCTTTGAAGTGGCTTCTCCGGAGATTACTCCGCGAATGTTTCTCGCTATGTGCACTGTCTCACTCCTGGTGAAATAGTCTCCAGTGGTTTCAGCCCAAGTTGGATCCGAAGGTTGCCACCCAACACCTGGGAGATAGAACTCCGGCCAGGCATGCTCCACAAGGTTATCCTCCCCGCTGTATCCCCACCCATAGATGGCTCTTGCCGGGATCCCCGCAGCTCTCGCAAGCGCTATCGAGAGGTCAGTGTATTCGCTACAGTCTCCTCTCCTATTTGAGAAGGCCCAGAGGGCTCCCCGGCGCACATCCTGTATCTCATATTCCAATCTTTCCACAACATACTCGTGGATTTTTTTCGCCGCGTTGTAGACATTTGTTTCTCCAGCAACCAAATTTTTCGCCATCTGGAAAATGAGGGGGTTGTCGCTCTCCCAGCCTTCACCTGGGACGGTGTAGTTTTCCAGATTTCTTGGAATCTCTAAGAACCCGCCCACATTTTCTGGCCTAATCCCCTGGTCGTGTACCTTCACCTCGCAGAGGAGATCTACCTCTACCTCTTTCACTTCCCCGGCTGCAATTTCCCCGATTTTAAAGATGAGGTGGAGATTGTTGTCCGCGTCAAAGTATGCACCGTTCGGTTGATAGTTGGATGAAATTACCGACGAAAACTGGGAGGGGATTTCATCGGTCAAGACGACAAGGTCGAGAACAACTCCCGTGGCAGAACCAGAGGCCGGGCCATAGATTGGGATCCTCATTTTTAACCTGTAGGGAGCAGGGGAGACATAAAATCTCGATTGGAAGCTTGGAATTTTCTCACCTTTCTCAAGAGAAGTGGTGTACTGCCATGTTGGAGGGTCTGTTGAAATCAATACTGCATTTTCCATTGAGAGGAAGGGATAGGTTTCCGCTGGACCTTTCACAGTCACGGAATACCTGTTGTACCTCGCTTCCGCGGTGAAGCCCCAGGCTGGGATCAGATACTCATAGGCTGAACCTCTCACTGCCCCGCCCACGTCATAAGAAATGCTGTAGGTGTATCTTCCTTTGCCAGAGATATTTCTCGTTTGAAATGTCAGGATGGTATTCCCATTGCTGACGGAGGTCGTGAAGGAGATGTTCCCGGAGCCGTCCCACACCTTCAGGTTTTCAACTTTATCGCTGGGAATCGTCTTTGTTATAGTGAGTTGGATGGTCGCCCAGCTGTTGTTAAAATATGTGTTTTGCTCGATGACCCCCAAGGATCTGTCGGTTCTTCCCTCAAAGGTGATGGAGCCATCCTCAAAGTAGCCTGTTAGCGCCTGTCCGGCAGCTGGCTGAACAACGGAAAGCACCAGCAGGAGGAGCGTCCCTAAGGCAGCAATTTTTCTCCCAGACATCACTTTTTAGATTTCCCAGATATCTAAAAGGTGAGTGCATGCGGGTTATTCTTGTCGAGCGAAGGGAGCGGTCGGAGGCATCTCTCCTTGGGGAGCTTGAGGAGCTGGCGAGGACCATGAAGCACGAGGTTGTGGGAAGGGTTGAGCAGATAAGGGCGCCAGACCCCGCATACCAGATAGGGCGGGGGAAGGTCGCGGAGCTGGCCAGGCTTGTAAAGGCCACCGGGGCGGAGAGAGTCATCTTTGTGAACCAGCTCACGCCCTCTCAGGCCTTCAAGCTTCAGAAGATGGTTGGGGTTGAAGTTATCGACAGGCTCCAGCTGATTCTGGAAATATTCTACATGAGGGCCGGGACACCTGAGGCCAAGCTCCAGGTCGAATATGCGAGATTGAAATATGAGCTACCGAGAGTCAGGGAAAGAGTTCTGGCCAAGCTTTCGGTTGAAAGGCCGGGGCTGATGGGTGGCGGGGAGTATGAAATAAGGGTTCATCAGGATGCGATCAAGAGGCGACTCAATGTTTTGAAGAAGAAGCTGGCAACAATAGCGGTGGAGAGAGCCCAGAAGAGAAAGCACAGGAAGAAGAGGGGGTTCAGGCTGGTGGCTCTGGCGGGCTACACAAACTCCGGAAAGTCCACCCTTCTGAATGCCCTCACAGTAGGAGGAGCGGAAGTAGATGACCGGTATTTCACAACTCTGGCCCCCAAGACTAGACAGCTTTCAGCCAGCCGTGGAATCCTTCTCACGGATACGGTTGGGTTCATCGAGGGGCTCCCGCCCTGGATGGTTGAGGCCTTCAAAGCCACACTTGAGGAGATTTACCTAGCCGATTTGGTGATCTTAGTGGTTGATGGCTCAGATGAGGTGCAGGATATCATGCGGAAGTATCGGGCCTCAATGGAAGTTTTGCGGGAGTACCCCGTGAAAATAATAACGGCGCTGAACAAGATTGACCTCTTGGATGACGGGGAACTGGAGAAACGGCTGGAGTTCCTGAGCACTCTTCCCCAGCCTGTTGTCCCCATCTCCGCGTTGAAAGGGACCAACCTCGATGTCCTTGTGGACACAATTGTTGCAAGTCTGAGGGGAGGAGATGGCTAGAGTCTCGGTTTTGAGGCTTGGGCATAGGTTTATCAGGGACAAGCGCACAAGCACTCACCTTGGGCTTGTGGCCAGAGCGTTTGGGGCCGATGAGGTGATTTTTGCTGGAGCCGTTGACCCAGAAGTTGAGGAGAGCTTGCGGAAAGTTGTGGAGCTGTGGGGTGGCAGGTTTTCTGTCAGGAGCGGGGCCACCTGGATGGAGGAAATCAGGAAATGGAAAGAGGGAGGAGGCGTTGTGGTCCATCTCACGATGTATGGTCTTCCTGTGGATGAGGTTATCCCGATGCTGAGGGGAAGGGACATTCTCGTGGTGGTTGGGGGTGAGAAGGTTCCAGGGGAGGTCTTCCAGCAGGCAGATTTTAATGTTGCAATTTCTGGGCAGCCCCACTCTGAGATAGCAGCGCTAGCGGTCTTTCTTGACAGGCTCTTTGGGGGAAAGGAGTTGGAAAAAGAGTTTGAGGGCTGGCGGCTGAGGGTAGTTCCCAGTGAAAGGGGCAAGAATGTGGTGAAAAGATAGAGTTTTTGAAAATTATCAATCGAGCGATACTCTTATGTAGGGGTTATTATCATAGATGGAAAATGCTGGTAGTGGTTCGATGGCGAAGAAAAAATCTGGAAAGCAGAAGCCACAGGGTGAAGGGCAGAAGTTCATGGAGAACTCCCTCTTCCTTGATCTTCTGTATCAGGTGGCCGGGGAGCACGGAGCAGCGGTTGCCAAGGCCATCTTGGAGGAGGAGCTCACGGACGATGAGTTGGCCAAGCGCGTAGGACTTCAGATAAACCTTGTGAGAAAAATTTTGTACGATTTTTACGAGAACAGGATTGCTGTTTACAGGAGAACCAGAGATGAGAAGAGCGGGTGGTATATCTACCACTGGAAACTTGATCCTCAGAGGGCCATAGAATACCTGAAGGAGAGGCAGCTGCAGCTCCTCCACAAGCTTGAAGAAGCACTTGAGAAGGAGAAGAACACCCTGTACTTTTCATGTAATGATGGATGCCAGAAGGTTTCTTACGACATTGCTATTGAAAATGATTTTAAGTGTCCAAAGTGCGGGAAGATGCTTAAACAATATGACAATTCTGCCGTTATCTCTTCAATCGAGAGAAGGGTGGAGGCGATCAGGAAGAAGCTTGGGTTGTTTGGCGTTTCTGGCTAAGCTTTTCAATCTGTTGTATTGATCTATTTTTGGTGAGGATGAAGCGCGAAGATGCGATTCTTCTGCTGAAGAAGGTCGGTTGCTCAATTGAGGTTATCCACCACTCACTTGCGGTAGAGAAAATTGCTGTTGAGGTGGCCGAGAAGATAAAAAACAATGGGAAGCAGGTCGATGTGGAGAAAGTGAGAATCGGGGCGCTCCTTCACGATATCGGCAGAGCAAAAACCCATGATATCTTTCACGGAGTTGTCGGGGAGAAAATATTAAGAGATCTTGATCTGGATGAGTTTGCGAGGTTTGCCTCTTGCCACATAGGTGCTGGGATACCAAGGCCAGAGGCCAAGAAGCTGGGGCTGCCTCCGAAGGATTTTCTCCCTGAAACCCTGGAGGAGAAAATCGTTGCATATTCCGATAAACTTGCAGCTGGAGATAGAAGAATTTCTCCGGAAGAGGCCATCGAGGATTTCAGGTCAAAGCTTGGTCCTGGGCACCCGGCCATCAAAAGATTTGAAGAGCTCCAATCGGAAATTTTAAAGTTGATGGGTGGATAGCATTTCTTCAAGCTCATTTAAGTTTTTTATAATCCCTTGTCCTTTTTTCCGGCCACTTCTGTCGATGTAGATGCTTTTCAGCCCAGCTTTCTTTGCTTCCAAGTAGTCGTACTTGAAATGATCTCCAACA
>JAVZGN010000030.1:0-9367 GCA_038872135.1 Hadarchaeales archaeon (SeqCode) | reverse complement strand
GGGGGAGCTGGCGAAGAGGATAGCGAAAAGGCTGGGAAAGGACCCGCGTGATGTCCAGGTGATTCTTGATGAGTCGGAGGAGATAGTGAGGCTTGCTCATGTGATAATCTCGAGAACGAGGCATGGTTTTGTTTGCGCGAATGCCGGCGTAGACAGGTCTAATGCCGGTCCTGAAAAGGCAACGCTTCTCCCCGCAGACCCAGATAAGAGTGCGGAGAAAATTAGGGCAGCATTGGAGAAGAAATTTGGCGTTAGGCTAGCGGTAATAATAACAGACACCCAGGGCAGACCCTTCAGGAGGGGCTGTGTGGGGGTAGCCATTGGAGTTGCAGGAATGAGACCGCTTCTGGATTTGAGAAGGAAGAAAGACCTCTATGGAAGGGAGCTGAAGGCCACCATCACCTGCCCGGCCGATGCAATTGCCGCAGCAGCAGTTTCGTTGATGGGAGAGGCAGGCGAGGGAACTCCTGTGGTGATTGTAAGGGGAGCGGTTTACAAGAGGGGAAGAGGAACTGCAAAGGAGTTGATCAGACCTAAAGCAAGAGATCTCTTCAGGTGACGATTTGATTACAGTCCTATCCGGTGGAACCGGGACGCCAAAGCTCCTTCAGGGCCTTGTTAGGGTAGTTGAGCCGGCCGACATCACGGTTGTTGTGAACACCGCTGAGGACTTGGAGCTTTCCGGGCTTTACATCTCTCCCGACGTTGACAGGGTCATCTACACTCTGGCGGGAATCATCAATGAAGATGTTTGGTATGGGATAAAGGGCGATACTTTTGAGGAACACGAGAGAATCATCAGAAGCGGGGGAAAGGAGTTTCTGAAAATTGGGGATAGGGATAGAGCAATAAAACTGAGGAGAACTGAGATGATGAAAAGAGGGGCGACCCTTTCCAAAGCCACCGACGAGATCAGGAAGAGTCTCGGGGTCGCTTCAAGAGTCCTTCCGATGACAGATGAAAGAGTGAAGACAGTAATCTTCACAGATGGGGGAGCAATGAGCTTCCATGAGTTTTGGGTTGTGAGAAAAGCCGCAAATAGAGTTCTTGGGGTAAAGTTCGAGGGGATAGAAAGGGCGAGGCCAGCTCCTGGGGTTCTTCGGGCGATAGAGGAGGGTGAGAGGGTGATCATTGGTCCGAGCAACCCCGTGACGAGCATTTTGCCGATAATCTCAATTAAAGAAATTGGTGAGGCCTTGAGAAAGGAAAGGGAAAAGGTGGTTGCAGTCTCTCCAATAATTGGAAATGCTCCTGTGAGTGGGCCGGCCGGGGTGCTGATGAAAGGGCTTGGTTATGAGGTGAGCGCGGCGGGAGTCGCAGAGATATATCGAAAAGTAGCGGGAAAAATAGTGGTGGACAGAAAAGATGCTGGATTATCGAGTAGAATAGAGGCGCTGGGTTTGAAAGTAGTCGTGGCGGATCTTTTAATGGGGGATCTTCAGGCCAGAGAAAGGCTTGCCGCGGCTATTCTGAAATCCATGGATAGCTTTCCTTAATAGTGGGTCAACACTCAAACCAGCTCATCGGGGATTTTGCTTGGAGAGTAAGCCACCTTCGGCTTGAGTCCAGCTTTGTCCAACCGCTCGGCCACGTGGGGATAGAGGAAAACATACTCCTCTTCTATTTCTTCTGCTAGGGATGGGTTTATTCCCCTGAGTTGCTGTTTTAATTTCTCAAAATTCTTTTCGGAGCTAAATGACAGCATCACAGCGGGGTGGCACGGCACGCCAGCGTCTGTGAGGTTTTTCAGCGCATTCAACTGGAGGTCGAAGGCTTCCGGAATAGCCCCTGTGAGCAGCGAAAACTCTTCCCTGGTCGTGCCCTTGAGCGAAATTCTCACATGTAGATGTTTGAAGCTGGAGAGGAGTTTTGCGTATTCGGCGTCTATCAGAATTCCGTTCGACTCCAAGATAAAGTTGTAGCGGGTCTGGTCAACTAGCTCTAGGAGTTTGAGAAGGTGCTCCCTGCCAATTGTTGGCTCATTACCGCTGACTCTTAACTGTTTGTAACCGAATTTTTCAGCGCATGCTACAAGCTTGCGGAAGATGTATTCTGGAGGGTAAAATTCTCCGATCGACTCTGGATGGTCTCTCGGGGCGTTGCTCCAGCAGAAAACGCACTTGAGACAGCAGCCGCAACAATCAGCGGTGGCGATACCTCCATACCACCTTCCAGCTCTCGCGGTTCGATAGTATTTTCTGAGCGGCCCTTTTGTCACGATGTTTTCTATTTCTCGTGCAAGCTCTAGGGGGTTGTAAGGCATCCATTATCCCTTCAAGTGGTTTCCGCTACATATACCCATGAGATTTTCTCAGTTCTCGCTAAACTTTCGACCAGCTCACCTTTTAGATGAAAATTTTACACCTGCCCTTTAAACATCCAGTATTCTTCGCGGCTCAGAAGCTGCATATAAAAGCGATGAACTCCATAAAACAGCGTCACATTCTCAACACGGCATTTTTCCAAAAGGGCCCGGCATAAGGTTTGATTGGTGTGGTCAGTGGTAGCAGATCACTTTACATCGGATGGAGCCGCATGTTTGCTTCAAAAATGTTAGGAAGGGGCCTGTAGATTGTCGTTCTTTCTTTAGGAATTTTTCCCAACTCCCTAGCCAATGCCTCAAGCTGCTCAGGAGTCATCGACTGGAAACTGCCCCCTGCAGCCCTTGTGATGTTTTCCTCCATCAAGGTTCCGCCCAAGTCATTGGCTCCAGCCGTTAGCATCAGCTGCGCCCCCTTTGGTCCAAGCTTCACCCATGACGCCTGAATGTTGTTTATATGGCCCGCGAGCATCAGCCGGGCAACAGCGTGAACTTTCAGGCTCTCTTCAATGGACGGCGGCGAGGGTCTACCCTCGCCTGCTAGCGGCGTGTTGTAGGGGATGAAGGCAAGCGGCACAAATTCGGTGAATCCCCCGGTTTCCACTTGGATATCTTTCAGAATGTTTAAGTGCTCAGCGATTTCTTTGGGGGTTTCAACAGTTCCATAAAGCATCGTCGCGGTGGTCGGCAGACCAAGCCGGTGGCAGCTCTTCACTATCTCACACCACCTCTCAACGGAAATCTTCTCGGGGCAGATGATTTCTCTCACACGGTTGACGAGAATTTCTGCGGCAGTCCCCGGGACAGAATTTAAGCCGGCATTTCTCAAAGCTACAATCACCTCTTCGATGGAGATGCCCTCCTGGTTGGCGATGTGATCCAGCTCGGCTGGTGAAAACCCATGGATGTGGATTGTTGATGAGACGCTCCTGATTGCTTCGATAATTTTCAGATAGTCGTGAAGGCCAAAATCTGGGTGAAGCCCTCCCTGGACACAGATTTCAGTCGCCCCAAAGTTAACGGCTTCCTTGACTTTGGCCTTTATCTGCTGGTGAGAGAGGACATAGCCATCTGGATCTCCCTTCGACCTTCTGAAGGCACAAAATCTGCAACTCCCAGCGCAGATGTTTGTGAAATTTAAATTTCTGTTTTTCACATAGGTGACAACATCTCCCACCAGCATTTCCCTGACTTCATCTGCGGCATTCACCAGCATTAGGAGTTCTTCCCCTTCAGCCTGTAGCAGCCGCTCCCCATCCTCTACATCGAGAGGCTCTCCTTCTAGGACGCTGGAAATGATTTCTTTAAAACTTCTGTCAACTCCACTCGTTTCTAAAGCCCTCCTCATCTGCAAGCCTGCGAACAACTTTCATCACCTCCGGCGAGAGGTATCCTTTCGATTTCACAAGCCTCGGGTAGACAGGCAGCCTTTCCCTCAACCTGCAGCCGGCTTCAGCAACGACTCTTTTCAGACGAGAGATTTCGGGCCAGGGATGCTCAGGATTTATAAAGTCAGGGGTCACGGGCGAAATCCCCCCCAAATCATCGGCCCCGGAAAGGACCGCAAGTTGTAGCCCCTCAGATCCATCTCCCTCCCACAGGAGATTCGGTGGTATTTGAACGCTCACTCCAGGCATAACAATTTTTGTGAAGGAGATGATTTCCACTATTTCTTCTAGCGATGGGGGCGGGGTCGTTGCCATCGGTGTCCCAGCTTTTGGCGCAAATGGCTGAATGATTATCTCTTGGATGTGCCCAAATTTCCAATTGATTTCTCTGAGCTTCAGAATCGACTGAAATCTGTCTTTCCTCGTTTCTCCTATCCCCACCAGGATTCCAGTCGTGAATGGAATTTTCAACTTTCCGGCAGTTTCAATCATCTTTAACCTCTTCTCTGGATCTTTTCCGGGGCTCTTTGCGTGAGAAGGAACTATTGCAGCGGTTTCGAGCATAAGCCCCATGCTCGCGTTCCACCTCTTCAGCCTTCTCATCTCTTCCTCGTTTAGAAGCCCGGCGTTCGTGTGAGGAAGAAGTCCTATCTTGAGAAGCTCTTTGCATACATGTTCCAGATAGTCAACCATGGTAGAGAACCCAAAATTTTCCAGAGTTATTCTGACTTCAGGATGTACATCGGCCCTTTCTCCAAGAGTGATCAAAGCTTCAGAGCACCCAAAGGAAACAGCTTTTTCACCCAATGAAATAATCTCCTCCATCTCCATCACCCATCCCCGATCCCTTCTGAAACCACAATACCCACAGCGGTTGCGGCAGAAGCTTGTCACCGGGATGAATACATTTCTGGAGAAGGTAAGCTCCCTGAAGTTTTTGCCGCCATTCATTTTCCCTTTCCTGTTGTAGCGCTAACTTAAAAACAATTGCTACTTATTAGAGGTGGAATTCAAATGCCGGCCACAATCGTCGCTGGAGGTCAATGGGGGGATGAGGGAAAGGGGAAAATAGTCGCATACCTCGCCCTTCAAGACAGGCCGGCGGTGATCGCGAGAGCGGGAGTAGGTCCCAACGCTGGGCACACTGTTTACTGGCAGGGGAAAAAGCTTGGCTTGAGGCAGATTCCATCTGGGTTTGTTCATGAAAAGGCTAGGTTGCTGATCGGTCCGGGGGTTCTGGTGAATCCCGAGGTCCTCCTGAAGGAGGTTGAGGAAACAGGGACGAAGGGAAGGATTGGTGTGGATGAGCGGTGCACTGTCATAGAACCAACCCACATAGAAGAGGACAAGAGCTCCGACCACCTGAGGGGAAAGATAGGGACAACCGGGACGGGATGTGGCCCGGCGAATGTTGCGAGGGTCAAAAGGGTTGCAAAGCTGGCGAGGGAGGTCCCCCAGCTTTCTCCATTCCTCGCAGATGTTCCAAAGGAGGTGAATAATTTTCTCAAGAAAGGAGAGCTGGTGATGGTGGAGGGAACCCAGGGTTTTGGGCTCTCCCTCTATCACGGCACCTACCCCTATGTCACGAGCAAGGACACCTCGGCGAGCACCTTTGCGGCGGATGTTGGGTTGGGCCCAACAAAAATAGATGAGGTGATCCTGGTGTTCAAGGCATATGTGAGCAGGGTCGGTGCTGGACCTTTCCCAACAGAGATGCCACAGGAAGAGGCTGAGAAGCTTGGAATAGTGGAGTTTGGAACGGTGACGGGGCGCAGAAGGAGAATCGGACATTTCGACTTTGATCTGGCGGAGAGGTCAGCAATGATCAATGGGGCAACTCAGATAGTGCTCACTTGCGTAGACAGGCTTTTCAAGGGGGCCGCTGGAGCCAAACGGTGGGAGGATCTTCCAGATGATGCAAAAATCTTTGTAAAAAAAGTGGAGGAGAGAACAGGGGTGCCGGTGACGATAGTTTCCACCGGAGAGGGAATTTTTGACGTCATAGACATGAGGAAGGAGAAGCTCTGAGGCGATTTTTTGAAGAGGATGGTCATCGCCGTTACTGGAACTCCTGGAACAGGAAAGGAGACATTCGCCAGAACTCTCGCCAAGAAAATAGATGGTGAGGTCATAAGCTTCAACCGTCTAGTGGAGGAAGAAAGGGCTTACAGGGTTGATAAAGAGGGCATCAAAGTCGTAAATCTCGCAAAGGTGAAGAGGGCGTTTGCTAGAAGAATAGCAGGGAAAAAAGTAGCCATTGTCGAAGGCCATCTTTCCCATTGGCTTTCAAGAAAACTTTTGACCCACGTGGTGGTGCTCAGGACTCATCCAGGAGTTCTCAGGAAAAGGCTCATTAAAAAAGGACAGCGAGGGCGGAAGCTACTGGACAACATTGAGGCAGAAGCTCTGGACATAATCCTCTGGGAGGCGGTGAAGATACATGGGAGAAAAAGGGTTTATGAAATCGACACCTCAAGAATATCTTCCGAAACAGCGGTGAACCTTTTCCTTCAGGCGGTTGGGGGGAAGAGATCGCTTGCTCCGGGAAAGGTGAGCTGGCTCGAAGATTATTTTTCCCATTTTGTGAAGCGGCAAAAAATAGATAAAAGATAAATAGGGGGTTATTCTGATGAGCGCCCCTCCAAAAACTCTACTCGCAATAGCGCTAGTGATAGCGTTGGTGGCGTGTCTTCAGCCACAGTTTGCTGCAGGCCAGCAGGAGAACCCGGCCAAGGTAAAAGTTGGGGTCTGGATAAACAGCATAGAAAAGGTAGATGTTCCTTCTCAGACGTTCACCATCGACTTTTATATCTGGTTCAAGTACACGGAAGTAAGACCAAACATCGAGTTCATGAAGGGAACAGTTCAGAAAATTGAGTTAATAACCGAGGAGGAGCGGCAGACGGAGAATTATCTAGAATACAGAGTGAAGGGAGCGTATGTGACATCTCTCAACTTCAAGGATTTCCCGTTTGATGAGCATCTCCTCAGGGTGGAAATAGAGGACAAAGAGCGCGGAAGCAGGGAGCTGGTTTTTGAGCCCGACCGTGACGAGAGCGGCCTTGATCCAGCGCTGGAGGTTCCCGGATGGGATGTTAAGGACTTCGTGCTGAAGGTGGACGAGCACATATATTCTGATGAAAACTTCTCGAGGTTCAGCTTTGGCGTGACAGTTTATCGCTCCAAAATTTCTGCATTGATTAAGAACTTCTTCCCAATCGCGATCATAACTCTGATTTCCCTCCTCACATTTTCAATCTCAGTGAGAAATTTTGGCCAGCGGGTTGGTATCTGCGTTACAACCTTGATGTCTGCAGTGGCATATCATCTGGCGGCTCTCAGCGGACTGCCTTCCCTGGGCTATCTAACCCTCTTTGACAGGATAATGCTGGTTGTCTATACCCTTTTCCTCTACAATCTCTTGGTTTCCGTCCAAGCGATGAGGCTCGTTGAAGCGGGAAAGGTGAAGGAGGCAGAAACATTTGAGACAAGAATGCAGAATCTTCTTCCAGTAGTCATTCTAGTCTTTTTCGTTATCTACGTTGGGCTCTTCAGTCTAGTATGAAACACCAGAAGTTCAAGGGAATGCGGGACGACCTGCTCCATCAACTGAGCTGGAGGTGACCATTCATGGGCGAAAAGCCACATTGCCTCAGCACAAAATTCTCGTCATCGTCTCGGCAAGCCGTCCCGCATTAGCGCGATTTAATGCGCTCACTTAATTATCTCCTTCTACCCATATAAATCATTCGGGAACAGAGAAACCCCAAACCCTGATGGTTATCGAGAATCGGGCGCCGAATAATCTTTATATAATTCACCAGCTATCGTTAACAGACCATCATGAGTTATTCAATAGTCACAAGAAGGCTGACGAGAGAATACAATGGTTTTAGGGCTCTGGACAACCTTTCCATCTGCATAAAGCAGAATGAGAGCGTTGGTTTGCTTGGCCCAAACGGTGCCGGAAAAACCACGACGCTAAAAATTCTCTGTGGGTTGATTCGCCCAACCTCTGGCAAAGCTTTTGTCGGGGGCCTTGATGTTACAAAGAGCTATGAAAAAGCGATTGTGAAAGTTGGGGCAATTATAGAAACCCCGGAGTTCTATCCTTTTCTCACACCCCACGAAACCCTTTGCTATCTCGGTCGGCTTAGGGGGATGGATGCGGGGAGTTTGAAAGAGAGAATCGCGGAGGTTCTCAAGATGGTGGGGCTGAGTAAATGGGCAGGTATAAGGATAGAAAAGTTTTCTCGCGGGATGAAGCAGCGCTTGGCTCTAGCTCAAGCTCTCCTTCATGATCCGCCAATTCTCATCCTTGATGAGCCATCCCTCGGATTGGATCCACGCGGGATGATGGAAGTCAGGAAAATTTTGAAAGATGTGGGCACGAAGAAGACAATTTTGTTTGCTTCCCACATCCTGAGCGAAGTGGCAGAAGTGTGCAGGAAGGTCGCAATCATCGATCACGGACGGCTGAAGGCTTTCTCAGAGATAGCGAAGCTGCGCAGGAGATATGGCTCCTTCGAGCGCGCATACCTGAAGCTTACGGAGGCAGCAATATGAATAATTTGAAGACAGTAACAAGGTATGAACTGCTGAAGCAGGTGAGGAGGAAAAGATTTTACGGAGCGCTCGCAATCACGGTTTTGGCAGTAATTCTCACGATAGGTCTCTACAAAGGGCTGGATCTCCCAGAGAGAATGAGAGAGGTGGCGAAGGAGCGCATGCAAGGCATTCCAGAATTCATGCGGGATAACATCCTTGATCAGGCAAAAATCAGCGACAACCCAGAATTTTTTGCAATGTTCGTGACATCCATGAGCGCGCTTGCAATTCTCGGCGCAGTTTTCTTTGCTGGCGATGCAATCGCATCAGAATTTGAGCGCGGCACCGGATATCTCCTCTTTCCCAACCCGGTAAAGCGGAAAACAATAGTTGCTGGGAAGTATTTGGCATGCACGATTGCCGCGGCCACAATACTTCTAATAGCCTACATCATTTCGGCATGTGCCCTCCTCATCTTCTACGGGGAAGTGCCAATTGGATTAGTTGGTTCGCTGGCGATAGCGCTGGCTCTTGCCTGCTTCATAGTTGGGCTAGCTTTCGTCTTCAGCGCAACCCTGAAGGGGGGAATGGGTGCGACAATCGCAACCCTTTTAGTATATATGGTGGTGTTCCCCCTCATCTCTAGCAGTCTTTCAGCAATCGGACAGACTCCCTGGTTCATGCCAGATCGCGCCAGTGACGCCATCTCCGCCACCTATGGAATCTCATATGAAAATGTGTTTGGCGGTTCCAACACAATAAGGGGGTTTGTGAGCGCTGCTCAGGATCCCATTCTCAGCTTTTTCGTTTTGATTGTATATGCGGCGGTGTTGTTCATCGCAAGCATTTTTCTGGCCTCTCGCAGGGAAATGCTTTGAGAGTAATGGGAGGAAGGTTTATCTCATGACGGACTGATGCCCAGAACTCTTCGACCCATTTTTCCTTGGCAATTTCATTCCTCTGGTAGTTCTGGAGCAGAATTGTTGCGATAGCTAGCAAAGTACTGCAACAGAAAAATCATATTCGGTTGTAGAGGGGCATACTGCACATATCTGCTATTCCAGTCTTACAGCTGGAAGGTTTATAAGTAGAAAAGTATACTTGTATATAG
>JAVZGN010000029.1:0-9774 GCA_038872135.1 Hadarchaeales archaeon (SeqCode) | reverse complement strand
AAAAACCGTTTGAGGAAAAGGCACCCCTATGCCCCTGCCAAAATGCGATATTTTAAAGGAACGCTGGTTCGATTAATTGTGATGCTATGGGAAAAATTGGGAGAAGAATAAGAATTTTTGATACAACCCTCAGGGATGGCGACCAAACCCCTGGGGTCTCCTTCACCCCAGAGCAGAAGCTCAGGATAGCCACCCAGCTGGACAGGCTGGGGGTGGACACCATCGAGGCTGGAACCCCCATTTCCTCGGAGGGGGAAAGAAAGGCCGTTTCCGAGATAGTGAAAGCCGGGCTGAGATCGGAAATCTGCGCGCTGGCCAGGTGTGTTCAGGAAGATATCGACGCCGCCCTGGGAACCGGGGTGAAAAGAATCCACCTCTTCATAAGCACCTCAGATGTCCACCTCCGCCACATCCTGAAGCTCTCCCGGGAAGAGGCCCTGGAGCAGGCCGTGCGGGCGATAGAATACGCCAGGGAGCATGGAGCCAGAGTTGAGTTTTCGGCAATGGACGCTACGAGAACAGATCTAAAATATCTCATTAATGTCTTCAAAGCTGCCGTCGACGCTGGGGCGGACAGGATAAATGTTCCCGACACAGTCGGGGTGATAACTCCCAGCAACATGCGCACCTTCATCTCAAACATCCGCAGAAGCATCAGGGTCCCCATAAGCGTTCACTGCCACGATGATCTCGGGCTGGCGGTGGCGAACTCCCTCGCAGCTGTTGAGGCGGGGGCCCAGCAGGTCCACGTCACCGTCAACGGTCTCGGGGAGAGGGCTGGGAATGCTTCTCTGGAAGAAGTGGTGATGGCCCTCAAAATTCTTTATGGGGCAAGGACGGGGATAAACACAAAGCTTCTGGTCGAGACCTCTGAGCTTGTCCAGAGGCTCTCAGGCATCCCGGTCCCCCCCAACAAGGCGATTGTCGGGAGCAATGCATTCGCCCATGTCTCCGGCATCCACGCCCACGGGGTGATAGAGGCCCCGAAGACCTTTGAGCCACTCTCTCCGGAGATGGTTGGGCACAGGCGGAGGCTCCAGCTGGGGAAGCTCACGGGGAGGCACTCGGTTGAGAAGCACCTGGCGGAGCTTGGAATAAAAACAACGAAAGAGCAGCTGCTTGAGATAACCCGGAAGGTGAAGGCTCTGGGGGACAAGGGAAAGGAGGTTACGGAGCCAGATCTCGTGGCGATAGCCGAGAGCGTCATCGGAGCGCTTCCAAAGGAGGAGAAGATGGTCGAGCTGAAGGAGATGACGGTGACGACGGGGCTTACGGTGACCCCCACTGCCTCGGTCAAGCTCGTCATCGGTGGAGAGGAGAGGGTGAACTCAGCCACAGGGGTTGGCCCCGTCGATGCAGCCATCAATGCTATTAAGGGGGCAATCGGCGAAATCTCGGACCTCTCCCTGAAGGAGTATCACCTGGATGCGATCACCGGGGGAAGCAACGCCCTAGCGGAAGTCACGGTGAAACTCTCAGATAAAAATGGCAACATCTATACCGCGAAGGGTGTGAGGGAGGATGTGGTCATCGCCAGCGTTGAGGCGATGATAAACGGGATCAACAGGTACTTTTCAGTGAAGTCCAGGCGCGGGAAAGAGAACCCTGGGAGGGAAAAATGAAAGCCCCTCCAGGGCGTCGAAAAATTTGAGAACTTCTGAGCAGCGGCTATTTTGGCTTTCGATAAATTTTGTTGTTGACGAGAAGACCGTTTGGAATCAGTGTGACAGTCCCGTCCGCCTTCCTTATCACCGTGAATAGCATCCCGATGCCTTCAACTGTCCCCTCCTCCCCAGCAACTCCAATGACATCGCCAATTTGGAACGGCCTTGTTATGAGGATGAAGAGGCCGGCCAAGGCCTGCCCCAAGACATTCTGTGAAGCGTAGCCGACGACTATCCCTAAGAAACCTCCCAATGCCACTCCTGCTATTCCGCCAGCTATCCCTCCGGCCAGGGCCGCCGCTAGCGCTCCGATTCCAATTATTCTCACGACGCTCTTTAGAGCAAAGGCTGTTGAGTGGGGATATCTCATCTTGGCGTTCCAATAGGCAATCTCGGCAATGCAGGAAATCGCAAGATAGCCGAAAAGCAAAAGGAGCCCGACATTCAAATAGACAGAGTATAAAGAGAGGTCCAGTCCAAAAGTTTTCCTGGCGAAGTCGCCGATGAGCCAGTTGGCAACTATAGAAATTATAGAGTAGATGACTATGTAAAGAATGAGCCTGAAGGTTGCGCGGCCTATCATCTTTGGGGCAGCTGATTCTTCCATGGTTTCGTAGAAAATGGTGAGCGCTGGGTTTAAAATCTCTTGGGTTTTTGAGTTCCCAATCTTTTTTATCCGCGACTTCTCATTTAATCTGAAATCATGACCGCGCGCGCAATTCTGGTTGTGGACATGATAAGGGATTTTGTCACGGGGAAGCTTGGATTCAAAGGAGCGGAGGAGGCAGCAAAGAAGCTGAAGCCGGTGCTGGAGGTTGCAAGGGAAAAGGGTCTTCCGATAATTTACATCTGCGACTCCCACAAGAAATCAGACCCAGAAATCTCCATCTGGGGTGAGCATGCGATGAAGGGAACGCGTGGCGCAGAGGTGATAGATGAGCTCTCTCCTAGGAAAGGGGAGATGGTTCTCGAAAAGCACACCTACAGTGCCTTCTTCTCCACTGGGCTTGAGGAGGCACTGAGGAAGAAGAAGGTGAGAGAAGTTGTCATCGCCGGAGTTGTCACAAACATCTGCATCCAACACACGGCGGCCGACGCTTTTTTCAGGGGCTTTCGGGTCACAATCCTAGAAGACTGCACAGCAGCTGTCGATGAAAAAACCCACAGAGAAAGCATTGAATACATGAGGCGGATGTATGGGGCGAGGATCGTCTCTTCAGGAGATTTCATCAAGGAGATGGGGGTGAAAAGTTGAGAAAATTCTTTGTTTCAACCGATGAAGAAATAGCCGCCGGCGAGACCACAGATGTGTATTTTTTGAGGACTAAGCAGATCCTCAGGGCAAAGAAAATGGAGAAAATCAGGGTTTTGGCGGAGGTCACCGCTGGAGGGCTCCCGGAAAACTGGCCCTGGGGAATCCTCTGTGGGGTTGAGGAGGTAGCGAGGCTGTTCGAGGGCAAAAATGTTGATGTCCACTGCATGCCGGAGGGAACCCTTTTCAGGCCCTTCGACTGTAACGGCATGAGAGTTCCTGTCCTGACAGTTGAAGGAGGCTATGGGGAGTTCTGCGAGCTTGAAACCCCCATGCTCGGGCTTCTCTGCCAGGCTTCAGGGGTGGCGACGATGGCTGCGAGAATGAGGAAGCTTGTAGGGGAAAAGATTCTGATGGCCTTCGGCGTCAGGAGGATTCATCCGGCAATGGCTCCGATGGTCGACCGGGCAGCCTACATCGGAGGATTTGACGGAGTTTCAAGCCTCATCGGGGCAAAAACTATCGGGAAAGAGCCGATGGGGACAATGCCCCACTCCCTCATCATAACTTTTGGGGATCAGGCGAAAGCTTGGAAGGCCTTCGATGAAGTGATGCCTTCAGATGTTCCGAGGATTGCCCTTGTGGACACCTACTGGGATGAGAAGACCGAGGCCATCAGGGCGGCTGAAACTCTCAGGAAGAGGCTGGCGGGCGTTAGGCTAGACACCCCCGGGTCAAGAAAAGGAGATTTTGCAAGCATCATTCGTGAAGTGAGGTGGGAACTGGACTACCGGGGCTTCAATCATGTGAAAATTTTTGTTTCTGGCGGGATAAACGATAAAAACATAAGAGAGCTGGCTGAGGCCGGGGCAGATGGTTTTGGCGTCGGGACCTCCCTGAGCAATGCCCCTACAATCGATTTCGCCATGGATCTCGTGGAGGTGGAGGGAAAGCCGGTGGCAAAGAGGGGGAAGCTTGGTGGAAGAAAGAATGTTTTCAGGTGCGGGCGGTGCTTGATCGACATCGTCTCAACAAAAACTTCGGAAAGATGCAGGAAATGCGGGGAAAAGATGGTTCCGGCTCTGGCTCCGCTGGTGAGAAGGGGGAAGATTGTGGCAAAACTGCCGGATCCAGATGCTATAAGAGATAGGGTTTTGAAGCAGCTGAGGAAGATATCTGAGGTGTGAGGATGATTGGGCGGAGGGAGGATTTGAAGAAGGCGAAGAGAATTGTCGTTAAGATTGGGACGAAATGCATCACAGATGAAAAGTCCCGGCTTGACGAGCGCAAGCTGAAAAAATTTGTTGGAGATGTCCTCAGCATAAGGAACAGAAGAGACATCGTCATTGTGACGTCTGGGGCCATTGGGGCTGGCGTCGGGAGGATGGGACTCAGCAAGCGCCCGGAGTCACTGCCGGCTCTTCAGGCGGCTGCAGCCGTTGGGCAGGGGCTCCTGATTCAGGCATACCAGAAGCATTTCGACGCCGCAGGGCAGCCGATAGCCCAGATTCTCCTTTCAGCCGAGGATTTTGTGGATGAAAAAAGATACAGGAACTTCAAAAACACTATTTCTACACTCTGGAGGTGGAAGGTGATTCCAGTCATAAATGAAAATGATACTGTTGCCGTCGAGGAGATAAAGGTCGGGGACAACGACATCCTCTCAGCCTATGTCGCAAGGGGGGTGAAGGCTGACCTTCTCATCCTCCTCTCAGATGTCGACGGCCTTTACAAGAGAGATCCAAAGCTTGGCAAATGTGAGATGCTCCGCCTAGTGAAGATGGTCACCCCTGAGCTGGAGAGAGCAACGCTGAGGTCCTCGAGGAGATTTGGGGGGATGTTCACAAAGGTTCAGGCAGCAGCGATGGCGGCGGAGGCTGGGATTGCAACTGTCATCGCAAATTCTGCCAGGCCTGATATCCTCGCGAAAATCCTGAATGGGGAGGAGGAAGGCACCCTCTTCCTGCCGAGGAGAAGCTGATGAAAGGGGTTCTGGAAAAAGCGAGGAGGGCGAGGGAAGCTGCCCTGAAGCTGGCAAATCTTCCAGATGAGCGCAGGGTTGGGGCTCTCCTGCAGATGGCGGAGGAAGTGAGAAGGCGCGGGGATGAACTCCTGGCTGCAAATCGGAAAGATCTAGCGGCCGCTGAGGGGAAAGTTTCAAAGGCATTTTTTCAGAGGTTGAAGCTCTCCAGGGAGAAGATTGAGGAAATAGCGAGGATGATCGAAAGTGTTGCGAGGCTGCCGGACCCCCTTGGAAGGACAGTTTATGCAATGGAGATGGATGAGGGGCTGGAGGTTTACAAAGTCACATGCCCGATAGGGGTCATTGGTGCTGTTTTTGAGGCGAGGCCAGATGTTCTTCCCCAGATTTCTTCCCTCTGCCTGAGATCAGGAAATGCTGTGATTTTGAAAGGGGGGAAAGAGGCTGCGAACTCCAACAGGGCAATGTATAACCTCGTCAAGGAGGTGACAGAAAAGGCTGGAGTTCCGGCCGGCTGGATTCAGCTGATTGAAGCCAGGGAGGAGGTTGTGAAGCTCCTGAAGCTGAGCGATTTCATAGATCTTTTGATTCCCCGGGGGAGCAAGGAGTTTGTGGAGTTCATTCAAAAGAATACAACTATCCCGGTCCTTGGGCATGCTGCTGGAGTTTGCCATGTTTACGTTGATAGGGCGGCTGATGTAGAGAAGGCTGTGAAAATAGCCTATGATGCAAAGGTTCAGTATCCGGCGGTCTGCAACGCCATGGAGAGCCTTCTCGTCCACTCAGAGATTGCGGAGGAATTTCTGCCTCGCATAGCCGAGCGCTACTCAAAGGCCGGGGTTGAGATGAGAGGCTGCCCGAAAACCCTGAAGATTTTGAAGGGGATAAAAAAAGCATCGGCGAAGGACTGGGGAAGGGAATATCTAGATCTGGTGGTCTCCATCAAGGTTGTTGATTCAATTGATGAGGCGATTGAGCACATAAACAGGTATGGGACAAAGCACACGGATGCAATAGTCACAGAGTCAAAAGAGGCGGCCCTGAAATTCCTGCGGGAGGTTGATTCTTCAAGTGTGATGGTAAACGCATCCACAAGGTTCAGCGATGGCTACCGCTATGGGCTTGGGGCGGAGGTGGGGATAAGCACCGGGAAGATTCATGCGAGGGGACCGGTGGGGCTTGAGGGGCTGACAACCACCAAGTATTTCGTGGTTGGGAATGGGCATGTTGTGGCGGATTATGTTGGGGTCGATGCAAGAAGGTTCACTCACAGGCCCCTTGCGAAGAAATGGGAAGAGGCAATCCAATGAAATTTAGGAAAGTGGCTGTGGGTGGGACTTTCGACTATCTCCATCGGGGGCACATGGCGCTGATTTTGAAGGCCTTCGAGGTGGGGGAAAATGTAGTTATTGGGGTTACTTCAGATGAGATGCAGGAGCTGCTGAGGAAGGATTCTGCGGGGGTTCAGCCGCTGGCCGTGAGACTCTGGAATCTTCTCGATTTTTTGCGGGGGAAGGACCTTCTCTCGCGCACTCAGATAGTCATTCTCACAGACAGATTTGGTCCGGCGGCTTCTGCCAGAGACATTGAGGCTATTGTTGTGAGCCCGGCCACAAGAGGGACTGCTGAAGAGATAAACAGGATCAGGGGGGAGAAAAAGCTTCCACCTCTTGAAATAATTGAGGTGCCGTTTGTGCTTGCCGAGGATGGGACGCCGATCTCCTCGATAAAAATCAGGTATGGGGAGATGGACGTCTCTGGGAAGATTCTGAAGCCTTCCAAAATCCAGCCGTCTGTCTGAGGAGTTTTCGCGAGAACAAAGACGCGGATGCCTACACTTTTCTTCCTTTACTGCAACGATGAACGATTAGGGAAGAGATGACAGGCTGACGATTTTTCCTAGACTGGTATCGCAAAATTATACGGGTTGCTGTTCGACTTCCAGACAGCTAAAGGGAATTTGTGCACTAACCTATAAACTGAAAGTTTGATTTGCTAACACACAACCTCACCAGGTTGAAAATGCGAAATAAACCTGGATGGGTTAATGATGATTCTTGAAAACAAAACCCTAAAGCGTAAAGGAGAGTAAGATTTGGGTAGCATGGCGCGAAAATCAAAAAGGATGAGAATGGCAAATGTCGATAAAAAAGATATTGCCGTGTCGCTGGCTGTTGGGGTGGTATTGATGGTCGCAGTGGCCGTGGCAATTGTTAGACAATGGTCGATCACCACAACAGAAAACGCCCAATACCGGCCCCTGCAGAACTGGAAGCAGTTCCGGAGCACAATGTACGCATGTCTTGAAGAGACGGAGGACAATCAGCCCATAGAAAATGTGGTTATCGCCGGCCCATTTCCAAGTATTTATGAAAATTTAGAGTTAAGATTATTATCATACAACCCATCTTGGCCTTCAGAAAATGGATATTTCTATGCTGAAGGAAGAGTTCTTGAGAATAGTCTCCCACCTCCGGAGCACTGGGTAAGGAGCACGAAGTATGGAATTCGAAATGTAGTCAAGGTTGATAGACTCTATCCAAGCGGTCTCATCGAAATTCATTGGGTTTATTACGCTCCAGAAAATATTTTTGAAAATGGCGCCGGGATATACGATGACATAGAAAATAGAAGAGTACTTTTTTTGTTCAATTTTAACGAGAAAAAGATGTTCAAGGCTGTGGTTCATTTCGAACTATTGTATGAAGACAATTACCGCAACGGTACAGCCAGAACAACCCCTACACGGCACATTACTTGGTGGGAGTGGCAGGTAAATAACTGGTTTAGAGGGCCTGGGTGGTATTTTGAAAACTCTATTTGGGCCTGGATTTAGCCTTGTATGCCCTCCCACCCATTTCCCGTATTGAACTCTTCGTAGGGGTTGCTGCTAGAATATCCTACACTTATCTTACGGGCAAAATTTACCGTAATTTCTGAATAAGCTTTTTTCCACGGTGTCCAAGCCCAAACATCAAAATAGTATTTTCCCTCTGGGACTAATGTGTAAGGGGCGAGGCTTATTTGAAGAGTTGAAACGAGCGGAACATCTCCGCTCTCCGGATTGAATGAGGTCAAAAACAGTTCACTTTGCTCAGAAGTGCACGATAATTGTACCGCTTTATCGTAATTCAATGAAAGAACTCGAACACTAGTTTTTGCTGGTCTGTATCGCACATCATGGGGAGCCAATTCACCTTCCGCGATATAGAATGTGGCGAAAAGAGATAATTTTGGAGAATCTACTTTCAGACGTAGATCTATTTCTGGCGATGTTCTTACTGGTCCTAGTGGAACTTCTTCAACCAACTTTCGCCAAGTGTAGTCGCTAGGTTTGGGCGAGGTCTTCATGTTGAGTCCAAACGGAAGTTTCTGGACAACCCTCCCCCTCGCATCCGCCGCCCAGATTTCAACGATTGGGGCATCACTTCTGGGGGTTATGGTGGCCCTAGTGTTCACCACAGAGCGGGGATAAAGAACCAGCTTTTCAATAGATGCCTGGACGCCCCTCACAACCGGAACCAGCACAATCGCGTTGTCATAACCGTTCCTGTTCTCAGCGTAGATCGTGAAGCTCGCGGAGGGCCAGGACTCGGGAGAATACGTCCTTTTGTAGACGGCAAAGGTCTTCTCGTACTTCCTGTAGAGGTCGTACTTCGTCACGGTGACGTTGGAATAACGGTACTCAGAGGTGTTTCTCGGCTGGGAGATGAGGGTCTGAGTCCCCTTTGAGACCCAGTCGTAGACATCAACCGTGCGCGTTCCCTTCGACACCTGAGATCTCGTGTAAACGCTTCTGAAGCAGTAGTACCTGTAGTTCCCGTACTCGTAGTCCAAAACTTCAATAACTTCATTGTACCAGTCGCCAAACCATCCCCCGCGCCAGGAATCTCCCACCTTCTTATGCCCGTCAACCCATTCGGTTTTCGTTTCCTTGTAAACCCAGTCCCTCTTGTCGTCAAACGGGTTCCACCAATCGCCGCTGTCGACAACCTCCCAGTGGTAAACCTTGTATTTCACCTTTGTCTTCACCACATCCGCGGCGGAACTCTTCCCATAGTAGTACTTGGTGTCGTCCTTGTCGGTAAAGGAGGACCACCCAGTTGAAAAGCCGTCATATGTGCTCTTTGAAACAGAGGCAATGCCCGACTGGTAAGAGCTCCCATTCCAGTACTCGGTTTTGCTGTAGTTCCAGTCGCTCCATTCATACACCGTCTCGGTCTTCGTCCCGGTCTTTTCCCAGTGCTCGACCTTTGCCGACCACTCAGCCGGCTCCAACCTCCACGCGTCCTGGTTTGAATACTTCAGAGCCTCCGATGCCGCAATCCTGCTCTCGAGCTTCCAGGTGTTCTCTCGCTCATGGCCTTGGAAGAAGTCGTGGGATGACCAGCCCCTCGTCAGGCTTGTGGAGTTCTCGCTCAACCAGACGTCAAAGGGGTAGTAGCGGAGCGGGATCTTCCCGAGATTTCCAGCTACTCTTCCGCTGAGCTTCTTCCCCTCATAGCCCTTCGCCGAGATTTCAAGCTCATAATCCCTCCACACAAATGTCCTGAAGTAGCCTCCCTCCCTCTTGAAGTTCTCAACCCACCTTCTCCCATACCTGACCTCCGAGACCCAGTAGCTCTTCTGCCCGCCGTCAATCACAATGCACTTCCCATAGTCGCTGGCTGAATTTTCAGAGGTTTGAACCCACCCCATCGGCCAGCGGCTGTACTCTTCCTCCCCAACGGCTCTTGCAGAGTACCCGAGCCTCTCCCACTCTCCCCAGTAGCCTCCAGGGATGATTTTTGTCTCAGTTTTTACCGTCCGGCTCACCCCTGCGACTTTCACAACCACAACGGCATCTTCAATCCCCTCTCCAGTCTCTTCGTCCACAA
>JAVZGN010000028.1:0-10428 GCA_038872135.1 Hadarchaeales archaeon (SeqCode) | reverse complement strand
GTCCATCCGATATGTCTCCTTCTCCAGCCCCACCGACGAACTCTACTACTGGAGGGTCAAGGTTGAAGACAAGGCCGGGAACTGGAGTGACTGGTCAGGAATCAACTGGATTCTCATAGATACAGTTGCTCCCTCAATTCCTGTGAAAACAGGACCTGAAAACAATGAAAACTTCACCAGCGCCACCGTCTTCTTCAGCTTCCAGGAGTCAACCGACGCCAGTGGCTCACCGACGGGAGAAAGGGCAGATATCTGGAGATATCAACTTCAGATAGACAACAACCTGGACTTCTCTAGCCCAGAAAATGATGTTTATCTCGACAACATCACCAACACCTTCCAGACTTATCTTGCAGATGGCGTCTGGTATTGGAGAGTCTCGGCCTGGGACTGGGCTGGAAACCAGAGTGGCTGGGGAACCCCGTGGATGTTCACGGTAGACAACAACCCGCCGCCGGCCCCAACCCTGAAATCTCCAGTCGATGGTAAGATAACAAACGACAACACGCCGTTCTTTGAGTGGACGAGGGTGTATGATGTGACTGGCGTCTCCTACGAAATCTGGATAGACAACTCCCCGACCTTCGACAACTCCGGCGGAAAGCTCTTCATAGACAACACCGACGACAACTTCTACACGATGCCCATCCAGCTCTCCGACGAGAACTACTTCTGGAAGGTGAGGGCATGGGACGGGAAGAACTGGCCGCTCGCAAGGAGACCGGGAGCCTTCTCAGATACATGGTCAATCCTCATAGACACTAGGCCTCCGCCCGCCCCCACCTACTCCCCAGCCATAGAAATTGCAGGCAAGCCATATGCTGGAGATGGCCTGATTTCTCGAGATAACAAACTGTACATCCACTGGAACCGCGTCACAGACATCTCATTCTCGCCAACAGGGGAAACCGCAGGTACAACCATGTATGAGATCCATGTAGACAACGACAACGACTTCAGCTCGGTCGACTACATCTGCTTCTCAACCGACAACATCTTCAACTACTTAGACGAAAACTGGCCGGCCGCTACAGGCTTCCCAGAGGGCAATTATTCCTTCAAGGTCTTCGCTTGGGACGCCGCAGGGAACAGGAGTGAAAGCAGCCCTGTGTGGACATTCATCGTCGACGTGACCCCGCCACCGCCGCCGAACATCGCCCTGGCAAAACCAGAAAACAATGGGGCAGAAAACACTGTCAGCGGAGAGTTCGTTGTAGTGATTCACGATTGGCCTGATGTCTACGACTCTTCAGGAATAGACCACTATGAAATTCAGGTAGACAATGAGCCCACCTATTCAGAGCCATGCCCGCCACCAGGAATCTTCGGCTCCGATGACTTCAACAACATTTCATCCTCCACTATCACGATATACTATCCAAAGGATGGAAAGTACTGGTGGAGAGTAAGAGCGGTTGACCGCTCAGGATTGACAGGGGAATGGTCAGACAACCTCGTCTTCATCGTCGACAGGGTTCCACCGCTTACCCCAACCCCGCTCCACCCAATCGGCATAACAACTTCCGACAACACCCCATACTTCACTTGGGAGAATGTTGTCGACAACACGGACAATGCCCAAGATGTGAGCGGACTCCATCACTTCGTTCTGGAAATCTCCGACACCAGCTCCTTTACCACCATCTTCTACAGAAAAGACAACATTTTCGAGAACTGGTTCACGATACCAGCCGAGAACTCTCTCCCGGTTGGAACCTGGTACTGGAGAGTAAGGGCGGTTGATAGAGCAGGGAACGCCAGTGAGTGGTCCGACAATGTTGCTTTCAGAGTCAACGACCTTCAGATCTACATCTTCCTCTCAGACAATTCAATAAACCCAGGACAGGTGTTCTCTATCTACGGCAGAGCTAGCTGGCAGCCAGACAACTACTCGGTTGATAACCGCCAGGTTGAGCTCAGGGTGGATGAAAATCTAATAACAACAACCCTTACAGACGAAAACGGCAACTACTCCTTCAACTACTCCACAACCCTCCTAGGCACCCACACTGTAAAAGTCAGCGTGGTTGACAACGACAACACCTATGAGGAAAACATCGCGACCTTTAGGGTTGAAAGGCTCTGGCCAACCATCCAGATATTCTACACCCCGACGATGGAAGAGGACTATGTGGTAAACCCGGGAGACAACCTCACAATCACAGGAATTGTAAGGAGAGCTCCAGACTACACCATCGAAAGCGGGGCAAGGGTTTACGTCTACCTCAATGAAAACCTGCAGGCATCAACCACAACCGACACAGACGGCAACTACTCTGTCACCCTTCTCGCCCCACAAAACCTTGGCGCAAACACCATCAGGGTATACGTCGTCAAGGAGGCAGACGGCATCGAAGGAGACAACACAAGGAACTTCACAGTGAGAACAGTCTATCTCACATTCATCTTCGAGAGAACTGGAACAAACGAAATTATAATCCCGCCGAACACACAGCTCCTTGTTTCAGGCTCAGCGAGGCTGATGCCCGAAAACCTGCCTGTTGAGGGTGAAAATGTGGAAATATGGCTCGGTGAGGCAAAAGTGACGCAGGGGACAACAGACCCCTATGGAAGATGGAGTGCGATTTTATATGCTCCTGGAACGGTCGGGACTTACATATACACCGCCAGAATAACCGACTATCCAGATAAAATCAGGGGATCTGCCACAGCAACCATGAGAGTCAGAGTCCTCGACATCTCCATGAACTACGCCGACAACATCGTCAACCCAGGGCAACCAAACATCCTGTGGGGCTATGTTGTCCTCCGCTCAGAGGAAGAAAACACTCCGGTTGGAGGGGTCACGGTCTACCTAGATGTCTACGACCAAAACAACAATCCCGTGTCTGGGTCAGGTGGCTCGGGGGTCAGCCAGGAAAACGGCTATTACACGATCTCATTCACCTCTCCACCCTACATTGGGACATATATGGGAATTGCCTCAGCCACCTATGGAGTCTTCACGGGCTCTCGCATCACCTATTTCTATGTCAAGACCTTGAACATCTCCCTGAAATTCGATGATGGGCCGGGAGACTTTGACGACAACATCGTTATGCCTACCCAAGATTTCACCATCTACGGGAAGGTTATCCTCCTTCCAGACAACACTCCAGTGGGTAACGTCACCGTTTACATAAAGAGGGATGGGCTGGACTTTGACACCACAACAACTGATGAAAATGGCAATTACTCCTACCTCTATACCCTCGACGCTGCAAAGCCCGAGAAGCACAGCATAACCGTCTCCGCCACCGACCCAGGGGGGATAACAAGAGAAAACACCCAGTACTTCGAGCACCGCTTAGTTGTCTACACTTGGTTTGGAACATACGACAGCCACGCGCAGTTGGACAGCATCGTCAACCCAGGAGAAACATTCTACCCGGCCGTCAGAATAATGGAAAACAACGGCGAGGAACTATTCCCAGTGGATGCCACCTATACTGGAGATCCCCTCACAATGACTGTCACCTGGCAGGGGCAGGATACAACTAGGGCGCTCATCCCGCTCGGCAACGGCTACTGGAGGTTTGGGCAGCAATACACGGCACCGACAACCATCGGAAACTATAGCTTCCTCGTTGACATCACCGGACAGAGCGGCCACAAGATCTATGCCATCCCGACCCTCTACGACCGTCCAGTTACCCTCTCTGTTAAGACGATCAACCTCCACCTCTGGACAACCGACAATGTGGTCAATCCAGGCCAGGAAAATGTCTTCGCAAGAGGAACCCTGAAGCTGCTTCCAGATGGCACTCCCATAGACAACACCCCGGTGAAGATAACATACCTCGGTGCGGAGAACTGGGTGACAACCGATGCCGCTGGAAACTTCTCCTTCCCGCTCCAGATCCCGATGACTCTTGGAACGGAGAATGTGAGTGCTTGGACAATCGATAGCCGTGGTCTGACGCAGGAGAACACGGTGGCGATCAATATCAAAACAATCCACCTCACCCTCGTCCCAGAGGCGGAAGTGGCTCCGGAGATGACTCCATTCACCTTTACAGGAAGAGCAATCCTCTTACCCGACAACACCCCTGTAGCTCACAACCCTGTGGACATCTATGTTGGCGAGAACAAGGTTACTGTTTATACAGCTGACAATGGTTGCTACTCCTACACACACATCTTCACGAAGCGTGGCATCTATCCTGTGAGGGCGACTATAAGTAACCCAGACAACATCGTGGCAGAGAACTCTAGAGAGATGATCGCCGGTCGCCCGATAACGATCAAGGGTGAGGTCAGGAGCCTCGACGGCATTCCTGTTGCAACAAAATTCACCTTTTATGAACTCGGCACAACTGAAAAGGCCTTTGAGTTCTCCACCGACGCTCTGGGCAAGTACTACAAGGAGGTCTTTGCGGGCTACTTCGACCTCGAGATCTCGATAGAAAACATCTACCTGAAGCTAAAGTTCGAAAACTTCAACATGAACGACCTCCCGATGTACTCTGTCATCGAAAACCTCGTGATGGTAGACACCCCGCCAGCCGCCTTCATGGCAATCCCGGCAACCCATGCGACGCTTCTCGCAGGAGTGATCAAACTCCACCCGATGTTCACGGACAACTACAACAGGCTCCTTGTCACCTTCAACTACAAGTATCCTGTGGACATGAGGTGGGTCGGAGACATATGGAACCTCAGACTCTATGCCTCCGACAACTGGATTTATGAAAACAGAAAGGGCTCGTTCGACTGGGTGCAAATCAGCGAAAAGGATGACATCGACATCATCCAGTATTCGATTACGGCTGATGACAACACCTTCTCCTTGGTGACCGCCTATGCCCTTGCGGAGTTCGACCCGCTGGCATCGGTCATCCTCCAGTTCCAGCAGGCTGTCGAGAGCATGCAGCAGTCGGCTCAGGCGCTTCTGGAAGCGGCTGGAAGGGCAGAAAATGCAGCGGGGGCCCTTGAAAACATTGTGAGCGGTCTAGCAACGCAGGAGAATGTTAGGACCCTGATGGACATTCAGCAACAGATGCTGGAACTTCAGGAGAACTTCCTCGATATGCAGAAGCAGCTCACTCAGATGCAAGAGAATACCACGGCCGCCATAGCCACCATCCGCCAGACGATCGACAACATAATCACAGTAATCGGCGACATAATCTCCCTCGTCAACCAGATTCAGTCTGGCCAGGTCGGTCTGGCCAGTTTGATAGAAAACATCTCACGAGAGGTCGGCGGTCTATCAAACAGGGTCTCCAACCTCGAACAATACCAAAATGCGCTCAAGCAGGATTTAGACGCAGTCTACCAGAAGCTCATAGAAGCCTACAAGATGATAGAAGAAAACATCGTCCCCAAACAGCCCATCACCGTCAAGCCGGAGAGCATAGTCCTGGAAATCCACCAGGAGAAGTATGCGGACGCCACCCTTGAGGTCACCAGCCAAGTGTTCACCCCGCTCGGGATCCAGATATCTATAAGTTCTGGTATCCAGAAGTTCCTGCCCTCCCCATACACATATTCTATCACTCTCGGGCCGAGAGAAGTGACAAACCTCTCCTTCAGGTTCTCCGTCAGCGCCCACGAAAGGCTTGGCGTCAACACAGGTGAAATCAGGTTCACCAACTCCACGACCGGAGAAGTGTACAAGATTGTCCCGGTGACGATATATGTCCTGCCGATGGCGAGAGGGATGTTCGATGTAAGCGTCGTCGCCCCAGACCAGATAAAGCCTGGGAGTTCCACAACAGCACAGGTTATCCTGACAAACAAGGGGGCGATGGACTCTGATGTTGTGGTCTCCATGTGGCTTGTTTCCCCAACTGGAGAGAACATCTTCATCCAGGAAAAAACGACGAAAGTCCCCGCCGGCGACTCGAGAACTATGGACTTCACGGTCACCATCCCGGATAACGCCCTCGAAGGAAACTACACCCTGCTGGCAATCGCAGAGTATCCGATCAATGGAGAGAGTCTGACGGTCAGAGGACGCACTGCAATAAGAGTCGGTGAACCAGGCCAGAGAGTCAGCATCCTCGGCCTCTCCCCATGGATGTTCGGCCTCCTGATCGCTGCGCTGATCGCCTCAGGAATCTCTGGCTACTTCGGCTACAAGTACTACAAGAAGAGGCTCCTCGCAAAGAAGCGCTTCCTGGGCACAATCTTCCAAGAGGAGCTTCCAAAGCCAGGGCCAGATTCCATCAAGCTTGGACAGCTGGCAGAGATAGGTGGCGATGCTTGGTTGAGGCTGGAGGACCTCCGCATGCACACGATTACCGCTGGGGCCACGGGAGGTGGAAAGACTATCTCCTCGATGGTAATTGTAGAGGAAGCATTGATGAAAGGCTGCAATGCCATAATCTTCGACCCAACCGCCCAGTGGACAGGCTTCCTCCGCAAATGCACAGACAAAAAGATGCTCTCTCACTATCCAAAATTCGGGTTGAAGGAAAGTGACGCTAGGAGCTTCCCTGGAGTTGTCAAGCTCATCACCAACCCAAGACAGAAACTGGATATGAAGGAGCTCATCGGTGAAGCGGCGAAAGGAAAGATAACAGTCTTCGTCATTGAAAGACTGAAGCCCGGCGACCTGGATGTCTTCGTCACCAATGTCATCCAATCTATCTTCGAGTCCCGTCCACAGGAATATCCTGGGCTGAAGACCCTGTTGGTCTTCGATGAGTGCCACAGGCTCCTCCCGAAGTATGGTGGGACAGGGGCGGGAGTCATCCAGCTGGAGCGCGCGGTCAGAGAGTTCAGGAAGTGGGGTATTGGAGTAATGATGGTCTCACAAACAATAGCCGACTTCTCGGAAACCATCCAGACAAACTGCAGGACCCAGATCCTGTTCTGGACGAGAGAAGAAGACGAGCTGAAGAGGGTTGCCCTGAAGTATGGGGAGGAGCATGTGAAATCTGTCTCAAGGGCGGCAATCGGCCATGCTATGCTCGTCAACCCAGACTACAACCGCGGCAGACCTTACTATGTGAACTTCAGGCCCATCCTGCACTCAACCTTCAGGCTTTCCCCGGAGGAGCTCGATAAGTACTATGCCGCGGATGACAGGATAGAAACGGTGAAATACAAGCTGAAGAAGCTTGAGGAGAAGGGAGTTGATGTCTTTGACCTCAGGATAGAGCTTGGCTTGGCCCAGCGCAAGCTTGAAGAGGCTTCCTTCGACATGGTCAACGCTTACCTAGATTCCCTTGAGCCCAGGGTGGATGATGTTTGCGCGAGGCATGGATTGAAGGGAATAAAGAGAGAGATAGAGCTCATCTCAGAGGAGGACATCAGGAGGGCGCAGATGGCGGCGATTAAAGAGCGGGAAAGGATGCTCGCCACAACTAAGCGCCCACCGGAGATAGTTGAAGCCTACAGAGAACTGCTCGCCCCGAGGAGGGAGGTGGAAGTTGGGGAGGTGAGCAAACCGCTCAAGGAGGACATCCACCCCGATGCCCTTAAGGAGATGGAAGCAGAAAAGAAAGCCGTCGAGGAAGCAGAGGTCAAGAAGATGGAGGAGGTGGAGAGGGGTGAGATGGTAAAGGTGAAAATAGAGAAAAAACCAGCCAAAAAGCCTGCACCCAAGGCTAAGGCAAAAGGAAAAAATGGTGGGGGGAAGAAGGGTAGGTGAGGTTGATGGCCGAAAAGGAAGGTGAAGAGCTTCAGACCACACTGGCCAATTTAACGAGGAAGGTCGAGCAGATTGAAGCCCAGGTGGCTGCCTTTGCAAGCCTCAGGGAAGCCTATGACACGAGGTTCACCATGCTGAGCGAAAAAATAGGGGAGCTCAGGTCGATGATCCTCAGCCAGGCGAAGGATGCGGCTGACACCAAAGCAAAGGCGGAGAGGGCCTTGATGTCGCTGGAGGGGATAAAACCAGAGGAATTCAGGGCGGCGATTATAAGGAGGGATGCGGAGGTCGAGGCTACAAAGGCTAAGCTGACGACAGTTGAAGACATGATCAAAACTCTCATGAGGGAAATCTCGGAGTTTAGAAACGCTCTGGCGCAGTTCAAGGGGATGGAAGCGATTCTCGGGATGGCCGATGAGTCGAGGAAGAACATCATCAGGATCCAGCAACTCAGAGATCAGGTGGAGGTAATGTCTGATAAGGTAATGGCTGCCTTCATGGAATTTCAGAGGAGATTCAAGGATGTAACGGATCTATCGATAAAAGTTGGAACACTGGAGGAGCAGCTGAGAACCCTTTCGAAAAATGTCAGCCAGATGGATGTGACGGTGAAGCAGGCGGTGACAAAAACTGAGCTGACGAAGCTCACCGGGGACATCGAAATGGTGAAGCAGATGGGCACCGAGATAAAAACTTACCATGAGCAGATGAGCGCAAGCAAGAACGCGGTGGATGAGCTGAGGACAGGGCTGGAGAAAGTCGTCAAGCAACTTGATGCGAGGACGAGGAAAGAGATGGAGGAGCTAAACGCGAGATTGAAAATGGTTGAGAAGATAGTTTCGAGAATCCTGAAGGCAATTATCGCAACAAAATGATTTAACCGCTCTGAAGCAAAATTTGCTGGGAGAATGAAGGTGGAGATAAAGGCGATGGTTGGAGATCTGACAAAGGTTGAGGCTGAGGCTATCTGCAACCCCGCAAACAGCCTGCTGGTGATGGGGGGTGGGGCGGCTGGGGCAATCAAGAGGGCTGCAGGAGAAGAGGTTGAAAGGGAGGCTGTGAAGCATGCCCCTCTTCCTGTCGGAAAGGCTGTCGCCACTTCTGCTGGAAAGCTCAGGGCAAAATGGGTTGTTCATGCCCCGACGATGGAAAGGCCGGCGATGGCCACAACTCCTGAAAAGGTCTACAGGGCCACCATCGCTGCCCTGAGATGTGCTGAGGGGCTCAAGGCCAGTAGCCTCGCCATTCCCGGGATGGGAACTGGAGTGGGCGGTGTTTCACCTGATGATGCAGCGGGGGCCATGGTAAAAGCTTTGAAGGAGGTTCTGCCGAAGCTGAAAAACTTGAAGAAGATAATTCTGTGCGATATTGATGAAAAGATGGTGGAAGCGTGGAAAAAAGAGCTGGGTGATCTAAATGGGATTTGCTGAGGTGAAAGCTCCAAAGGGTGTGATCAAAGTTGCCCTTGAGAGGGAAGGGGACAAAATTTCTAGGCTATCGATCAGCGGGGATTTCTTCATGTACCCTGAAGAGGCCCTGGAAGAAATGGAAAAAATGCTGGTCGGGACGGAAATCACGAGAGAAAAAATCATGGAAAAGATAAAAGAGTTTTACAGGAAAACTGATGCTCAAACACCGATGGTATTGCCAGAGCATTGGGTTGAAGCAATCATGAAAGCGGCGGAAAGTTAAAATCAGCTGGAGAATTTTTCGAATAACCAGGAGAAATCTCTGCCTTTCCTCGGCTTGCCAATCCTCTCGTTGAGGGCGTGGGAAACTATTGGCAGGGCAATTGTGGCATCACAGTAGCAGGTTGCCCTCTTTCCTGTCGCTGAGATCTTACCCCAGCTGATCGCCTCCTCCAGGGTGCAGCCACTCAAACCGCCCCACTGGGGGGAATCTGTGGTTATCTGAATCGCATAGTCGTGGGGATAGGGAGTCTCTCCTCCCCTCACGAGATCCAGCATCACTGCCACAAGCTGAATGGTGTCCTTTGGAACCCCTCCGCCGATATAAATTACTCCAGTTTTCTTAGCATGCTTTCCTATCTCCAGCAGCTCGACAAAATCTCTCACCTGGTCTATCACCACCTTCTTCCCATCCTTTACTGTGCCTGTGGCCATCGCTACCCCATAGCCGCTGTCGGCCATCGCCGGGGAGTAGATCGGCACCCCATGCTTGTAGGCTGTTGAAACTATGCATTTGAGTCCCCGCTTGTGGAGGAACTCCCCAAACCTGTAGAGGAACTCGGCCGAGGAGAAAATTTTTTCCTCATCTAGAGTTGTGACAAACTTCCTGATCAACTCCTCCATCTTCCTGTACTCGAGTTCATCGGCGAAAACATCGTAAAAGCGGTCGATCTTGTGCTTCAGAAGATCTGCATCGTCGACCAAATGGCTGCCCTTCCAGTAGCCTGCTCCCATGGCGTCCAAGATATCCTCGGAAATGTTTGCTCCGGTGGAAACGAGAACATCTATGTATCTGTTTTCGATCAGCCAGCAGATGATCTTCCACATCCCCGTTGTGCTCATGGAACCGGTGAGACCCATGAAAATCGTGAGATCTTTTTCCCTGATCATCTTCTCCCAGATTTCTGCAACTTCTCCCAGCTTCCTTCCCTGGAACCCTGTGTCTGCCATCTCCGCGAGGAGCTGTGAAATCGATTTTTTTCTGACCTCTATCGCCTTCACTTTTTTCTGGAAGTAGGGTGTCTTTCTCATAAAACCTTTTTGTCTTTGCTCAACCCACATAAAAGATTTGTGGTGGGGCAAAAGAATTTTGTCCAGTAATACATAGTTGTGGAGAAAAATGGGGCCGTTTCCCATTTC
>JAVZGN010000027.1:0-10880 GCA_038872135.1 Hadarchaeales archaeon (SeqCode) | reverse complement strand
CTGAAAGACCTCTGGAGACAGTTCAAGGGAAGATCACCCCCTACCCCTGTTAGGCGGGGTCACCTCCCCTCTCGTCCTAAGCCATGTTATTCTCTATTTGAGGGAAAAAATGCTTGCGGGAGTACTGCATGCAGGGGCTGTCTAATAAATCCAAACAAAAATAAAATCTCTAGCTTCTTTAGGGCTTGGGCCCGCATGTAGGTTCGCAGGTTGTGTGACACAACCATGAGAAGACAGTCGATCCTCCGGCTTTTCGGACGCCTGCACCTCGTGCAGTTTCCGTACTTTGTTTCGAGCCCACCGAAGACTCTTTCAATCAGCCCACGCCGCCGGTAGAGTTTTTTGTTCTTTGCGAAAATCTTTGCCATCTCACATTTGACCAGTCCTCTCAGTCCAACATCCCTGAGCTTAATCACGGGGTTGAACCCATTCTTCTTTCCGAGTTCATAGTTCTCCACAGAGTCATGGCCTCTATCGAGCAGCAGCGGCTCGCTGTTCTCCCTTTCCCTTCAGCTGAGGGGAGTCGTTGGCTTCGCTTTTGGTGACCAGAGCGCTCCTTACCATCAGGAGCCCGAACTTGATGTGGTATCCGACGAGCGCGTGTAGCTTCAGGGTCTTCAGCACCCATTTCCCGGATTGCTCGTTTTTCCGCCATTTGGGCTCATTAGGAGGAGGTTTGTCTGTCGGCCTGAGCCTCGGTCCCCTGTATCTGGTGTACCTGTCCGTGCTGATGCCCGTCGAGTCAGCGATGAAGATATTCTGTGGAAATATCCCAGAGATAAAGCCTGAAGAGAAGCTCGATTGCTCGTTTGAGGTATCGGGCCGAGATGCGCTGGAGGCCCCACCAGATGTTGGAATGGTCCAGCCGCTTGCCGAGAATGAACGATGTGTCCACTTCAGCAGCTCGTAGAACCATGTTGAAGTATTTCCGGTAGATTGCCACCGCAGCATACTCTTCTGGCATGTGCTTGGGTGGGCTACAGCGTTTGGAGACCTGCCACGGCCGGCCGAGTAAATTCACGACCTTCTGGCAACGCCTAAATACTTGCTGCTTCCCATTTGATATTGAGGCATGGTAGGATTTCCAGTACTCTGGAGATCTCATGGTGGTTCACCTGAACCCCTCCCATGCCTCACCCCCTCACTACAAAATGGATGGATTAACCTAAAAAGCGAATTCTTAGACAACCCCGACACGACCGGGGTTGTCTAATAAATCCATACCAAAATAAAAATCTCAAGCTTCCTTAGAGCTAGGGCCCGCATGTAAGTTCTCAGGTTGTGGGAAACCACCATCAGAAGGCAGTCGATCCTCTGGCTCTTCGGGCGCCTGCACCTCGTGCGGTTTCCGTACTTCGTTTCGAGCCCACCGAACACTCCCTCAATCAACCCGCGCCGCCGGTATAGCTTCCTGTTTTTCGTGAAAGTCTTTGCCATTTCACGCCTGACCAGTCCCCTCGGCCCCACGTCTCTGAGCTTGATCACGGGGTTGAACCCGCATCTCCTTCCAAGCTCATAGTTCCTCACAGAGTCATAGCCTCTGTCGAGCAGCAATGACTCGCCGTTTCCCCTTACTCCCTTCAGCAACTCCTTCAGCTGAGGGGAGTCGTTGACTTCGCTTTTGGTGATCAGAGCGCTCCTCGCCATCAGGAGCCCGAACTTGATGTGGTATCCGACAAGCGCGTGTAGCTTCAGGGTCTTCAGCACTCGTTCTCCAGATTGCCCGTTTTTCCGCCGTTTGGGCTCATTAGGAGGAGGTTTGTCTGTCGGCCTGAGCCTCGGTCCCCTGTATCTGGTGTACCTGTCCGTGCTTATGCCCGTCGAGTCAGCGATGAAGATATCTGGCGGAAATATCCCAGAGATAAGCCTGAAGAGAAGCTCGATTGCTCGTTTGAGGTATCGGGCCGAGATGCGCTGGAGGCCCCACCAGATGTTGGAATGATCCAGTCGCTTGCCGAGAATGAACGGTGTGTCCGCTTCAGCTGCCCGGAAAACCATGTTGAAGTATTTCCGGTAGATTGCCACCGCAGCATACTCTTCCGGCATGTGCTTGGGCGGGCTGCCGCGTTTGGAGACCTGCCACGGCCGGCCGAGTAAATTCACGACCTTCTGGCAATGCCTAAATACTTGTTGCTTCCCATTTGCTATTGAGGCATGGTAGGATTTCCAGTACTCTGGGGATCTCATGATGGTTCACCTGAACCCCTCCCATGCCTCAGCTCCCTCACTACAAAATTGATGAACTAACCTAAAAAGCGAATTCTTAGACAACCCCGACACGACCGCAAAGGTAAAAAGCAACAAGTGCAAAATAAATACAAAATCTGGCGGGTGAAATCCCGGGTGAAGTAGTGTGAATTTCTGGATTGAGGTGACAAGCGGCATGCGTTGGGAGAGAATGTTGAAAGAAGGGATCGCCTTGACGGCGCCAAACCGCGCGCGCTATCGAACCTTTTTTGCTAAGATAAATTCTGGAGACCTTGTGCTCCATTACATAACATCCACACTTACTCGGCAAAAAGAGCTAAGAAGCAAGGTGGTGGCAGTTTCGCTGATAGCTTCTACTCCGTCGATTACGGAAAAAAGGATAACCGCTCCGTGTTCGAATACCTTGCTGCTGCCAAACCCGGTTTCGCTTGCCGAGTTGCGCAAGCTTAAGCAAAAATCGCCCTTCCTTCGCAAGCTGGTTGACGATTTACATATGCAGAGATATTTGACACAGATAACTCAATCAGATTTTAAATCTATCCTCGGAGTGGATTCCGAAAATATGAGGCGATTTTTAAAATCCCGGCTGGGCAAATGGTTAACACATCATGCTAGACAATAACCTGTTGGGCGGTGCTTTTGCCTCCCACTAAGCTGGCGCCGTGTTCCTGGCATCGATTTTCCGCGCCGGCCCCGATTTCAGCTGGTGATGATGAATATGTTCCGCCGTAGCACTGTTGGCATTTCTAGCCAGCTCGCTCAATACAGCTTGACCCAGGTGTAAATACAGCTTGACCAGATATTTTCAGAACCGGACTTCCGGCACTTGTTTCTTCTGAAATCACCCACTCCTTTTCTATTTGCTACTGATTCCGCAACCTAATGTGACATGCCAAAAGGCGCGGGGCGCTGTTTTCGCTGTTATTTTCCTTTCCTGTTTTAGGCAAATCCCGCCAAAGCTTGCAAAGGTCGTGAATATCTAGATGAATATTTCAGAACTTCACATCAGATAGAAAAGTTATGCTCCATTTCCCGAGTTTGAAAAAGAGCGATTTAAGCAACCGAAAAAGTGTATATTGATGGAACCTCAAGAGATAAAGAAAATAGAGAAGCATCTCCCCTTTGAGGTGATGGAGGGTGGACCACAGTTTCACCAGAAGTCGCTGGAGAAATCTGCGCAGCTCTCGCAAATCCTCTCAGAAGAAAAATTCTGGAACTCTTCGACGAGGGGCCACTCAGGCAGAAAGAGCTTATCTCTTGAGTGAGGCAACAGGAAAAAAGGCGGGGTGAAATCACTGCTCCACCATTTCAGGATATTGGAAAGGGCAGGGCTCATAGGACATGTGGACACGGTGAAAGGCGGTGTCAGGAGCAAGCTCATCTACAGGAGCAGAGATGTGAGAATTCAGACATGCCTGCGGCCTGTTCGGGGCGAGTGACGATGAGTACAGTTTCCTCTGTGGTCGGCACAAGGGGCGGTGTCTTAAAGAGAACCGTGGCGATGGGGATCTCTATTTGGAAGTTCTCCTGAAACCAGATGAAAGAATCAAGTTTTCAGCACTCTTCTGGTGGATGGAGATCTTCACATGAGGCCGGTGAAGATATGCCCGACAAAAGATGCCACTCTTTTTAGATGCGATGATTGGGAAGAGATCTTGGAGAGATGCAACCTACACCTGCCACCTGACCAGTGGCGAGGATCCCTTTACCCAAATCTCGCGATAATGCCCGCAGGCGGAAGGTTCATTTCTTTTGGAAGGGGCGATGTCCAGTACTCCCGTAGGTGCATCTAAGTATTTTCTGCCGGCAGAATTCCTTCGTCTTTCTCGTCCATATAGC
Source organism: Hadarchaeales archaeon (SeqCode) (assembly GCA_038872135.1). GTDB lineage: Archaea > Hadarchaeota > Hadarchaeia > Hadarchaeales > Hadarchaeaceae > JAVZGN01. The sequence goes on along the minus strand of JAVZGN010000027.1, from coordinate 6,833 downwards.
TTTTGGAAGATGTTATACGCTCAGGACCCAAAGCCGGCCGGTAACCGGCTTCATGGCCGAGTATTAAAAATGTGATGCAAAATATTTAATATTAGAAAAAACTCTAATACAACCGAATTATGGCTCCTCTGAAATTGGGGATGTACCAGATTTTGGAAAGCTTCCTTATTGAAGAGTGCTGAAAACTTGTCGAAGAGCTAGCCCTTTTTGAGCGATATTTTTCTGGAGAAATGACCCGTGGATTGGGGGAAGCTCAAGCTTCCGATATCTATGCTAGGCATACAGTATCACTCCTTTGAGAACCAGATCCCTCCAGCCTCTTTTTCTGTTTTTAGCACCACCAAAGTCCGCGTGGATGTTACGCCCGGAATTTCGTCAATTGAGTGGAGCAATTCATTCAACTTCAGGGTGTCTTCCGTTATTATTTTCACAAAGAGGTCGTGCTCTCCCGCCATCTCGTGAATCTCAAGCACCTCTTCCATGGTTGAGAGTTCAGAAGTCACAGTGGCGCAGGCTCCAGGAGCTGTGGATATCCCCACAAACGCTTTGAGTTTCTTTCCCACAGCTCCAGGATCAACCACCGCCACATATTTCCTTATGATCCCGCCCCTCTCAAGCTTCCTCACCCTCTTGTGAACTCCTGAGGAGCTTATCCCAAGTCTTCTTCCCAACTCCGCAAAGGGAACCTTGGCATTTGCCTGGAGGAGTGAAAGCAATTTCCGGTCAATTTCGTCTAGGTGAATTTTTTCTCCATTTCCCGCCATTTTTCTCCTCCAATTTTTCATTTTCTGGAAATACTATTTAAGCTTTTTCATAATTTAGGAAATTTTATACACAATTTTGAGATTTTGGTAAAATTTATATACCAAAAGCCCCAGATTTTAGCGAGAAAATGTCGACAATGGAGGACCTCCTGAAAAAATCTAGAAAAGCCATGATCCTCGGGGTAGGTGGAGGCGGCGATGTCATAGGCACAATCCCAACCTCGAGATATCTCAGGTGGCTAGGGATAGAGACCATCATCGGCGGCCTCACGTGGGAGAGGTATGTGAACGACCCGGAGCCAGGGCCAAGGAGAATGGATGAAATCCTGAACATAGAGCTCCTCTCCAAAACGGTGGGACTGGTTACCGAGAAAACCAGGACAAAGAAGGGGGTTATCTTCACAGAATCTGTTGTCGCCGGAGTCCTAAAGGAGAAAACATTTCTAGTCGACCCAAATCTCGGAGTGCAGGGGATGATTGAAGGTCTGAACGAGGCAATGGAAAAGCTTGGGGCAGATCTTTTTGTAGGAATAGATGTGGGTGGAGATGTCTTAGCTTCAGGTGAGGAAAGGGGGCTTCACAGCATGCTCGCAGACAGCATGAGCCTTGCGGCGATGGCAAACCTCGAGGCCCCATCAATCCTAGGAGTTCTCGGGTGTTGCACAGATGGTGAGTTAAGGTTTGAGGAGTTCCTCTCACAGCTTGGAAAGGTCGCAGCATATGGGGGGTTCCTAGGGGCGAGAGGGCTTACCCCAGAAGATATAGAAGTTCTTGAAAAGGTCATTCCGAAGACCAAGAGTGAGGCCAGCGCTCTCGCAGTCAAAGCTGCGAAGGGGCTTCAGGGAAAAATAGAGATCAGGGGTGGTTATAGAAAGGTTTTCCTCACCCCTATCTCTGCCATCACCTTCTACATGGATCCAAAAGTTGTCTATGAAAAGATAAGCAAGGTGGCAAAAGATCTCCTTCCAACAAAAACCCTCGATGAGGCCCAGAAGGTTCTGGAGGACGCAGGCGTCCCCAGCGAGCTCACCTTTGAGAGAAACTTTGTCTGGAAGAAGTATGCGAAAAGGGACGCTTTGATGAAGAAAAAGATGGGTGATGGGTGATGAGGTTTTCTGAAAAAATTGAAAATTTCCTTGCTTCAATGTCCTCTTATCCTCTAGCGAAGGAATATGATGTAAGGACTCCGGGAGCTATAAACCTAGCCTCAAATGAGAGCCCCTATGGCCCATCTCCAAAAGTGATTAGGATTCTCAAGGAGGAAGCCGAGAGGGCAGGAAGCTACCCTGATCCAAAAGCCACAAAACTGAAAGAAGCCATCGGGAAATATTTGGGGGTGGATCCGGCGTGCATCTCAGTTGGAAATGGCTCCGATGAGCTCATGGATCTCCTCTGCAGGCTTTTTCTAAATGATGGTGAGAAGGTGGCCATTCCCCAGCCCTCCTTCCCTTTTTACGAACTCTCATCAAGGAGCAACGGGGGCAGGCCTTTCTTCTTTTCCCTCCCTGGCTTCATGTGGGGAGAAGAAATCCTAGGTAAGGTCAAGAGGGCAAAGGTTCTTTTCGCAGGAAGACCCAACAACCCGACGGGGACCTCTCCCGACGAGGCCTTGGTGGAAAAGTTCACAGAAGTGGCGGGAGCAGTAGTCCTGGATGAGGCATATGTCGAGTTCGCCGGAAATTCCCTGGCAAAAGCCGCCCCAGAGATGGATAACCTCGTAGTCCTCCGCACATTTTCAAAAGCCTTTGGGCTGGCGGGGCTTAGGGTGGGATATGCTGTCAGCAACAGAAAGATCGCGGAAGCCATCGAGAGAATCAGAGCCCCTTTCAACGTGAACAGAATGGCCCAAGCTGCAGCTCTCGCCGCCCTCCAGGATTTAAAGTTTGTGAAAGGTGTGGTGGAAAAAGTGAGAAGAGGGAGGGAGTTTTTGAGGCGGGAGCTTGAAAAGCTCGGGCTGAACGTGATTCCCTCCCAGGCAAACTTTTTGATGGTTGAGGTGAAACCTTGGGGTATCACTGCTCCAGAGCTCTGCGAGAGACTTGCCAGGAAAAAAATCTACATCAGGGACCTATCCGGCTTCAGAGGGGCGGGGAAAGACTACGTGAGGATTTCTGTTGGAAAGGACGAGGAAAATGCAAGACTTATTTCTGAGCTTAAAAAGTTAAGGGGGTGAAGCGATGGTGAGACTCGCAATACCGAACAAGGGGAGGCTTCAGGAGCCGGCGATAAAGCTGCTGGAGGACGCAGGCCTTGGTGTGGTTGACAGGACGGAGAGACAGCTATTCGCCAGAACTAGAGACCCAGAGCTGGAAGTCATTTTTGCGAGGGCCCAAGACATCCCGGGGCTGGTGGAGAAGGGCGCAGCAGATCTCGGGATAACCGGGCATGATTTGGTAGTCGAAAGTGGCGCAGATGTCTTGGAAATTCTGGACCTTGGTTTCGGAGTTGCAAAGATGGCAGTGGCAGCAAGCGTTGATTCCAAGATAAAAAGCTTGAAGGATCTTCGCCCGGGGGTGAGGGTGGCAACAGAGTTCCCAAGGATAGCCGCGGAGTTTTTCTCCAAAAGGAAAATCAAGGCTGAGATTTCAAGGATCTCCGGCTCGGCAGAGATAACGCCGCTGGTCGGAATTTCAGATGTCATCGTAGACCTCGTTAGCACAGGAACAACAATGAGAACGCATGGACTGAAAATAATCGCGGAGCTCTTCGAGACCTCTGCAAGGTTGATAGTCAACAAGAGGAGCCTGAGCAAAAACAGGAGGAAAGTAGAAGAAATAAAGACGGCTTTTGAGAGCGTGGTGAGGGCTAGGGGAAAGAAACTGATTCTGATGAATGTCCCTGAGGAAAAGCTCGAGGCCGTGAAGAAGGTGGTTCCGGGAATGGCGGGGCCGACCATTTCAAGGGTTGAAGCAGCCAGGCCGATGCTGGCTCTTCAGGCAGTGATCGATGCCGAGAGGGTGGAGGAGATAGTAAGAAAGGCGAGGGAAGCAGGGGCGAGAGACATCCTGGTGGTCCCGATAGAAAGAGTCCTTCCGTGAGGGAAAAAATTGCTGGTGATTCCAAGCGTGGACATAAGAGGAGGCAAGTGTGTCCAGATGGTGGGGGGGAAGACCGGCACCGAGAAGATCTATGGAGACCCGGTGGAACAGGCTATGAGGTGGGAGAGGGAAGGAGCGAAGCTTCTGCATGTGGTAGATCTCGATGCAGCGATGGAGGAGGGAGATAACCTCGGCAAAATAATTGAAATTCTTGCAAACACCTCCGTCCCTGTTCAGGTGGGGGGAGGCATCAGAAGTTTTGAAAGGGCTTCTGAGCTTGTGGCAAATGGCGCGAGCAGGGTTATCGTTGGAACGGCTGCAGTTGAAAATCCGGAGCTCGTGAAGAAGCTCGTAGAATCGCTTGGAGGGGAAAAGGTTGTCTGCGCAGTTGATATTAAAAAGGGAAAGGTCGCAGTGGGCGGATGGAAGAGGAAAACTGAGCTGGAGCCGTTGCTTCTGGCGAGGAAAATGGAGGAGCTTGGAGTGGGCTCACTTTTAGTGACATCGGTGGATGTTGAGGGGAGCATGAGTGGCGTGAGGAGGGAGGAGACGGAGAAAATCATTCATGGGGTTTCCATTCCCGTCATCGTGGCTGGAGGTGTCGGCTCTCTGGAAGACCTCAGAGAGGTAAAGAGAATGGGGGCATGGGGTGTCGTGGTCGGGATGGCGTTATATGAAGGGAAGTTCAGTTTAAGGGAAGCCATGGAGGTGGCAGGGTGAGGAAGGCTTTGGTGAGGAGAAAGACAAAGGAAACTGAGGTTGAGGTTTCTCTGAATTTAGATGGAAGGGGAAAGGCGAGCATCGACACAACCATAAAATTCTTCGATCACCTCCTCTCCAGTTTCGCCAAGCACGGCAACATCGATTTAACCGTGAGGGCGAGGGGAGATCTTTCGCACCACATAGCCGAGGACACGATGATCGCTCTTGGGGAAGCCCTAGAAAAAGCCTTGGGGAAGAAGGCGGGGATTGAGAGGTTTGGGGATGCAACAGTCCCGATGGATGATGCCTTGGTGATGGTAGCCGTTGACCTCAGCGGAAGGCCTTATGCTGAGATTGAGGCAGGTTTTAGAAAAAGAAAGGTGGACGACCTCAGCGCAGACATGATACCCCATCTCCTTCAGACCTTCGCCGTCAATGGAAAGTTCAATCTCCATGTGAAGATTATGAGGGGAAAAAACGACCACCACAAGGCGGAAGCAATCTTCAAGGCCCTTGGGGTGGCCATCAGAAGGGCTGCAGCGAAGATTCCCGGTCGAGGGGTTCCGAGCACAAAGGGAGTGATTTGAGGTGAAAGTAGCGGAGCCGCTTAGGATAGTAAAGTATGCTGAGCTCTCCCAGAAGGAGAGGGAACTCTTGCTGAAAAGGTCAGAGGTGGACGCAGGCTCCGTTCTGCTTACAGTTGTTAAAATAGTTTCAGATGTGAGGCGGGACGGGGATAAAGCCCTCCTGAAATACACTGAGAGGTTTGACGGGGTGAAGCTGGACGAGATTAGAGTGAGCGAGGGGGAGATAAGGGTTGCCCTCGCATCTCTGAGCCAGGATGTCATTAAAGCGTTGAAGAGAGTTGCGAAAGCTATTGAAAAATTCCACAAAAGGCAGATGAGAAAGGAGTGGTTCATTCAGATGGCACCAGGGGTGAAGGCCGGGCAACTCGTGCGCCCCATCGAAAGTGTCGGGATTTACGTCCCGGGAGGAAGGGCCAGCTATCCCTCGACCCTTCTAATGGCAGCAATCCCAGCGAAGGTCGCCGGGGTTAAGAGGATCATCGTCTGCACGCCACCTAGGAAGGATGGAAAAGTTCCCCCCGCAGTCCTGGCTGCAGCAGAAGTTGCGGGGATAAAAGAAATCTACAGAGTCGGCGGAGCCCAGGCCATAGCGGCGATGGCATATGGAACAGAAACAGTTCCGAAGGTTGAGAAAATTGTCGGCCCAGGGAATGTTTATGTAGCTGCGGCGAAGCAGGTGGTCGCGCCGGATGTGAGGATAGATTCGATCGCTGGGCCAAGCGAGGTGATGGTTCTGGCAGATGATTCAGCCAATCCAAAATTTATAGCGGCGGATCTGGTGGCCCAAGCCGAGCATGACCCAGAAGCCGCGGCAATCCTTGTCACTCCCTCGGAGAGGTTGGCGGCGAAGGTGAGGGAGGAGGCGAGAAAAATGGTGAGGGCGACGCCCAGGTGGAAGATTGTGATAGAGTCATTCACCAAGTACAGTAGGATAATCGTTGTGAGAGATCTTGAGGAGGGGATCAGATTTGCAAATGAATATGCGCCGGAACATTTGGAGATAATGGTGGAGAATCCGAGAGAGGTCCTGGCGAAGATAAATAACGCTGGAGCGGTTTTCCTGGGGGATTATTCTCCTGTGGCAGCGGGAGATTTTGCCGTTGGAGCCAACCACATCCTTCCAACTGGTGGAGAGGCCAAGAGGCTCTCGGGGCTTTCCGTCCAGGATTTCCTGAAGTTTCCAACAGTGCAGGAGCTCTCGAAGGATGGCTTGAGGAGACTTTCGAAGGTAATAAAGTTGATGGCGGAGACGGAAGACCTCCCTGCGCATGCGAAGAGTGTGGAGGTGAGGCTAGGTGAGCGCTGAAATCTTGGAGGAGCTCTTTGAGGTGATTGAGGACAGGAAGAAAAACCCTAGACCTGGTTCCTACACATGCAAACTTCTGGCAACCGGGAAGGCGGGGGAGAAGGTGATGGAAGAGGCCGCAGAGCTTGTGGAAGCAGCGAAAAAGAAGGGGAAAAATGAGATCGTCTACGAGGCCGCCGACCTCCTCTACCACATCCTGGTCCTCCTCGCTGAGAAGGAGGTGAAGCTAGATGAGGTGATGGAAGAACTTAGGAGGAGGCGGAAGTAGATGAAGCTATCTAAGGAAAATGCCACAGAGCTTTTGAAAGAGATCAACTTCAGGAATGGTCTTGTTGTTGCAATTGCTCAGGAGAAGAAGACGGGGGAAATCCTCATGGTCGCCTTCCAGAACAGGGGGGCGGTGATGGAGACTCTCACCACCGGAAGGATGCACTAC
>JAVZGN010000026.1:0-10982 GCA_038872135.1 Hadarchaeales archaeon (SeqCode) | reverse complement strand
CCCGGCTTTCGCCCCTGCGAGCCTTGGTGGTGAGCTCACAGTCAGGCCGGCTTATGGCCTTGCCCTCCACGGCGGAGTTCTGACCCGCCTGAGCCGACCTTTGGGCTCCCTTGTTACCTTTTCGAGGGACTGCCGCCCCAGCGAAACTGCCCACCTGCCGCTGTCCCCCTTTCGAGGTTAGAAACGTAGCCGCAAGAGGGCGGTGTTACATTGACGCCTCCACAGGGCCCGAAGACCCTGCTTCGAAGGCTCCCGCCTACGCTCTGCACCCACAGCCGCGCCCCAACGACAGGCTGCAGTAAAGGTCCACGGGGTCTTCGTTTCCCTTCGGGGATCCCCGGCATGTTCGCCGGCAAGCGGGTTCACCGGGTTCCGGACCGGGACAGTGGGGCTATCGTTGATCCCTTCATGCAAGCCGCCAATTAAGCGGCAAGGTATTACGCTACCTTAAGCACCCTTTTCCATTAGGAAAAGGTGGACCATATCATCATCCTTTCGGATGCCCTGCGTATGGTCTCTGAGGATCCCCCTCAAGGATTTCTTTCAGTCGGACAAATTTTACTGGATGCCTGAATCCAAGTGTCTGCGCAAACTTCTGGACTCTATCTTTTCCTTTGATCAACACCGACCATTGCGGATGTTTTCCTCTAGCACGAGGTCTCTTCACTAGAACATTGCTTTCTATCCCCAGTTCTCTCAGAATCTTTTGAACTTCTTTGACGATCGGCCTCGCAATCATGTCTAAGCCGACGTAGGGATACTCGTAAATTTTGTCCCCATGCTTTTGTCTATCGACTCCGCAATATCCTTCCGCATCAAAAAGCCCTTTTAAAACATCGATTCTATCGCTGCTCTTCTCCAGAAATACCGCTGGAATCTTAGCGGTGGTCAACTTTCGTCCTTTTGGATATCCAATTTTACAAAAGTATTGGTGAATGTCCCGCCGGTTTGTGCTTGTAGCCCAGCAGTTCACAGCAACCCTGTGAACCTTTGGTTGTATGTCAAACAACTCTTTGACCATCCTCGCGCAGGATTCCACGAATTCTTTATCCCTGTCCCTGCAGAAAACTGTATAGGTATTCCCGTAAACTCCACCGTCCCCAAGCATGAGACCTACCAGGTATGCCAATGACATGTTGTTTCCTCTTTTAAGAAGAGGAACTCGGCATATTTACGGTTTTTCTGTCATAGGGGTTTCCTGCGGGTCAACCTCACCGATGCAGACATTGTTACTCATGTGAGTAGTCTGCACCTCTAGTTTTCCCCGCATATAGCAGGGTTTTACAACCCCCTTACTCGAGGGTTATAGTTACCCCCGCCGTTTGGCGGCGCTTCTGCCCGTTGGACCGGGTTTTCACGTACCGCCACTGGGCAGGATTCACATCCCGTACTCATCCTTTCGGACTCGCGGGATGCTACGTTTTTATTAAACAGTCGTAGCCCCCTTGTCACTGCGACCTGCCCACTGCTGGGCAGGCACCCCTTCTACCGAAGCTACGGGGCCAACTTGCCGAATTCCCTGGCCCGGTGTCTCCCGATGCACCTTGGGCTTCTCACCCAGGGGCACCTGTGTCGGTTCTAGGTACGGTCACCCAGGATCCCATTTCCCGCCTCCCTTTTCACGGGCTCCAGGAATCGGCCGAACCCACCATACGGCAGGCCATTCCCTCCTTCACCCGGTTCTCTCCATTACGGAACTCCCCGGGCTTGAGAGGTTAGATGGAGCGACGGCCCCACTCGGCCTATCCCGAAGCGTCAGGAAGCAGGCTTGCGTTGCCGCAGGTACCTGGGCGGCTCCTGAATGTTAACAGGATTCCCTTTCGAGCGTCTCTGGTTGAGGACGCCCTTAGGACCGGCTAACCCCAGGCTGATCAACATTGCCTGGGAACCCGAGCCCCTTCGGTGGCCGGGATTCTCACCCGGCTCTGCTGCTACTACCACCAGGATCCTCATTCCAACGCGGTCCACCCGACCTCACGGCCGAGCTTCTCCCCGCGCCGGACGCCCTCCTACCGGATAGGCCTACTAACCTTCGGCCTCCCCGGGGTCTCGGCAGCCGGCTTAGTCCCGTGAATCTTCGGGGCCTCCTCCCTCGACGGGTCCGCTTTTACGCGTTGCTTAGAGGATGGCTGCTTCTGAGCCTACCTTCCCGCTGTCTGAGGAAGAAGACGCCCTTTGGATTTCTACACTTAGCCGGCATTTTGGGGCCTTAACCCCGGTCTGGGTTGTTTCCCTCTCGGAGCGGAAGCTTACCCCCCGCACCCCGTCTCCAGCGGTCTACGGCGCCAGCGGCTTCGGAGTTCGACAGGGAGAGTGAGGGTTTCCCCCCAGCTTCCCCCAATCGGTGCTCTACACCGCTGGCTACCTCGCGCTGGGCCTGACTGCGGCCAGCTTCGGAGGGAACCAGCTGTCACCGGGCTTGATGGATCTTTCGCCACTAGCCCAGGGTCATCCGACCGAATTGCACATCAAGACCGGTTCGGCCCTCCACCGAGCATACGCTCGGCTTCAGCCTACCCCGGACTAGATCGCCCGGTTTCGGGTATTCGCGCCGTGACTCCGGGCGCTGTTAACACCCAGTCCCTCACCCTTTCGGGCTGCGGACCTTTTGCTTTCGCTCCGGCTCCGGAGATAAGACTCCTTAGCCTCGCCACGGCACGAAACTCCCTGGCCCGTGATTCTAGACGGACGACATGACCCTGATCCTTCTCCCTCGTAACGCCGTCTCGCGACGGCCTCCTTCGGGAGAAATCAACTCTTTCGAGCCATGTCCTACTATCCCCACCTGGTTTCAGGCTCTTTTCACCCCCCTCCCGGGGTGCTTTTCAGCTTTCCCTCGCGGTACTGCGTCCGCTATCGGTCTCCAGCAGTATTTAGGGTTGGGAGTTGATGCCTCCCAGCTTCAGACGCCATTTCCAAGGCGCCCTACTCAGGATCCTCTCCCTCATACCCTGCGCAGTTACACCTACGGGACTTTCACCCTCTGAGGTGCGGCTTTCCAGCCGACTTCGGCTTCCCGCGCGAGAGATTGAGGAGAGTCCTGCAACTCCACATCCCCAGTGACTTTCGCCACCAGGTTCGGTTTGCCCTCTGCCCTTTTCACTCGCCGTTACTCAGGGCATCGCAGTTGCTTTCTTCTCCTCCCGGTACTAAGATGTTTCCGTTCCCGGGGTTCCCGCTCGCTGCCGCGAGCGCCAGGGTTTTTCCCTAGCAGGAGGTCCCATTCGGCAATCCCAGGATCAAAGGCTGCATGCGCCTACCCTGGGCGTTTCGCCGCTTGCCACGACCTTCCTCGGCGCTGGAGCCAAGCCATCCCCCAGGTGGGTTCCCTGTTCTTCTACCCAGCTTGCCTGGCGCAACCTGTGCACGGCAATCATCTTGCGCTTGAGCGCAATATGCCCTTAGTGCATGAAGGTGACTTCAAGCACCGCATCTTTTGATGGTATGGACCTGGCGGGATTTGAACCCGCGACCTCTGGCTTGCAAAGCCAGCGCTCTGCCACTGAGCTACAGGCCCATCGAGGGTCCAGCGCTCCAAGTAACGTAGGAGGTGATCGAGCCGCAGGTTCCCCTACGGCTACCTTGTTACGACTTAGCCCCTCTTGCGGAGCTAGAGTTCGACCCGCCCAAGAAGAGCAGGCCTCACTCGAACCCCACTCGAGTGGCTTGACGGGCGGTGTGTGCAAGGAGCAGGGACGTATTCACCGCGGGGTGTTGGCCCGCGATTACTAGGGATTCCAGCTTCACGGGGACGAGTTGCAGCCCCCGATCCGAACTGGGCGCGGGTTTAGGGGATTGGCTTCCCCTCACGGGGTTGCGTCCCATTGTCCCGCGCATTGTGACCCGCGTGTGGCCCTGGGGATTCGGGGCATACTGACCTACCGTCGCCCTCTCCTTCCTCTGGCTTAGCGCCAGCGGTCCCCCTAGAGTGCCCGGCTTCCCACCGATGGCAACTAGGGGCGAGGGTCTCGCTCGTTGCCTGACTTGACAGGACGCCTCACGGTACGAGCTGACGACGGCCATGCACCACCTCTCTGCTAGTCCAGCAAGGTCGTCAGCCTGGCTTTCATCCAGCAGTCGCCCCAGGTGAGTTTTCCGGCGTTGAATCCAATTGAACCGCAGGTCCCACCCCTTGTGGTGCTCCCCCGCCAATTTCTTTAAGTTTCAGCCTTGCGGCCGTACTTCCCAGGCGGCGGGCTTAACGGCTTCCCTCCGACACCGGATGCCCTCTAAGAGCACCCGACATCTGGCCCGCATCCTTTACAGCTAGGACTACCGGGGTCAACCTTCTCACGTCGCCGTGAGGGTAGGACTATATCATTCTCTGAAGCCACGCCACCGGGATTTCTTCTCGTTGAGGTATTTCCACACTACCTCTTCGGGAAATCCCGTGGTAGCAGACACTTCAGAGACCCAACGTTTTTGAGCGCGTGCGTCCTTGTATAGTAGTAGCAGCTTCGGCAGTACTGACTCAACCTTGGCGAATGGCATCACGATGCGGAGAAGTTTTTTGAGACTTTCGGCGGAGCGTATCCATACTCTGTAGACATCGCTACCTTTTCTTTTTCTCCCGACTCTGGCTTTGATGCCCCATACTTTGCGCAGGTATTTACAAAACACAAGTTGTCCTCTGAGTGGCACATTGTCAGTGCAGAGGACCCCTTTGCGCCCGTTGCCTATTATGGAACCGTCGTCAAACCAGAGTATTGCCAGCGACAATGGCGTCATCATGTTGAGCCACTTTCTTCTAACTTCTAACTTGCCCTTCTTATGTGTCAGCTCGTACAGTTTCGTGAGCTCTGGCAGCGCCTTGCTACAGTAGTGTAGCTTTGGAGTCTTGCTCCACCCGTCTGGCGGCTGTTCGCGCCAGCAGTTCTCATCCGAGATTTCTTTCAGTAGCGAGACTTTCCACAGAAAGTATTCTCTCTGCTTTAGTGAGTGTCTGAAACAAAACCGCGCGTTTTCGTAATTTTTGAACTTTCTCAGACTGCCATCGCCAAGTATGCTGCCTAACACCACTGCCCGCACGCTTTCGGACAAAGATGGGTTCACCATCTTCTATCACCTCCACGCGCTCTAGTCTCTACGGGGTCGCTTTAAGCGACTTCCCTCGGTGTTGCCTCGCCCGTGCAAGACGAGGTTCCACCGATATAGTTGGGTGCGCACCTCGGTATCGCTACCGAGGGGGACACTTTGTAGTATCTAATCCCGTTCGCTCCCCTAGCCTTCGCCCCTCACCGTCAGGCCCGTTCTCGCCGAGCGCTTTCGCCACTGGTGGTCCCCCGAGGATTACAGCATTTCACCGCTCCCCCCGGAGTACCCTCGGCGTCTCCCGGCCTCTAGACCGGTGGTATTCCCCGCGCGCCGACCAGTCTTCTGGTCGATTTCACGAGGAACTCACCGATCCGGCTACGAGCGCTTTAGGCCCAATAAACGTGGCCACCACTTGGGCTGCGGGTATTACCGCGGCGGCTGGCACCCGACTTACCCAGCCCTTATTCGCCAAGCTTTTTAGACTTGGCAAAAGCCGCCGACCAAAGGCCAGCGGCACTTGGGGTCCCCCCGTCACGCTTTCGCGCATTGCGGAGGTTTCGCGCCTGCTGCACCCCGTAGGGCTTGGGGCCTTGTCTCAGTCCCCATCTCCGGGCTCCGACTCTCGTCGCCCGTACCCGTCGTAGCCTTGGTGGTCCGTTACACCACCAACTAGCTGATAGGCCGCCGTCCCATCCTAGGGCGCCTTTCGGCCTTTCGACGAAGGAGCATTCCAGCTTCCCTCGCCCATCGGGTATTATCCTCAGTTTCCCGAGGTTATCCCCGTCCCTAGGGTAGGTTGACGACGTGTTACTGAGCCGTGCGCCAGGTACCTCGGGTTGCCCCGAGGCCCTATGACTTGCATGGCTTAGTCGGACCCCAATAGCAGTGGCCTCCGGCAGAATCAACCGGTGTTAGATGGCCGCAAGCTTTAGAAATTGGCGTTGTGGAGCGCTGGACCTATCTCGGACCTGAGCCTTCCAGTGGCCTGGTTTGTTCAGGTCCACATTTTTTATCCACACCAAGAGCACAATCTCTCATCGCAAGGGCAAAGATTTGCCCAAATACTCCGATTGACGCCGTCCATACCGCGGTGTGGACCATATAGAATATCCTCTGCATCTTTTAAATACCTTTCACATCCAAAGGAGCTGAAGGAGGAGATGTGCAACTCCAACTGAGACTATTGTGGAGGGGAGACTGAGTTTAAGATATTCTCTCAACCTGATTTTATGGCCCATCTTCTCAAGCATTCCACATGCAAAGACATTTGCTGTGGCCCCGATGGGGAGAACATTTCCACCGATTCCTGTTCCGACCACCATCCCGTAGAGCAGAGGATAGGCGCTCATGCTGATGGAACCTGCGATGGTGGTGCAGACGGGGATCATGAGCATTGTGAATGGAACATTGTCGATGAAACTAGATAAAATGACTGATATCCAAGTGATCACCGCCAGCACCACGACGGGATTGTTCAGTCCAAGCCCCAGCAGGAAGCCGGCGAAATCTCGGAGGAGGCCAATGAAGTTTACGGCGCCAACGACAATGAAAATCCCAAAGATGAAGAAAAAGGAGTTCCAGTCAAATTCCCGGAACATCTTTCCAATGAATTTTCTCCCTGCGAGGATGGCAAGGATTCCGACTCCAATTCCCACCCACCCATTCCAAACACCAAGATAGGGGATAAGGGCAAGGGCAATGATTCCTGCTGCAAAAAGAATCGTTGGAAGATATGTGACTTCAACCTTTTCTTCTTTGAGGAGAATTTTCTTCCTCATCTTCCTGAAATTTATCAGGGCCATGACTGCCAGCCCGGCGATTACTCCAAGGATGCTTATGGCTCCCAAACCAATTTTCCCATTGAAGAGGTAGAAATCTGTGAATTTCATCCCAATGTTTTCGGCGAGGATCAAGGCCGGTGGATCTGCAATCATCGTCACAGTTGTGACCATGTTGCTGCTGATGGCGATTGAAACGAGATGGAGAAAAGGAGATGAGCGAGCAATTTTTGCGACTTCTATTGCAATCGGTGCCATGAGTATTACTGTCCCAACATTTTCCATGAAGGAGGAAATCAGCGCTGTGAGTCCACAGAGAATGAAAAGAGCTATCCCTTCGTTTCTCGTTTTTTTCAAAATGGATCTGGCTACTTTTGTTGGAACACCGCTCTTTGAGAAAGTGATTGCCATCATCAAAAAGCCCCAGTAAATCGCCAGAACGCCCCAGTTGATTGAACTAAAAGCAGCTTCGGGGGTGATTCCACCGGTCGGGAGAAGAACAAAGAGCAAAGCGATTGCGCTTCCGATGCCCACATATGCCAGCTTTATCTTCCTGGTGATTGCTAGGATGTAGCAGGAGAGAAAAATCACCAATGCAACGGTTTTTGTGATGGAGTCAATCACCTTTCACCCGATTTAGTTCGTGTTTTTATTAAAAATGTGTTGGGAAAGAGCGATTTAAGCAGCGGAAAAAGTGTATATTGATGGAACCCCAAGAGATAAAGAAAATAGAGAAGCCTCTTCCCTTTGAGGCGACGGAGGGATGGACCACAGTTTCACCAGAAGCCGCTGGAGAAATCTGCGCAGCTCTCGCGAATCCCCTCAGAAGAAAAATTCTGGAACTTCTCGACGAGGGGCCCCTCAGGCAGAAAGAACTTCTAAATCTCCTGGGCGAGGCAACGGGGAAGAAGGGCGGGGTGAAATCATTGCTCCACCACCTCAGGATACTAGAAAGAGCAGGGCTCATCGGGCATGTTGACACGGTGAAGGGCGGTGTCAGGAGCAAGCTCATCTACAGGAGCAAAGATGTGAGAATTCAGACATACCTGCGGCCTGTTCAGGGTGAGTGACGATGGGCACAGTTTTCTCTGTGGTCGGCACAAAGGGTGGTGTCTCAAAGACAACCGTGGCGATGGGGGTTTCCATCTGGATGTCTCTCATGAAGCCAGATGAAAAAATCCTCTTGGTGGATGGAGACCTTCACGTGAGATCGGTTGAGCTGAAGATGTGCCCGACAAAAGATGCCACCCTTTTCGATGTGATGATCGGGAGGAGATCCTGGAGAGATGCAACCTACACCTGCCAGCTCACAAGTGGTGAGGATCTCCTTTATCCAAACCTCGCGATAATGCCGGCAGGCGGAAGGTTCATTTCTTTTGGGAGGGGTGATGTCGGCGAAAAATTTTTGAGATGCTGCAGGATACTAGACCGCACGTTTTCTGAGATGAGAGAAAAGTTCAGCAGGATAATCATCGACACCCCTGCCTCAGTCTCCTATGAGCACATTCTCCTGACCGGAGTATCAGACAAGATCCTCTATGTGTGCGAGGCCAATGATGACTCGATCTCCTCAACCCTTGCAACTGCCCAGGGGCTTTCTAAGTTGATGGACGTCGAAGCGGCCGGGGTTGTGGTTTCGAAAGTTATGAAGGGGGTTCATCTTTCCACCTGGGTGAAAAAAGCTTCAGGAATAGCTCCGGTTCTCGGGACAATCCCCTTTGATGAGGCTGTCGATGTCGCTTTCAGGGAGAACCTACCAGTTGTGGCCGCATACCCAAAATCTCCAGCAAGTCTTGCGTTAAAGAAAATCGCCCGAAAGCTGGCTGAGATAAAAGTTGCTAAAAAGGTAAATGTTCTGGAGCGGCTGGAGAGGGCCATCGGGCGCGTTGAGGAGTTTGTGAAAAAATAGTTGGGTGCGCTGCATTTCACAGATTTTTGCAGAAGCGATGAGGTAAAAAAGTTGATGGGTTATTTTTTCCAGTTGGTCTTTGTCTCACAGGATGGATTAAGGCACATCCTGTAAGGCCTGCGGCCGGGTGAATTCACCTGAATCATCGGGGCACCGCACTTCTCGCAGCTCTTCCCGAGTGAAACTATTGTTCCAGCTTGCGGGAGAGGAAAGGCTTGCCGGCATGTAGGGTAATTTGTGCACCCGGCGAAACGCTTGCGAGTTTTCTTTGACCTCAAGATTCGAATTTCTCCGCCACAGGCCTGGCATCGACCCAACACATACTGTCTGGCAACGATGGCACTTCTTGCCTGGTCGAGCTCTTCGCCAATCTCAACCTCCCTGCTCTTGAATTTCTCCAGAATCTTGTCCAGCTCCAACCGCGCCTTTTTGATTACCTCCTCACCTTTGATTTTTCCTTCCTGTATCTTTTCCATCTCCATCTCTAATTTTGCCGTCAATTCTTCGCTGACGATTTCTGGGCAGTATTTTTCCAGGGTTTTTACAACCTTCATCCCGAGCTCTGTGACGAAAATCTGCTGGCCATAAATGTAATTTCGCGAGTAAAGGGTCTGGACTATCTCCCCTCTTGTGGCTTTCGTCCCAAGATTTCTTTCCTCCATCTCTTTCACAAGGGATGCAGGATTGTATCTCGGCGGGGGCTGGGTCTCTTTCTCCTCAAGCAAAATGTCCTTGATCTCTATTTCCTGCCCCACCCTCATTTCAGGAAGAATCTCCTCTTCAGTTTCACCATATTTTCCGTAGTACCTCAGCCATCCTTCATCAACCACCACCCGCCCGTGAAGGTAAAACGTCTCTCCGCCGATATCTATGTCAACCCTCTCACTCTTGACCACCGCAGGTCTCCCGAAGACCGAGAAAAATCTCCTTACAATTAAATCATAGAGTTTTGCCTGCGGTCCTTTTAGCCCTTCTACCTTTTCTCCGGTTGGGTAGATACTCGGATGGGCCGGGTCACTCTTCGGCCCTTCCCTCGGGGCCAGCGTCGGCATCTTGAGTAGCTCATTTGCGATTTCCCTATATTGGGTTGAAATCTCTCCAAGCCTTTTGATAATCGTCTCATATCCGATGGAGGGAGGCAGCTTTTGACTGCTGGTTCTTGGATAGCTGATAGCACCCATGAGGTAGAGATCCTGCGCAAGTTGTTGAGTTCTCATTGGAGTATACCCAAAGCATCTGTAGGCTTCAGCTTGAAGACTGCCGAGGTCAAATGGGTAGGGGGGCATCCTCTGGTATGTCCTGGCCTCAATTTTTTTCACCACAGCTTTTTTCCCTTTGCACGCAGTTACAATTTTTTCTGCCTCCTCCTTCCTCCAGAAGCGCTCGGTTGAGTGCTCCGCCACGAGATCAGAACTCCCGATGCGCAAGATGAGCCTCACAAGCCAGTATGGAGTGGGCTTGAACGCCTCAATCTCCTTTTCCCTCTCAGCAAGAATCTTCAGCGTTGGGGTTTGCACCCTCCCAGCCGAGAGCTTGATGAACCTTTTGCCGGCCGCCTCAACCGCCGCGGACATCGCCCTGCTCACGTTCATTCCCCAATACCAGTCCACGATGTGACGGGTGAGGCCAGCGTCTATCATCTCAAAGTCCAATCTTGGCATGAGGTTTTCATAGGCCTGTCGCAACTCTTCGGCGGTGAGAGTGGAGAACTTCATCCTCTTGGCTTTTTTGACGGCCTCCTCACCACACAGATTTTTCAAGATGTTATATGCTATCACAGAGCCTTCGATATCGAAATCACATGCGCTGATGTACTCGGTAGCATCCTTTGCCAGCTCTCTTATGGTCTCGATGAATGGTTTAGTTTTCGCAGCCTTTCTGTCCGCAACATAGCTTGGAACCCACTCGATGTCATAGACAGGATAGTCCTTCAATGGGCGTTTGCTTTTGAGCGTGAAAAGATGGCCAATCGCCGGCACAACTATCAGAGTCTTTCCATCCCTCTCAACCTCAAAATAGGTGACGCCGTTGAGCTCTTTCTTCCGCTTTTTCTCTGAGAGGGCTCCAGCAATTTTCACAGCGGCCGCAGGTTTCTCGCAGATGATCAGAGTCTTCATCCGCTCAACCTCAACTCTCAAGGTTAAATGATTGAAGTCTACCTATACCTTTTCCAGGCCCTTTTCGGTGGTGAAAATCTTTACCTCTTTTACCCCGGCTCGTTTGGCGACACCAGCTAGAGAAAGAAGTCTTTCCCTTGAAGG
>JAVZGN010000025.1:0-12815 GCA_038872135.1 Hadarchaeales archaeon (SeqCode) | reverse complement strand
AGTGTTCGGCCTATTTGCCATTTGAAGCGTGGTGCGGGGGAGGGGATTTGAACCCCCGAACCCCTACGGGACCAGACCCTGAATCTGGCGCCTTAGACCTGGCTCGGCTACCCCCGCTCCAAAGTTTTCATGTTTTCAAAACATATATTCTTTTGTATGGAAGAGAATAGTAGAGGAGAACATGGCGGAAATAGACATTGTTGCCTGGATTACGATCCTGATGATTTACAGCCTCCTCTCCCTCCTCCTCATGCCATATATGTACAGCATGCAGGCCAGGTTGGGAGTAGGACAGCTGAGAAAATGCACAAAGGAGCTTGAGCAGTGGGCAAAGGAGGGGAGGCTTGTGGCGATAAGAGCTATAACCAAGCACGGCCGCACAAAGAGGGACTTCGAAAAGGAGTTCGACAATTTTCTCGAATTTTTTGCGATAGAGCCGGTGAGCGAGGATCCAGTAGGCGTGATTTCTAGACTCGAACACATTCTGGATGTGAGAAAGCACAGGTTTGAGGACGCTGTAAAAAGATTCGCACCAAACGCTGATCCTGAAGCCGCGGCAGACCTGGAGATGGTCATAGAGGGCGCTATGGCCAGCTACATCCTATACCGCCTCATGCGCCACTTCACGATTCTCGCAAACAAAACCAAGAACATCCAGCTTACGATGCTCCTCCAGATGAACCTCCCCTTCATAAGAGAGGCTGCAAAGGGCTATTTGGAGGCCACCAAGGCATTTGCTGAAAGAAAGCCTATAGGGGATGGCGCCGGGGCTCTCGTCGCCGCCCTCCTCGGAGAGGGAGGGGAGTGGAAAGAGCCGATCAAGGACACAGTATATACAGAGATTGAATTTGAGAAAAGGAAGCTCTTGGTGGTAAAAGCAAAGGGACCAGGGGGGAGAGTTGGAAAACCAGGTGAACTCATTAGGTGGCTTGCCAGGAGGAGAAAGATCGCCAGGATAATCATGATCGATGCCGCCGGGAAGCTGGAGGGAGAGAAAAGCGGGGAGGTTGTCGAAGGAGTCGGAGCCGCGATAGGTGGCCCTCCGACAGAGAAATACAAGATAGAGGAGATCGCCACAAAGCTGAAAATCCCTGTCGACGCCATTGCCATCAAGGAAGCCTTCATAGAGGCGATAAAGCCGATGCACAGAGATCTGGCGAAGGGAAGCCAGACCGCTGTGGAATTCGTTAAAAGAGGAATTCTTCAAAGAACAAAGCCGGGGGACACCGTGATTGTGGCCGGTATCGGCAACACGATTGGAATCGGCCAGAGGAAGGAGGAAATCCCAAAGGAGTTCCCGGCCCCTGAGAAAGGAAAGGAAGAGATAGAGTCGAACTTCCTCCCCATCCGACGCCTATTTTAACCCCCGCTTCAAAGATTTTGGAGTGAGCTAAATGAGGAGGTACAAGCACCTGGATGAGGTTCAGAAGCTGATGTGGAAGCCCGAGCACATAAGAAACATAGGAATAGTTGCCCATGTCGACCACGGGAAGACAACTTTAACCGACTCCCTGGTTGCGGCCTCAGGAATAATCAGCTTTGAACTCGCCGGAGAACAGCTCTTCACAGACTATCTGGAAATAGAACAGCAGCGGGGGATAACGGTTCAGACATCTGCCGTCAGTCTCTCCCACACCCTCGACGGAAAGGAGTACCTCATAAACTTATTGGACACCCCTGGCCACGTGGACTTCACCGGGGATGTCACGAGAGCCCTGAGGGCGATAGATGGTGTTGTGGTCGTTGTCGATGCAGTTGAGGGGGTGATGCCTCAGACGGAAACCGTTGTGAGGCAGGCCCTTCAGGAGAGAACAAAACCAGTCCTGTACATAAACAAGGTGGACAGGCTCATCACAGAGCTGAGGCTGACACCCGAGGAAATGCAGGCGAGGTTCATCAAGCTGATAACGAAGTTCAACGAGCTGATCAGAAGGTTTGCCCCGAAAGAGCTGGCGGAGAAATGGCTGGTGAGCGTTGAGAATGGCTCGGTTGGATTTGGCTCGGCCAAGGAGAAGTGGGCCCTCTCGGTTCCCCAGATGAAGAAGAAGGGCATAACTTTCAGGGACATAATCACTGCCTACCAGAACGGAACTCAGGAAGAGCTGGCAAAGAAAAGCCCTGTCTATGAGGTGATTCTAGACATGGTTGTAAACCACCTCCCCAACCCAAAGGAGGCCCAGCAGCACCGGATTCCGATTCTCTGGAAGGGAGATATAAACACTCCCCTAGGCCAAGCGATGGTAAACGCAGACCCAAACGGCCCAGTCTGTATGGTGATAACAGACATAGTGGTTGATGAGCAGGCGGGCGTCATCTCAACGGGAAGGGTTGTTTCAGGGACGCTGGAGAAGGGAAAGTCAGTCAGACTTGTCAACGCAAAACAGGAGGCGAAGATTCAGCAGGTTTCGGTTTACATGGGACCAGACAGAGTGCTTGTGGAGAAGGTACCGGCCGGCAACATCGCTGCAATCATCGGGATGAAGGAGGCAGTAGTTGGGGAAACTATCATTGAAAGCGGGGTTGAGGGGAAGGGCTTTGAAGAGCTCCGGTATATAAGCGAGCCGGTCGTGACAGTGGCGGTAGAACCGAAGAACTTCCAAGACCTTCCCAAACTTGTTGACAAGCTCAAGAAAATAGCTAGAGAGGACCCGAACATCAAGGTGAAGATAAACGAGGAAACCGGTGAGTATCTTGTCTCGGGGATGGGGGAAGTTCATCTGGAGATTGTGGAATACAAGCTGAAGGAGGCCGGGCTGGAGGTGAAGACTTCCGAGCCTCTTGTGGTCTACAGGGAGACCCTCACAAAAAGGGCTGGACCGGTGGAGGGAAAATCCCCGAACAGGCACAACAGGTTCCTGATATCTGTCGAGCCGCTTGAGCCGGAGGTCATCCAGGCAATTGAGGAGGGAAGGCTTTCGGATGAAGAAAGCCGGCCAACTGTTTTAAGAAAGCTTGGATGGGAGGCTCACGCAGCAAAGAATGTCATGGCGATAATTGGACCCAATGTTCTGGTGGATATGACGAAGGGGGTGCAGTTCATGAAAGATGTGGAAGATTATGTTATTGAAGCTTTCAAAAATGTTGTTGAGGAGGGGCCAATAATGAGGGAGCCCAGCAGGGGGCTGAAGGTCCTGATAGAAGATGCCATGCTCCACGAGGACTCTGTGCACAGGGGGCCCGCCCAGATCATCCCGGCGGTCAGGCGCCCCATCCAGGCGTGCATTCTGCTGGGGGAGCCGGTGATCCTTGAGCCCATCCTGAGGCTTGAAGTGAGGGTTCCCCAGGAGTTCATGGGAGGAGCCACAAAAGTCATCCAGGGAAGGAGAGGTAGAATAATCGACATGCAGACAGAAGAAGACATTATTATCCTCAGAGCATTGCTGCCGGTGGCCAACTCCTTCGGTCTCGCCGCGGAGCTCAGATCGGAAACAGAAGGGAGGGCCATTTGGGCTACATCCTTTGAGAAGTTTGAGCGGCTACCGAAAGAGCTTGAGGCGCAGGTGATCTCGCAGACGAGAAAGAGGAAGGGCCTAAAGTTGGAGCCGCCTTCTCCAGAAGAGTTTATGGAGAAAACCTGAATTCTTTCAAAAGTTCTGCAATTCTCGCGAAAGCCTCGGGCGGAAGATCCATCACTCTTCTTTCTGCAAGCTCCTTTGGGATGATTTTATCTATTATCTCTTTCTTTTCGGTTTTTTGAAATCGCCTTCCCGGAAAAACCTGCTCAAATGAATGGAAAAGAGAGTTCTTCACCAGCTGCCTCCTATGCTGGAAGAGTGCCTTCACGACTGAAAAAAACATTTTCTCATCGCTCACTTTAAAGGGTGGCTTCCTCGGCTTTACCCTCACAACCACCGATGTAACTTTGGGCTGGGGGAAAAATGCTGCCGGGGGCACCTCTTCTAGGATCTCCACATCGGCCCGATAGTGAACGCCAACTGTTAGGCGGCTGTAAGCTTCTGTGCCGGGCCTTGCAATCATTCTCTCCGCAAATTCCTTCTGGTACATCAACACCCCAAGCCTGAAATCCCGCTCAAGCAGTTTGAAAGTTAGGGGGGAGGAAATGCCGTAGGGGAGATTTGAGACAACTTTTGTGAACTCCGGAAAATCGACCCTAAGGGCATCCTCCCTAATCAGAACTACATTTTTTCTCTTCTGAAGCTGCCGCCTAGCTATTTCCAAAAGCTTCGGGTCCTTCTCGATGGAAATAACTTTTCCTGCCTCACGGGAGAGAAGTTCTGTAAGGTTTCCTACCCCCGTCCCGATTTCCAGCACAATGTCATCTTTCGTTATCTCCCCATAGCCCACTATCCTTTCGAGCAGCACCTGGTCGAGGAGGAGATGCTGGCCTGAGCTCTTCCTCAGCCACCCGACCTCACTCAAAATTTCTGAAATGTCCATCGCTCTCTTTTCGGCTTCTGATTTTATTAATCCCCCAACCAGAACTGAGATAAATTGCCACTACAAAGATTTTTGAAGACGATGGTTTCCGAGACATTTTTGATCAAAAAGAAAGAGCTGTTGGAGCTACTGAAACCTGGCGCCACCCTTACAGAGGAAGTTGAGAAGAAAATCATCACCGTTTATGGTAGAAGGGGGACTAAGGCAGTAGATGTTATTAAAAGAAAGGGGGTTATCAAGAGGGGAAAAAGGTGGTTTGTCAGGGGGAGAACCGATGAATACGAGGTGGTGAAAAATTTCTGCAGCTGCAAGGACTATGTGATGAATATCGCCACAGGAAAAGCTGACGTAGACATGTGCTATCATGCCATCGCAAAAACCATCTGCGAAAGGCTCGGAAGATACTATATTATCGAGCCTGAGGAATAACGATGCGGCGTGAGAAAATTGCCGGTAGACTAGTTTCTGTGCTGGAGAATAGATATGGGAAGTCGATTCTAGAGAAGAAAGACGATCCTTTCAAAGTGCTTATAAGTTGTGTAATATCTCAGCGCACAAGAGAGGAAAACACTGATGAGGCTAGCGCCCGCCTTTTCTCCGTGGCAGATACACCGAGAGAGATAGCAGCCCTTCCGACAGCAAAAATCGCAAAATTGATCAAGAAGGCTGGGTTCGCCAAGCAGAAGGCTGAAAGGATAAAGAAAATCGCAAGAATCCTCCTAGAAAAACATGGGGGCGCTGTCCCTGCCTGCAGAGAAGCCCTGATGGAGCTCCCAGGGGTTGGGCCAAAAACTGCCGATGTTACCCTCTGCTATGGATTTGGGATTCCTGCCATTCCAGTTGACACTCACGTAAACAGGATAAGCAGGAGACTAGGACTTGTTCCAGAGACTGCGAAAATCGAGGAGGTTGGGCCGGCGCTGAAGAAGATTTTCCCAAAAAACCGGTGGCGACTCATAAACCGCGGGCTTGTCCTCTTCGGAAGGGAAGTTTGCCGGCCGAGGTATCCCAAGTGTGACATCTGTGAGTTGCGGAGGGTCTGCCCAAACAGAAAGAAATCAGCTGGCTAACTCCTTTGACACCCGGATGATGTTTGTCTTCCAGTAGCGCTCCTTTGATATCATGTGTTTTTTCTCTAGGTTGTTGACGATGGCGCTGAGCTTTGCTTTTGACATGTCAAGGTCCTTTCTAAGCTTATCCTGCCGGGCCTCGCCGCCGGCCCTCATCACGGCTTCAAAGACCTTCCGCTCATCCTCGGTGAGAGTCATCAAAACCATCCGAAAGCTACGCTCACGGGAATATCGTCGGGTGATGAAAATGAGGATTGAAGCGATGATTCCTGCTACCAAGACCATCACAAGAACTGCCATAAACATATGAACAAAAGTAAAGGAGGGGGAGGGGAAAAGAAAGAAAATGGTAACTCCGAACGTCAATTGAAGAATCGCTACCAATGCCACTAGCAGGAATGCTTCTCTGAGTTCCATCCTTTACATTTCTGCTCTTTTTGATTTTAATGATTTCTTGTGTAGCCAGCGAGTTACCCACCAGAGGGCCGCCGCGATAACCGCCGCTATAACTGCAGGTATGAGGAGGGCCATTGCCTTTGCTGTGCTGTCGATAGGTGCAGAGAGAGCCGGCCATGCAAGCAGCACAACTGGAAGGAGGATGGAGAGCAGCATTGTTGCTATCAGCTCGCTGTCGCTCATCGCGCTTCCCTCCTTCAAGCGGTTGGATAGACAGCTTTTGTGAGCATCGGAGAGATCGCTACCGTCTCCATTTCTGACTTCATTTTTTCTTCCCAGTTTGTGATCGTGGAGACTTCTCCCGCGATTGTGTTCAAAGCACTTGTGTAACTCTGAAGCCATGAAATTACATTCTCAAATTCTACTCTGAGATTTTCTGGGATGTTCTCAATTATTTTGAGAGACTTCTCAGAAACAGCTATTGCTCTCTGAAGGGCCTCTGGGCTTCTCACATCCCTTGCGATGTTTGGTATTTTGACAACAATTGGTTGAACCAGCAGCTTGGCTTTCTCGGGCAATTCCTCGATTTTCTCGGATAGCCTTTCAACAACCATGAGATTCACGTTGTAGGCGACCTCCACCGAACGCTGCGTTTTTAAGTTCTCTTCGACTTCTTCCCTTAACTTCTCTATTTCCTCCTCAGCCACATCGATTCTCTCCTCAAGTGCTGTTGCTGGAATCACTCCAGCCTCAACGGCGGAAATTACTTCAATCGCTTTTGTGCTGTGGGTTATAGCTAGAGCTATGGCCGGCCTGGCTGCTTCTGGCACCCTCGCATAGACATTTTCCAGCACCAACAGGTGCTTGGAAATCGCCTCTTTCGCCATTTCCAATCCCCGCTGAACATTCTCATTTTTCTCTGCTATCTCTTCCACCCGCTCCACGACTTTCATCAGCTTTTTCCCAGTCATCTCTATCACATCAATGTATGGCTGCGGGTCAGTGACATCCTTGAGGCCATCGAGAAGATCTTCTACTGTCTTCTTTTCGATTGTCTGGGCCGCTGTGGCTACCGGCAAAATCTTTACTTCCTCTTTCATCTTTTCCACGTTTTCTTTCACGGCGTCGATGAGTTCGCCAACCTTTTCCTTCGCCAACTTTCCTGCCTTGAGCTCAGCAAGTATCAAAGCGCTTCTGGAACTTCTGGAGATAGCGAGGCCCAACGCCACTTTCGCCTCCTCCGGAACTTTTTCCCTCACATTCTCCAACACTGCCAAGTGAACTTTCACAGCTTCTGCAGCTTTTACCAATCCACGCTCATCGCCGGCCCTCTTCACCGCCGAAGCCATGCGATCCTCAGCCTCGTCCACTAGCCCAAGGTATGCTGTGCTTTTTCCCCGCTCGTTCATCACTTTAAATTCCTTCACTCGCTCCTCTGCTAGAGCTATGTCGAAGCCCTGACCACCAAGGACGGCCTCTTTCATTCCTTCTCCTATGCGCTCAAGCCCATAGAATGGACTCTCTGGATCAACGTCGATTGTGTCCACTATCACTGGAGTTGCCACTCCTCCCGCTGTAGACACCACCACGATGACCACGGCCACCGTGGCGATCCCTCTTGAGTCCATCCCAAACATTTCTCTTCCCTCCTTTGATTTCGGGTAGAGCTCCCCGGACGGCCCCTATCACCGCCCGGCTCATCGATTTTACAATAGCACTTATCTCCAACCCTTATTTATCAACTCTCTAAAAACCGTTCATTTTTTTCTAAAAAAAGGAAAATTTTCGCTCTAATTTCAAAAATATGCCAAAAATAAACCCATCGTCGTTCATCTTTTCTTATTCTCAAGAAAAAAGCTCAATCATGTTCTCCAGTTATTTTAAAATGAAGGAAAGAAAGGTGGTAATGAGAGAATGCTTATCTACATCCTCTTGATAGCCGGCTCCTTAGCCCTTGGTCTAGAAGCCCTCCTCATTGGATGGGGCGGGAAGCTAACCGTGATATACCACAGGCGTCCATGGTTCACTCTTGGTCTAGCTTCCGGTCTTGGTCTCCTGATAGTTTCCCTTACCATTTTCATCTCCATTCCTCTCCAGTGGCTGGAGAGACCTCAGATTTATGTTGGTCTTCTAGCAGTCGTCATCACGGCTATAATGGGGAAGGCCATTTCTCCCTTAAAATCAAAACTCGTTCCCACAAAAGAAATTCCCATTCCAAAGATTTCTGATGAAGAACTGAAAAAGATGATTAGGAAGCGGGGAGTGAAGCGGCCCTGAAGTGTTATTTTTCCATCGCGGCTTTGATTGCTTGGTAAGCTTTTATCGCTTCCTGAACCGCTACCCCATCTTCAAGCGTTGTCACGTCCCCCAGCGGTGCTCCACTCACAACCGCCCTCAGAAGCCTCCTCATAATCTTCCCGCTTCTCGTTTTCGGAAGGATGTCGACGAAAATTATGGTGCTGTCGGATGCTACCACCGGCCCTATCGTTTTCCTGAGGTGGAGCCGGATATCATTCATGAGCTCCTGGCTGGGGGTGAAGCCATTTTTCAGGGCGGTGAAGATGTATGGGACTTCCCCCTTGATAGGATCGGGCTTCCCGACGCATGCAGATTCCGCCACCGCCCTGTGCTTGATCATCGCCGATTCCACTTCAGCTGTCCCTATCCTGTGGCCAGCCACCTTCAGTACATCGTCTGCCCTACCTAGCACCCAGATGTAGCCATCTCCATCCTCCACCGCGAAGTCACCGGTGTAGAACTTGTCCTTGTATTTCCCCCAGTAGACTTCAACATAGCGCTCGTCGTCTTTGTAGAGGGTCATGAGCATCGCCGGCCACGGTGTTGTTATTACAAAGTAACCCCGAGTGCCGGGAGTACATCGTTTACCCTCATCATCTACCACGGCCACCCCAACGCCTGGGAAAGGGTAGCCATTAGTCCCGGGCTTCATCGGAAAGATTCTCCCGAGACCAGGGAAGTGGCCGGTGAGCATCTGCCCTGTTTCAGTCATCCACCAAGTGCTCGATGCCACAACATCTTCTCTCCCCAGATTTTTGAAGTACCATTTGAAAGCTTCGGGATTTATCGGCTCGCCCACAGAGTGGACGATCCTAAGGGTTGAGAGGTCATGTTTTTTCACGAATTCTTCGGGAAACTTCATCAGCATCCTAATAGCGGTGGGAGTGGTGTAGAAGACTGTCACTCGATGTCTCTCAATTATGTCCCACCATCTGTCTGGGGCCGGAAAGTCTGGGGCGCCCTCATACATGAGGGTTGTAGTTCCTGTCATGAGAGGCCCATAGACGATGTAAGAGTGACCGGTTATCCACCCGATGTCCGCCGTGCACCAGTAAACATCTGCATCCCTTATGTCAAAAATGGCCTTCATGGTCGCATACAGTCCCACCGCATACCCCCCAACTGACATCTGTGCACCTTTTGGGGCTGCGGTGGTTCCAGAGGTGTAGAGGATAAATGAAAAATCATCTGAGCCAAGCCTCTCAGCCTCAACTATTCGGTCTCCAGAAATATCTTTTATGAAATCGTGATGCCATATGTCTGTTTCTTCTGTCCAGGGAATTTCGTGGCCGACCCGTCGCACAACAATAATTTTCTCGATCTTGTGCCCCCGCTCCTGGCAAAGCTTCACAGCTTCGTCTACGATGGGCTTGAGGGAAATGACTTTGCCTCTTCTGTAGAGTCCATCGGAGGTGACGATTATCCTGGAACCTGCGGCGATCGCTCTTGTGGCGAGGGCCTCGGCGCTGAAACCGCTGTACACGGCACTGTGCTTTGCTCCCAGCCTCTGCACCGCAAGCATGTAGAGGGGGAGTTCAGGAATCATCGGAAGATAAAATGTGAGGATTTCGCCCTTTTTAACCTCGAGCTTTTCTCTGAGGGCTATCGCAATTCTATTGGATTCCCTGTGCATGTCCTGAAATGTCAACTTCCTTATCTCTTTCGGCCTGCCTGCAGATTCATCCCAGGGCTCTCCCTCCCAGATGATGGCAACTTTTTCACCCCTTCCCTGCTGGAGCTGCCAGTCTGTGCAGAGATAGGCGAGATTTGTCTCACCTCCCACAAACCACCTGTAAAATGGAGCTCGGCTGTCATCTAAAACCTTGGTCCATCGCTTAAACCAGAAAAGCTGTTCTGCCCATTTCTCCCACCATTTCTCAATCGCGGCCTTGTCCTTTACTGTCTCATGATAAAACTGCTTGAACTCCTCCTTGCTCATGATTCTGTCTTTCCAGCTGGGTGGGATGATGTTTGTTTCAAACTCTTCATAAACTCTTCCCGCCATCACTACCTCTATAAAAATTGCACTTAAAAAGTTGGGGCTGACAGTTGCTCTGCAGACATTGGCGATTTTCTCATGCGTAGAAAAACATTACTAGATTTCAATGTCATGCCATTGTTGACCATCTAGCGATGTCGCTCAACGTCGGCGCCAGTTTTGTTGGCTTGTGAGGCTTGCTACTCGTGGTTTCGGTCAGCCTCGTGCTCTTGCGGTCACTCGTTTATTTCACCCGACGAACTCTTGAGACAGTCGAGTTTGGCTCCGGTTCCAAAACGGCGCGACCTTCTTCCGTATGAAGTCCTCAATCACCTCGGTGAGGATAATCGTTCCCACGAAGACGAACGTCCAGACCATTTTTATCAGATTTGTGGGGCCCGGCAATGTTAACTTGGAAAGTTTACATCCGACAATAGTTTTTAAGAAATGTCGGAAAATAGCTTTGACTATAATGCGTGAAAAAGGAGTCGCCCCTTTAGCAATTATTGCGGCGGTCATCGTGGCTGTAGCTGCAGTCGGGGTTGGATTATACCTTTTCGTTGTAAAGCAAGCGGGGCCGGGTGGTGCCCCGAGCGAAACCCAGCCGGAGAGTGGGACAGAGGCGATGGGAATCCCCGTGTACGGTGGGGCAACAGGATTTTCGATTCCTAGCGATATGAAGTCGGCCTTCGGGATACCTGAAAACGCCGGCTGTGAGGGGTATACAGTCACCGCGACCCTTCAGGATGTTGTGAGCTGGTACAAAGGGCAGTTGACTGACTGGACATTGGAAAAAGAAAATACCTTTTCTCCTCCCGATCAACCAAATGTGACAATCGGCATGCTGCTCTACAAGAGAGGCGATAACGGAGCGTTCATATTTGTCACGAGCGGCGACCCCCATGTGGGCGGAGCAACGATTTTGGGTATTGTCGCCGGCCCGTGGTCGTTAGTTAAGGAATGCTGGAAGGGCCCGCCCGAAGGAGAGGCGGCTTTCGATCCGAGCCTTCCCTCAGGTTCCCTTGAGTTCAGCTACTCGCCCATCCCCGAGAGTTCAATCCAATATATCATTCCCTTAGGAAACACACAACCGCCAGGCCACACAACCCCCACCGACCACATCTATTTCGTGTATGGGCAGAGCCAGCTCGAAGTTACCGCCCCAGCTGGAGGGAAAGTTCTGAGAACTTACTACTTCAGCCAAACGAACGATCAAAGTATTACAATCGGTGCCACGAGCTCTTACACCTATTACCTCGTCCACCTCCATCTCGATAACACCATAAAAGTGGGAGATTGGGTCGAAGCTGGGCAGCGGCTTGGGGTGACGGCCCCGCCATCGGCGTTCGATTTGGGAGTTCTGAATGCCAATCTCACGCTTCCATTCGCCAACCCGGAAAGATATTTTGAAACACGGCTTCACGCCGATGCTCCACTGAAATATTTCAAAGAGCCAATCCGTAGCCGGCTTTACTCGAAAGTCAACAGGACCGGGACGGACAAGGATGGGGTGGTCTGCTATGACCAACCTAGGAAACTGATCGGTAACTGGTGGCGCTCTGACACGCCTCCAAAATCGGAAAGAGGGGGGGATGAAAGCTATGCAATTGCCTTTGTATATTCGAACTACGAGCCGAACAAAAAGATGGTTTCGATTGGAAGCGACTTCGGTGGAGCAGATGGTCTCTCTCGCGGAGCTTACCAAGCTGAGGGGCCGGCTCCTGAAAATGTCACTCCCTCTTCAGGGAAAGTCGCATACAAGCTTTACCGATACACCCCTGGTGGCCCAGGTGGCTCGTTCACGGGAGAACGGGTGGGGTTGCTGATTGTTGAGATGCGCGGGGACAATGAGATTATGGTTGAAGCCTTCGCCGATACTACTTCTGAAACAAGAGAATTCACTTCGAATGCGAAAACTTACCTTCGCTGAGGGCATTATCCGGATGCTTCCCTTTATCCTAGAACGATTATGCCACTATCTTACCTCTTTCATTTGATATGGCCACCTTTCGCTACTTAATCCTGTTTTTCTGTGCCTGACTATCGGCTCCAGTCGAATTCGTCGCCAATTCCCAGTTTCTGCTACAATACTTTCCAAGAGTAATTATACCTTTATTAAAAGTAATCTAGCAACAAAATAACTCATTATGTGTAAACTAATACCTTTTAATGAGTAATATACCAATAACTCCACTGATTTCGGCCCCCTTCAAGTTACCTTATATAAAGTAAATAACCGAGTTCGGGGGGATCATTTGCCAAAAACTTTTAGAAAGGCACAAGCCTTGTTTAGGTTTGTGACTCTTCATGAGAAATCTCGCTGATCATAGGGTGTCCCAGTGTCTCTTCCAGAACTTTGTTTATCCTTGAACTCAGATTTCTGGCATACAGAGCTATTTTTTTGTTGGAATTTCCAAAATAAATAGTTAAAATTTGTTTTAATGACAAATACCTACTTTTAACTTCTTCTTTATCAATTTCTTCTGCCAATTTTCCTTTAATTGCTTTATCATAGATTAAATCAATCTCTTTGTCAATTTCGGCCAGTTTTAAAAATGCGATTAGCTCTAAAAGTCCGTTTGCAACTTCTTCTCCAGTCTCGGTTAGACAAACAAACTTCGATCTACCAGATTCTGAAAATTTCACCAATTTCATCTCTTTCAGCCAATTTAGAA
>JAVZGN010000024.1:0-13005 GCA_038872135.1 Hadarchaeales archaeon (SeqCode) | reverse complement strand
TCCAACATGGACCATTTCTTCCGGTTTCACCCCGACTATTTTTGCCACCTTTAGGTAAAGCCTCCAATTCTTTCTTATAGTTTCAAGATCGGAGATGGAAGAAAATGTAAATTGGAAAAATTTTCTGATCTTCAGATGTTTTATCTCAAACTCTAGAAATTCTCTCGCGGCGTTCGTGACGAGGATCAATTTATATTTCCTTTTTAACTTCCTGAGGACTGGGATGACATCTTGATGCAACTTCAGATAAGGAAGGCAGTTGCGGAAGATCTGCAGGTAGTCGACGTCCAGCTTGAATTTTTTTATCCAAAAATTTATGTCGTACCACTCCCGTCTGCCATCCCCAACCGCTGCATATTCTCTTTTTATTTTGCTCAGGGCGGTTTTCAGAGGAACTCCATGTTTCAAGGAGTATTGGCGCGGGATTTCCTCAAACCACACTGAATCGACAAATTTTCCATCGACCAAGGTCCCGTCAAGGTCGAAAGATACCGCTTTTATCATCAGTTTCTTCTTTCAGGCAGAAATTCTTAAACTTGACAATCAGAGTTCTGGTCGGGGTCGTGGGGTAGCATGGTCTATCCTGCCGGCTTCGGGGCGCTGAGCGCGGAAAAGCCGGTGACCTGGGTTCAAATCCCGGCGACCCCACCACTGGAATTCCAAATGCATGTAGAGCACGCATAAGTGCAATGAGGAAATTCCTAGCTTTTCGAATCGGAGCAGCCATTTCATCCGAAAAGTTTTCCAGGTCGGATGGATGTCGGGTTAACGGTTGTTTCAACAACTGTCAGCTTATTCATGAAGGTCAAATCCAAAAACAGCGATGTAGACCATAACTCCATCGATTTCTTCGCCAATTTGCTCATTTACTCAGAGCGCATATCACTTGGTGTTCGTCTCATTGCTCAACTTAAAGGCTGATGCTACCCCTTATCTCTTTCAACAGATCAAGTCGCCTCATGTTTATCAGTACTCTTAGTGCCTTCACCTTTGGACTCGATAACAGGTGGCGGGCTTGAACTCATCTGCGCAGGTAAACCTCATCATGGTGTGCGTATTCCTCTATCGTCACAACTCTGCGCTTCCCATCTACCGAGTACACGAGAACAACACCCCCCAACATGCACCCGCCTCAGATGTTGCATAGGTGCTCTCAACGGTTTGAAGTGGTAAGGATTGGCACAGACCTGTTCTATCTTTTTTACCACGGCCAGCATCTGGCGCTTGTCTTCGCAAGTTTACGAAAATTGCGGGCAACGCTTTCTCTGATCTCCAGCGAGTACATCACAGCCCATATCTTTTCTTGAGGTCTTTAACGACTTTTTCCCTTTGACGAATTTTCATTTTTTTTGATGAATTCTGGTCTCAATGCTGGTTCGAGCAACATTTCTTCATATTCTTCCGCGATTTTTCTGATGGCTTCGGACTTGTCTTTCAGACCATACTTTGCTTTTACAATGTTCACCACTCTGTTCTTTCGTCCAGATCCACCACTGCTTTCACAATGTTAGTTCCATATTATGTCATGTTATTTTTAATAATTTAACTTACTTTTTGCTCGATGGTGTTTAACCAAATATCTCAAGAAGGGCAAACGGTCATGTAGCAACTTCGTTCCCCGTCCTTTTGCACAAGAAATTGCTAGCCCCTAGATTTTTCTGGTATGAAGTGTCTGTAGGCTAGGAGAAGCAACAGGAAGAAGGCTGAGATGCCGAGATAAATAAGCCCCTGCCAGAGATAATCACCGCCCGGCTTTCCCCAGTCCCCAATACAGTAAATTTTTCCATCTGCGGTCGTTATGAACACCTTTCCATAGGCCAGCGCCGGAGAGTTGTTCATGATGGCCCCAACGTTGATTTTCCAATTTAGCTCCCCATTTTCCGAGATGTTGTAGAGATAGCCATCTGCTGAGCCGATTACAACTTCTTTCCCCGTCACTGCAGGAGATGAGTGAATTTCTCCCCCTGTCTGAAATTTCCATCGCAAATCGCCATTTTCAACCCAAAGTGAATACACATAACCATCCACGGCGCCGAAATAAACAACATTCTCCGCCACCGAAGGAGAAGATGGGATTTTATCGCCTGCTTCAAACTCCCAGAGTTTTTCCCCGGCAGCGTTAATGGCGTAAAAGTAGTGGTTGTTGCTTCCGAAAAAAATAATCTCTCCCTTCACGGCCGGCGTCGAAACTATTGGATAGTTCTCACGCTCTCCTGAGATCTCGGGGCGGAATTCCCATTTAACCTCGCCAGTGGAGACATCGAGAGAACACATGGTTCCCTTCCAGGTCCCCACATAGAGCCTGTCCCCGCTGATCGCCGGGGATGATGTGATTTTTGCCCCAAGCCCCTTCTTCCACAAAAGTGAGCCGTTAGAGGCATTGAGAGCATAAACATTGTTGTCAGTTGAAGTGATGTAGACAGCATTCCCACGCACAGCAGGCGAGGAGTAGATGGGACCATTTGTTTGGTACTTCCAGAGAAGGTTGCCGTTATCCTCGCTCACACAATAGACATTGTTGTCCCTCGATCCAAAGTAGATCCTCCCATTTGAGTAGGTGGGGGTTGATATTTGATCTCCTGCCTTGAATCTCCAAACAGGGCGATCGCTGTGGGCCTCCAGGGCGAGAAGCTCACCATCTCCTGTTCCTACAAAAACCAGAAGTCCTCCAACCACCGGCGAGGATGGGGCATCGGCAAATGTCGTCCAAGCAATTTCCGGTGTCGGGGGCACAGTTTCTGTGGGTGAGTAGCCCCTCCTTTCCACATCACCTCTGAATGCTTCCCAGCCTTCCGTCACCCCTGCCGCCGAGAGAAGGAGCAGGACGACGATGACCGCTACTTTCATCTCATTTATTTAAGCCACCTATTATAATAATTGGTGCGTGAAGTGGAGCAGTTCAGGAAGCCCGTGGAAAGCTTAACCGAGCTCGTTGGAAACACCCCGCTCATAAGGTTCAACAGACTACCGAAGCTTGCGGGCTTTCCCGATCTCGAGCTCTTCGGGAAGGCGGAGTTCATGAACCCCTCGGGCAGCCTGAAGGACAGAATTTTGGTGAAGATTCTAACACAGGCCATTTCCGAGGGAAAGCTGAGGCCGGGGATGACGATTGTCGAAAGCACCACTGGGAACACAGGAATTTCCACAGCAATGTTTGGGGCATACTTCGGTTTTCCTGTGCTGATCATCATCCCTGAGGGAATGAGCGAGGAGAGGATGAAGGCGATAAGGGCATTTGGAGCCAAGATTCTCACGGTTCCAGGCGCTGAATCTGATGTTGATCTCGCCCTTAGGCAGGCGAGGGAGCTGGTAAGCTCAGACCCCGACCACTACTTCTGGGTCGACCAGTTCAACAACCCAATGAATGTTCGGGCCCACTATGAAACAACTGGGCCAGAGATCTGGGAGCAGATGGAGGGGAAAATAGACGCTTTTGTGGCTACTGCTGGAACCGGTGGCACCATCACAGGGGTTGCAAAATATCTGAAGAAGAAAGATCCAAATGTAAAAGTATATGTGTGCGAGCCCTCTGAATGCCCGGTTCTCTCCAAGCAGCAGTGGGGCAGTCACAACATCGAGGGGATAGGCGATGGTTTCATTCCTTCAATTTTAGATCTTTCGCTCATGGATGGGGTGATCACAGTTTCCTCTGAAAGGGCAATCTGGATGACCAAGAGAATAGCGAGGGATGAGGGTCTTTTTGTTGGGATTTCGAGCGGCGCAAATGTTGAGTGCTGTCTGAAGCTTCACAGAAAGCATCCGGAGCTGAAGAGAATTGTGACGATGCTGAACGACCACGGTTTTAGGTATTTCTCCACCCTCCTTTTTGGGGAAGCAAAAAAAGCCGAGATCATGGAGCGACCCCATCCGATTGAAATAACGCCAGAGCAGAGGAAGGCCCTTTCCCGCCTTGAAGTGATCGATTGATCTTCAAAAGCTTTATTTTATGAGGAAACCTGTGGAGTTGGAGCGGAAGATGGCGGTTCATCCAATAGAAGGGAGATATGGTAGCAAAGAAATGCGGGAGATTTTCACCGATACCTCTAGATTTCAGAGGATGCTGGATGTTGAAGCCGCTCTCGCTAAGGCTCTCGCCGCTCTCGGGATGATCCCAGCTTCCGATGCAGCGAAAATAGCCTCGGCGGCCTCCCTTAAGAAGGTGAGCGTGGAGAGAATTTCCCAGCTGGAAAAGGAGGTCCACCACGAGACGATGGCGATGGTCTTGGCTCTTGCCGAGGCTGCTGGGCCCGCCGGAAGATATGTCCATTTTGGTGCAACGAGCAATGACATCTTAGACACCGCAATGGCAACTCAGATCAGAGATGGACTTTTTATCATCGAAAAAAAGATGAAAGAGATTTTGAGAATTCTCCTCAAGCTTGCGGTCACGCACAAAAACACATTGATGGTGGGCAGAACCCATGGCCAGCATGCGGTTCCGATAACTTTTGGGATGAAGGTCGCTATCTGGGCGGCGGAAATTGGGCGGCATTTGGAGAGACTTCAACAGCTCAAGCCGAGAGTCCTGGTGGGAAAAATGAGCGGGGCAGTTGGGACGGGAGCGGCTTGGGGCGAGAAGGGACTGAAGATTCAGGAGCTTGTGATGAAAGAGATGGGGCTTTTGCCGGCGATGGATTCAACACAGATAGTCCAGAGGGACAGATTCGCTGAACTCATCACATTTTTCGGGTTGGTGGCGAGCACCTTTGACAAAATTGCCCGGGAAATAAGAAATCTCCAGAGGACCGAGATAGGAGAGGTCAGCGAACCTTTTGCAGAGAAGCAGATAGGAAGTAGCACGATGCCACAGAAGCGCAACCCCATAAGATGTGAGAAAATCTGCGGCATCGCAAGGGTTCTCAGGTCACAGGTTTCCGCGGCGCTGGAAAATGTTGTTATAGAGCATGAGAGGGACCTGACAAATTCATCCTGCGAAAGGATCCTTCTCCCACAGTCTTTTCTCCTCCTCGATGAGATTTTGTCGACCGCGATATTCGTTCTTCAGGGACTCAGGGTTTTCCCAGAAAGAATGGAGAAGAATCTTGAGATGACGAGAGGGCTCAATATGGCAGAGGCCCTGATGATAGAATTGACCAAGCGGGGGATGAACAGGCAGGAGGCCCACAAGCTCTTGAGGCGCTGCACGGCGAAAGCTCTCCTCCAGAACCTCTCATTTTTTGAGGTCCTCAGGAAGGAGAGGGAAGTGACGAGGAGGATTTCTGAAGAGGAACTCTCAGCATTTTTACAGCCCTCCGCCTACCTAGGGAACGCCAAAGTGATTGTTGAGAAAACCGTGAGGGAGCTTTCAAAACTTTTGAGATAGCCCGCCGCCAAACATCCCCGATGCTGTTATGTGCTCGACTATTGTTGGACCATCACTCGCCTTATCCCTGTTGAATCTGTAGAGATGACCGCTGACGGCGGCCTCAAACTTTTCATCGTGAGTTATCAGGATTATCTGCTTGACGATGCCGGGAAGTCTCTCTCTCATCACCTTCGCCAGCTCTTCAACTGCCTTTTCATCAAGATTGTGGGTTGGCTCATCAAGAACAAGCCAGCTCAGATTTGGGGCGAGAGCCATGGCCAAAGCTATCCTGAAGGCTAGACAGGCCTCGGTCCTCTCACCACCGCTGACTCCTCCCTCAACATTTCTCCACTCACCACTCCTGTCCTTGAGCTGGAGAGCATAGTCGCTCTGCGGTTCTTCAACGGCCAGCCGAATGCCAACAAAATCTCCATAGGGGTATATTGCCTCCCAGAGATCTTTCATGACTTCATTGACGGTTCCCAGAAATCTCCTTCTGAGGATGATCTGAGCATCGGCCAGTGCTCGCTGAAAGGCATTCAACGCTTCTTCTGCCTTCTGGAGGTTGGCGAATTTTGCTTCCGAGTATTTTATCTGGTACAGCTTTTGTTGAATTGATTTCAGCAGCTCTCTCTTCGTGTCCAAGTTTTTTTGGATGCCCTGAATTTCGGCCTTTAACCAGTTCTCCCTGCCAGTGAGGCTGTTCCTTTCATCCTCGATCTTTTTGAACTCCTCCTCGCTGTAGTTTTTCGACACTTCTTCCAATCTTCTCCTCGTCGATTCTTCTAGCGAGGATGCAGTTGCAAGATCATTCTTAGTTTTCTCCAGCATCATCCTTTTCTCAACTATTTGATTGAATTCGATCATTTCCTTGTTTGCTGCTTCCTTTTCATTCTTAGCATGAGTGACCATTGCTTCAATCTTTGTGATGTTTTCTCTTGCTTCCCCGAGCTTCTTTTGGATTTCTTCAAGACGGGTTTTTAAGGCTGAGAGTTCCCCTTCTTTTTCCTGAAGATTTTTTATCTCGTTTTCCAAAATTTTTGCTTTCTGAAGGATGCTTTCATATTTGTCCAGCGTCGCCTTTTTGCTATCTCTTTCCTTTAAAAGGTTCGTGATTCTCTCCTTCACATCAGCAATTTCTTTCCTTCTTTTCTCAATCAGCTCATCTTTCTTTTCAGCTGAAAGCTGGCTCTCACACACGGGGCAAACTGCTTCGACAGCCGAGAGTTCCTCCAGAGATTTCGAGAGAGTATCGAGGCGCGCGTTCATCTCGGCAATAGCTTTTTCAGAATTTATGTAGACGCTTCTTAGTTCAGCCACAGTCTCCTCAAGTTTTTCCGGGAGACTATCGAGCTCATTTTTCTTTAATAGCTTTTCCTGAATTTCAGCCGACAGTGTCTCTATCTTCTCCTCCACCACTCTTTTCTCATCTTCGAGAGTTCTCAGTGCAAGCGATGCTGATGTGAACTTTGAGAACATTTCCTCCGCAGCCGCCGCCTTCTGGAGATACCTCTCCTGAAGTTCCCTAGACTTATTCAGGAGGTCCTGAAGGGGGATCTCGGCATAGGACTTTAGCATAGCTACGAGTTCTTCCCTGTTTTTCTTCAGCACCTGAACAGTCGCTTCCTGGGAGGCAAGCTTGGTTTTTAGCTCAGATATCTCTTTTGCAACCTTCGCCATGGCTTCATAGCTCTCGGAGACCTTTTGTAGCTCCCTTTCGACGCTTTGAAGCTCCAAGTTTTTCCTCGAGAGGTCATCTTCAAGTTTTGAGATTTCCTCTTCAAGCGCGGGAAGTTTAGCTAGAGAGGGATCTCCCTTCATCTGTTGAATTTGCGCTCTAAGTTCATCTGCCCTTTGGCCTATTTTGTTTGCGAGAGTTCCGATATTTTTTCTTCCCTCCTCAAGCTTTTTTATTCCAAGAAGCTCATCAATGCTTTCCATCCTCTTCCCTTTCGGAATGGTGAGAAAGTAGTCCAGCTGGTTCTGCTCGGCGTAGACCGCCCTCTCGTAGATATCTGCAGTTATTCCTAGGATTTTTTCCACATTCTCCGTTACGCGGTCGGAACTCCCACCCTCTATGAGCTCTCCCGTGGCCTTCCTGAGCTCAGCAAGGACCGTCCCGCGACCCCTCTCTATCGCCCTTCTCACAAGATACTCCCCTTTTTCCGTCGAGATTTGAACCTCGACATCGGCCCTCTGCTTGGGAACTGGGCGAGAGGTTATGAGATCCTCCAGCCTGAGCCTGCGCGTTTTTACAGCCGGGAGCGTTCCAAAAAGGGCGTAGGTTATCGCATCCAACACAGAGCTTTTCCCAGCCCCCATTATCCCGACCAGAACATTTGTCCCGTCCCCGAGAACTATGGTCGTCTCCTCGTGGGATTTCCAGTTCTTCAGCCTAACTTTTGTTATCATCTGGCCTTCCCACCTCCGCGAGGGTTTTCTGCTCAATTACCTCCAAAATTCTTCTTAGGGCTTCCTCCTCCCGCTTCTCCACAACCAGCTCATAGATTGCCCTGAGGTCAAAAAACTCCCGGTAGGACGTGTCCTTCAGAAGGTCTTCCAATATCACTATCGTTTCTTCATCAATTGAGAGCTTCCTCTCCTTCACCTGCCTGAGGTGCAGAAGTTTTTCCTCGAGCCCAGGAGATATCAGACCATCCTTCCTTATGTCTACGATGGCCTCTTTGGAAAATTCCTCGATCAGCTGGCGCTCATCGATGTCAGCTCTCGACACCTCCTTTGCAAGAGTTCCAAGGAGCTTCAGTTTGATTATGGGCGACTTTAATGTGTTTTTTCTGTGTCGTTTGAGCAGCTCTTGGATCTTCGCCCTCGCCGTGTTTAGAATCTCGAGCGGCGTGGCGTCCTCGAACTTCACCTCCTCATAGAAGAAATCTCTGGGTGAATGTAGCTCCACGAAGTTGTATTTTATTTCATTTCCGGTTTCTATCATGTAGAAGCCCTTGGGGTTTTCGGCTTCGGCAAGGAGGAGCTGAGTTCTCTCTGTGCTTCCGGGAATCAGCAGTGGCCGGCCATCGACAGCTGCTTCTCCTCTGCAGTGAACATGGCCATCCAAGTATATGTCAAAACCTCGCGGGAGGTCGGAGATATCGAGAATAGATTTTTCATCTTCAGAGTAGACAAACTGCCCTATCGACTGGTGGAAGGCAAAAATGTTGGTGGCCCCTTTTTCGGGCTTTGGGTTCAATGTTTTGAGATTTTCCTTCACATACTGGTCTGGGTAGTTGCTCATGCCCCAGATTGCAACCCTCTCTCCATTTTTCCTAAACACAAGTTTTCCAGCTTCGAGGTGGATGAGGAGTCCTGCGGCCTCCAAGGCTGCAACAGGGTTTGTAAGGCCTTTGGTCCTCCGCTCGTGGTTTCCGTGAATGGCCACAACAGGGGTGCCGGTGAAGGCTAGGGGGGAGATCTCCTCCAGAGGTTTGTCTGTAGCACTCTCCAGCTTTATCCTGCATCTCCCCTTTGTGGCTGGGATTGAAAGGATCCTCAGCGCACTGTTCCACACCTCGAGACTTGGGACAGGCCTATCGAAGATGTCTCCGAGGATCAGGATGAGGTCGGCACCAGCATCGATTGCCCTCTCAAATGCTTCTTTCGCCTGCTCGAAGGCGTCCATCTCTCTCTGAGTCCCCCACTTCACGCCCAGATGAAGGTCGGCGATGGCTGCTATTTTCATC
The DNA here is from genome assembly GCA_038872135.1 of Hadarchaeales archaeon (SeqCode). Taxonomy (GTDB): domain Archaea; phylum Hadarchaeota; class Hadarchaeia; order Hadarchaeales; family Hadarchaeaceae; genus JAVZGN01. Next base: position 4,005 of record JAVZGN010000024.1, on the reverse strand, counting down.
GCTTTATCTTTGAGTGTTTTCATAAAATCATTTGCAATGGCAGGCGCTTACCTTATAATTCCGGAAAAAGAATTTCAGGTGATGGAGCACCTCCTCCTGACAAAAATGAACGACCTCATGTCGTCTGGCACTCCATTTGCCCTGGTGACCATAATCAGGACGGTTGGGTCAACTCCAAGAAAAGTCGGAGCAAAGATGATCGTTCTCGAAAATGGGGAGACAATAGGGACGATTGGCGGGGGATGTGTGGAGAGAGGGGTGGTGGATGAAGCCGTGAGGGCGATAAAGGAGGGGAAGCCCAGGCAGATCTCAACCACCCTTCTTGAGGAGGAGGCCGGCGGTGTGGGGATGAGGTGTGGTGGAAACGTTGATGTTTTCATTGATGTCATCATTCCCGAGAAGCTGCTTGTAGTGGGGGGAGGAAATGTCGGGGCCGCCGTGGCGAAACTTGGAAGATTTCTCGGCTTTCAGGTCACCGTGATCGATCCACTCATGAAGGAGGAGATAGATGGGGTGGAAGTGATCAGGGAACCTGCACAAGAGGCTTTGCCAAAGATTAAAGTTGGAAGGGCAACCTATGCTGTTGCGGCCACAGAGCACAAGGCGGATGAGGATGCTGTTGAACTCCTTCTGCGGACGGATGCTACTTACATTGGGATGGTGGGGAGCAGGAGAAGGGTCCTTATGCTTTTGGAGGGGCTTAAGCAAAAGGGCTTTGGGGAGGAGGCCCTCAGGCGGCTCCACGCCCCGATAGGCTTGGATATAGGAGCTCAGACCCCTGAGGAGATTGCCGTGAGCATCATGGCGGAGATAATAAAGGTGAGAAAAAATCCTCAGGCGACTGGAAGAAGCCTAAAGGAGCTTCTGCCTCTCAAGTAGTTGTCGCCAGATATCTGGAGATTTTTTCTTTTAGCTCAGCGGGGAGGGGCATCGACTCTGTCATCCCAACATCTGCGCAGACGGAAACTGTTGTGCACTCTGCGACTTTTTTTCCGGAGGTGAGGTTTTTTATCACCGATTTGAATTTCAAGTGCTTGTTGCCGATTTCCTCCACCCACACCACAACCTCTATCTCATTGTCTATTCTCACTGGCCCTTTCACCTTGAGGGCGGTTTCAACCGTTGGGATGAAAACCCCATACCTGTGGATTAGGGTGTAGTAACCCATCCCAATGGAGTTCAGGAGCTCCTGCTGCGCCCTCTCGCAGTATCTCAGGTAATTTGTGTAGTGCATTACCTGAAGGTAGTCGGTATCGGAAAGGGTTACCCTGTATCTACCTCTGAATGCATTTTCCGGGAGTTTCTCTTCCTCCTCCATCTCTTCCACCTCTTTCTCAACTGGCGGGAGATCTTCATCTATTCCTAGGGACTGCAGCAATTTATGGACTTCCTCTGTGGCTCTTCTCCTGGCTTCCTCTCTTTCCATTCCCGAGTCCTCATAATTCTGGGCCAGCAGGTCGCAGTAGATGGAAAGGTTTTGGAGAAATTCTTCCCTGCTCAGCTTTCCGATGATCATCCCCGCATGAATCATGACAAAATCTCCCTTGGAAATTCCGCTGGTAGCGAGCATCACTTCCTTCCTAACCCCTCCAAAGTTTACCATTGCAGTTTTTCCGCAGATTTCGTCAACTCTAGCCATGACCCCCAGGCACATTTTCTCCTCCTCCAATTTCCCTTCCCCAGACGGCGCAGGTTCCCTCAGATGAGACCATGCAGGGGCCCCAGGGTTTCTCAGGGGTGCATTTCTTCATGAAGAGGGGACAGTCGGTTGGCTTCGCCGTACCCACAACAACTTCTCCACATCGGCATCCCGGGGGGAGATCTTTCCTTGCGCCATCATCCTGGGCTTGGGTGTAGATAAAGCTGCTCGGGGCGACATCCTCGAAACCGTAGTGTTTCAGAGCGTCGCTTTCGAGAAACTTCCCTTTCAGCCTGAGGCCGCTTCTGGGAATCATGCCTATCCCCCTCCACGCAGCGTAGACTCTCTCAAAAACCTCATCCATTGCTTTCAGGGCCTCTTCGTTTCCCTCCCACTTTACGAGTCTCCGGTATTCAACCTTCACCGCGGGCTTGCTGTTTTTGATCATCTGAAGAATCATCGCAATCGCCATCATCACATCCACAGGTTCAAAGCCAGCTACAACTGTTGGGAGGCCATAATCTCTCGGCAGAAAGGCCCACTCCTTTGCCCCGATTACCGTGGAAACATGACCTGGGGCGATTATCCCCTTCAGCTGGAGGAGGCCTCTCTCCTGGTGAATTTTGACCGTCTTTTTCATCACGGGAGGGGTGAGCCGGAGGGAGGAGAGGAGCTTCAGGTTATCTGGGACCATTCCATCCCTTAACGCCAGGGCATAGCTGGGGGCAGTTGTTTCAAACCCTATGCCAAAAAACACACCCTCTTTGCCGCTGGCTCTGGCATCTTTGATGGCGTCGAGGAAGCTGTAGACGACTCTGACATCTGCGCCGTCGGCTTTGGCCTCCTGAAGGTTTGTGGGGTGATTTTCCCCGGTGGTCCTCAGCTTGAAAGAGTCTCCATAGGTGTAGACCCTCACCCCTTCAGAGGCAAGCCTGATGAGGACTTCAACATAATAACTTGGGGTAACGCAGACTGGGCAGCCCGGGCCGGCCACAAGCTCTATTGAAGGGGGAAGAAGTTTTCTGATGCCGTGGTGGACGGTGGCCCATTCATGGGTGCCGCAGAAGTTCATGATCTTTATTGGCGGGGTCTCCTTTTCCATGATTTTCTCCGCATACTTCCAGATGATGCTTCTGAGGCTGTGGAGGAGGGGGATGTTCTCTCTAAAGGTTTTTATCGAATCCCGCGCATCGAAATTTTTCATCAAAATCAATATGGCTGTGATATATTATCATTTGTTTTCATCTGAAGTTGGGCATTTAGTCGTCTTCGGACTGTGTGATGCTTTCGATCATGTCCTAGTATTTGTCACGCTTGCTCTTTCTGAGAAGTGACTGGCGATATGGGTCCCTGTCCGAAAGGGAAGAGGCGGAAATCGAGGTCACGCTGAAGGCTAAGTTCGGTATGGGAACATGCTCATCGTGATGTAAATGGCGTGAAGACGAGGAAAGTAGGACGAGAAAATGGTGATGGTCACCCCTCTCTGGAGGTGGTTGCTGGAGAAGTGAAAATAACCATTACTGCTGACACTGAAAAATGTAAAAAAATAGAAAAGAAAAAGTTTTCTTATGCAATCCAGTTGCTACCCATGAGTCTTACTGTCCCGAACGAGGTTGAGAAGGAGTCACCATAGCAGGAGACCTGGATCTCCCAGTCATCCTCATCGTCCCAGAGGATTTTGGTGGTGGCGGATAGCTTCCTAGCGTTATCTACGGTATCGTTTACTCCATTAGAAGAGGCTACGTAAAGATAGCCTCTCGTTCCCTGCTCTAGCCTGCCTGCGGATGTTATTGGGATATATAGCCTCCAGACGATGTATTGACCAGTAGCAACTGTGAAAACACCATCTTTTTTCACCCATCCTTGAGCATAATTCGTCTGCCCCTTAACGTCAGCTACAATCGGTCCCCATCCGCGTCTCTGACTCCTGAAAGTTACCGTAAGGCCTCTGTCGGGGTCGCCAACGTTTCTGAGATAACCCTGGGTTGTCTTGAAAGTTATCGTGACATTTTCGTTGACATAACTCTCTCCAGGCCCATTGTCGCAGTCAAGAACGGATGCATCAATGTCTCCGGCAACAACCCTCGTAGTTCCGACGTACAACCCAGAAACATAGACGGCGATAACGCTTGCAGCGGCGACTGTTGAAGCAATCAGCAGAATCGTTGCAATTACCGGTGAAATCCCTCTCTCCTCCTTTCTCAGACATCTCTTCATTCTATCACCTTCGGAAAAACCTTATCCACCCCCTTATAAATGTTTTCGTGCTCCCAGTACTCCCGCAGGTGGACTTAGATGGAGCCCTCAAGAGGACCCATAGCTGATCCTCTGTAATTATCAAAAACCAGAGATTCGCAGTTGATTTT
>JAVZGN010000023.1:0-13906 GCA_038872135.1 Hadarchaeales archaeon (SeqCode) | reverse complement strand
GGAGGAGTAAATCTTCCCGGCGGAGTATTCGTACGAAGAATACAGGTAGGAGATGTATGTTCTATCATCCCCATTCTCCCCGATGTCCGGGTAGTAATACTTCTCAGGATAGAACTTGAAACCTGCGTGATTTGGGTTCCCTCCAAAGGAGCCATCGCTGTACCTCAAGATAAACGTTGGCTCGGCATCTTCAATGTAATTCCACTCCTCATTCCACGATCTGACTCCCTCTGTTATCCCATAGTAGAGAACTGCCCTCTCGCTTGCCCACCTGGGGTCTCCGTTAGTCCATCTGGCATTCCTGGGCTTCATGAACCCAACTACAAAGTAGGAGTAAACGTTGGGGGTTTGATAGCCACCCAGCGGTTTAATAACAAAGTGATAGATGTTGTCCTTCGTCACAGGAAGATTGAGACCATGAACTCCCACCCACCCGATGTTGCGGCTGGAAGACCAGACCCCTCCGCGGTTGAACCTCACTCCCGTTGGGGTTGTCAGCTCTGTTCCCGGACGACAGTTATCGTCTGCCGCCACCCAGGCCTCTGCTGAGAGTTTCTCCATCGAGTTGAACGAAGCGTCCTTAGCCTCTGTTGGAGTTTCATTGGCTGCTCTGATCACCACCGAGGCGATGTTATCCCCGGCCATCTCCGACTGGATATAGTTTGTAATGTCCCAGTAGTATGTAACGTATTTTTCTTTGATTGTGTTCTCGGCGAGGAGAGTGATTTCCGCCGGCTGGGTGCTCCAGGTGATGCTGTCCTCGTTCCAGCTATCACTTGTGGAGTAAACTTGGAGAGGGGCACCGGTAGAAGAAACGTAGTCGTTGTCGTAGCAGGAGAGGGCGAGGAGAGCCTTCCGAACCGGCTTCTGCTGGATTCTCGAGAGATCAAACTTCATGTAAACTCTATATGCCCTTGTCGTCGTTGCTCCAATGATATAATCGGTGTCGGCGCCATAGTTGGTTGTGGAGGAACCGCTGTTTGTCTGGGCATCCTCGATTGGATACAGATCCTCGTAAGTGTTGTCCTGATATTCCACTCTCAGGGCTGGGTAGTCGGAGGTGTAAACGTACACCCAGAACCAGATGTTTTCTATGACTCCCGTCTTCTCCGCAACAAACCTGAAGGAAACTAGGTTGGAATACGAGGTTATCTCATAGTCGACATCACGGTGGGTGTTTGTGATGAAGGTGTTCCCCCACCACTCGTTGTCAAGGGTTATGTATCCATCACCCACCCATATGTTTTCGTGGAGCCCATTTTCGCTCCAGTCCATCCCCTCCAGATAGTCCTGTCTGGTGTTGAATGTCTTGATCATGAGGGTTGGGTTGACTGCGACGGGGAGGGAGAAGAAGGCGTCGACGGATACCTGGGTTCCGGCAGGGGTCACGGCCACTGGAGCGGAAATCGTCACGCTCTTCCCCGGGGTGAGCTGGGAAATCTTGTTGGCAAAAGAAATGAAGTCCTGCTTTGCGAGGGAGGAATAGGTGGACTCCTGCTGTTTCTGGAGCTCGGGGAGAACTCTCACATAGTAAACGGAGAGGGAAATTGCGAAAATAGCTACCATTAAGACAGCAGCGAGGGAAACCCACACCCCCCGCTCATCTTCATGCAGCGGGCGCCTGCGCATATCCCCCCAATTGACCCTATGCCTTGTTGAGCTCAAAAGCCCCATTTATTATTTTTAAATGTTTCGAAAAATTTTGAAATGTTGATGAGGCCCTCCAAATTTTTCACTTTTTGATTAAAGCTGCAACGGCCCTCTTGGAAAGCCAAACGGCTATCAGGACGAGGATCACTGCCGTAAGGCAAAAGGTCGCAACGATGAATGGAATGCTGCCGGTATCCGAGAGGGAAAAAGCTATGAGGAAGAGAACTGCTGAGAGCCCGTGGAGCATCCAGAAGCTCTTCGGGTAGACCCCCATCACGAGAACGGCGGCCGCTGAGCAGGCCACAGCCATGAAGGATGCCACGAGGGAGAGGGCCACAGCCCAGGGCCTTTCACTCATCGTCTCTTGGGCGGCCACCGCTGGAAGTGACCAGAAGATTAGGAAAATCACGAGGATGGCGCGGGCCTTCATTTCTCTTTCCTCCTGAACTTCTTCAGTATCTCCGTGACCTCCTTCTTTTTTTCTTCCGTTACCTCAACCAGCACCATTCCTTCGCCCGGCTGGCCATAAACAACAACTGTGCCGATGGGGGAAAGAAGAATCGCTGGGATTGTCAAAAGATCCTCCTCACCATCAACTAGAATCTTGGTTGATCTCTCGGCCTTCCTGAAGGCTTCCCAGGCGGAGGGGGTTATGGTTCCCGCGGGATTTTCAACTTTTATTTCTTCCCCCCTGAAACTCTCTAGGACTTTTGACTCCTCTCTGGAAACAGGTCCTCGCAGGGTTTTCATGTCTACAACCAAAATGGCCGGTCGCACCCCATCCTTCAGAAGTGTCGCACCAGTGACATCACCTATAGCCACCACCTTCCGCTTTCTGAGAGCTTTTGCGGCATCCTGAGGATTTCTCACAAGTCGCCCGAGCGGACGCTTGAGAAGGGGCCTGAGATCTTCTGGCAGCTCAAGCAGATGCTTTTCGTTCATCCTCTCCAATTTCCTTCCATTCCTTTATTTATCAAGTTGGTTTTCGAGCCACGGTTTTCCTCCTTTATAAATGACCTCCTCGCAAAACTTTGGCGGGAAAAGGAGAAATAGGAGGTGAAAGAAAGATGATATTGATGGATATCCTTCAGGCCTTCGGGGCGATCACCCTTCCGATAATCGTCACAGTTATTTTGAGCAACCGGCAGACTCAGAAGATAATCGAATCAAGCAACCGCCAGACACAAAAGATAATCGAAACAACTACCGCTCAGACCCATCAGATACTCTCTAGGATCGAATCGGTCCTCGGCGAGGTGAAAAAGGTTCAGGAGGACATAAGGAGAGTTCAAGAGGACACCACTTGCATGCTCAGAAAGATGCACAAGGTCCAAGAGGACACCACTTGCATGCTCAGAAAGATGCAGAAGGTCCAAGAGGATATTTCATGCACCCTCAAAAAGGTCAGGAGAATCCAGGAGAATACCACCTGCCTGCTCAGGAAAGTTGACTTGGGCCTCAGGGCAAATGCCGTCATGCACGGGTGGAGGAGAATAGATGGATTGACCCCTGAGGAGGCGAGAAAGCTACCAGAGCCAAAAGTTTACGATGAGGAGCTGAAAATTTGCTACTTCAAACAGTGACTGCTGTCGCTTAATGGAATCCCACCAAGCACCTATTTTAAGCCGAAATTAGAATAATTCTGACAATCATGAGGATAAGAGCGAGATCAATCTCGATAACATCGGGGAAGGGTGGAACAGGCAAAACAACCCTCACGGCAAACTTGGGAATTTCTCTTTCAACTCTCGGGAAGAGGGTCACAATAATCGATGGGGATCTGGCAATGGCCAATCTTGCGATAATCCTGGGCATCCACCAGGTGAAAACAAGTTTTCTAGATGTTCTGAAGGGGAAGGCAGATCTCGACTATGCAGTTTATGAGAGTAGAGGGGTGAGGGTCATCCCGACAGGTTTCAGGTTTGAGGATGCTCAAGAGGCCATTTCTGGAATAGATAGGGAGAGGGTGAAAGAGGTTGTTCGTGAACTCCTGAAGGACACAGATTTTCTCCTGATAGATGCTGCCGCCGGCGTCCAGGATGCAACAATAGTTTCAATTGCGGCCGCCAGCGAGATGCTCCTAGTCTGCAACCCCACTCACCCCAGCATAGTTGACGGTTATAAGATGGTGAGATTTGCAAATCTTCTCGGGGCTTGGACGCGGGGGATAGTGTTAAACAGGGTGGGAAAGAGGTCCGAGCTCACGGGAAAGGAGGTAGAGCAGTTCATGAGCAGAGCCCTCGGCCCAATTCCTGTCCTGGCGGAAATTCCTGAAGATTCAAAAGTCCAGGAGGCTGAGAATGCTGGAATCCCTCTTGTGGTTTATGATCCTGAATGCTCAGCTTCTGTGGCGATTCATGAGCTGGCGAAAGTTTTGGTCGGCGAAAAGGATCTGCCGGCAATTTCTGGGAAAGCCACACTCTCAGAGGTGACCCGTCGGCTGGTCAGGGCCCTCACCGGCACAAGTGAATGATGCTGTCCTGCGTGAAATCGTTGCCGCGCTTCTGACCGCATCGGCTTAACCTGCAACCTGCTGAACTGCGAGCATAGCGATGAAGAACACCGCCGTGGCTGCAAGAAAGCCCCAGACTATTCCCAACCGAGGCAGAGAAAGGTAGAGGGCCGCTGCAAAGAAAACATTGGCGATCATTGCAACCATCACTCCTCTTGCCATCTCTGTGGTTGCTCCAAGATTTCCGGTGTGTAGATAGTTGAGCAAAAGAACTGCGCTGGCTCTTATGGGTGCCCCCGCGAAGATCCCGCCAACAGTTGGGTTGAAGAGGGTTGCTAGGAGCAATGCAGCCGCCACCAGTGCACCTCCAAGGATGAAATCCCAGACTATCATTTTCAAGGGGATTTTCACCTTCTCACCTCCAAAAAATAGTTTTTTCTGGGATTAATCTCTTTGGAGATGAGCAGAAGATGCCGGAGGAGCTGTTTTTAGAATAAAGGGTGTTCACTGGGCGAAATTAGAACTCCACCAAAGCATTCACGATGACTCTCTAAGGAGCGGTCATGAATTAAACTCATCAGAACATGTGCTATTTCTCCCTTTTCATCAGCCCAAAGAGAACTGGGGTCAAAATTGCCGTGATTATGACTGTGAACACCAAAGTTGAAAAGATTTCTTGGGAGATCAGTCCCGCCTGCAGCCCAAAGTGGATGAGAGCCAGCTCAAGCGCCCCCCTAGAGCACATGGCGATTCCAATTTTACTTCTATCCTCCCTCAGGCCAGCAAGGCCGGCACCGAGGCTCCCACCAAGATACTTACCGGCGAGCGCTGCGAGGAGGACACCACCGAAGAGGACGAAATTTATTTTTCCCCAGTCTGGCGCAAGCTGGAGTCCAACGTAGGCAAAGAAGACAGGGGTGAGCACAGACTCCAGAGAAAGCCCCACGTCCTCGAGAATTTTGTTGAGCCTGACCCTGCTCTGAAGGGTTATCATCGGCCGCTCCCTCAGCCTGCTTATGAAGAGGCCGGCCATGTATGCTCCAATGATCATGTGCAGCCCTATTTTATGGGCGATGACTGCGAGGCCCAGCGCGAGGCAGATGGCAAAAGCCACCGGGACCCCCCGCTCCTCCTTCATCCACACAAATTTCATGAGATTTCTCTTGATAACAAGCTCTCTGGAAACCCAAGTTACCACCAAGAAGAATGCAATGATTTCAATTGTGGTGATGAGAAAAGTTGAAGGCTCAAATGGTTTTCCTAGGCCGATGGTGGAGACAACACCGATCACATAGATGGCCAGGATGTCGTCGATCAGGGCTGAGCTGATGAGAATTTGTTCCAGATGATGGCCCCTGGTAATTCTTGCCACGCTTTCAATGGAAGTGTTTGAGAGAACGATGGCGATGAAAAGCGATGTTTCCAGGGAGATTCCCGCGCCGATGGATGCAAGGAATGAAAGGAGGAAGGCGAGGATGGCGGCCGGGACAGCGATGGCTAGTGCTTTCCACTTTATTTTTCCCATCAGGTCGAAGCGAGAGTTCATGCCGGACACAAGCATCATCACGAGGAGGCCGAGGAGGGCAACCCCTTCGATTGCACTGCTGGTCGCATCATTTGGGGAGAGAACTATCCACCCAAGCACCGCCGGGCCTAGGATAATCCCCGTTATCACCTCTCCTATGAGAGAGGAGAACCCGTAGTGGTGGAAGAGCTCACCGAGAACCTTTGCATAGAGGAGCAAAACCAGCAGAGCTAGGATGAACTCCATCTCTTTCTCACCCAAATCAACTTTTCACCGCTCTGGATTTTCACTATTCTGTGGTATGGGATTTCCACATCTCCTCCAGATGATTTAACCCTCATGAACCCTCGCCCCAATTCAGCGATGTTTTCGCCCTTTATCTCCATCAAATTTCCTTCCGCACCTCTGTGGATAATGGTGACCCTGATGGAGCTCAGATTTTTGCCACCCCATTTCAGCTTGTTTAAAACATCTCTCGGTTTCAGAAGAACCCGCCCTCCAGGATTTTCAATGCTTCTTCAACATGCTTTTTTCCTTCCTTCTCTGCAAATGGTCCATGCCCTGGGTAGAGGGCTTCTACCTCAAGCTTTTCAAGCTTTTTGAGGCTTTTGAGGAGTTCATCTTCGTTCCCGGTTGGGAGGTCGGTTCTCCCGACGCCACCGCAGAAGACGGTGTCGCCGGAGAAAAGCAGTTTCTTCTCAGCGTCATAGAGGCAGATGCTTCCGACTGTGTGGCCGGGAGTGTGGAGGACTTTCAATTTAAAATCCCCGGCCTCCACAACATCTCCCTCCCTCAATTTTATCCCAACTTTTACAGGGGGCATTTTCTCTCCAAACATGGCAGAGCAGGTTATTGCTTCATCGCCTGTTTCCAGAGCAGGTGATTCACTTTCGTGAATGGCGATTGTAGCTCCAGCGGAGAAAAAGAAGTGGTCTCCTCCAGCGTGGTCAAAGTGGCAGTGGGTGTTGACGACGAGAGAGATGTCCTCAGGTTCCAGCCCAAGTTTCCTCATCTCGGCTAGCATCAGCTCGATGTAGTTTCCCGTCCCAGCGTCGATCATCGCTACGGGATTTCCCAAAAGCAAATAGACATTTGAGTCGTAGCCGACAGTCTCGAGTTTTATCACCCTGCTTTCTTCCCGGATTTTTTTCACCATTCGCTCAAATCATCTTAGTGATTCATTTTAAAATCGTCGTATCATTCGCAAATCGAGTCCGCAGTGTAGACACGTGTCTATCGTCGCTCAAAAACTCAGTAGACACGTGTCCACTTCCTGTTCAACTTGGCTCTGCCCAGGTAGACACGTGTCCACGGCTCCTCCCCATATGGAAAACTTGATCAAACTCAAGTAGACACGTGTCCACTTCTCCGTCTGCGTGAGTCGAAAATTTTGATATATGTGGAGTTGAGAGTGTGGGATGAAATATAGACACGTGTCCACAGCTCTTCCTCGACTGGAAAATTTTGTCGAACCTGAGTAGACACGTGTCCACTAATCGACCACACGAAATTCACGCCATTTCAACCCAGAATTTTCTGCCTGTGTTAGCAGTCCTTTAACCTCTGCGGCATGCCTCCCTTTCAAAAGGTAGACCGATCCGCCAACCCTCCGCCAGCTTCCGGAAGGCAACTGGGAAAAAATTTCGGTGAGCCTCTTGTAGAATGAGCTCCTCCCATAGGCTTTTCTCTTGAAATCCCACGTCAGCAGCAGCCATTTCTCCCCCGATGCCTTTTTCTCCACTTTCCCGCCATATCTTTGTGTGGACCCTCTTTTTAAAGAAGAAATTTCTCATCCCAAGACCGCGAATTTCACCAGCATGAATTGATTCATCGCTGGCGTAGACACGTGTCCACTTCCATAACTGAAGTTCGGTCGGCTTGGGTAGACACGTGTCCACCTGAAGCCCCAGAAAATTTTTAAAAAATAAAATTAGTATATGGAATTTCCATGGAAGAGATTCAGGTTTCTCGCGATTTGAAAGAGTGGGAAAGGGTAGCCGCCCACTCCCACATCCTAGGCCTCGGCCTCGATGGTTTAAAGGCAAAACCAATAGCGGCAGGGATGGTCGGCCAGAAAGAGGCGAGAGAAGCTGCGGGAGTAGTGGTTCAAATGATCAAGAAAGGGAAGTTTGCTGGAAGAGCCATTCTTCTCGCAGGACCCCCTGGAACCGGGAAGACCGCCATTGCAATAGGAATAGCAAAAGAGCTCGGGAAGGACGTCCCCTTTGTCCCCCTCACCGCCTCAGAAATCTATTCTGCAGAGATAAAGAAAACAGAGTTTTTGACCCAGGCATTGAGGAAAGCGATCGGCCTCAGGATTCATGAAATGCGCAGAATTTACGAGGGAGAGGTCAAGGAATTGAGAATAGACCAGCAGCCCCACCCCTACAACCCCTACACAAAAATCCCAGTTGGAGGCACAATCAAGTTGGCAACCAAGGACGCCACCCAGACCCTCAAGATGGATCAGGGGTTTGCAATCTCTCTGATCAGACAGGGTGTGGAAACCGGGGATGTCGTTCAGATAGATGCAGACTCTGGGAGGGTTGCAAAGCTCGGGAGGTCAAAAGAGGCAGCAGAGAAGGAGAAGGCAGATCTCGCGACAGTTCCAGTTGTGGAAGTCCCCGATGGGCCAGTGCTGAAGCACAAAGAGTTCGTCTATCCGGTGACCCTCCATGACCTCGATGTCGCCCAGTCTAGAGCAGGAACCAGTGTCTTCAGCCTCTTCTTCGGAGGGGAGGAGCGCAAGGAAATTTCAAATGAAACGAGAGCTGAGGTCGACGAGATGGTGAGGGGGTGGGTTGAAGAGGGAAAGGCCGAGATCCTTCCAGGAGTGGTTTTCATCGATGAGTGCTCGATGCTCGACATAGAAACATTTTCATTCATCGGGCGGGGGATGGAGCAGGATCTGGCCCCAATCGTGATTTTCGCAACAAACCGGGGAATAACCTCCGTCCGAGGAACAGATTTCATCTCCCCCCACGGGATGCCCATAGACCTTCTCGACAGACTTCTCATAATCCCCACCAAACCCTACACCAGGGAGGAAATCCTGGAAATCCTGAAGATAAGAGCGAAGGCCGAGAAGGTGGCGGTGGAGGAGGATGCCATTGAATACCTCGCCGACATCGGGGCAGAAGCTTCTCTCAGATATGCCGTCCAGCTCCTCGCCCCAGCGGCAGAAATAGCTGCAGCAGAAAAGTCGAAGAAGGTCACAAAGGAGCACATCGTGAAAGCCAACAAGCTCTTCATAGACGTCAAGCGCTCGGTGAAGCACCTCCAGGAGTTTGAGGAGAAGATGCTCAAATAATTTAAAGAATAGGAAGCAGATTGATTTTTGCATGTATCTGACAAAAGAGCAGGAGGAGATGCTCGCCGGAGCCTACGGGGAAGTGATCGAGCGCAACTTCCGCCTCTTGGTCAGACTCGGTGAGATATACGGCGCAGACAGGATGATCCCCGTGAGCTCCGTTCAGGTGGCCGGCGTTTCCTACAAGTCCATTGGGGATCCTGGGCTAGAGTTTCTGGAGGACATCGCTGCAAAGGGAGCAAAAGTCAGGGTCCCAACCACCTTGAATCCCCCAGGCATGGATCTGGTCGACTGGAAGGCGCTTGGTTTCCCTCAAGATTTCGCTGAGAAGCAGATGAGGATAATTGAGGCCTTCAAGCAGATGGGGATAATGACCACTGCCACCTGCACCCCCTATCTGGTTGGGAATCTTCCGAGGTTTGGAGAGCACATCGCCTGGTCTGAATCTTCCGCCGTTTCATTTGCAAATTCAGTTCTCGGAGCGCGCACTAACAGGGAGGGAGGGCCATCGGCTCTTGCGGCAGCCCTCTGCGGAGTGACACCAAACTATGGCCTGCATTTAACGGAGAATAGGAGGCCAACGATGTTGATTGAGGTGAAGGAAGAATTGAAGACAAACGCAGATTTCGGGGCATTGGGATATCATGTGGGAAAGATAGTAAAGGATGGCATTCCCTATTTCCGGGGAATCAAGGAGGCAGATGTTGATCAGCTGAAGGCCCTTGGGGCAGCGATGGCGGCTTCCGGGGCAGTTGCTCTATATCACGTCGAGGGAATAACACCAGAGGCTGCACTTTTCAATCCCTCGGGGCTGGAGAAGATTGAGGTAACAGGAAGGGAAATAAAGGAAGCCTATGAGAAGCTCAACACAGGGGATGAGCCAGACATCATAATCTTAGGTTGCCCACACGCCTCTCTGAAGGAGATTTCAAAAATCGCTGGGATGCTCGAGGGAAAAAAGCTCAAGAAGCCCCTTTGGGTATGCACCGCCCGGGCCACAAAGGATGCCGCAACCCGGCTCGGGCTTGTCCAGAAGATTGAGGCCGCCGGGGGAAAAGTTGTCGCAGATACCTGCGCAGTTGTCTCTCCAATCGAAAGGCTAGGCTTCAAGACAGTGGCAGTCGACTCTGGAAAGGCTGGAAACTATCTCCCGGGGTTCTGCAAGCAGCAGGTGATTTTCAAAAGTGTCGAGGAGCTGCTGGAGGAGTATTCATGCTGAAGGGTAGAGTCATAAGCCCGGGGAAGGCAACGGGAGTGGCGCTAGTTTCCAGGACCCCTCTCAGCTTCTATGGTGGAGTAGATCCAAAGACGGGGGTGGTCATTGAGAAAGGACATGAGCTGGAGGGGCAGTGCGTTAAAGACAAGATTTTGGTTTTTCCAAAGGGGAAGGGGTCAACCGTCGGCTCCTATGTGATTTATGGGCTGAAGAAAAATGGAGTTGCCCCGGCAGCGATAGTTAACGCAGAGACGGAGACGATAGTTGCTACAGGAGTTATCCTCGCTGGAATCCCATGTGTTGACAAGATAGACATAAGCAGACTAAAAACCGGTGACATTTTGAGTGTTGATGCAGATAACGGAGTAGTTGAGATAATACAGCCAGGCGCCGAAAGAATTTAAGGAAAACTCGCGATTCATCTCCCGCCCGCTTCTCTGAGGGTTAGCTTTTGCAGCCAACTTTGTGCATGTAAATCACCGAACCTGCGGAAAGCGAAAATAACGGCGAGGGTTTCATACACATGCTAAACTCCAGTGCTCAAAAATTCCGCCAAATTCCTGTTCGAGGAAGGGAATAAAGCAGATGAATAATCCTCGTAGCGGGATGGGGAAAATGGTTCAGGGTCTCAGTGAGGTACCGGAGGCTTGAAATTGTGATCCCTAAACCCGGCGCCATGAAACCTAGCGATAACCTGCGTATCCATCCCAGATGAAGACAGAATTATCGCTGAGGCTGAAGGTAAGCTTCACATAGTAGCTCTGTCCCGGGATGGGATGCATGCGCCCATCAAGGTACCACTTGCTCACGCCCTCCTTCAGCTTAATCTGGTGCGTTTCGGGATTGGGGTGTCCTCCAAATCCTCCTTCCACTACATTGTCAACGAAGCCTATCCCATCGCCGTAATCAATCCCAATCGACCACTCCCTCACACCTCTCCCACCGCTGGTTATCTCAACCACCAAGCCAAATGTATCCTCCGAAACATGCCCCATGAAATCGACGAAATTTTCAAAGTAAACTGCGTCAACGGAGAAGTAATTCTCAGAAAGTCCTCCCGATGCCCCGCCGCCTGAAGTTCCCCCCCGTAGGGTCAGCATGCCCGCCCCCACAACGAGTATTGCTGCCCCAACCGCAACCACAATGCTCAGCAGGATGATCAGTTGCGCGCTCACCGCGTTCTCTTCGTCCCTCATACTCACCGATACAAGGTCGGTGAAATTATTTATAAATTATTCATGTAACGAATGTCTTAATATTCTCACACAAAGTCTTTACTGGGCCCGTGGTCCAGTGGTCACGACATCACCCTCACACGGTGAAAACCGGGGTTCGAATCCCCGCGGGCCCACCTCTTTTATGTGACGAACTTCATGATTCAGGACGGCAATGAGTGAAGGGGTGTGTTGAACACAAGAGTGATATTCGAGAAAGGAATGGAGCAAAGCTCATTTGGGCCCTCAAGGTCTGATAGGAGGAGGCGAGAATCACAGTTGGAGATGTAGAAAACAATCACTACCCAGTAAAAGCTTTTACACTTCTCGGCTTTCGTTGATTTGATGTACTACGAAAAAGTCTTGCGGGAATTAAATGCAAAGAGAATCAGATATATCCTGGCTGGAGGAATAGCCGTGAACCTACACGGCGTCCCGCGAGCAACAGCTGATTTGGATATACTCCTTGATCAAGTTCTAACTTCGCCAAGTTCATGAGTGTCATGAAAAAACTTGGATACAGGCCGCGGGCACCTGTGAGTTTCACCGACATAACTCCCGATAATTTGAAAAGGTGGGTTAAAGAAAAAGGAATGAGAGCCTTTAGCTTTAAAAATCCTAAAATACCCTACGAAGAAGTAGACATCATCCTAGATCATCCATTTGACTTTGGGCAGGTTTATGAGCGAGTAGAATTTATAACCGCTAAGGACGTGGCAATACCCCTCATATCACTAGATGATTTGATCGCTTTGAAAAAACGCTCGAAACGTTTGCAGGATTTGTCCGACATTGAGGCCTTAAGAAAAGTTAAAAAAATAAGGAGGAGGGCCTGAGGTGGGAAGGAAAGGGTTCAGATACAGCGTTACAAAAGAAGCCATAATCAATTATGTTGCATTGTCTCCAGAACAAAAGCTGGAGTGGCTAGAAGAAGTGAACAGATTTCTTTACAAATTT
This sequence comes from Hadarchaeales archaeon (SeqCode), assembly GCA_038872135.1. GTDB lineage: Archaea > Hadarchaeota > Hadarchaeia > Hadarchaeales > Hadarchaeaceae > JAVZGN01. The sequence goes on along the minus strand of JAVZGN010000023.1, from coordinate 1,582 downwards.
ATGCCCAGGAGTAAAAGAAGCATCATGGAAAAGTTCAGGTCTGGGATGATCTGACAGGAATCGTTTGGAAATGGGAAACGGCCCCATTTTTCTCCACAACTATGTATTACTGGACAAAATTCTTTTGCCCCACCTGTTAAGTAAAGTTTCCAAGTTGACATAACAGCCAAATAGGCACCCCCATGCGACAATCCTTGAATGCTTGCTAAACTCGCTGACGGATGTTTTTCTGGGAAGTGAAATGTCTGGGTGAGACCAGACAGTAATTTTGCCCTCAGATTAACGCTGGATACAGCTCCGCCGGCCTAGCGTTAATCCCGCAATGAAATCTATGCCTGTTGTACCATTGCCTGTACTCCTCCCTACAGCTGAACCACTCCGGGAACTTCCTCAGCAAGTTGATGAACTCCTCTGCGATGTTCCTGATCGTCCGCTCAACTTTGCCTTTATCCTGCGGGTAGTAGGGATGGGCATAGAGGGGTTCTATCTTCCGCTCCCTACACCACCGTTTCCATGTCTCCTGGAACTGACCGCCACGATCTGTGAGGATGTTTTTCGGCTTGCGGGAGCATCTGTCCAAGAGCTCGGTGAGTTCATCGGTGGTCGGCTCGTGGTCGAGGCACTCGAAGAGGAGGAGGTAGCGGCTGTAGTCGTCCACACAAATGGGAAACCAGTACCTCTGTCCATGGAGCCAGAACGGCCCTTTGATGTCGAGCTGCCACAGCTCATCAGGGTGTTTTGCCCTGAAGAACTTCCAAGCCCGCTCCTTCCTCCCATAGCCGTTGAGCCCAAATCGCTTCAGAACTCCATTTATCGCGGTTCTGGAGAGGCGGAGCCTCTGGACGCATGCGACCAGCACCTGGCGCACATACTTCGGGATGTTCCATAACGCTCGCCTTATGCGCTCCGTCCCCCACCCGAACTTGGTTTTGAGCTCGACTATTGAGAATTCCACTTTATCCGTGATCTTGCTCTTCTTTGGCTTCCTGGGAAGGTCTCGGAAGCTCTCGTTTCCTCTGTGGTGGGCGCGTTTGCACCACTTCCAGACTGTTTGTCTGCTCACTCCAAATGTTTTAGCCGCTAGCTTTTTCTTTACCCCCGCCCTAACCATTTTGACCATCTGGCGGCGCTGCTCGGGCGTCAATCTCGGTTTGGCTGGCTTGTGTGGCTTCGCCAGGTGGTCACCCCCCTTCAATAGCCCCTCATTTGTGCCTTCTCGCTACTTCTTGCACACCACGAGGTAGGCTGTTTTACCGATGTGCTCTTTGGGACAGCCGACCTTGGCGCCGGTCCCGAAGGGAGTGACTTTTCTCTTCAGGACTTCCTCCACATCCTCGGGAATGACTACCCATATCTGGGTTGAGGTTATTTTCCCAGGCATCCTATCATATATCTTAAATATATATCCCTATTTAAAGATAACGGTTGGAGACAAGGCCACGGAAAGTGTTAACTTAGAAAGTTTACTTAACATTGGGCTCAAACCTGAAACCGTAGATTTCCTTTCCCCTGAGCATTCTGAGCCGGCCCCACACAGGCTTGACCTTCATCCCCGTTTTTGGGTTATCAGAGAGAATTTGTC
>JAVZGN010000022.1:0-13912 GCA_038872135.1 Hadarchaeales archaeon (SeqCode) | reverse complement strand
CCTTTTCACAATTTCATGCACAGTTTTTCCATCAATCCTTCCCCTGACCCTCTCCATCACGGCACCCATAAGGGCCCCCACAGCCTCCATCTTCTTCCTCATCACCACATCAGCATTTTTCTCTATCTCCTCGGCCACTATGCGCTCGAGCTCATCAATTCCCATCGCTGAGAGTCCAAGCCTCTTCACCGCCTCCTCCACCTTTCCAGTTTCAGGCAGCACCCTCAGAACCTCGGGCACAGCTTCCTTCGCGATTCCCCCCCTCATGACCATCGACAGGACCTCTGCCAGATGCTCGGCCGCAATCTTCTCCACCTCAACCCCCTCCCTCCTCAGACTGACAAGGGTTTCTTCTATGGTTGTTGCAGCAAGCGTTGGATCCGCCCCGCTTTTCTCAACCAAGGTCTCCAGCAGCTCAGCGTTGCCAGAAAAAACAACCTTCTCCGCAAGGTGCTGACTAAGCCCCATCCTCCTCAATCTCTCAACAGTCACCTCTGGGGGCTCCGCCAGAGCTCTCCTTATCTTCCTCAGCCTCCCGGCTTCTACAAGAACCGGGGGGATATCAGTTTCGGGGTACATCCTGGCTGCTCCGGGCAGGGGGCGCATGAACTCTGTGTTCCCATCCGGCAGAGCCCTTCTGGTTTCCTCCGGCACCCCCTCCAGAGCCATGTTGGCCCGCTCAACAACCTTCCTCAAAGCCAGCTCCGCCTTCTCCCTCCTGTCAGCCACCAGCACCACAGCATCATCAGCCTCCGCCCCAACCGCCCTTCTCATCTCCTCCACCTCCCTCAGCCCTATCCCACATCCAGGCAGCTCATCGGTGTGGAAGATTCCGCCCACTTTCCCATAAACTCTCGCCACATCGGCCAGCTCCGTCCCGAACCTCCTCCCCGGCTGGACCTCTTTCCCAAGCAGTCCCCCGAATCTCGGGAGAACAACAGCGAGAACAACCCCACCGTTTGCAACAGCCCTTTTGATTATCTGAGATCCCGTCGTGGAGAAGACCTTCGTGACGTCAAAAAAGTTTTCCTTCACCGCGACCGCCCCCCTTCTCTTTAGCTCTTCCCTTATCTCCAGCAGCGCCTTCTGCCTCTGGACCTCCCGCCTGATGACCTCTGGAATCAGCTCAAGCTCCTGAATCCCCTTTATCTCCTGCCTGGCTCCACCGGCGATTGAAATGTTTATGTCCTGCCTGATCGTCCCAATTCCCCTCTTGACCTTCCCGGTAGCTCTCATGAGCTGCCCGATGTAAAGAGCAACTTTCGCCGGCGTTTCTGGGTCTGAGAACTCTGCTCCCGTTGCAATTTCCACCAGCGGGATCCCAAGCCTGTCCAGCCTGTAGGTGACCTCATTTTCGTCCTCTCCCATCTTTCTTGCCGCATCCTCCTCCAGGCAGATGGTTTTGATAGAATACTTCTTTCCATCGACCTCCACCCAGCCGTCTGTGGCCACGAGCATCGTCCTCTGAAAGCCCGTGGTGTTGCTCCCGTCAATCACAATTTTTCTCATAACATGAATTTCCTCCACTGGTTTTGCATTCAGGAGGAGGGATATTTCCAGCGCGGCATCCAGGGCCTTCTCATTCACAGGGTGGGGAGGCTCACAGTCCATCTCCACAAGACAGGAGTTCTTAGTGACCTCATACCTGAACCCCTTCCCTTTGAGAGCCTCCGCAAGGGCAGCTCTGTCCACCTCCCCAAGCTCGCTCTGAGTGGGGCGCAGCCTTCTCCTCACAATCATCTTCGGGGGGCCATCGTCCAGCTCAGAACCGCAGCCACAGAAGAGCTTCCCGCCGCTGAGTTCCTGATGGATTTCCAGCCCGACCCTGAGACCAACATCTTCCACTCAATCACCGCCTAGAGATACGCAGGTTTGATAAAAGTCTCTGCCCCTGTGACTGGAGTTATCTCTCCGGCGATGTTCGTCCTCATCAGCTCCTTGATTCTCTCCATTTTTCTCGTCTGCCCAAGAACCCACATCAGCTTCACCCAGGCGACCTCCGGGAGCATGTCTTCCCCGGGGATAACCCCCAGCTGGAGCAAATCTCGGCCAGTCGAGTAAACCTTCATGTCTATGCGGCCCCAAAGACACTGAGATGTCATCACCACCGGGATTTTTCTCCTGACCGCCAGCTTTATCCCCTCAAAAAGGCTTTCGGGGGCATGGCCCAGACCAGTTCCCTCAAGGACTATTCCCCTGAATCTTCTGGCCACAGCCCACTTCAGGATATCCGGGGAGAGCCCTGGAGTAACTTTTAATAGAAGGATCCTTGGCTCAAATTTCCCTTTTATCCTCACCTTCCCTCCATCCTTCGCCTTGTTGTAATCGGTCCTGAAGAGCCTTATCCCATCCTTCCCCACGGCTCCCAAGGGAGCATCGTTTATGGTTTGGAAGGCGTCTCTCCTGCTGGTGTGGCATTTCCTCACCTTGGGCCCCCTGTGGATCAAACAAAAATCATCGTCAGGCGCCCCATGCATCACCACCGTCACTTCTGCGATATCCGACTCCGCCGCAACTTTTACAGCGGAAATCAGGTTAAGGGCTGCATCGCTGCTCGGCCTATCGGACGACCTCTGGGAGCCGACAAGAACTACCGGGCGAAAGAGCCCCTCCAGAAGAAAGCTTAGAGCCGCTGCCGTGTACCCCATGGTGTCAGTTCCATGGGCAATCACAACCCCCCTTGCCCCGGCGTTTATCTCCCTCGCAACCGCTCTAGCGATTTTCATCCAGAGCTCCGGCTTCATGTGCTCGCTGAAAACATTGCAAACTTCAATGACCCTGATGTTGGCGATCTCCGCAACCTCTGGAACAGCGCTGTAGATTTCTTCCGGCGTGAAGGCCGGGAAGACTGCTCCAGTCCTGTAGTCCACCCGGCTCGCGATTGTTCCTCCAGTCCCAATAATCGCCACAGTGGGCTTTCTTGGATCTGGGGTGATGTCTAGTTTGGGGATGGCAAGTCTTGGAGGGGCCCCGCGCTCGAGAAGGATTATCTTGGTTTTCGATGTAGCGCGAATCCCGATGTTATAACCATTGGGAAGCTTCAGGACGATGTGAAGGGGATCACCGAGCTCGGTCCTCGGCATGAGAATTCCTTCATGAACTCTCCCCTTCTTTTCGACCCTTATCCTATCGCCGACCCGCACGCCAGCCTTCTTCAGAAGCCGTCCAACGGTACCGGTGTACTCCGACATCTCACCACCTAATCTTTCTCTCATGACTTAAAGGCGTGCACCGTCTTTGCCCGACCTGGCGCTTTTCTTGGAAGGCCACCCCATCACAATTTTAAGCGCAACCGGCGATGGAGATATGGCGGAGGTAACTCAGCCTGGGAGAGTGTCGGACTGAAGATCCGAATGCCGGGGGTTCAAATCCCCCCCTCCGCACCATCTAAAGTTTGCTTCTAGCTATCGATATTCTACAGTTCATGGTGATCAGAAGATTCACCCGCTAGTTTGAGGCCGAGTTTTTCCAATCGCTTGAAGTGTTGTTTGTTGGCTGTCTTAAGCGCAAGGCCGTGGGACATGGCGGTGGCGGCTATCAGAAGATCGGCGTCAGGTAGAAGCATTCCTCTTCTTTTCACCTCCTGATACAGAGAACAATAAATCTCAATGATCTTGTTGTCAATGCCAAGAACGGTGAAGCTCTCTTCGAGCAACTTTTTTGTCTGTGTGCGCTTCTCTGCCGTGAGACCCCTTAAGAGTTCAATGAGCGTCAGCACTGAAATGGCTCCAGCTTCATATCTCTTTTCTCTTAAGAGGTTGATAATCACGTCTGTATCAAGCAAGTTCATCTAAATCTAAACTCCCGCCTAAATTTCTTTGATGATGATGTCATATTCTTGAGATCGGTAGGCGTAAGGATTTCTCTCGTCAATTTTTCGAACGCTCTCCTGCGTCTCTGCTTGTACAGCTCGAGTAGCCACTCGCCCCATTCCATATCGCCCTTTTCTCTTTCGAGGAGCTCCTTAATCTCGACTGGAACCGAGATGGTGGAATATTTCTGCATTTTTCACCATATAATTATATGATTATACAACATTTAAGCATTACTCGATGCTCACTACTTGAGAACAGAGCCAGGAGTAGGGCATCTACTGTTTTGAGAGGACCCAGATTTCTGGAGTTGATGGCAGCCCGGTTTTAAGAATATCAACCTCATCCTTCCCGATTCTTTTCACATTCTTTTTTCCTTTCAGGAAGGGCTCAACCCCGGCGATGTCTATGTTCAGTCCCGGAATCTTGTAGTGCATCGGAATTGTTATCCTTGGACCGACCTTTTCCATCGTCTCGGTGGCCCCGCTGGCGTCAATCGTGTAGACCCCGCCCACCGGGAGGAGCAGAACATCGACATTTTTCATCTTCTTTAGCTGGGCTTCTGTGGGCACATGACCCAAGTCTCCTAGGTGGCAAATCCTCAAGCCCCCCGTCTCGCAGAGAAAGATGAGGTTTTTTCCTCTGAGCCTTCCCCCGGCCTCATCATGGAATGATTCTATTGCCTCAACTTTTACACCCTCAACCTCCCTTTTCCCCGGTTTGTCGATGACAACCGTTGATTTTGAAGAAACCAGAGGAAGACCATCCGCATGATCGTAGTGCCCATGAGAAATCAAGAGAATATCCGCAGCCACTTTGGGCGGAGGCAGCCCTATCCCACTTCCATCGTGGGGATCGATGACCACAGTCTTTTCACTTTTGATCTCAAAACAGGCCTGCCCCCACCACTTTAGCCTCACCATCAAACCTCCTCTGCTCTCTCCAAAATAAATTTTTTGATGTTTGCAAGTTGCACTTCCCGATGTCGAGATGACGGTCAAGGTATTTTTATCGTGAGGAAAAGTTTCTTTGTGGCAGAAGCCAAAATAGTTAAAAAAGGGGAGGTAACTCTCCAGCAGCTTGTAGAGAAGGTTAAGCAGGAGGCTGGGCAAGAACTCGGAGCGATAGGCTGCTTCGTTGGGGTTGTGCGTGGGGCCTCCGAAAGGGGAGCTGTGAAAAAGCTCTCCTATGAAGCAGCTGAAACTGCCGAGAAAGAAATGCTGAAAATCATGGCTGAGCTGGAGAAAATCCCAGGAATTCTCCGCGCCATCGCCTATCACATCATCGACGATCTTTCACCAGGGGAAGATGCAATCTATGTGGTCATCGGCGGGAAACACAGGAAGGAGGTTTTTGATGCACTTCCTCTGGCGATGGACAGAATCAAGAAAGAAGTGATGATATGGAAAAAGGAGTTCACCATCTCTGGAGAGCATTGGGTCACCGGGTAGCGTCTTTCCAGCAGATGGTTTTCTTTCACTTGCAATAAGAGAAAAAAGGCATCTCTTCTACATCTTTCTGATGGGAGAAAAAATTCCTACTGAGCTTTTGGACAGGATCGACGGTTTTTGGGACTCCATCCAGAAGCTGGAGAAAATCCACAGCCTTGGTGTCAAGGAGTTTGTGAAAAACAAGTTCCTGGCAGACCTTGGCGAGAGAAATGCTCACTATGCGATAGACTCCCTCATGGATGTGGCCAAATATCTGGTAGGGGAGTATGGAAAGGAGATGGAGGAGAAAAAGCTCTTAGCACTTCTCAAAAGGAAAAAGATTCTTCACAAGGACCATGTGGAAATTTTTCTTGAGATAGCGAGGTTCAGGAGGGCCCTTCTCCAGAGTTCAGGCGCCGCAAAGGAGTACATTCCAATCTCGGCCGAGGAAATCTACAACGGGCTCATGAGGATCAGGGAGAAGCTGAAATTTTTGATGCAGGTTCTTTCCGCCAAGGTCCCCCGACCTCCACAAAGGTTATAACTTCTCTTTCTTTGATGAGGATGGAGGGAATTGATTGGAGTTCTTTCGCCCAAAAAACCCGGCTGCAGCAGTCAGGCTTTTGAGGAAGCCCGGGAGCATCCCTTTGGCTGGGGGGACAGCTTTCACCGGCGTTCCATCAGCCAAATGCTTGGTTGACCTGACTGCACTTAAGCTGGCATATGTGAAGGAAAATGCTAAAACCATCAGAATTGGGGCGACCACAACAATCGCCCAGCTTGAGAAATCCCCCGTTGCAAAGAGCTTCTGTGGGGGAATTCTTTACCAGGCCTGTGATGAGCTGGCCGACACCCCTCTAAAGAACATGATCACTGTGGGCGGGAACCTGGCCTGCAGGCATCTTTGGGCCCATCTTCCGCCGGTTTTGATGGTTTTAGACGGAGAGGTGGCACTGCTTGGAAAAAAGAAGGCGATTTCAGTGGAGGAGTTTCTAAGGAAGAGGCCCAGGAGAGGAGATGTACTCGCAGAGGTGAGAATTCCAAAAGAAAAAAATTCTGGCGGCGGGGCCTTTCTCAAGTTTTCTAGAACAAAAAACGATTATGCAAGAGCAATTGCCACGGCCTCCGCTAGCATGGAAAATGGCAGGATAAAATCCTTAAGAGTGGCGGTCTCTGGAGCTCTGCCCCCGGCGAGACTAAGAGAGCTGGAAGAGGCGCTGATTGGTCAAGAGCCATCTTTCGATGCTATCAAAACCGCCGTCAACAGCACGATCCAGAAGCTGGAGATCTCAAGAAGCATTTTTTTCAGCGAGGAATACCTGCGGGAAATTTTGGGAGTTTTGACCAAAAGGGCGATAGCCAAGGTGGTGGGTTTGGATGGAGGTAATATGTAAAATAAATGGGGAAAAGAAAATCCTCTCCTTTGAGCCCCATGAGCGGCTTCTTGATGTCTTGAGGAGAAATGGGTACAAAAGCGTTAAGAAGGGCTGCGAGACAGGCCACTGCGGTTCCTGCGTTGTTTTGGTGGACGGCAGGCCCGTGAAATCCTGCATGATGTTTGCCGCCCAAGCTATGGGGAAAGAAATAACCACGGTCGAAGCCCTCGGCACAATTTCCAACCCCCATCCCATTCAAAAGGCCTTTGTTGAAGCAGGAGCCGTCCAGTGTGGATTTTGCACCCCGACGATGATTCTCTGCACCAAGGCCCTTTTGGATGAAATCCCCAACCCAACCGAGGAGGAGATAAAGAAGGCGCTGGATGGTGTTCTCTGCAGATGCACGGGCTATGTAAAAATAATCAAAGCGGTGAAGATTGCGGCGGAAAAAATGGGAGGTGGAAGAAGTGAAGTTTGAGGGAAGAGTTGTCGGGAAGAGCGTTGAAAAGGTCGATGGGATAGCCCTTGCCTCCGGTGCACCGATGTTTACCGATGACTGGCACCCAGAAGGCCTCCTCCACGCAAAAATCCTCTGGAGTCCTCTTCCCCACGCCAGGATAAAAGAAATTGACACAAGCGCCGCAGAGAAGCTGCCGGGAGTTCACGCCGTTCTATGTTACAAGAATGTTCCGAGGGTCGTTCACACGACTGCTGGGCAGGGTTTTCCTGAGCCCTCCCCCTATGATACAGTGATGTTCGATAGCAAGGTGAGATATGTTGGGGACAGGGTTGCGGCGGTGGCTGCCGAGACAGAGGAGCTGGCGGAAAAAGCCCTGAGGCTGATAAAAGTGGAATATGAGCCGCTGCCGGCCATCTTCGACCCAGAGCAGGCAACGGCAGAAGGAGCCCCGGTCATCCACGACGAGCCCGACTGCAAGTTTATAATCCCGGTTTTTTATGACCCGAAACACAACCGGTGTGCCCACATAGAGCTGGAGACGGGAAATGTTGACAAAGCGATGGCCGAAGCTGATGTCATCTTCGAGAGGAAGTTCAAGGTCCACGCCCAGCAGCACTGCTCTATTGAGCCCCACTCCTGCATCTGCTACTTCGAGCCGGATGGAAGGCTTGTGATAAGGAGCAGCACCCAAGTCCCATTCCACACGAGGAGGATAGTGGCCCAGTGTCTGCAGATCCCGGAGAAGATGGTCAGGGTGATAAAGCCGAGGATTGGGGGAGGCTTTGGTGGAAAGCAGGAAATCTTGATTGAAGATATCTGTGCAATGCTTGCGATGAGAACAAAGCGCCCGGTGAGGCTCGTCTATACAAGAGAGGAGGAGTTTGTTTCAGCAAGGCTCCGCCATCCAATGATCTTGAGATGCAAGGTGGGGGCAAAGAGGGATGGAACTCTTTCAGCCATAGATCTCAGGGTTTTGAGCAATGCTGGAGCTTATGGCCCTCATGCGATGACGGTGATGAACAACACCTGTGCGAAAGCTCTTCCCCTCTTCAAATGTGAGAACATTCGGTGGATTGCAGATGCCGTCTACACAAACCTTCCACCCGGTGGGGCCTTCAGGGGCTATGGGGTAACATACACGGCTTTTGCCATGGGGGTGATGATGGATGAGCTTGCGGAAGCTTTGGGGATAGATCCCGTGGACTTCTGGCTCAAGAACATAGTCAAAGAGGGAGATACCCATCCAATCTTCGAGAAGCTGGGAGAAGCCGGGACTGGGGTGGCGATGAAGATCGAAAGCAATTCCCTTCCAGAATGCATCAGGAAGGGGGCGGAGGCCTTCGGCTGGAAAGAAAGGAGGGCCGCTGCAGAAAGGCAGGAGGGGAGGATTAGGAGAGGGGTTGGGATGGCATGCACAGTTCAGGGTGGTACAGTCCCCCTGATCGATATGGCGTCTGTTTTTGCAAAGATGAACGACGACGGATCATTCCACCTTCTCATAGGAGCCACAGATCTTGGAACTGGTGCAGACACCGTCATCTCCCAGATTTTTGCCGAGGTCCTTGACATCTCTCCCGACGATGTGATCATCAAACCATCGGACACAGACACCTCACCGTTTGACAAAGGGGCCTATGCCTCCGGCACAACCTACCTCACGGGAATGGCTACCCTGAGGGTCGCCGAAGCAATAAAAGAGCAGATCCTGAGGGTTGCCGCAGAAATGCTCGGGGAGCCCCAGATGAACCTCCGGCTGGAGAAGAAGGGCGTTGTTTCCAAGGCTACAGGGAAGAGAGTGGAGTTCCATGAGATAGCAAAATTTGCCACCTACGCGAAAAATCAGTTTCAGATAGCGGCGGTGAGGTCGGCTCTCAGCAAGTTGCCGCCCCAATGCTATGCTGCCCACTTCGTGGAGGTGGAGGTCGACACCGAGACGGGTGAGGTGAGGGTACCCCGATATGTGGTTGCGGTGGACTGCGGGACGCCCATCAACCCACAGCTGGCGGAGGGACAGGCGGAGGGGGCAGTCGTCCAAGGGCTTAGCTATGCTTTGACTGAAGAATTGATTTTCGACAGTAGCGGTCGCATTCTCAACCCAAGCTTTGGCGGTTACAGGATTTTCACGAGCAGAGACATCCCAGAAATTACAACGATTCTTGTCCCAAGCTATGAGCCCTCAGGCCCCTTCGGGGCGAAGCCGATAGGAGAGGTGTGCATCAACGGCCCGCTTCCGGCAATTTCAAATGCAATATACAATGCTGTTGGTGTGAGACTATATGAGCCTCCTTTCACGCCAGAGAAAGTTTTGAAAGCAATAAAGTCTAAGCCCTAGTTCCGCCGTGAGGATATCTTTCAAGCGGCCAATAGGGGGGACCATCCCAGTCGGGGTAGGGAATGTTTCTCTCGAGTTCATCTGCAACATATTTCATCCCGAGGCTCTCCAATTTTTCCCTGGTGGGGATGCCGTTCACGGGGTCCCACTGGCGGCGAGTGTAGTACTCGGTGAGGAGCCTCTCGTGGTTTGCTATTTCCCTTGCCCCCTCTTCTGTTCCTTTCAGGTGGGGACGGAGAACCAGCCGATCATCTTTTCTTTTTATCCCCTGCCTGATCAGGAACGCCCTCTCGATGGAATAAATTCTCTCTAGGGCGTCAACGATGGTTTTCACCGTGAACTCCACGCCAGTGGCGGCGCTGAGGATTTTTGCGACCCCCTCCCAAAGAGGATATCTGTGGACGAGGGGGACAGCGGCCGCCCAGTTGTTGACACTTCCCTTACATCGGCCAATGGAATCCGCAAGGGTGCACGCGTTTTCAGAGACTATCAGCGCTGGAACAGGATCCTTGGGGACATAGCCCTCCTTGGAAAGTTTGGGGAAAATCTCAGGGTCATTCTCCCCAAAGGCCCAGCTTCTCCCCCTGAGATGGTCAGCTCCCCTGGTGGATGTGGCATGGGCAAGGGTGAAAACTCCAACTGGATAGTCTGATGGTCCTCTGCAGGTTCCCTTCACGTGATAACAGTAATCCATGGCTTTCTCCCCATATCTCTTCGCCACACCGTACATTCCCTCAGCGAGGATGTTGCCGAAGCCTTCCCTCAGCGCTATCCTGTGAATGAGCTCTATCTGATCGTCGGCATTTTCCCAGTCGAGGGAGAGGCCACCTGTATCTTTTTTTGTGATTATTCCCCTGGCGTAGAGCTCTTTTGCGAAGGCAATGACATTTCCAAGGGGTATCGTGCACATCCCATACTTGTCGGCTAGGTTGCCCATGACCATTATCTCCACAGGTTTGGTTATGCCGCAGTTTGTCCCGCAGCAGAAGATTGTTTCATACTCGAGAGCAACTCCAACCTCATCCTTATACTTACCTTCTGGAATCTTGTAAACATCCCTGCAGCTCACCACGCACCCATAGCAGGCGGCCCTTCTCACCTCATACTTCTTCCACCCCTCCGGCGTGAGTTCTGGTGGAACATCGCTCGCCGAGAGATATTTCTGGAAGTATCGGTAGCCTGGCCACCATCCGAGCATCCCGAGATGAGTCCCATATTTTGCGATTTTTCTCTGGGTTGGGTCTGTGAGGAAGAACCTGTTATCCTCCATTGCCAGCTCCTGAAATCTTTTTGGATCAGCTAGCTGGACTTTTTTGGTCCCTCTGAGGGCAATTGCTTTGAAGTTTTTTACCCCGCAGACAGCGCCACTTCCACGAGCCGCGGTGAAGTGCCTGTCGAAAACTGTGCAGGCAAACCTCACGAGGTTTTCCCCTGCCTGCCCAATGCTCATGACCCAGAAATCCTTTCCGTGGGTTTCTCTCAACATGTCGGTGGTCTCCCAGGTGGTGCGGCCCCAAAGGTCTGAGGCATCCTTGAGCTCCACGTGATCGTCGTCCACGAGGAGGTAGACAGGTTTGCTTGCCCTGCCAGAGATGATTATCTGATCATAGCCGGCAAATTTCATCATCGCCGGGAAAAAGCCCCCGGAGTTTCCATCCCCGAGGATGTTGGTAAGCGGGGAGAGGGTGCTGACGTGAATTCTGCTAGTGCTTGTTAAAGAAGTTCCGGTGAGCGGGCCGACGGCAAAGCAGATCACATTTTCTCTTGAAAGGGGATCGATTCCGGGCTTTATCTCGTCCCAGAGGACCTTGGAGTTCAATCCTCTCCCGCCGAGGAAGTTGGTGGCGCCGCTTGGGTCGAGTGGAACCTTCAAAACCTTTTCCCTGTTCAGGTCGACTCTCAGGACAGTTCCTGCCCAGCCGTGCATTGAATCTCTTTTCCCTTTTTTTCCATGTATATAAAATTTTCAGAGGGATCTCGTGATTAACAATTTCAAAAGCCAATTATTTTTTTGTCCATTTTTCGGCAATGATATCGACAACTTTTTCTAGTTCTTTTTCCAAGAGCTCTGTTCCCTCCCTATCATTTTTAACGACGATGACGGGCTGGCTGAGATATTTTTGGAGTTCTTCGTGGTCGTCATAAAGATATGTCTTTTCCATTTCTTCTCTTGAGACCAGATGGGCATCTAGGCCTTTCTCCAGTTTTGCCCTCCGGACATTTCTTTCCCAGCAGACGTCGAATGGGGCGTCGATGTAGACAACTATAGAATCTTTTAACACCTCTGGGCTGAAATTTCTAAAGGCCCTTCGATAGCTGTCCCTAGAAAATTCTATGAAGAGGATGATGTCTTTATCCAGAAATTCTTTTGCTTGCTGGTCAAGCCCTTTTATCAGATCATCCCAGACGGTATCGTCGGTGACTTTGACTCCGCCCTCCGGGCAGGGGCGATGACGTTTGAACTCAGTATCCGTTTCAAAGATTTTCTTCAGGATCGGGAAGTCGTCTATTCTCTTTATTTCTCCCTTGTAGCCTCTGCTCCTCAGTTTTCTTTCCAAGATGTGAAAAACGGCAGACTTCCCGCACCCAGGTCTCCCGAGGAGGAAGACATTTACCATTTGATTTCACCTAAAAATCTCCCTGATAAATTTTGTTTCCTCTTTCAAAATTTCTCCGCTTGCGAGAGCCTGCTCTCTAGTTTTTATTGCAGTCTCGAGGACGATCAGCTCTGCATTTTTTCTTTTCACAATCTCAGCGTATCTCACCAAGTTTTCACGCTTTAGCGGCCCAACTCCTTCATGGAGTGGCGGGTGGAAGAGCCTCTTTCCCGGGACATAGTCGTTCAGATGGAGTTCCTTGAACATTCCATCTGGAATTTCTTCCATGATTTTTTCAGGCGGGTTTGGGATATCTTTTCCAACATCAGCTCTCGTGAACCAGTGGCCGATATCGAAATTTAAATAAACTTCTATCCCTTGACTTCTCGCTTCCTCTATAATCTGGCAGAGATCTTCCGGCTCATAGAAGGCTCCATCGAAAGCTGTGTTGTTCTCGAGGACAAAAATCACGCCTCGCGATTTGGAGTATTCTGCGAGTTCAACGGTGCTTTTCAGAAGGCTTTCTCGGATGAGATCGAGATATTTTCCAACTGCGTGGTAGAAGGGAACAACCCCTGGATGGGCATTAACATACCTGCACCCTATTTCCGATGCAAAGTCCACATATCTCTTCATCAGCTCAACGGCTTTTTCCCTGTCAGACTCATGGGGGGCACAGAAGCTTCCGGCGACGTAGGTGTAGGGAAGGTGAAGGGAAAGAGTTATGCCGGCTTTTTTTGCTGCGGTTCTAGCAGCTTCTTTCTCCTCTTGGGTGAAAGAGAGGTATGGGTTGGGGACTGCACCATCTAGCTCTACATGGTCTAGTCCTAGCTCCTTTGCTACCTGGACCTGCCCAGCGATGTCTCTCTTTGCCATCATCTGGACCGTAGCATCCATGTCTGGAACGGTGAAGGTTCCTTCCTCTAGCTTCTTCTTTTCCTCCTCACCGAGGTATCTGATGTAGAGGAGATTTGTGAAGTCTCTTCCAATCTTCATTTAAACATTAATGAGATGACATAACATTTTAAATAATTTTTGAACCATTTTCAGAAATTGTGTTAAATTTAATTTGTCAGCATGCGGAGCGCTTTAGAATCGCTAAGTTGAACGCTTTCCTCGAGATTATCATGTTCAAGAGAAATTCAACTCATTGTCTTCATTTTAAAGCAGTCTCATCGGAAAGTTTAAAAAAACACAGATGCTGCAGTTTTTAGGAGGTTGGAACCATGAATCAAAGAGGGATGAGCCATTTGGTTATTGTTGCAGTAATCGTCCTCGCATTGGTTGCAGTGGGAGCAGTGTATATCATTACGCAAGGGACGCCAACGGGAACATCTGGAGGCGGAGGAACAGGCGGAGCTGGTCAAACCGTTGACATTGTTGGGACATGGAGCGGAACCTACACAAGCAACCAGGGGGGCGGAGGTAGCTTTACGTGCGTGATCCAAAGCACCGGAGCCAACACTTATTCTGGAAGCTTGACTATCAGTGGAAAATACTCGGGACAAAATCTACCTGTGGCAATCTCTCTCAGTGGCAATCAAATAACGATAGGATGGGCTGCTGGGGCTACATTTACGGGCACCGTTTCTGGGAATTCGATGTCTGGGACTTGGGCGACACCGACAGGGGACACCGGCACCTGGCAGGGAAGCCGAGCGTAAGAACTGGGCCATGGATTAACCCGGCATAAATTCCCAGAACAAAAATCGTAGATAAAGAGTAGGACTAGCTGGTGATACATCTCAATATTCTAGAATGCTTGAACCGGTACGCGCGATTTTTTCTCTCTTTATAAGCAAGCTCCTCGCAAAACTTTGGCGGGAAAAGGAGAAATAGGAGGTGAAAGAAAGATGATATTGATGGATATCCTTCAGGCCTTCGGGGCGATCACCCTTCCGATAA
>JAVZGN010000021.1:0-15577 GCA_038872135.1 Hadarchaeales archaeon (SeqCode) | reverse complement strand
AGTTCCTCTTCTACAACTCGGTTATAAGGTATGACAAGACCACCCAGCCACCATGGGTGACTGGAGCATGAGGGAGGTGACGGAAGAGAAAAATCAAGCCCACATTGGGAAGTTATGCAACACAGCACTAGGCTCTGAAGACTTAAATAGCCACATTCGTTATCCTAATTGTCGCTGGGTGATGCGATGGGAACCGCAATCGCATTAACATCTCTCAAAGGTGGGGTGGGCAAAACTACCATTGCCGAAAATCTTGGGATTGTTCTAGGGAGGATGGGGCGGAGAATACTCGTTGTTGACTGTGACATTGCCACCGCTGGCCTCTCCAACATTATTGGATTGATAGATCGCGAGCCAAACCTTCATGATCTTCTAGCTGGAAGGGGCAATGTCGAAAATGCCGTTTACGATGCATATGGGATAAAAATTCTCCCATCTGGAACCTCTTTGCGGGGATTTCTGAAAGCCGACATGACAAAGCTCGGAAGAATAATAGATTGGGCAAAGCAAAATTTTGATGTCGTGATCATCGACACCCCTCCGGGCTTGACCAAATATTCGCTGGCCCCCATGAAAACCTCAGATTTTATCCTCATAGTTTCCACCCAAGATCCAGCGGCGGTTGAGTCGGCGGCCAAGGTTGAAGAAATCGCCCAGACAATGGGGATGAAGATAAATGGAGTTGTGATCAACAGAGTCAGGAAATCCTCATTTTTCAAAAAATTGCATCTTTTAAACAGAGCTCAGATCCAAGCGAGGCTCAAGTCAAAAATCCTCGTCGGAATCCCTGAAGATATTTCTGTGATGGAAGCGGCGACCATGAGAAGGCCAGCAGTGTTGTTTAAACCAAAAAGCAAAGTCTCAGAAAGCATTCGGCTCCTGGCCAGCAAGCTGGGCGTCTGAAGTTCATCGAATGAAATTTAAGCACCCAGCATAGATGTATTTTGAGGAAAATGCCCAGGATACCCAGCGGGATATTGTCACTGGATTCTCTCATAGGCGGGGGATTCCCGCCTGGCTCGCTGATTCTTCTTAGAGGAGAGATAGGGGCAGGAAACAAAGAGTTTCTGATGACGTCGGCGATAATGACCTATGCAATGAAAAAAAAGCTTGTTGCACCGGCAGAGCCAGACTCCATCTTTCCCGGGGAAGTCTGGTGGGTTACATTTACCAGGAGCCCAGAAGACCTCTTGAATGAAGTTTCGATGAGTTTTGAGCAGGATCTCTTCGCCCTCTTCCGGGATAATGTAAAGTTCCGAGATTTTTCCGAGGATTATTTCAGGACATCGCCGGTGCCGCTTGAGTGGATCTCGGACAGATTAAAAGAGGAAGAGACCTCAGAAAAGATGAAAGCTCTTACAAGTGCATTTGCGACTCTTCATAGAACGGCCGCCGCACCGGCAATCAAACCAAAGACTGCACTGGAGTCGCTGGCAGACTTCATGAGCCGATCTGCTTCCGGCAATACTGTGATCATCTACACCCTCACAGACCTCGCTAGGCTTTATTCCGACACAGAGGCAAGATGGTATGATTTTACCCTATTTTTGAGGGGACTTCAGAGAGCTGCCAAAAAATGGGGAGGACTCATTTATCTTCCGATGACCGCCCGCATTCTCGACGAGAGGAAGGAAGAAGAGATCTCCTCTTGCGTGGATGGTGTTCTAAACTTCCAGTGGGAAACGGCTGGACCAACCAAAAGAAGGAGAGTAATGTATTTCCAGAAGTTTAGGGGGCTACTTCCAAGGATAGACGGGGCGGCGGTTGTGAAATTTGAGGTCACAATAACCCCCACCTCTGGGTTTGAGGTTGCCAGGGCGGAGCTGATAGAGGGAATAAGATGAATGGGGAGGGAATCTCTCCGATTGTTGCTACAATCCTTCTTGTGGGGATAACAGTGGCGGCTGCGGCTCCAATAGCTGTATGGTTAAGCCAATATTATTCTCCTTTCAGGCCCAGATATGTGGAAGTGGCCGTTTATGCTGGGTTGGTCAATGAAAATGTCGTTAGATTTCACATCCAGCACATTGGGGGAGAAACTCTTTCTTTTGAAGTTTCAAAACCAACCACAGATTTCATAAGAGGGTGGGCGAGAGAGCCGATAAGAGGAATCGACAATGAATTCTATTGCTGGACATTTGAGAATCCCCAGAGGTTCAGACAGAGCGATTGGGCATATGCCGAGGTTCAGCTCCGAGGGGCCAATCTTGAGATAGGAAAATCTATAAGGGTTACAATCGTCAGTGTTAGAGCCGGGAGATTATATGACGGGGATGTGACGATAAATTCGCTTGATCAGATTCCTGGAGGCTAGTTTTCTATTTTCGCGTTATAAAATGGCTCAGTTAATTAAAAGGACTGATTTAAGGGTCAAAAATTCAAAAGACAAATAACTCTGATTCAAGTGTTTAATCTATTTTATGACGTTTTTATAAATAATTCATATAAAAAATTCGCCATTTATTATTTCAAGCTATTAAACGGTAATTTTTTGGAAAATAACTATAAATTGGAGCCAAAATTGGCTAAAACAAAAATGCTATATATTCTGAAACCTTTTTGATTAGGGAAAAATGGAGAAATCAAAAATAGCGGAAATTCTGGATGGTGCAAAGAAAAGTGGTAGAAAAGAACTGGGAGAGATTGATGCCAAAAAAGTTTTGAGTCTGGCTGGAATCCCGGTCAATCGAACTGAGCTTGCTACAACTCCCGATGAGGCTGTCAGGATAGCGAGAGAAATCCATTACCCTGTTGTCATGAAAATAGCGTCCCCAGATATTATTCACAAAAGCGACGCTGGCGGAGTGAGGGTGGGGATAGGTGGGGAGATGGAGGTGAGAAAAGCTTTTGAAGATATTATGAACAGCGCCAAGAGCTACAGTCCCAATGCTAGGATTCTTGGTGTCACGGTCCAAGAGCACGTCCCCCCCGGCAGGGAGGCGATTGTCGGTGGTTTGCAAGATAAGTCATTTGGTCCCACTGTTATGTTTGGGCTTGGGGGTATCTGGGTTGAAGTGCTAAAAGATACGAGTTTCAGGCTGGCACCCCTCACCAAAGATGAGGCTGTTGAAATGATCAAGGAGATCAAAGGATATCCGGTGCTCGCTGGGATAAGGGGAGAGCCTCCCGCAGACATTCTGGCCGTGGCCGAGGTGATAGAAAAGGTGGGTATCCTGGTGGCCGAGTTCCCGCAGATTCAAGAGCTAGACATCAATCCACTTTTTGTGTTTGCTGCTGGAAAGGGAGCGGTTGCGGTTGACGCCAGAATCTTTGTCGGGGATGGCGGCGAATGAAGCCTGAGCTTAAAAATCTGTTTGAGCCAAGAGAAGTTGCCGTTGTCGGGGCGTCGGAGCTTCGCGGCGAGGATGAGGTTTATTCCACGCGTTTTTTTCTACTGAAGGACCGGCTCTCAGGCTTTAAGGGAAAGGTTCATGTCGTGGATGTGCAGGGAAAGCTTGCGGGGGCCGAGCCCCTCTCATCGATCAAAAAGAACATGCTGGTCATGATCCTGCTCCCGCCAGAAATCCTCGAAAAAAACATCAAAAAAATCCTTCAGAAATCCACATGTGTGCTGCTCCTGTCTAAAGGAAGGGAAAAAACTAACCAGATGCTATTATCTTTTTCCAAACGCGGGGTTCTCGTGGGGCCTGCCTCTTTTGGGGTGGTGAACACCGGAAATGGGCTGGTGGCGACGATTTCTGGGAATTTCCAGAGGGGGAAGATGGCCGTTGTTGCAGATGACCCCCTTCTCGCGGAGATGGCTGCCGAAAGGGGGGAGAGATGCGGAGTTGGCATGAGTAAATTCGTGTGCCTGGGCGAGACTGGAGTGCAGCTGACGCAAATACTGGAATTTCTCAAACAGGATAAAGAAACTGAAATCATCGGCCTAGTCCTGAAAAATATCCTGAAGAGAAAGGATATCGAGTTCATCAAAAGCATCTCGGTGGAAAAGCCGGTTTTGGTCTTCAGTGCATCGGTAGAAAACAAAATTTTTGTCTCGGCAATAAAGCAGGCTGGAGGAATTCCAGTGGAGACATTGGAAGAGATGTTTTGTGGAGCAAAGATGTTGGTCGGTGGCAGGCCCATGAGGGGTAGAAAAATTGCCGTCGTGACTAATTCTAAGTCTGCGGGACTGCTTGCCAGGAAATGGATAGAAAAAAGCGAGATGACATTGGCCACTATCCCTCAAGAAGCTTTTGAAAAATTCAAGAAAGAGGTTAAAGTCGATGGTTTTGTGAACCTCGGGGAGGAAGCCACTGGCGAAGATTTCCAGGTGGCGGCGGACAGAGTTTTGGAGGAAAAAGAAATCGATGCCCTTTTAGTTGTGGTGGCAACAGGTTCGGGAAAACTTAGGAGAGATGATTTAAAAAAAGTTGTGGAGAAATGCGAGAAATCCAAGGAGAAGCCAGTGGTCCTAGTCACTCTTGGCGCAAAAGCCGGTGATATCACAGAAATTTCAAGGGTAAGGACTCCTGTGTTTTCAGATGTTCGGGATGCAATAGTTGCTCTGAAAATCTCCGCGTTGAAAAGATAGAATCACGAGCACGCTCTTGATAGAAATTTCCCGCGTCCAACTCTTCCAATGATCTCCCCGCCGGCTGAAACCACCTCTCCGCGCGAAATGGTATACTCTGGTGGAGCGACTGACCTTAGCCCGGCGTATGGCGTCCAGCCGACTTTGTAGTGGAGTTTATCCGCGGTTATCTTAGTTTTTTTCTTGAGATCCACTATCACCAAATCAGCATCTGAGCCTTCGAGCAATGCCCCTTTTCGTGGATATAGGCCAAAAATTTTTGCCGGTGCAATCGACAAACATTCAATGAGCCGCCGGAGAGATATCCTTTTCTTGCACACTCCTTCTTCTAGCATCAGCGGGAGAAGGTTCTCTACTCCGGGGATCCCAATCTGGGCCTTCCATATGTCGTCCCATCCGACTTCTTTTTCATCCACAGTGCCTGGAGCATGGTCAGTGGCCACGAGATCTAGCGTGCCTTCCGAGAGAGCCCTCCACAATGCCGCCCTGTCTTTTTTTGTTTTTATGGAGGGATTGACCCTCAGATAGGGTCCATGAGTCTTAACATCCTCCCTAGTGAAAATCAGGTAGTGGGTACAGGTTTCGGCTGTGATGATTTTTCGCTTACCCTTTTTTATCACCTCACAGGCCTCTGCAGAAGTGATGTGTGCGAAGTGCGTCTTACAGCGATGATATCTACTCATCCGAATAACTTCTTTTACAGCCTTCACCTCGGCCCTCACTGTTCTCGCCTCGTGGTGGGCCAGCGGGTCTTTTCTACCTCTCACCCTTTCGAGCCCTCGTCTCAGCTCATCTTCATCCTCGGCGTGAACAAACAGAATTCCATTCGCTTTTTTTATCTCATCCATCAATCGCTCGATTTCCCCCTTCTCCAAAAGATATGGGGAGCATGTAAATGTTTTGAAAGATGCAACTCCAACAGAAACGAGCTTTTTAACTTCTCTGATGGCCTCGGCAGTCATGTTGCCTGCGTGAATGGCAAAATCTATCAAACTATTCTTTTCACCAAGCTCTATCAGTTTTTTTACTTCGGAGACGGTGAGGACTGGAGTGTCTAAAGGCATTATGATTACTGTGGTGACCCCCCCAGCTGCTGCAGCCATCGTCCCGCTGTCAAACGATTCTCTGTGCTGAAATCTCCGGTCAAAGATGTGCGCGTGAACATCGATAGCTCCCGGGAGGATATATCTCCCATGGGCGTTTATCTCAACATCGCCTTTTTCAACACCACTTACAGCAATCCTCCTGATGATCCCATCATCAATAGCGATTTCGCCGCTCACAAGCTTTCCTTTGACAATCATTTTCCCATTTCTGATTACAAGATCATGCATCACTACAATTTTTTTCAGCGATTAATAACACCAGTGTTGAGATGTCAAGTTTTAAATTATGGTTTTCTACCTTTATAGGAGAGAATGGTTGACCTTGTGATAAAAAACGGATGTATAGTCACGATGGACAAAAACTGCAGGATAATTCAGGGTGGTTCAATAGCTGTTGAGGATGGAAGAATTCAGTCGATTGGGAAAAAAGGCAGGACCCCAAAAGCGGATGAGGTAATTGATGCGAAGGGAAAAATAGTCATGCCAGGCCTGATCTGCGCCCACACACATCTTTACGGGATGCTCCTTCGCGGTGCTCCCCTCAAAATACAGCCACCTACTGATTTTTCACAGATTCTCCAGAGGGTCTGGTGGCCGATGGATGAGACGATGAAAAAAGATGACGCCTATGCCAGCGCCCTAATCTCCTGCGTCGAGTTTTTAAAAACCGGGACAACTCTTTTCGCAGACACCTACTCTGGGCCAAAATCCATCGCCGGGGTGCTAGACAAAATTGCGGCGGCGGTCGAACAGTCCGGGATTCGAGGAATAATTTCATTCGAAGCCACCGAAAGGCACAGCAGGGCGGAGGGAGCGAGCGGGATGAGGGAGAATGAAAGATTCATAAAGAAATTGAAGAAAAAGAGGATTTCCAGGATCATGGGGATGATATGTGTTCATGCGTCTTTCACCGTTTCTGATGAGCTTTTGGCGTATGCGAGGCAATTAGCCAGCAAATATAAAGTTCCGATGACCATTCACACCTCTGAGGGGCTTGTGGACGTCTATCACAATTATGAAAGATATGGAATGAGAACTGTTGAAAGGTTGAAGGAGGTTGGCTTCCTCGGTCCAGATGTTGTGCTCGCCCACTGTGTGAATGTCTCTGATGAGGAGCTAGACATAATTCAGAAGAGCGGTGCCAAAGTGGCCCACAATCCAATGAGCAACATGCTGAACGCTGTTGGGGTTGCCCCCGTTCCGAAGATGCTCCAGCGAGGGATTCCAGTTGGGCTTGGAAATGATGGATACATCTTTGATGGGTTTGAGAATATCCGGGCAGCCTATCTCATTCACAAGGTTTCTACTAGAGATCCTCGGGTAATTTCTCCGCGAGAGGTTCTGGAGATGGCCACGATAAAAGGGGCTGAGCTCTATGGGCTGGAAAATGAGGTTGGATCGATTGAAATCGGGAAGCTCGCTGACCTCATCATTATCAACCCAACTCTCGCTCCAACGCCTATAAGACCAGATACAGTTCTTGGACATTTGGTGAACACCGTGGATGGGGATGATGTGGAAACTGTTATTGTCGGGGGGAAAGTTGTGGTAAAAGAGAAAAAATTGCTTACCATTGATGAATCGCAAGCGGCTGCGATTGCGAGAAGAGCTGCCGAAAAGCTCTGGCAGGAGCTGCAGAGGGGTGGTAGATGATGGTCGATCTCAGTGTGGAACTCTGCGGTCTTAAACTGAGAAATCCTGTGATGCCGGCCGCTGGCCCGAATGTGATGGATGGAGAGGCTCTTTTAAAGGTAGCGGAAGGAGGGGCCGGTGCTCTCGTTGCGAAGACTGTTAGTGTTCAGCCCGCAAAGGTCCCGCGCCCTTGCATAGTCAAAGTGAAAGATAGCCTTCTGAACGCTGAGCTCTGGACAGATCTTCCCCTTGAGCAATGGTTGAAGGTGGAGTACCCCAAAGCCAAAAAGGCCGGGTTGCCGCTGATAGCCAGCATAGGCTACAGGGCCGCGGAGATCAGGGAGATTGCGCCAAAAGTTGTTGAGGCTGGAGCGGATGCCCTGGAGCTCTCGACTCACTATCTCGGAAATGATCCAACGCCAGTGATTGAAGCCACAAAAGCCGCTAAAGAAGTTGTGGATGTCCCGGTATTTGTGAAGCTTAGCCCAAATGTATTAGACATAAAGGAGTTTGCTAAAGCTGCGGAAAGCGCAGGGGCGGATGGAATAGTCGCCATAAACACTTTGGGCCCTTGTTTGAGCATAGACATAGAAAACGCGATGCCTATGCTGGGGAGCGCAAGTGGGTATGGATGGTTATCTGGGCCATCGATTAAACCTCTTGCCGTTAGATGTGTGGCGGATATCGCGAGAACTGTGAGCATTCCGGTCATTGGAGTGGGCGGGATCTCTTCTGGGAGAGATGCTGTGGAATTTATCATGGCTGGAGCCTCTGCAGTTCAGGTCTGCACAGCAGCCATCATTCGGGGGCCGAACATCTATGGAATAATCGCGGATGAAATAGCAAAGTTCATGCGGGCAAAAAACTACAACTCGATTTCGGAAATAAGGGGAAAAGCGCTTCCACATCTTCCCGCTGAACCCAGACTAACAGCGGAACCGGTGGAGGTCCTTGTCTCAAAATGCACTGCCTGCGGCCTCTGCGAAAAACACTGCCCATATGGAGCTATTCATGTTGTTGGAAAATCTGCCCAAGTTGACAAAGCGCGGTGCTACATGTGCGGGCTTTGTGTTTCGGTCTGCCCAACGAGAGCAATAAGATACGCCTAGCTTTTTTCCAATTCTTTTTTGAGTTTTAAAAAGTCCTCTGGTGTGTCTACATCAGTTATTGCCCATTTCCCGGCTTCGATGACCTTCATGAGATCGGCATGCCTGTGGATGACATCACGGATGAATTGATTTTCGTCGAGGCTGAGAATTTCCCCAAAGAGGCTTTGATCAAAGAGAACAGGGTGGCCTTTTTTCCCCCTGAAAACTGGGCAGACTATTTTTGCTCCATCCCTCCAGGCATCGATTGCTTTTAAAAGAAAGGTTTTGTCCACAAGTGGCTGATCACCAAGAGCCAGAAACACCGCATCACAATTCCTAAGCTCTGCCAGCCCACGCTTGAAAGAGGTCACCATTCCAAGTTGATACTCTTCATTCACCACCCACTCAACATTCAGCCTCTGGAGGAGGGGGAAAATAGCCTCCGGATTATGCCCAAGCACCACCATAATCCTATCAGCGATTCCTCTAAATGAACCGACGACGTGCTCGAGAAGGGTGTGTCCCATGAGTGGAAGAAGCAGCTTTTGCTCGCCCATCCTACTTGATTCCCCGGCGGCGAGAATAACGACCCCAACGGTAGGTTTTTTCAAGCTCAGCCCCCGCTCAAGATTTCCAGCCCTCTTGGAGCAATGTCTGCAATTTCTTCCCTTTCAATCTTGCGCTTCATCAGCAGCTTCGGCAGGAAGATGTCAAATGTGGTTCTTTCATCTGGGATGACACAGGCGGGGAGCCCAACAACCGCCACATCGCCCAAGTAGGAGATCATCATCATTGAGCCTGGAAACGCTGGGATACCTCTCCTAACCACATCCGCCCCGGCCAGTTTAATGGCGCTCGCGGTGACATCTTTAATGTCAACGGCCATGCCCCCGCACACCAAGATCAACTCTTTTCCGCTGTTTTTGAACTCTATTATCTTTTCTGCAATTTTTCTTTCATCATCCGGCATTACGCAGGATTCCTCTACCTGCAGCCCAAACTCCCCGAGCTTTTTTTGGAGAACCGGAAGGAAAGCATCTTTCACCCGGCCCTCAAATATTTCTGTTCCAGTGATTATCGCTCCAATTCTTTTCACGACTGGAGCACAAACTTCCACAACCGGCTTCTCTCGAGAAAGAATGCCTTCAACCTCTCTCATTTTAGCCTCATCAACGCTGAGGGGTACTATTTTCATTGAAGCTACCCTCTGACCCTTCCTCACGCCTGAAAAGTCCGGAAGAGTGGCCAAGACAAAATCCTCTACCAAATTAACCTCTTTCACGATGGCTTCTTTTACCCTCAGCACCCCCGAAATCGACGCCAAGAGATCAACCCTCCCCTTGTTCGGCTTGGTGTGGAGAAGATTCTGCCCCATGCATGCCGTAGCCATCCTTAAAGCTGCATCGTCTTCATGCACTCCCTCCAGCCCCCCTTCCTCGATGTAGACGATGTAATTGCCCGCATCCTTCAATTTTTCCACGTCCTCTTCCCTGACCACGTGGCCTTTTTTGAAGAGGACCGCCTTAAGTCCCGGACCATACTTCACGATATCGTGGGCGAGCGGTTTTCCAACCGCTTCTTCAGCTTTCACCGGCCTGACCACGGCCACCACCTCATCAGATAATACACGATTATTCCGATGATAAACCCTGCCGCCAGCTGGTTTGTGGCCAGCGTTATCCCAATTATCACTCCGGCAACTGCGAGATCCTTAGAGGCGGAGAGATCCTGTAACAAAATCACAAGTTGTAACCCAGTAATAGTGAGCAACACGCCTAGGATTGAAAGTGGAATTGCCCCGAGCACGAAAACTGCGGAGGAGCCGAAGACTAACCCGACGATGAGAAAGAGGCTTCCAATTATCAAATTTGCTCCGCCACTCCTTGCTCCAAACCGGTAGTGGGCAGCCAATCCTCCAGCGCCGTGGCACATGGGCATTCCCCCTACAAATCCTGAAGCCAAGTTAGCCACACCCATGCTTGCAGCTAGGACTTTAGGAGTCGCCTTCTTTCCCTTTTTCCCAAAATATTTTTCCGCGAGATCTGAGGTGGAAATAATTGCATTGCCAATTGTGACTGGAACCTGAGGGAGGAAAAGTAGGGAAAAAGCTGTCTGAAGCTCAGAAATGTTTGGGAGGATCGGGGCGGGAGCAGTTGGGCTAGGCCTCAGCTCAGGGGGTTTGAACACAAGCCCAATTGCTAGACCCGCCAATACTAGGACAATGGCAGCTGGGATTTTCCTAGAGGTCAGAAGACACCCAGCGATGAGCAGGCCCAAAAACGCGATGACAAGATTCAGAGGAAGCGATCCAAGGAAAATCTTCTCTCCACCGAGGAACATCTGCTCTCCGCTCATGTACTGAAATCCTTTGATGAATAGCATTAGACCGAGGCTTGCTTGAATTCCCCTTACCACTGGCTTTGAGAAAACCCTGGCAACTTCTTTTATCAACCCAGTCAAGGCAAGGAAAAGGAGGAAAATCCCCATGATTATTCCCGCGGAAGCTATCAGCCGAGCCGATGCCCCAGTTGAGATGGCGATTACGGCGACTGCCTTCAGGGGCTGCACAGGGATTGGAATTCTATAGTAGAGTCCTGTAAAAATGTAGAAAAGACCGATCATCAGGAAAGCTACTGTGGCGTTGAGTCCATTTACCAAGATGAGAGGGATGAGGAGAGGGAGCATCGTGCCAAGGTCTCCCAGCGACCCCGCAAGCTCCATTCTATCGAATCTTAGGCCCCCTAACATCGCTATTTTAAATAAAATTGGTGGATAAATTATTATTGTGAAGTGAAAATGGTTGACATAAGTAAGACCCATCTAACAAGACGACAGCTGGAAGTCCTGATGATGAGAAATCGTGGGATGAGCATTTCGAGAATTGCTTCTGAGCTGGGAACGAGTCGGTCAAACGTTGGAGCGTTGATCAAAAAAGCGAAAGAAAATGTGGAGAAATCAAAAAATACATTGCGGCTGGTAAAAACTTTGAACTGGCCGGTGAAAGTGGAGTTTCCTAGGGGTACCAACGTCTATCATGCGTGCGAGGAGATTTTCCGAATGGCTGATAAAAGGGGGATAAAAATTTCCTGCAACTATTCTGATCTGGTAAGGAGGATTACTGAAACGCTGGGGAGGGAATATCTCGAGCGTCGCAAGGCCCTAAGAAACTTTACTGTGATGGTCAGTCAGAAGGGGGGCGTGGAAATAATCTAGCCCAACTTGATCCTCTGGGTCTCCCTCCATCCACTCTCAACGTATACGCATCGCACGCCATCCGCAGATTTATCTGGGATGAGCTCCGGAGCGATGTTGTACCACTCTTTTATGAGGTAGTTCTGACCGATGGAAACATTTATGGTGTCAGATGACTTGACATTTCCACCTATTTTTACCCTTGCTGTCCATGTTCCCACCGGGGCTTCAACAGTATACTCTCCGCTTCCACCGGTTGTTGTTGCGTAGGTTTGTCCTCTGACCTCGATCTCAACCATTGCACCGGAGAGACGGTAGCTCCTCTCGCTCCCGGCAAAAACATATCCCGTCAAACGGGAAGTTGCCGGAACATAAACCACGCGGACATCTCCTATAGAACCGCCATCACCAGAAGCCAGCTCTGGAATAACGTTGTAAATGTCTTTTTTCATTTCCCTCTGGCTGCCTGGAACCGAGATGTTCTCGGTGTATCGAATGTTATCCCCAACCTTTATTCTCACCTGCCAGTTACCTGTTGGCAACTGAAGACTGTATGCTCCCCAGCTGTCCGTGACTGCTGTGTATGAACGACCGCCGACTTTCACCTCAACCGTGGCGTTCACAACCCTGTACTCCGCTGTGGGGCCGGCTAGCACATAACCACTTAATGTGCACTTCCTTTCAATCACGGGGGGAGTTATTGGAAAAAATGACGTAGCAACGATAATGGCAACAATCAGAACACCCACGCCGATTATTATTGCATGGGTGATCAACTTTGGTTTGGAAGGTTGCGGTTTGGGAGGTATCGGTTGCTCGGTGGGCTTGGCTGGTTCTGGAGGTGGAATTGGCGTTGACATCAATCAACTTTGGGAAAGGTTATTTAACTACTTTTGTGAAAGCCTGAAGCGAAAATTGCCAAGAGGCTAAGAACCTGACCCAAAAACCTTTGCTTAACGATTAATACTTAGATGCCTAATCATTTCGGATGCTGGGCATTGCAATTATCGGTTGTGGGGCGATTGGCTCAACGCTGGCGAAGGCGATATGCGAAGGCAGAGCGGGAGAAGCA
Source organism: Hadarchaeales archaeon (SeqCode) (assembly GCA_038872135.1). Lineage (GTDB taxonomy): Archaea > Hadarchaeota > Hadarchaeia > Hadarchaeales > Hadarchaeaceae > JAVZGN01. The sequence goes on along the minus strand of JAVZGN010000021.1, from coordinate 2,953 downwards.
GAACTCATTTGGGTATATGATATCGTGAAGGAAAAAGCTATTCTGCTATCGAATAGACTTGAACCAAAACCTAAGATTGCAAAAAGCGTGAGAGAAATCTGCGCTGACAGGGGGGTTCAGCTGGTAATTGAGGCGGCTTCACAGCTGGCGGTGGAGCAGTATTCAGAGGAAATTCTCAACAGCGGAAAGGATCTGATGGTGATGAGTGTCGGGGCCCTCGCTGATGAGAAGCTTTTCAGGAGACTCCTCTCTCTGGCAGAAAAGAAAGGGAGGAGAATCTTCGTTCCATCCGGTGCAATAGTGGGAGTTGACGGAGCAAAGGCTGCAGCCGTCGGGGAGATAAAAGAGGTTGTTTTGACTACAAGGAAACCCCCAAAGGCTTTCGCCTCGATATCACAACTCAGGCGCCAAAGACTGGATCTTTCAAAAATCAAAAAAGCGAAGGTGATTTTCGATGGACCAGCAAGCGAAGCGGTAAAGATTTTTCCAGCAAGCGTCAATGTTGCTGCCACGCTGGCGTTGGCAACCATCGGGGTGAAAAAAACTAGGGTGAGAGTGGTCGCAGATCCATCCATTAAAAGAAACATCCACGAAATCAAAATCATTGGAGATTGCGGAGAAATCACCACTGTTGCAAACAACCTTCCATTTCCCGAGTCCCCGAGAACCAGCTATCTGGCGGCCCTTTCGGCCATAAGAATGCTTAGAAATATGACGGAGCCCCTCCAGCTAGGGAGCTGATGGAATGAATGTTCGAGAAAAGCTGCTGGAAATGGTTAGAGAAGATCTTGGAAAAGGAGATGTCACCTCAGAAGTGCTGGTGGGAAATGATGTGGTGACGAAGGCAGAGATAATAGCAAAAGGGCATGGGGTTCTAGCAGGTGTAAAAGAGGCGACGGCTCTCTTCAGACTGCTTGGAGTAAAAGTCAAAATTCTTAAGAGGGACGGGTCTGAGATTGCTCCAAACATCAGAATAATGGAGCTCTCGGGAAAAGCAAGGAAGATCCTGGCAGGTGAGAGGACGGCCCTCAACCTCCTCATGAGGATGAGCGGTATCGCCACGACCACAAGGAAGTTTGTTGAAGAAGCGAGGAAGGGGAACTTGAGGGTAATCGTGGCCGCAACAAGAAAGACTGCCCCCCTCCTCACAGTTTTTGATAAAAGGGCTGTGGCAATTGGTGGAGGAAGTCCCCACAGATATACTTTGAGTGATCAGATTTTGATAAAAGACAATCACATAAAGATCGTCGGCTCCGTTGAAAAAGCTGTTAAGATGGCAAAATCTGCACGGAAGGGAAAAGTTGAAGTCGAAGTAACGAATGCGAGAGATGCTCTGGTGGCGGCCAAAGCTGGGGCAGACATAGTAATGCTAGACAACATGAGTGTTGGCGAGATGAAGAAGGCCGTGAGGTTGCTAAAAAAGCATGGGTTGAAGAAAGTTATCCTTGAGGCTTCTGGCGGGATAGATCTCTCCAATGTCAGGAGGGTTGCGGCCACCGGAGTTGATGTAGTTTCATCCAGCTACATCACTCTCAGAGCACCGCCGGTAGACATGAGCCTTGAGATAATGCTTTAAAAATGCAGGAGAGAGTGGATGAAGAGGTGATGCCATGACAGAACTCAGCCCAAATGCTCAAAAGGTGTACGATGCGCTTAAAAAGCTCGGCTGCACGAACCCTGAAACCCTCAAAACGGCAGATGATGTCATGAGGGCCGCAAAGCTCCCGAAGGGGATGGTCAACAACGCCCTCATGGAGCTCGTGAACAAGGGCTATGCCAAGAGGGTTGCAAGGGAGAAAGCAGCGGGCTACTATTTGCTGAAGTGACTGATGGCCTTTGTATCGAGCATTCGATTTAATTCTTCTTTTCTCCATCTTTAATTGATGAGAACCGGAATTGCTGAGCTACCACTTCATGGGGGGAAATGTCCCCCTTGGCTTTTTTCGATGATGAAGAAGCTTGGAGGAGAAATCTCCGCCCTCATAATCAAGGAATATGGAAGGAAGGAATTTCTGCACAGGCTTGGAGATCCCTTCTTTTTCCAGGCTCTCGGGTGTGTCCTGGGCTACGACTGGCACAGTTCCGGGCTGACAACCGTGACTATGGGAGCGCTGAAGGAGGGAATTCCAAAAGATCTTGGGATTGCTGTTTGCGGGGGAAAGGGGAAAATCTCGAAGAAAACGCCAGATGAGATTGAAAGGGTCGCGGAATCCTTTGGCTATTCATCGCAGGAAATAGAAAGGCTGAAGTATGCGAGCAGAATGGCGGCAAAAGTGGACAATGCATGTATCCAGGACGGATATCAGCTTTATCACCACTGCTTTGTTCTCAGCGAGGATGGGGAGTGGGCAGTAGTTCAACAGGGAATGCACGAGAGACTTGCGAGGAGATATCACTGGCTCTCGGAGAGGGTGAGGAGTTTCGTTGATGAACCCCACTCTGGGATTGCCGGGGACAGGATGGAAGCTGTTGTGCTGGACATGACGGCGAAAGAGAGTGAGGAGGCGAGGAAAGTAAGCGTGGACTTGGTGAATGAGAAGCCTCAGCATTTTCTCTCTGTCTTTCGAGAAGCCGGCCAGAGGACCATCGACGAGTTTTCTGAAGGAAAATCACCCGAGATGAAATTGAAGATGCCGACCGGACACATGATAACGAAACTGTCGCCAAGGACACTTACGGCGCTGAAGCGGGCGTATGAGATAAGGCCTGAGAATTATGAGGAGCTTGTGGGGATTAGAGGAATCGGCCCCGCAGCCATAAGAGCATTGGCGCTCGTTTCTGAGATTGTCTATGGAGCGCCGCCGTCTTGGAGAGATCCAGTGAAGTATTCTTTTGCCCATGGAGGTAAGGATGGCATTCCCTTCCCGGTTGACCAGAAAGTCTATCATCAGACAATCGAATTCATGGAGGAGGCGATCTGGGGGGCGAGTATAGGGAAGGATGAAAAGATTCG
>JAVZGN010000020.1:6620-19080 GCA_038872135.1 Hadarchaeales archaeon (SeqCode) | reverse complement strand
AAAATTTGGGCTGGATGTGGAAGTCGACGGAGACGAAATTGCATATCAGATAGGTGTGATTAGCAGAAAGGGGGCAGAAAGGACTATCAGATATGCTTTCGAGCTTGCGAGAAAAAAGGGGAAGAAGAGGGTTACATCTGTGGACAAGGCCAATGTCCTTACCCACGTCTACTCCCTCTGGAGGGAGGTTTTTGAGAAGGTGGCAAGGGAGTATCCTGAGATCGAAACAGAATTTGCATTTGTGGACGCCATCACCATGTGGTTTGTGAAAAATCCCGAGTGGTACCAGGTGGTTGTGACCCCGAACATGTTTGGGGACATCATCACAGATCTCGGGGCAATGATTCAGGGGGGTCTTGGGCTGGCGCCGGGGGGAAACATAAACCCAGAAGGCGTGAGCATGTTCGAGCCAATCCATGGATCGGCACCAAAACATGCCGGAAAAAATGTGGCAAATCCCATCGCCACCATTCTCGCCGGAGAGATGATGCTCGAGCATCTGGGGGAGGTGAGGGGAGCCCAAGTCATAGAAGAAGCCGTTGTCGAGATCCTGAAGGAGGGAAAAGTGAGAACTTATGATTTGGGAGGGAAGTCTAAAACATCTGAAGTTGGAGACGCCATCGCAGCAAAAATAAGAGAGATCGGTTAGATGAAGATTGTCGTTGGAATAACGGGGGCGAGCGGTGCTGTTTATGGGGTGAGGTTTCTGGAGCTCTGCAGAGAAATGAGAATAGAAACGGAATTGGTCATCTCAGATGTCGCGGAAAAAATAATCTCGCTTGAAACTGGAAAAACCGCCGATGATGTAAAAAAGCTTGCTTCAATAACCTATGATTTCCAAGACTTAACAGCACCGATTGCCAGCGGCTCCCATCCTGTAGATGGGATGGTGATCATTCCCTGCAGCATGGGGACTCTGGGTGCAATCGCCAGCGGGGTTTCGAAGGATCTCATCACAAGGGCAGCAGAGGTGACTATGAAGCAGGGAAGAAAGCTCATCTTGGTCTGGAGGGAGGCTCCGGTAAGCGTTATCCAGCTGGAGAACATGCTGAGACTTGCCAAGGCTGGAGTTGTTTTAATCCCCGCAGCGCCGGCCTTCTACCACCAGCCAAAGAAAATTGAGGATTTGGTTGATTTCATCGTGGGAAAGGTTTTTGAGGCCCTTGGGGTGGACCACAGGCTCTACAGGAGATGGGGAGAAAAGCCAGTTTAGAGAAGCCCTCCTCCATACTTCGCCAGAAGAGAGGCGCCGATGATGAGCAGAAGAATTCCGCAGCAGAAGAGAAGGACCCTGTAGCCCCTACTTCCTATGAACTTCTTTCCCTCAACCACAGAGATGGAGATGAAGGAGAACCACCAGAAGTCTGCGAGCCAGTGCCCCGCCAGCCAAAAGCCTACCCCCAGAAGAGAGGCTGTGGCGTAAGCGTCCATGATCGTGGCAAATCCTATGGTGGCCCACCAGATGATCACAGTTGGGTTCAGGACCGTGCTGTAGAGAACTCCGCCGATCACTGGGGGATATCTTGCAATCGCGGCGTTGGCCTTGTATTCCGCTCTGGTTGCCCCCTTTACCGTGAGAAATCCAAGCGGCAGAAGACATGCCCCGCCCAAAATTCCTACAACCATTTGAAATTCAGGGCTTTGGAGAACGATTCCGAGGCCGAAAAGGAGAAGAGAGAGGAGGACCAGCTCAACTATCACATGACCGACGACCGTGTGTGGACCAACCTTTTTACCGGATGCCGCAGATTTCGCAACAACATAGGCGAGGAGCGGCCCCGGAACTAGGGCTCCCGAAAGAGCGATGATAAAACCTATGGGAAACTGCGCGAAGGCCTGAAGCATTTTGTCCCTTGATGAACACTTCTGCGCAATATTTATAATTATGCCATCAAACTGAAGATGGAGGTTGGATGCAGACAAAAATTCTCCTCCCGGAGGATGAGATCCCGAAAGCTTGGTACAATATCCAGGCTGACCTTCCGACGCCTCTTGATCCCCCGCTCAATCCTGTCACAAAAGAGCCGATTGGGCCTGAAGCCCTCGCAAGAATTTTCCCCATGGAGCTCATCAAACAGGAGGTGAGCCGGGAGAGATGGATCCCAATTCCAGAGGAGGTAAGAGAGGTTTATAGAATCTGGCGCCCGACCCCCCTCTACAGGGCCGTGAGACTTGAAAGGGCCCTGAAGACTCCAGCGAGGATTTACTATAAATGGGAAGGTGTGAGCCCACCGGGAAGCCACAAGCCGAACACCGCCGTCGCCCAGGCCTACTACAACATGAAAGAAGGTGTACAACGCCTGACGACTGAGACTGGAGCTGGGCAGTGGGGTAGCTCCTTGGCCTTCGCCACCATGCTGTTTGGGTTGAAGTGCACCATTTACATGGTTAAGGTGAGCTACCAGCAAAAGCCCTACCGCAGGATTCTGATGGAAACCTGGGGGGCGGAGTGTGTGCCGAGCCCAAGCAACAGGACCCAGTATGGGAGAAGGGTGCTTGAGCAGGACCCAAATAATCCCGGCAGCCTTGGGATTGCGATCTCAGAGGCGATAGAGGATGCTGCAACCCACGAAGACACAAAGTACTCCTTGGGCAGCGTCCTCAACCATGTCCTTCTTCACCAGACGGTGATTGGGCTGGAGGCCAAAAAACAGCTTGAGATGGTGGGCGAGTATCCAGATGTGATTTTTGGTTGCGTTGGCGGGGGCAGCAACTTCTCTGGACTCCTCTTTCCATTCATGGCGGACAAGTTAACGGGGAAGAAGCCGGAACTCCAGGCCTTCTCGATTGAGCCGAAAGCCTGTCCAACCCTCACGAAGGGTCCATACATATATGACTTTGGGGACACAGCGGAGATGACGCCGCTTCTGAAGATGTACACCCTAGGACACACCTACATGCCACCCCCCATCCACGCCGGGGGACTGAGATACCATGGGGATGCTCCCCTCCTCTGCAAGCTCACACACGAGGGCTATGTTGGAGCTATTGCATATCACCAGAATGAGGTTTTTGAGGCTGCGAGGCTTTTCGCGAAAGCCGAGGGCTTTGTTGTGGCTCCTGAAACCGCTCACGCCGTGAAAGCCGTTATAGACGAGGCGCTGAGATGCAAGGAGAAGGGGGAGGAAAAGGTGATCCTCTTCAACTGCAGCGGGCACGGGCATTTCGACCTTCAGGCCTACGACGATTTCTTGAGGGGAAAGCTTATTGACTATGAATACCCAGAGGAATTGGTGAGAGAGGCTCTTAAGAAGGTGCCAAAAGTGTGAGGAGGTGATGGAAGATGCCAGTTGCATATGTGCTCGTTGATGCCGATGTCGGGAAGATCAGGGGAATCCTCCAAGAGCTGAGAAAAACTGAGGGGGTGGCCGAGGCATACTCAGTTGCCGGGCCCCACGACATCGTCGTGAAAGTGGAGTCGCCGAAATTTGAGGATGTGGCTCAGGCGGTGACGCAGAAGATACACAAGATTCCAGGGGTGAAAAACACTCTAACGCTTTTCGCGTTTGAGTAGGTGGAAAAATGCCGGTTGCCTTCATCCTCATTGACACCGAAACTGGAAGGATAGAGGAAGTGCTGGAAAAAATTCTCGATGTTGAAGAAGTGGCCGAGGCCTATTCTGTAGCTGGACCCTACTCGATAGTTGCGAAGGTCGAGACGGAATCTTTCGAAAAGCTGGTGAAGGTGATTCCAGAGGAAATTCACAGCATTCCAGGAATAAAGAGAACTATGACGCTCATAGCCTTTGGCACCCCAAAGGAGTTTAGGACTGATGCTTGCGATCAGGCCCTTGCTCTGGCTAAGAGCGGGCAGATGAACGCCCTCTACAGCCTCTGCAGGAAGTGCAGGCAACTAAAGCTGTGTGCTTATGGGGCTAGAGTCGTAACTTTCGGTTTCTGAAGGCGAGAGTTTCTCCATCTGGTTTAGAGATCTCGCAAAAGCTCTGTGCCCCTCAGTCCGCCCATCATTCAAATCATCGTCACCTCAGCCGATGTCGTGACATCATGGGGGCAATAGAACTGATTCCTTCTAAGATAAATCGATTTCGGTGGCGATTGGAAGGTTTGAAAAAACTGCAAAAGGGTTCGCCACTACAAGATATTAATAACTGCTACAAGTTAGACTTTTGCACTTTTTGTTATTACCGGTAATCGATTTTGCGGGCTATTTGGCTTGTACTCCTCAAATTTTGCGTTTTTCGAGTTTTGCAATTTTGAGCACCAGGTGCCCATTCCCCTACCGAAAGATTTTTAAGCGTAGTATTTATTTGTATATACGAGAAAATGGCACGGGTGATAACCCTGAGCCGGGGAAGGCTCATCCTCCGGGAAGACGATGTCCTTGGGTTCATCGAGAAGAGGGCCACGAAGTTTGGCAACGGTGCCAAGGTTGATTGCCCGAAGGAGCACATCGGACGAAGGGTCTACCTCATCGTGTGCAAAGAGTGAGCAAGCGCGCACGAATGTGGGGAGCCGGTACAAAGGAGTGCCGCAGGGCATACGGAAGTATCTCAGACCATACCTGAAGGCACTGACCACTCCCCAGCGTCAACACTTTACGACCTTCATTACTGGTCTCGTGGTCCACGACAACAAGACGGTACAAGAGATCAACGACGCTCTCTCCGAGAAAGACCAGAGCAGCCTCAACCGCTCGATCAAGAGATGGGACTGCGAGAGGCTGAACGAACTCCGCCTCGCGCACGTGCAACACAAATTGCCTACACGTGATGACGGCCTGCTCATCGTCGACGACCACCTCGTACACAAGACTGGCAGGCACATGGAGAGCGCGGGCATGCACCGCAGCGGCATCACCAAGCGCGTGGAGTGGGGGCACAGGATCCTCAACTCGTACTACACCCACCCCAGTTGGGAGTTCGGATATCCCATTTACGCGGACATATTCACGAACAAATGCGACAAACGGCACGAATACCGCCCGATCAAGCGAATGGCTCTCGAACAGGTGCGCTACGCCAGATCGCACGGTGTAAAGGGGGTCGTTTGCATGGACGCCCTGTTTTATGCAGACTACGTCATCCACGAACTCGACGACGCAAAGGAGGACTACCTGATCGGCACGCCATCAACGCTCAAGATCAGCGTCAACCGCGCGCCGCGCGTCACCCTTGCCGAGTACTTCTCTAACGTCAAGTTCGACCTCAAGATCATCGACAGAAAGGGCTACTACGTCTCGAGCGTGTGGGCGAGCATCCGCGGCGTTGGAGTGCGCCGCATCGTCTGCTCGTACCGCGCTGGGCACCCGGACGAGAAGAGGTTCTACGTCACCAAGCTCAAGTTGCCTGAGCGGGAGCTGCTGATCCTGCTCGTCTACAGGTGGCGGATCGAGTGCTGGCACCGCGATGCCAAGCAGCATCTCGGGCTCGAGGACTATCAGGTGCGCAAGGATCGCGCAGTGCGAAACGTAGTACTGGCCGTCCTTTTCGCGTACACGGTTCTCGTGCTGAGCCTGCTGCACTCCACCCTCCGCCGCGTTGCGGGCTGGATGGGCAGACCGCTTCAGACCATCGGTGAGCTGTGCCGCTTCATGCGGCTCGCCGCGAGAAAGGGCTGGCGCTGGGTCACGCGCACGTTGCGGAGACAGCCAGAGATTTTCAGAGAGGTGTTGAATAAGGAGGTGCTAGTCAAAAGTGCAAAAGTCTAGGGAGGCGGAAGTTTTCAGGGAATTTTTTAGAGCAATGTTGAAGGAATGATTTTGCCGATGAACCTAACCCACCTACATCTTTTAATGGCTGAGCCAGATATTCTGAAGGAGGTGGTAAGGGTGTCAGAGATAGGAAAGAGGATAAGGCTTGAGAGGATAATCAACCGAAAGACCAGAAAAACCGTCATCGTCCCGATGGACCACGGGCTCTCGATGGGTCCAATTCCTGGGATTGAAGACATGACTTCCATCATCAACAAAATTGCAGAGGGAGGGGCAAACGCTGTGGTTCTCCACAAGGGCATCGTCAGGGCCGGGCACAGGGGTTATGGGAAGGACATAGGGTTGATCATCCATCTGACGGGTAGCACTTCTCTTAGCCCCGAGCCAGATGCAAAGGTTCCAGTTGCGAGCGTGGAAGAAGCGATTTCCCTTGGAGCTGATGCTGTCTCCGTCCACATAAATGTTGGCGCCCCAAACGAGCAGGAGCAGCTCATGATCCTTGGGTCAGTTGCCGAGGACTGCGCGAGGTGGGGAATCCCCCTCTTCGCGATGATGTACCCAAGAGGGCCGAAGATAAAGAACCAGCATGACCCCGATCTCGTTGCCCACGCCGCGAGAGTCGGTGCAGAGCTGGGGGCAGACATCGTGAAGACAGTTTACACTGGAGATGTAAAGTCCTTCGAGAAGGTTGTTCGTGGCTGCCCAGTTCCCATTGTTATCGCCGGCGGACCAAAGATGGCCACTGAAGAGGATGTTTTGAAGATGACCGCGGAGGCTATGGAGGCTGGAGCAATAGGGATTTCAATAGGAAGGAACATCTTTCAGCACAGAGATCCGACGGCGATGACGAGGGCCCTGGCAATGATAGTTCATGAGGGAGCTTCTGTCGAGCAGGCGATGAAAGAGCTGAAAAGGTGAAGTTTTTGCGAAAGCTTCTCTGGGTGAGAGCCGACTGGAGCGAGCCATGGGAATCTAGGAAAAGATTTGTGAGGGCCACCCTGGATGCTGGGGCAGACGCCCTTCTGGTTGGGAGGGGTGAGGCTCAAGCTGCCCTTAAAGAGGGAACCTTGATGATTGCTTCAACCGAAGATTCTCCTGGAGTTGGGATAGTAGTCTTCCCGGTGGCAGAGCCATCAAAAATTGCCGAAGTAATGCCAAAGCTGCGAGCCGTGAAGAGCTCCGGGAGAAAAACCGCTGTAGAAATCGAAATTAAAGATAAGGCTTCTGAAAGGGCGGCGGTAGAGGCCAGCAGAGAGGCAGACTTTCTCATCATCTCTGCCAGAGACTGGAAGATCATTCCCTTAGAAAATATCATCGCAAATGTCCAGAAAGGCTGCAAAATCCTTCAGGTGGTCAAAAGCGCAGAGGAGGCGAGGGTGGCGGCTGAAACTCTTGAGGTTGGAGCTGCAGGGGTGGTCCTAGACCCGAGAGAAACCGGTCCAGAGGAGATAAAGAGAACTTCAGAAATTCTCGAAAAACTGGCGTCGGAGAAACTCCAGCTATCCCCTGCAAGGGTTGAAGAGGTCAGGGCGGTTGGAAGCGGTGATAGGGCATGTATAGACACAACGGTGATGATGGAGATGGGAGAGGGAATGCTGGTGGGGAGTCAGGCTGAGGGCCTTTTCCTCGTTCACTCGGAAACCCTCCCAAGCGAGTTTGTGGAGCAGAGGCCATTCAGGGTCAACGCCGGGGCCGTCCATGGGTATGTTAGAGTTCCGGACGGCAAGACAAAATATCTATCTGAGCTCAAGGCCGGGGACGAGGTACTTGTGGTCAACTTCAAAGGTGAGACCAGGAGGGCAGTTGTCGGGCGGGTGAAGATTGAGAGGAGACCATTGGTTCTAGTTGAGGCGGAAAAGGATGGGAGGAGGTACAAGATTTTGCTTCAGAATGCCGAGACGATAAATCTGGTTGGGAAGGATGGCCGGCCAATCTCAGTGGCCAGGTTGAAGCCTGGTGATGAGGTGTTGATTTTGACGGAGGCTGGGGGAAGACATTTTGGGACAAAGGTTGAGGAGATGATGGTGGAGAGGTGAAAAATTGCTCGAGAAGGAGATAAGGCTGGGAAGGCATCTCGTGAAGGTGCCAGCGGTCTGCGGGGCCGTGGCTGCACCTTCCGTCGGGGAGATGAAGAAGCTTGTGGAAAAGGCTTTGGCCGATGGAGCAGACATCGTGGAACTAAGGATAGACTTTTTGAAAAAATTTGATGGGTGGGAAACTCTGATAGACCCAAATGTTCCGATGATCTTGACGGTGAGACCAAAAAAAGAGGGTGGAAATTTCTCCGGCGGTGATGCGAAAAGGGTGGGATTTTTCCTGGAAGGGATTTCGAGGGGTGTTTCAGCTGTTGACATCGAGTTTCGCGCTTCACGGGAGCTGAGGGAAAAGGTGGTGGAGAAGGCGAGGGGGGCGGGGACGTCTGTGATTCTTTCATTTCACGATTTTTCTGGCAGGCTGTCCCCCGAAAGGCTTCTCAAAATTGTGAAAGAGATGGATGGGGCCGATGGAGATATTTTGAAGGTTGTGACGATGGCAAAAGGCTGGAGGGAGACCAAGAATGCGCTGGAGTTCCTTGTCAGGACTGAGGCTGAGCTGAAGAAGCCTCTCATAACCTTTGCCATGGGTAAGGCTGGAATTCTGACAAGGTTTTTGGGGCCAATCCTCGGGGTCCCCATCGTTTACGCTGCTGTGGCGAAGAAAACCGCTCCAGGGCAGCTTGGGGTGAAGGAGACCAAAGATCTTCTCATTCAGCTGAGGCCCAAGGAGGTCAAGGATTGAAGAATCGCCGCCAGATCTTCATGCTTTTTGGAGACCCTGTGGAGGGGAGCCTTTCGCCCCCGATGTTCAACGCTGCTTTCAAAAGCCTGGGGATGAACTCTCTTTATATTGCTGTCAGGGTCCCTCCGAGGTTTCTGGCGGCAGCCGTGGCGATGGCGAGGAGGCTGGGGGTTAAAGGGTTGAATGTCACAATTCCACACAAAGTGGCGGTAATGAAATATCTTGACAGGCTGGATAAATCTGCTAGGGATGTGGGGGCCGTGAATGTTGTTGCAAATGTAAATGGAAAGCTGGTGGGCTACAACACAGATGGAGCCGGAGCATTGGCCGCTTTAGAAGAAGAGGCTGGGAGAGTGAGGGGGAAAAGGGTAGTTGTCGTGGGGGCCGGAGGGGCGGCCAGGGCGATAGTGCATTCGCTGGTGACCGCTGGGGCGGATGTCTTAGTAGCAAACAGGACCTTGGAGAAGGCAAAGGTCCTGGCGGAGATCGTTAGAAAAGCAACGGGGAGAAGCATCGGGGTCATTCCTCTCGAGAAAAAGCTACTGAAGGAAACCATCGCCGGGGCGGACATCCTGATCAACGCCACCTCTGTCGGGATGCGGCCAAAAGTTGGGCAGACCATCGCAACGGCCGAAATGCTTCATCCAGGGCTGATAGTCAACGATATCGTCTACAAACCTCTCAGGACAAAACTTCTGAGGGAGGCTGAAAAAGCCGGGGCCAGGACTGTGGATGGGCTTGGGATGCTCGTGAATCAGGCTGCTCTTGCGTTCAAGATATGGACGAAAAAAGACCCACCTGTAGAGGTTATGAGGAGGGCTGCAGAAAGGGCACTGGAGGCGGGCGGATGAAAATAGCGGTTGTTGGCGTTGGGAGGATGGGAAGATGGTTGGCGGCCTTCGCGAGGAAGAACTTGGGAGAAGTTGTTGTTGCCGACATAGCTGCGGCTAGGGCAAGGAAGGTTGCAAGGGAGCTGGGTGTTGAATGGAAAACACCATCCAAGGCGGCGGCCACAGCAGATATCGTCTTCATAGCAGTTCCCATAGCAGAGACTCCCGAGGTCTTGAGTGAGCTGGGGAAGGTTGTGAAGAAGGGGGCTCTCCTGGCGGACATCTCCTCAGTCAAGAAGGAGGTCTGCAAGAGAATGAGGGAACTGGATGGTCCAGAGTTGGTTTCCATCCATCCGCTTTTCGGGCCTGGTGCCAGAACTCTCGCCGGGAAAGACATCGTCGTTGTTCCAGTTAAACCTGGAAAGAATTACTTCTGGCTCAGAAAAAAGTTGAGGAGCCTTGGGGCGAGGGTTGTGGAGATGGATGCGGAAGCCCATGACAGGGCGATGTCTGTGGTTCAGTGTCTGACCCACTTTATTCTCCTCACCCACCTTAAAGCGCTGCTGTCGATGGAGGGGGAGCTGAAGGAGGGTTTGAAAACTCCATTTTCGCATTCCCTCACGGAGCTTTCAAAAGCTATGGTGTGTGGGGGTGCGGAGCTTGTGGGAGAAATTCAGATTGAAAATGAATATGCAGATGTGGTGAGAAAGGAGGTGTTGAAGATTTGCCGCAGGCTCGATGAGGAGCTTGGGAAGGGCAGGCTAGAGGAAGTGAGAAAGATTTTCAGGAGGGCGGAGAGGAGATTTGAGAAAAAAAGCGTGGAAAAAGCCTATGAGAGACTTTATGAAGTTTTTGAGGAGGTGAGCGGGTGAGGGTGGCTGTTCTCGGCCCAAAGGGGACGTACTCAGATCTTGCGGCGAGGGAATTTTTCAAGGGAAGAAAAATGGAGCCGATCTATTTTTCGATGATTTCTGATGTGGTTGCAGCCGTTGAGAAGGGGAATGCGGATGTGGGGTTCATTCCAGTTGAGAGCTTGATGGAGGGGTCTGTTGGGGAGGCCCTCGATGCTCTGGCTTGGCATGATGTGAAGATTCAGGCTGAGATGGTCTTCCCAATCTCCCACTCCCTCCTCGCCGTGGAGGGAGCGAGGCTTAAAGACATCACTCAGGTTCTCTCCCATCCCCAGGCCCTCGCCCAGTGCCGGGAGTTCATAAAGAAAAATCTGCCGAAGGCTGAGCTGATTGAGATGTCGAGCACAGCAAAGGCTGCTGAGCAGGTGGCGAAGGTCGGGCAGAAGCATATGGCGGCTATTGGACCGAAGATCTTGGGGAAGTTCTATGAGCTCGTGGTTTTGAGGGAGGACATCCAGAGCGGGGAGGAAAACATAACAAGGTTCTTCTGCATATCTAAAGTTGATCAAAAGAAAAGTGGGAGGGACAAAACATCGATAGTTTTTTACACAGCTAGGGACAGGCCGGGCATCCTCTACGAGATCCTGGGGGAGTTTGCAGGGAGGAAAATAAATCTCACGAAAATTGAGTCAAGACCGTCGAAAAAGGCTCTGGGGGACTACCTCTTCTTCATAGACTTTGAAGGGCACAGAGAGGATCAAATTGTGAAAGAAGCTCTGGAGGGAGTGAGAAAGAAGACCGCGATGTTGAAGATCCTTGGATCCTATCCCAGGAAGTTCTAGGTGGAAGTCATGGAAGTGGTGGAAAAAATCGAAAGGGCGCTGGAAATAGATCCAGAAAAAGTCGAGAAAACCATCGTGGATTTTTTGAGGATGGAGGTCTCAAAGGCTGGGGCAGCTGGGGTCGTTTTCGGGCTCAGCGGAGGGGTGGATTCAGCGGTTGTGGGGAGCCTCTGCGCAAGAGCTTTTGGGCCGGAGAAAGTTTTGGCGCTTCTTCTTCCGGAAAGGGGAGTGACTCCGAAGAGGGATGTTGAAGATGCCAAGATGCTGGCCAAAGGATTGGGAATAAGATGGAGGGAGATAGATATCTCTCCAATCTTGCGGGCTTTTCAGGGGGTGATTGAGGGTCGCCAGAGGCTTCCCATTGCAAACCTGAAGCCGAGGGTGAGGATGACGCTGCTCTACTACCATGCGAATCTTCTTGGGAGGCTTGTGGTTGGGACGGGTAACCGGAGTGAGCTGAGGATGGGCTACTTTACAAAGTTTGGGGATGGGGGCGCAGACCTGATGCCTCTTGGAGGCCTCTACAAGACCCAGGTGAAAAAGCTTGCCGAGTATCTGGGGGTGCCGGCGAGAATCATAAGGAAAACGCCGAGTGCTGGGCTTTGGAGGGGGCAGACTGATGAGGGGGAGCTGGGGATATCCTATGAAAAGCTTGACAGGATATTGGTTGGACTGGATCTTGGATTCAGACCAAGGGAGATAGCCGAAGCTTTGGGTGTTGGCGTGGCGATGGTAGAGGGGCTGATTGAGCGGGAGAAGAGAAATGCGCACAAACTGCGGCCAGTTCTCATCCCTACCGTAAAATGAGATTTCCGTCTGGTTGGGTGTGGAAACCGGGGAGTTTCCACTTTTAATCATCTCTTCTCTTGCTGATGGCGTCTGGAGGATGTGGAAACCGGGGAGTTTCCACTTCAGGTCGCTTTCGCTAATCACGCCTAGGTGAGTGGAAACTGGGGAGTTTCCACCATTAAGTTATGTGTGAAGCAACGCAGAATTTCCCGGAAGGACTCACAGGTACTTTTCAGCCATCGCTCTCAATGCCTTTTTGAAGCATTCGGCAGGGGCTCGCAAGATCCCAAATCCGACCGTCCCATATCCAGGCTTCTTGTGAGCCACCCCTGTGTTGATAATCGGGAGGATGCCCGTCTCAGCAACTTTTCTCAGATCTATACCCCTTGGAATCCCCTCGAAGTTGAGGAAGGGAATGGAGAAGCTTTTGTCTTTTGCAAGGCAGATCTCCCACATCTCCCTCGTGTGCTCAACAGCTTCTGCGGGAGTTCCCCCAACAACCTGAACGACAGCTGGAGAAGCTGCACAGGCAAAGCTCCCAAACCCAGCAGTCTCCATTATCGCACTATCCCCAATATCTGGATTTGCGTCAGCCTCGGTGAACCCAGGGAAGCAGAGGAGCTTCGGGACCTCGGCCGGAGCGGTGAACCATTCATCCCCAGTCCCACTCACCTTTATCCCAAAGTCAGTTCCATTTCTT
>JAVZGN010000020.1:0-6610 GCA_038872135.1 Hadarchaeales archaeon (SeqCode) | reverse complement strand
CCGTGACTATCGAGCAATTCTTTATTCTGTGCCCCGCATCCATCATCACCTTTGCAGATGCCATCGCCGGGTTCAGGAAGAAGAGAAAGTTTTCGCCCATGAATTTCAAGACCTCCCCCACATCTTTCTTGTCAAACCCTGTGTTGGCAATGTGGGGCGCCATCATCTTGAGAAAGATGAGGCTCGATGCGACATTCCTGCAGTGGAGCTCATCACCCATGTGGAGAGCCTGCGCCATGATTCCCTTTAGGTCAACCGGCCCAGAGAGTTTGAGAGCTTCTTTCATGATTGGAGCAAGAGTTTTCTCTATCCACTTGAGCCTTTTTATAACGCTCTCTTCATATGCTCCATACCTCAGAACTTTCCCAAGCCCCTCGTTGAAGTTTGAATATGTTCTATGGCCAGTTTCCTTATCCTCAATCACAAAGACCGGCATAGAGGGTGAGATTATCCCGGCCATCGGTCCAACAGAGTCGTGGTCGTGGCACGGCGCAAATTCTATCTCTCCCCCCTCGACCAGTTTGTTTGCTTCAGCCTGGTCCTTGGCCATCCCCTCATAAATGAGAGCTCCCCAGACCGCCCCCTTCGTCGGCCCAGACATCCTCTCCCACTCAATCGGCGGCCCAGAGTGAAGAAGCAGATTCTCCTTCATCCCGGGGATGACATCTTTTGCCACGCCGATATCAACAAGGGTTGGGCGGGCGGCCAGTATCCTCTCCATGGCTTTTTTGTTCGCCTCATCC
Organism: Hadarchaeales archaeon (SeqCode); assembly: GCA_038872135.1. Taxonomy (GTDB): domain Archaea; phylum Hadarchaeota; class Hadarchaeia; order Hadarchaeales; family Hadarchaeaceae; genus JAVZGN01. The sequence continues at coordinate 5,867 of JAVZGN010000020.1, read as the reverse complement.
ACCTCAGGTTTTTCAAGGAGGGAAAGTAGCCTCGCAAGCTCAGGGTCTCCCCAGGCAGGAGGACGCCAGTCCACGTGAACGGCTTCCGCCCCCTGGAATCTCAGGTCCTCATAAAATGAGCGAAGCCCCACATTGATTACCTTAAGCTTCTCCGGGAGCTTCATAGCTTTTCCCACACCTCCCCTCTTGTCGCTATCAGGGCGGCCAGCCTTGTAGCCTGGGCATTTGAGGGCATGACAACCACTCCCACCTCCTCAAGCTTTTTCTTCTGAACATCCTTCCTCTGGGGATCTCTGCTTGTCCCGGTGATTGACGCCACCACTGGGAGATACCTCCCCTCTTTTGCAGCAATCTCCTTTGCCTCTTTGATGGCCGGTGAAAGCTCCCCCGCCGGATCTGGATTTGCCCCGATGCCCAGCACAACATCGAGCAAAATCACGGCAGTTTCAGGGTCTCTAGCCTCCCTGATTATTCTTTCCCTCCTGAATCTGAAATCTATCATGGGGTGGGGAACCCCTCTGACAAAGTCCTCCGTCCCCATGTCAACGCATGTGTGAGCAACACTCCTGTGGACGTCATCCAACTTGAGTCTCGGCTCCAGCGGAACATTGGAGTGGACATCGCCCACAAGCTCCCTCAGGAGAAGTTGGGCCTCGGCACAGAGAGTTCCCCCGGAGAAAAGCCCGCGGATATACTTCTGAGTTGGAAGCAACTTTTCCGTTTCCCTCTTCACTATCTCCTGGAGGGTCTTTTTCCGGAGAGTGAACTTTCTCTCCTTCGGGCGTTTTCCCTTCAGGATCGATATTGCCTTCAAGGCAGCATCTTCAAGAGTTTTTGCGGGGATTCCGCCGGCCTCCACAACTATTTTTGGGTCTCCGCCAATGAAATCGACAACAACCGGCTTCTTCAGTCCCCTGACAGTTTCCATGACCTTTCTCGCAACAGCCGGCGATGGAGGCTTTGAGATGAGCACGATGACCTTTGTGTTCTCATCCTCCTCAAGAGCTTTCAGCCCGCTTATCATCGTGATGGCGCCAACGGCATCTGAAGGGTCGTGGCTCCCGGTGCCAATGGCAGAAGTTATCCCAACTTCGTCCAGCAGGGAAGATACCTCCTGAATCCCAGTCCCAGCTGCCCCGACAATTCCAACAGGCCCCCTTCCGACAATGTTTGAAAATCCAAGCCCCACGCCTCCAACTATCGCCGTCCCGCAGTCAGGCCCCATGACCAGAAGACCCCTCTCGCTGGCAAATCTCTTCAGCTTCACCTCCTCCTCTATGGGAACATCGCTGCTGAAGATCATCACATGCTTCCCAGCCCTCAGGGCCTTCATGGCTTCCCGAGCGGCGAACTGCCCGGGAGTTGAGATGAGGACGAGGTCTGCTTCGGCAAACCCTCCTATCGCAGCCTCCACGGTCTTGTATGCAAGTTCTCTTTCAGCAACCTGGACTTCTTCCATCAGGAGCTTCTCGGCGTGGGCGATTGCAGCGGCCAGAGTTTTTTCATCCGAGGCTTCAGCAACTATCACGAGATCGTTTGGGCCAGCTGCTTCTGCTTCTTTCGTGAGAATTCCCGCCTGCTTCAGGAGCTCCTTGTTGCTGGACGTTCCCATCATCACCGAGGCTTTGGTCACCCCCGGAAAACTCTCCAGCTCTTTTGAAACCCTCATGAGAACAACAGAATCCCGATAATCCCCCTTCCTGATCACCGACTTTATAGGCATTCAACAGCCTCCAATTAACAACAGTTAGAACTCTTAAAAGGATTTTTCAAAGCGCAGGCTTTGAGACAAAATTATCTTGAGAGCACCCTTATGGTACACACGTTGTGAAGCTTACGTGATCATCTTGAAAAGATGATTATTGAACTTTGTCCCAAAGCCTCAAGCGCAGCAGGAAATTTGGGCTATAGGCGGAGGGGTGAGAGAAAAATGGAGGTCGTTTAGGCGGCCTTTCATAACAGGCCTCACTACGCAAGCTCTCTTTAGAGAGTCTTCCCCCAGCCCTTCGCCGAGGGTCGGTGGATGGGATCACCTCACGAGCTCCACATTTTCCATTTTCTCAAACTCTCTGTCCCCCGTAAGGAGCTTCGCCCCAAGTTCCTTTGCCGAGACATAGTTCACGCAATCTGCGTAAGAGAAGCGCTTCCCCTTTTTCAGCATCTCGCTTCTGAAAACGGCGCTCTTCTTGAGTACATCTTCCGTGAGTTCAACAATTTCGGCATGTCTCTTTAGATGCGAGTAGTATTTCTCGGCCAGCTCTTTGCCCCTGTTATGGTACACATAGTGGTAAAATTCTAGAAGAGTCAGCTTCGTTAGATACCTTTTCACGCCGGGATCGAAGTATGGGCGGTAGCGGGAATTTCCTTGGTCATACCACTCGATGAGTGCATAAGTGTCCAAGAGGTAACTCATCTCCAACCTTCCTTGATTTCCTTGACAAGCTCTTCCGTCTTTCTCCCCCTCGCTATCCCAAGAGTTCCTCTCAGATCCTCAGGTGTTTCCAGTGGTTCCAGCACTATCCTCCCCTTTTCAATCTTTCCCAGAAGTTTCTGTCGGGGGCGAAGACCTAGCTTTTTCCTGGCCTTACTCCCAATAACGACCTGGCCCTTTACTGTAAGCGTCGTCTCGAATACCTCTTTTTCCGTCATCCAATCCTACCTTAATTTATGTATTACATTTATAAATGTCTTACTTTTTCATCAGTTTTACGTTTGCCAAAAATTTCTGCATCAGCGCAAAGATCAAGAATAATCGCTGCTTCAAGCGCTCCGCTAGCAAAGAAAAAAACTCTTCTTGCACCAGCCAGTGAGCACCTGACGAGCCGGCTAGCAGCCCCCGAAACCCTCTCCTTCCAAAAGCTGTTGAAAGGTCAGCCCCGCCGACAATGATGTTACCCAATCCGCGAATTGCAACCTGGTGTTCAAACCTTATCGTTTTGTAGAATACGCAACCATGCTAGGTTGGTGAAGTGATAGTACAAGGTTTCTTATAGAGCCCCCTGTTGCTCGATGTCCCTGAACTTGTTGTTATGGCAGTAGATTCAGAGCATTACATGTTGATGTCTGGCCTCCATTGACATATCAGCAAAAATTAGCAAGTAAATCCATGCCAATGGTGAGCGTTGCATAAAAATTCTACAATTTCTATCTTTGTGAGCCAAGAGATTTCACCATGAATGGCCCTTCCCGTTCATAACCAAAACGCCTGTAGTAGTTTCTCGTCCCTATTCCGGCCAGCACAACTATCCTGCGTGCATCAAACTCCTCCCTGGAAATGCGCTCGGCCTCCTGGAGCAGCCTCTCTCCCCACCCCCTGTGCTGCCACTCATCCTCCTCAGCCCATTCGCCCACCCTGACAAGTGGACCAAAAACATGCAGCTCCCTCACAAGCGTCGCATCTTTAGCTTCAGGCCTATGCGCTCTCTCTGATGGCTCTCTCAACCTCAGCAGTCCAACCAGCACATCTTCCTTCGCCTCTTCGGCGGAAATGAACACCTCCTCCCCCTCAGAAGCCCTGTAGCGGGTGGTCAGAATTTTTATTTCCTCAGGGCTGATTTTAACCCCCTTTTTGTATTCTACGTGGCCCACCTCCCTGCACCTTATACACCTACACCTCGCCCCTTCTTCCCTCATCTTTCTCTGGACAAACGCTCTCAGATCTCCCCGCTCAACCCCTTTGGCAACAAGGTCGAGGGGAATGTCCCTCTGAACCCTCTGAATCCTCACCCACGGCGGCACCATCTTTTTCACCTCCTTCACAAGCTCCACAACCCTCTCGAAAGGATATGGAACATACTCTCCCTTCACCCACATCTCATGTAGCCTGGTGCCGGGGATCACAAGCGTTGGATAGATTTTGATTGCATCCGGCCTGAACCTCTCGTCAGAAAAAATCTCCCTGAACATCTGCAGGTCCCTCTCAAAGGAGCTTCCAGGAAGATTCGGCATGCAGTGATAAACCACCGCAAACCCGGCATCTTTTGCGACCCTCGTGGCCTGCACAACATCCTCAACCGTGTGCCCCCTGTTGATGAGGCGGTAGATGTCATCATAAACTGTCTGGACCCCAAGCTCAACCCTCGTCGCCCCAAGCTTCAGCATGAAGTCGACATCCGGCTCCCTGCAGCAGTCCGGGCGTGTTTCAAGGGCGATGTCGCTAACCCTGATTGAAGCATTCTCCGCCATGGCCTGGGCCTCCTCCAAGCTCCCACTTTTCCCGCCAGAAATCCCATCCAGACACTCCTTCACAAACCACTCCATATAGTCCCTCGGATAGGCTGTCAGGGTCCCCCCAAAGATTATGAGCTCAACCTTGTCCACCTCATGCCCAATCGCCCTGAGCTGCCTGATCCTGCTCTCCACCTGTATCCTCGGGTCAAAGTTTGCCTGAACCGCCCTCATCGCGGCGGGCTCCTTCCCTGTGTAACTCTGGGGGGTTCCAGCCGCGGGACCGCCGGGACAGTAGATACACGGGCTCTCCTTTGGGCAGGGGTGGGGCTTCGGCATCACCGTGAGGACGGTCACCCCAGAAATCGTTCGGACGGGTTTGATCCTCAGAATCTCCGCCGCCCATCTCCTCTCCTCCTCGGGAATGAACGCTAAGATTTCGGAGTTTTTCGGCACTCTCTCCAGCTTAAGCTCCCTGCAAATTTTCATCTTTGCGGCAGCAACCTCCTCAGGAGTTTTCAGCCCGCCAGAGGCCATCATCTCAGCCAGCCTCGCGCATGCAACCGCAACTTTGTCCATCTTCTCTCCAATTTATTTGGCCGGCTGGATATTTTGTTAACGGTGGAATGAAGGTAGAGGATGTTGTGAGGGAGTGGGGATTGCCTCCCGCTCTTGTTGATATCTTCGAGAAAAATGGCATCACGAAGCTCTACCCCCCTCAGGAAGAGGCAATCAAAAAGGGAGCGCTAGAGGGGAAAAACATGGTTCTGGCCATTCCCACAGCCTCTGGAAAAACCCTAGTCGCAGAACTTTGCATGCTCCGCTCGATTCTGAAGGACGGCGGGAAATGCCTCTACATCGTCCCCCTCAGAGCTCTGGCCAGCGAGAAGTATGAGGAGTTCAGGGAGAAGTATTCCTCCCTCGGCATAAAGGTCGGGATAAGCACGGGGGATTTTGACGTCGTCGACCCAAGGTTAGCCTACTACGACATTCTTGTGGCAACTTCTGAGAAGGTTGATTCCCTCCTTCGGCACAGGGCGAGGTGGCTAGCAGAGGTGGTCTCGGTAGTGGTTGTCGACGAGGTTCATCTCATAAACGACCCTGGGAGGGGCCCAACGCTGGAGGTCCTCCTCGCGAGGCTCCGACAGGTCAACCCTTCAGCACAGATCCTGGCCCTCAGTGCCACTATTAAAAACTCAGATGAGATTGCTGGATGGCTGAATGGAAAGCTCGTAGAAAGCGACTGGCGCCCAGTGCCTTTAAGGAAGGGAGTCTACTGGGAAGAGGCGATTGAATTTGATGATGGGAGCAGGATAGCTGTCCCCGAGGCCGGAGACCCCCTCACCTCCCTCACCATCCAGACTGTGAAGGAAGGGGGGCAAGTCCTAGTCTTCCTCAGCACCCGCCGCTCAGCCCAGGCCACCGCAAGGCTCCTCGCCCAGCACCTGAAGAGACACCTGAAGCCGGGGGAAAGGGAAACCCTCGCGAAGCTGGCGGAAGAAGTGAAGAATGTGCTGGATGAGCCAACCAGAACATGCACAGAGCTGGGGGAAGCTGTGGCTGGAGGTGTAGCATTTCATCATGCTGGTCTTCATCAGTTACAGAGGAAAATCGTGGAGGACTCCTTCAGGAAAAATATCCTCAAGGCCATCTGCGCCACCCCAACCTTGGCCGCCGGGGTCAACCTCCCCTCCCGCAGG
>JAVZGN010000019.1:0-19702 GCA_038872135.1 Hadarchaeales archaeon (SeqCode) | reverse complement strand
ACCGGCTCAAGCTCAAAATCAACTGCGAATCTCTGGTTTTTGATAATTACAGAGGATCAGCTATGGGTCCTCTTGAGGGCTCCATCTAAGTCCACCTGCGGGAGTACTGGTCGAATTATGCAACACAGCACGTTTCAGAAGTCGGTGGGAGAATTGCTCACTTTCTTATCGCTCCCTCAGCTGCAGAGCTCACAACCTTTGAATAATACCCGAGCAGTCCTCTGGTAGTTTTGGGTGGTTTCGGGCGGAAGCTTTTCAATCTCTTCGCAAGCTCCTCCTTTGAGATGAGCAGGTCGATTTTTCGCTTCTGGACATCAATCAAAATCTCGTCACCATCCTCCACAACCCCTATCGGTCCACCTTCCGCTGCTTCTGGAGTTACATGCCCAACGCAGAGACCTCTCGTCCCTCCCGAGAACCTGCCATCGGTCACAAGAGCAACTTTGTCTAGCCCCATCCCAGCAATTGCTGAGGTCGGGCCGAGCATTTCCCTCATTCCAGGCCCACCTTTAGGCCCCTCATATCTGATGACAACAACATTTTCGGGCTTGATCTTCTTTCCTAAAATCGCCGCTGTGGCCTCTTCCTCTGAGTCGAAAACAACCGCTATTCCTCTCTTCCTCATCATCTTTGGACTTATTCCAGCATATTTCACGACCGCCCCCTCTGGCGCTAGGCTCCCATAGAGAATAGCTATTCCTCCCTCTTTCCTGTAGGGTCTTGTGGGTGGACGGATGACCTCTTTGTCCCTGATTATAGCAAACTTTATGTTTTCTCTCACAGTTTTCCCTGTGACGGTGAGAGCATTTCCATGAATTCTCTTCCCCAGAGCCTTCATCACAGCCTGCACCCCTCCAGCCCTGTCCAGATCTACCATCATGTGGGGGCCGTTTGGCCTGATGCTGCAGAGGCATGGGGTCCTCCTGCTTATTCTGTCGAAGGCATCTAGGGTTAGCTCGATTCCAGCCTCCCTCGCTATCGCAGGCAGATGGAGGACAGTGTTTGTGGAGCCGCCGATTGCCATGTCAACAGCAATTGCATTTTCAAATGCAGATCTCGTCAATATCTTTCGTGGGGTTATATCATTCCTCAGAAGCTTCATGATTTGAGAGCCACTCTGCTTGGCCAGCTGCATTTTTTTTGCGGACACAGCTGAGGCGGTTGCCATTCCTGGGAGAGTGAGACCTAAAGCTTCAAGAAGGCAGGCCATGGTGTTTGCTGTGAAAAGGCCGGCACAGGAGCCGCAGGTCGGACAGGCCATCTCCTCTATTTTGAGGGCTTCTCTCTGGGTGATCTTTCCCTCTTTGAGAGCACCGACTGCTTCAAATGTGCTTATGACATCCAGTCTCTCCCCATTCCATTCACCCGGGAGCATAGGCCCGCCAGTGACGACGATTGCAGGGATGTTCACTCTCGCTATCGCCATCGCCATCCCCGGCACGATCTTGTCGCAACTGGCAACGCAGACGACAGCGTCAAATCTGTGGGCTTCCAGCATCGCCTCGACGCTGTCTGCGATTATTTCCCTGGAAGGAAGGGAGTACTTCATCCCCTCTGTTCCCATCGCTATTCCGTCGCAGATTCCTATCGTGTTGAACTCAAAGGGGACACCTCCAGCTTCCCTCACACCGGCAGCAACAGCCTCACCAAGCTGTCTCAGATGAATGTGTCCCGGGACGATGTTGTTGTACGAGTTCGCTATTGCCACAAATGGTTTGTTCATTTCGCCGTTGGTTACTCCAACAGCCCTCAGCAGAGCTCTTCTTGGAATAGCTTCTAGTCCCTCAACCACCTCTCTGCTCCTCAGCTTCATCGTCCCCGAGAAGAGTTATTGGTGAGGGTATTAAAACTTCCTATTTCTCAGTTTTCCCTCCAAGCAATCCAACAAAGTACATGAGTTTAGGATGTCTTGTTTCGGCAATGATGCCAGCAAAAAAGTGGTGCGCTGGAAATACCGCCCACGTTTATGAGCCAAAGCTACATTATTTGGAGCCTTCCTTTCAACCGGGTAAAATCCTCTGTTAATCCTTGCACTACCAGTGCAAAGATTTTCAAAAACTTTGGCAGAATTAGGATTTACAATATCTGGGTGGAGTAAATTGAATCGGCAATCGTGGAAAGAGATGGCTAAGATAGTCCAATGTGTCAGAAAACCAGGGAAAAGAGCTGGAAAATGTTGTGGCTGTGGAACTCTGAGAAGAAGGGACTACTGGAGGAGAGAATGGGAAATATTTTACTGGAAGGATCACAGGCAGAGGGAGGTTGACTTTGTGGTTAAGGAGGGGCGGAGGGTTAAGCAACTTATCCAAGTTTGCCGGGAGGTAACTCCAGACACAAAAAAGAGAGAAGTTGATGCGCTCCTTTTGGCGATGAAGGAGTTCAGGTTGAAGGAAGGATTAATTCTGACTTTTGACCAAGAGGAAACTGTGGACGGGAAGCGGATTGTCTACAGACCTATTTGGAAATGGCTTTTTAGAAACTTCTTAATTCTCTACCAATTCTTTTCACTGTTCATGAATTTTGTTGCGAAAATTTCAGAGAAATGTTTATCGGAGAAGCGCTAAAACTACCACTGCCACTAGAATCATGATGCCAATTGCTATTGGGATAACTGGGAGTGAGGGTGTTTCTGGTCTAACCCCCCCTCCGCTTCCCGGTACTCCACTTCCCCCACCCGCAGATGCTACAACAGGGCCGGAGAAGACATCGGGTGGTATGGGTGGGAGTCTTGCTTCAGCGCCCCGGTTGTCCATTGTCTTGAAGTAGTATAGGTGAGACCCAGCGGACAGGGTGGTTGAAAACTCAAAGTAATTGTCTGTTTTGCCAGTCATCTCATAGGGGATATCGTCAATGAACACACGCACATAAGAAGGTGCATCGCCATCTGGGTCGCTGTACTTCACCCGGTAAGTGAAGGCAGTGTTTTCATCACCGGCAACCGGCGAGAGGCTGTAGTCACTGAGAAGGGGTGGAGTGTTTGTGCTGAAGAAGAGGATATCCTTTGTGAAAGTGCCGGCGACCACGTAGGGGCCGTTAGCAACATCGGTTGCTTCTACAATGTCTTGGGTAGAATATTCGCCCACTTTGGTGCCGTCTTCTCTGTATATCAAGATGCCAGTATTAGTCGCGATGGAAACGAACCGGCCGTCGGGAGAGATGGCTACTCCATTGATCCCCGTTATCTGCTTTTGCCACAAAGGAGTGGAAGAAGTGTTAGAAAACACATATACTCCGGAATCTATGTCCCCCGCTACGATGCGAGTCCCCGCTGGTGTGATGTCTATGTATCTTCCAGCTGTGAGGGAATAGCTCCAGAGGATGTTAAGCCCAGAGTCTAGCAAAACCACCTGAGTTGCAGAGATGGCGACTATCTTAGAGCCATCGCTAGAAATTTCAACATCCGCGATAGGGGCGCCGAGATCTTTAGATGCCACACGAGCCCCTTCAGTGCTGAACAGAGAAATAGAACTATAGTCGTCACCACACACGATTTTTTCTCCTCTTCCCGAAATTGCTACCGTTTTGATGTCTTCAAAGTTTGGGCTTCCGTAGGCATACCACAATCTGGTTCCAGTTCTCGAGAATAAGTTAATATTGAGTGACGACACAGCTACCACATAGTTCCCATCGGACGATATGGCGACATCTTCGACAGAGGTTCCCACAAGCTCTCCTTCCTGTTCGGGTTGCATGAGATACCTTTCCCACAATTTGTTCCCGTTGTTATCGAAGAGATAGACTTTGTCATCTACCGCTAGGACGATGTATCTTGCATCCGGCGTAATGCAGATTTTGGTAATGGATTGGTTAAAGGTGTAAGTCCACAGTGGCTCACGGTTTTCCCTCTTGAAGAAATAAAGAGTCTTACTACCGGCGACAATGTACTCACCATTTTCTGAGATGGCCACGGCTGAGACAGCAAGATCAGCCTTATAACTCCACTGGAGAGAAAGAGCTTCGCCGGCCACAACTCCGGCCACCATAAACCCTTCCAACATTGTGAGTGAAATGGCTACCCATATCGCCGCCCGTGATTGTTTGATTCTCGTGATTTCTATTTTTTGACGGACGACCATGTGATCACAATTTGGCATCTCTTTCTGACATTTAACTATTACGGCGTCATCATTATTACTCTGATCTCCTTCAACTAATGTTACCATCTCCGTGGGCAGGACTACTTTTCTATGCCGGCCCACTTTCTGAGCTCTCTCCCGACCTTTTCGACAAGATGCTCCTTAGCTTCTTCCCTCATCTTCCTGAGATTTGGGATTCCATTCCTGCTCTCCTTTATCCATTCCTCCGCAAACTTCCCCGACTGAATTTCCTCCAGCATCTTTTTCATGGTTTTTCTTACATTTTCATCGATGACCCACTTTCCTCTTGTGCGTCCCCCATATTCCGCGGTGTTGCTCACAGCCTTCATCATCCCCTCGATTCCATGTTCATAAACGAGGTCGATGATGAGTTTCAGTTCATTGATGCATTCGAAGTAGGCGATCTCCGGTTGATAGCCAGCTTCCACCAGCGTCTCAAACCCAGCCTTCATCAGCTCTGAGACTCCACCCACGAGGACAGCCTGCTCCCCAAAGAGATCTGTTTCTACCTCCTCTTTGAATGTTGTTTCCACAACTCCTATTCTCGTGAGCCCTACACCCTTTGCCATCGCTAAAGCCACTTCTCTGGCCTTTCCGCTGGGATTTTGGTAGACCGCCAGGATTCCCGGGGTTCCCGACCCTTGCTGGAACATTCGTCTCAGAATTGCGCCAGGTGCTTTCGGGGCAATCATTATCACATCTACTTCCGGGGGTGGAACTATCTGCTTGAAGTGGATGTTGAAGCCGTGGCTGAAACAGAGGGTTTTTCCCTTCTTCATGTGCTGGGCAATGTGTTCTTTGTAAACATCTGCCTGATATTCGTCGGGGATGAGGATGTGGACGATGTCTCCCCTTTTTGCCGCCTCAGAGATGTCATAGACCTCAAATCCATCTTTTACAGCCTGCTCATAGCTGGCATCCTTTATACTGCCGATGATCACTTTGCAACCCGAATCTCTCAAGTTGTTTGCCTGCGCCTGCCCCTGGTTTCCATAGCCGATTATAGCTATCGTTTTCCCTTTCAGAATTTCCAGATCTGCATCCTTATCATAGTATATCTTGGCTATGCGATCACCTCGGGAAATAAATATCAGCAACAAGATAAAAGACAATCGGTTATTGCGCTTTTTTGGAGATGTGGTCCTCAGGCAGAGTGATTTATTCTCGAAACGGGCATGTTACAGCTCAAGAGTCGATTCGAGCGACGGAAATAATAGATACCTTTACAACGATTAATCACCGGAGCATCATTTCGACATCCTTAAAGCTCGGATATTTTTCCCATCCAACTCCAGTTATGCTCAGGGCGGCCGCGGCACATCCAAATCTCAGGGAAAAATCAACATCTTTTGTGCGAAGGTAAGAAACGACAAAACCAGCGTTGAAAACATCCCCAGCCCCAGTCGTATCCACCACTTTCACCTTGAATGCTTTTGAAGTGTAAATTTTTCCATCGGCTTCAGCTGCAATCGCGCCCTTTTCCCCCATCTTGATTGTGACTATCTTCGGACCAAGTTTGATGAGATCCCTAGCGAGGGCTTGTGGAGAAGCCTTTTTCTCCAGGATTTTTGCAGCTTCCCGGAGATTCGGAAAAAACATGTTCGCTTCTTTTATCGTCGGCAGAAGAAATCGGTTTCTGCTCCACCACCCCTTTGGATCCCATCCGGTGTCGAAAGAAACAAGGGCACCATTTTTCTTTGCATTCTTCATGAGCTTGGGGTAGTCTGGCTGCAGGGATCTAAGCAAGAAGAAGGAGGGGATGTGGACGAGATCCCCCTCCAGCTCTTTTTCGTCGATGTTTTCTAGTGACAAAATTTCATTTTCTCCGCGGAAAGAGATGAAGGATCGCTCCTTCTCATCCACGAGAGCTAAAGTAAGCCCCGTACCGCCTTTTCCAGCGATAACACCCGAGACATCCACGCCCCCTCGTCTGAGATTTCTCAAAATCATTTCTCCAATCAAATCTTTCCCGACTCTTGCCACAAGCTTGACCTTGGCCCCCAACCTTGCGCAGGCGAAGGCAAAATTCGTGGCGCATCCTCCCCCATGGATCTCCATCTTCTCAACAAGCACCTGAGTTCCCCTTGCCGGCAGCGGGGTCCTGAGAATAATGTCTGCGTTTATGTCTCCAACTGCGACAATTTTCGGTGCCGCCATTTACTGCCCCAGCGCCCTCCTGTAAGATTCCATGAGCTTGCCGATGCTGTTCGACCAGCTGAACTGCTTCACCTTCTCAATGGCTTTCGATGACATCTCCCTCATGGCCTCAGGATTGTTTAGGAGGTAGTTGATGCCCCAGGCAATGGAGTCTGGCGTTGGGTAAACTTTCACCCCGTCGACAAAATTTTCAATGTTCTCCCCAAGTCCCCCTACATCTGTGGCCACTATTGCCCTGCCCGTCGACATCGCCTCCAGCAGTGTTAATCCAAATGGCTCATTTCTGCTCGGAATGCAGACGATGTCGGTGGAGTTGAGCATCTCCACATACCTCCAGTAGTCGAGATATCCCGGGAATCTCACAGCTTCCCCAACTCCAAGCTCCCAGGCTCGCCTCTGGAGGTAATCTCTCATTCCTCCTTCCCCAGCGAACACAAACTTTACATCCCACCTGTTTGCCAGAACCCGGGGAATGGCTTCCACCAAGAGATCAGGTCCCTTCTGCTTGCAGAGCCGTCCAACATAAAGGACCGTTGGGGCCAGCGGATGTATCCCATACTTCTCCTTTATCCTCCCGGGGTCAACCTTCATCTGATATTTCCTTGGGTCTATGGCGTTGGGAATGACATCAACTTTTTCAATGGGAACTTTATAGAGCCAAGCCAGCTCATTTCTCATGGCGTTTGAAACTGTGGTTATCCTGTCTGCGATATATCCTCCATACCACTCCTTTCCAGAAACTTCCTTGAACTCCCACCAGTCTCCAAACTGCCCTCCATTCCTCCCGTACTCAGTGGAGTGAAATGTCAGGACAACCTTTCGCCCCTCCTGCTTCAAATCGTGGAGGGCATCCACTACATGCCAGTCGTGCCCATGGATGATATCAAACTTTCCATAAATTTTCTCAATCTCATGGAGGCATGCAACAAAAGATTTTGACATGTTGTACGCGAAATGGAGGAGGTTCATCCCGGGATCAAACTTGCACCTATGATAGTGAACGCCATTGATGAACTCATAATCCGTCTGCCCATCCCCCCATCTCGTTATGAGATGAACATCATGTCCTCTCTTTGCCAATTCCTCGGCCAACCTCGTGACCACTATCGCTAGACCGCCCACTTTTATCGAGTGGAGGGATTCCCACGAGAGCATAGCTATTTTCATTCCACCACACTCTTCAGCTCCAAAATCCTTCGGTTTATCAACTCATAAATCCTTTCCCTGAGTTCGGCTGCACTGCGACCTTCAGCCTTAGAAATTTTATCCGCAAGCTCAGAGTCCCCTATCGTAAACCTTATCCACTTCTCAAAGTGCTTGCAGGCCATGTGGAAAAGAATTGATGTCTCTGATGCATAGGGGAGGGCATTTTTCAGCTCTTCTAGGCTGTGGGCGGATAGACCTATGTATCTTCCATCCTCATGGAAGTGGAAGGCTCTGTCGGGTGGAAGGACTCTCAGCAGTTTGGCGGCCTCTTTTAACCTCCCTGAAAGATTTTCCGAAACTTTCATGTAGAAATCTGAGAGGATCCTCAGGAAGCTCCAGAAGGCCTCGGTCGGAAACTGTTGGCTGAAGTAGCCGTGAACGAGCCCCGAGGCACCGGGCTCGGTGTACATGTAGTAGATGTGGTCGCTGGTCTGAAGGAGCCGCCAGATTTTTAGAAGTACAGAGTTTTTGGTGGCTCTAACGAAGGGCTCCAAATTTTTCACGGCTTCAAAGGATGTTCTTTGCATATCGTTCCCGAGCCATGCGTCAGTGCTTCTCTTAACATCCGCCCAGGAAACAGTGTCGAAATCATGGACATCTATCTCCCCAACTGCCTCTTTTTTGATGAGTTCTGATGGTGTTTTAAACTCTAAATTCTCATGCTTTAGAATTTCACCGGGGAGCCATCGGAGGAACTCGTGAATTCCGGTTTCTGGCCACTGGTGCTCCCCAAAAGTCTCATAGTCCATAAAGAGGTTTATGCAGTCTCCAGGGGTGCAGGCCAGCCAGTAGGAAAATTTGTCGGCTGTCATCGGCCATCCCTCCCAGTCGCGGTTGGAAAACCTGAAGGAGATGTCATCTGAGAGGCGGTAATTCCTGAGAAGGACCTTTATCGGGGCATCTTTAGCCCTGTAAACATAGTTTGGAGATCTCCAGCCCAGAATTCTCTCAGCCCCCTCCGTGAAAATTCCCTCGAAGCCTAGAGATGAAACAGTCTTGGCTATTGAGTTGTTGTAGATGAATTCTGTGTTTTCAAAGACTTTTGGTGTCTGGTAGAAGTTTTCCATTATCGCCCTCCTGTGCTCCAGCACTTGATCCATGAATTCTCCCCGCTCCGCGGAGAAAATGCTTGAGAGGGAGTGGTAGTAAGTCTGGCAGAGGAACTCCGCGCACTCCGTGTCGGCAATTTTCCTGAAGAGGTCGAGGACATCAGGTGCCCATCTTCTACATTGTTCAATGAAAACCCCGGAGAGGCTGAAGGCGACCTTGAACTCCTTTTTCTTCCCCTTGAACATTTTGATGTTTTCAAGGATTATCTGGGTGGCGGGCCGGTAGCATTTCTTTGCCGCCCGCAAGAAGATCTCCTTGTTCCAAGTGTTGTTAAAGTAAACTTCCAAAAGATCTTCTGGGGATTTTCCCCTCCCCATGTCTTCGGTAAAGTTCTTCTCTATCCTGAGGGGCTGGTGAACCTCAAAGCTCAGGGTTATCGCCGTCATCGATATAGATTCTCGTACTCCGGCTTTAACCCTTTTATGTCCTCGGCATAGCAGCGGAGGATTTCTCCAACGCTCCAGGCTTGGGAGATGCACCCTCTGGGAAGGTGAGGAGAATCACCATCAAAAATCTCTGAAATTGTTCCAATTCCAGCATCTTCGAGGTGGGTCGTGATCAGAGGTTTCAAGATGTTCATGGCTTCTTCCCTGCTTCCACCCGTCCTTATGAAGGCCGTGATGAAAGGCCCGATAAGCCAGCTCCACACAGTCCCCTGATGGTATGCAATATCTCTTTCAATGATGTTTCCCTGATATCGCCCCTTGTAGAAGGGGCTACCCTTTGAGAGGCTCCTGAGCCCAAATTCCGTGAGGAGTTCACGTCTCACGGCTTCAACTATTCTTCTTCCGGTGTTTGTGTCAACTACGGGGAAGGGGAGGCTGATGGCAAAAATCTGGTTGGGGCGAATGCCGTCTTCTCCTCCAACCACGTCGAAAAGGCATTCCCTTTTCTCATCCCAAAAGGCCCGCAAGAAATTCTCTCTAACTTTTTCTGCAAGCTTACCAAGCGGAAAGCTCATTCCAATCCTTCTCCCAATGCCGGCAACGCTTTTCAGGGCATTGTACCAGAGGGCATTGATTTCCACCGCCTTTCCGGCTCTGGGCGTCACCGGGACTCCCCCAACCTTTGCATCCATCCATGTGATCAGATTGCTGGAAAGAAGCCCATCCCTCTCCAATTTCACCCCTCTGATGCTCCCGGAAGATATCGCCCTCAAAATTCCCGAGCAGATGGGCCACATCCTTTTCGCCATCTCGACATCATCTGTATATGAGAGGTATTTGTGAACAGCGTAAATGAACCACAAAGACGGGTCTAGGCTTTCATAGCCGGCAGAATCTTCCTCGAACCACGTGGGGATGAGCCAGCCATTCATCCTCCCGGCGAGATAAAGGAGGATTTTTCTAGCCTCTTCAAATCTCTCGGTAACCAGGGTCAGGCCTGGCAGGGCAATCGAGGTGTCTCTGCCCCAGCAGCAGAACCAGTGGTAGCCGGCGATGATTTTGTTGCCGGTGATGAAGGAGTCGGCTGCCCAACAGAGATGCCTCCACTCCATTCCCAGGCCGCTTCTTTCAACAAGGCGCCACAGTCTCGTCTTTGTCTCTTCTTTGAGCTTCTCAAGTTCCTCGGGAGATATCAGCTTTTTAATGGAATCTTTTTCACCCCCTTTCACGGCTGCGATGAAGATTTTTGTGTTCTTAGATGACAGCTCCGCCTCGAAAGTTCCCGGGCAGTAGGCATCCTCCATGAAATCATACCCGCGCTCCCGCTCTTCCCTGTAGAGGAAATTTTTGTACCATTTCTGCTCTTCCTCTAGCTCTGATGGAGAATAGCGCATCTGGTCCGAGCATAGGGTGATGAATGGGGAGGATGATCCTTTGAGGCTGAGAGAAGCGTATGTTTTCCCGTGCTCCTCCAGAAATTTCAGAGATCCCAACTTGGTCAGAGAGTGGATGTCCCTGAAATTGATGAGGGGGAAAATCTTGAAGCTGAGTTTTTCACCCGTCGGGTTTTCAATCGAGTATTCAGCAACAACAGCGTTTAGTCCATAGGGCATGAAAACTGTTTTTATCACCGATATCCCGCTCTTGGAAGAGTAATGGAAGGTTGGGAGAGGGTCCTGCCGGTAGCTCATGAGATTTCTGTAGCCGTCTGGGTGGATGACCCCGGGGTATTCGTTGGATGAGAGATTCAAGACCTCTCTTCCCTCAAGCCTCTCCTCAAATTTCTCCAGGATGAGTTTTCTTGAAAACGGGGGAGCTGCAAATGGAACCACTAGAAGCCCATGATATTTTCTTGTGTTGATTCCGAGGACAGTTGAGGATGCATATCCCCCCAGCCCGTTGGAAATCAACCACTCTTTCCTAAGGTAATTCTCGAGGTCTCGGGCACCGTCGATGCTGAGCCTCAACCAAACCCTCCGCCTTCTTTTGGGAGAACCTCCTCGTAGACTTTTATTGTTTCATCCGCGACCTTGTCCAGCGTGAATCTTTCAAGAACCCTCTTTCTGGCGTTTTCCCCAAGCTTTTCTCTAAGCTGTTTGTCCTTTAACATTTCAATGGCAAACTTTGCAATGTCATAAGGATCGTCGGGGTTTATGTGGGCGCCACACCTTCCGGGGCCGGAGGGAACCACCTGCTCCCTGAAGCCGGAAACTCCCCTCGCCCCCACGATGACCGGTTTTCCCATGCTCATCGCTTCTGTGCAGACAATTCCAAATGGCTCATACTTTGAGGGAAAGACCGCAACATCGCAGGCGGCATAGTACAAGATTCTCTCTTTTTCATCCACATACCTGTAGTGGAGTTTTACAGAGTCCTTGAGACCGAGCTGGGCAACAAGGCTTGAGATGAGGCCCTCCTGATCTCCCTTCCCCAAGATGACAAGCTTTGCGTCTGGAACTTCTTTGAGAATGATGGGCATGCTCCTGACCAGGGTGTCTGCCCCCTTCACCCAGTTGAGCCTCCCAACAAAGAGGAGCATTGGGCTACTTCCAACCCCTATCCTCTCCCTGAACTCTGAGATCTGGTGGGAGGAGAATCTCGCCGGGTTGTACTTTTTCTCATCCACCCCGTTGTAGACCACCCTAATCTTCCTCTCCTCATATCCTAGGGAGACGAGCTGGTCCCTCATGGCGTAGCTCACGGTAACGATGAGATCGGCGATTTTCCCGGCAAGCCTCTCCAGACTTTTTATCGTTGGCGAGCCGTCCCCCGTCCTGCCTTCCTCAACCGAGTGGAGATGAAAGACAAGGGGAAGCTGAAGGGCCCTCTTGCAGAGGATGCCGGCGATTGAGGCGAGCCAGTCGTGAGCCGCGATTATATCAAATTTTCTCTTGTCGGTTTTCACGAGGAGGTTTACAGCTTTTGTTGACGAAAGGATATTGTACATGAAGACTTCTGAGAAGTAGTTCTGGGACTGAAGTGGCCACCGCTTCACGTCTTCGGGGACGGTGATGGGGAGGATATCGATGGCGTCGACTGTCAGCGGCCTGTGGACCTCGACCCCTTCAACGAGGTCGCGGGTGATGGCATCTCCAGGATTCTTTGCCATGACCGTGACGCTGTGGCCCATCTTCGCAAACCTTCTCGTCATCTCGAAGGCATATGTTCCTAGCCCCCCAACGAAGAATGGGGGAAACTCGAAGGGGAAGTAGAGGATGTTCATTTTCTCTAACCTAACTCTTTGGAGGGGTTATAGCACTTTCGATTGAGTCAGTATCCCCGTAGGTGCATATAGTATAGCCCTCAAGAGGACTCATACCTGAGCTTTATAAGCATCAAAACTGGAGGTTCCTCTTCAATTTGCTTGAGACATCTCAGAAGGGTGTCGGGGGATGGGCTTGTGCTCTGTTCAGCGGAGGCTCGGTTGATGCAAGTTTTAACCACAGTGTTTGCAAGAGCGTGTACATTGTGTATCGAGTTCCCAGCCAGAGAAAACATGGCTGAGATGCCCATGACATTCCTCCTGGCGATGGCCTTGAAAGACCCAAAAAAACTCGGAAGCCTTGTATAAAATATCTGGTCAGGGCCAGCCTTCTTTCCCTTTTGTCCGACATCAGATATCGTAAATAAGATATTCGACAATTTCTTATATAAACCTATCTGACAGTGTCGGACTTCTGCCCGAGGCTTATTTAAGGGCAAAATCAGATAGTTGAAAGTGAGAGAGTGGGTAAGATCTCACTGATCTTGGACGACGAGAGAGAGGAGAGGCTCCGGAAGATGGCGATAGAGAAGTTCGGGCTGAAGCGAGGGTACCTCACTAAGGCTCTAGAGGAGGCGATTGCTCTATGGATGAAGGAGAATGGGGAGCATTGGAAGCCGGAGATGGTGTCAACACCGTTGAGCGCTAGAGAGAAGGGTTCCCATGTGTAATTGCTAATAACCATAAAATCTCGAGATGGTAGGTTTGGGCTCTGTTTCAAACTCGGGAAATGATTTTTTGGACGCACCCCAACTGGATTGTGGTGAAAGATGATAGAAAAATTGATGGCCTGTGAGAGGCGGGGGCCATCTACGACTCCGAAAGGTGATGTGGGTGAAGCACCCCGCCTGCAGATTCTGTGAATCTGCAAATACAGTTAGGGCGGGATGGAGATATAACCGTTTTGAGCGCAAACAGCGCTGGCTCTGCAAGACCCGCAGGCGTCGTTTCGTCCCAGACGATGGAACCTTGGGTCTCTGGTACCCAAAATCAGTCGTGGCGCAAGCGGTGGACATACACTTTGAAGATCTCTCCACGCGCGCGGCAGAACGCCATTTCAAGCGCCATCATCCACGCTGGCAACCATCCTGGACCTCCATTTGGAGGTGGGCCCAGAGGTTCGGTGAACTGCTGCGAGGGGTTCTCCGAAAGCTCGGACTTCTACTCACCGGGAAGTGGTGCGCAGACGAGATGCATGTGCGCGTGGGCGGCGATGGCTGGGACTGGGAGGTCATGCATGCGGACACGCGCTTGTGGCTGGCAGGCGAAATCAGCGAAGGCTGGCAGCACACGGCAGAGCAGGCCGAGAGGGTGCTCGGAGAAGCCTTGACAAACGCCGGGGCAAGGCCGAGTGTTCTCTCCACCGATGGTCTCCAGGCCTACCGCGAGGGCGGGAAGTGGCTTCTGGGCTGGAGGCGGTGCGAACTCCAACAGCATCTGCACTATCGGGAAGGTCTGCCGAAAACAAACCTCATGGAGCGGAAGATCCAGACTACGCGGATGCGCGTGAAGACTATGCGCGGGTTCAAGCGGGGCGAGACCGGACAGCGATGGCTCGATGGGTTCAGGGCTTTCTACAACTTCGTCAGGCCACACATGGCTTTCGGCACCACTCCCATAACAGCCGCGGGGATCAAGCTGCATCTCGGAAGGAACACATGGTTGAGGCTCCTCAGCCTCTGATCTCCCGACGCATCGGCCGGCGCTGGGGTAGTGGGGAGCAGATTCGTCAGGGGCCGATTCGCAACTTTGAGCTGATAAGGATGCCTGCAAGAACTCAGAACCTCCAGAATCTCCGGCCGAAACACATACCGGGGAGTAAAATTACGCTACACATCTCCCGAGTTCAGAACACCTATGTTGAGTTTCCGCGTTTAGTTCCGCGCTCCATTTTTATCTCGAGCTTCCTCTTTTAAAGATGGGGCGGCGGAGCGCACACACCTATCCACGGTCTAAGCCGTACTATGGTTTTGCGCTTGAAGGGCCCTCAATCAAAGCCGCGCGCTCAAAGCCGCATGTTCTGAATCGAGGTACCCCCGCCCCGATTTACGGTCGAGCGTGAAACTCCTCCCGTTTTCTGAGCATCCAGTAGATGGCCACGAGTAGCTTCCGCGCCGCAGCGACTGCTGCAACTTTCTTGCCCTTCTTGCGCGCCGGCCGATGGTAGAACCTCGTGATGTGCGTGTCGTACCGCAGGTGCGACCAGAGACACTCCAGCAGAACCCACCTGAGCATCTTGCTTCCTTCCTTGGTTATGTGTCCGTGTCTCACCGTTGAATCCGACTGGTGCACCGACGGAACAAGGCCAGCGTAGCTGCATAGTTTCTCCGGGTCCGGGAACCTCGAGATGTCCCCATCTCCGCCAGGACCACCAGTGCTGAGAAGTGGCCTATCCCTGGAATGCTCATGAGCATCCTCGCGTCCTCGCTCTCCTCGGCCTTACGCTCTATCTCCTTTGAGATCTCTCGGATACGCCGTCCCAGTGCGCCCAGAACCGCTAAACACTCGTTTAGGGTCGGAATGCCGAACTCCGTCAGAAGCTGCCTCCGCTTTTTGGCGAACGGACTCGCCGAGAAAACTATACCCCTCTTCGCGAGTTCCGCGCGAATTTATTCTTGAACCTCGTCTGCTCCCTGACTAGGTATGTCCTGATCCTGACGAGTTCCCTGAGGTCCCTTGTCTCCTTTGGGGGTACCCAAGAAGTCGGGAGAAGGTTGCTCCGGAGCAGATGGGCTAGGGTCTCCGAGT
The DNA here is from genome assembly GCA_038872135.1 of Hadarchaeales archaeon (SeqCode). Classification (GTDB taxonomy): domain Archaea; phylum Hadarchaeota; class Hadarchaeia; order Hadarchaeales; family Hadarchaeaceae; genus JAVZGN01. The sequence continues at coordinate 4,736 of JAVZGN010000019.1, read as the reverse complement.
CCTTGGCATCCGTTTTTATCATCGCCTCTGCGATGATGCGCGTCTTCTTCGGATGAGCCAGCTTTACCTCGTGGCCGATCGCCTCCAGCACATCGTACACTGGCTGTCAGCAGTAGCTTGCTTCCATCGCGACCTTGGCCTCCGGGATGTCTCTGAAGAACAGCTCGTATTCCTCACATGCGTTCCTGAACCTCTCCTGCTTCACTATTCGTCCGGTTTCATCCATCACCGTCGCATGGCAAGTGTGTTTGTGGACATCCAGCCCTATGTACTTCATTCTTTCCTCACCTCCAGAGGCACATTTTACCGCCTCCTTTATCGATGGTTTATGGAGGCGGAACTGGCTAAAGCGAGAAACTCGACATGTCATCAAAGCCGAGGTTGTAAAATTTAAATCCAGATACAGAACTCAAGCATGGCAGAAGAGATAGTGTTCAGAAAAAGGCTGTGGGTGTCAGAAAGAGTATGCCACTATGCAACGATTCCCAAAGATGCGCGGTTCGAGTTTCAGAGGAGGATTCGTACAAGTTTTGGTAAGGCGGAAAGTAGAAGTGGACAATTACTGGAGAATCCACTTATGGGCAGGGCTACTAAACCTGCTTGGGCTAGCATAATATGGGGAAGTAGGTACTCGTCAAAGAAAAATAATGCCTGCTTTCAAGCGAATATTGTGATAAGTTACTCGATTAGAACTCTTTCAGGAGGCAATATCGTGCTTGTGCCCAAGAGCAAGATTAGCAAATACCTTTGACACTCCTTGGATGTACAGATTGAGGAGAAGCGAGACACCGGGGATTCTCCTCAGCTTGCTCGAGCGGCCGAAGCATCTCAGGGGGCTTCAGGCCGAGGTAGAGTTTCCTAACGGCGGAAATGCGCTCAAGGAACTCATAAAGGAGGGTCTGATCCAGAAGAGAGAGTCCAAGGAGTGGCCCTTCAGGAAGATGCTTAAATTCACCCCGGAGGGAGGAAGAGGGCGGCCATCCTCAAGCTGGAGGCCTCTGCGGTTTCCAAGTCGGTGAAGAAGGGGAAACACAGCGGGGAGAGGGAAAGGCCGATCCTAGTTATCCTCTATGCTGTGGGTGGGACGGTGGAGGAAGTGTGAGGCTACAAGAGCTCTTCCTCCTCAAGAGGGAGATGGGCATGGGCTCCCTCTCTACCGCTTCCTGCCGTACCTTAGGGGGGCTCTACTCGGAGGAGATACCCAACACTGTGCTGGGGCCGGAGTGGGCGGGACTGGTGGAGTGGAGTGGGGCCGCTTGTTTACTCCAAATCCCCCGAAGAGAGCAGGCATATGCGTTCTACTGAAGAACTCGCCGAAGTTGGTGACAGAATCTTTATAACTCCCGGCAACCTACCGAGATATGTGAGGGAATGGCCTTTTACGGGAGAAGCTAGGCGACCTTTCAGGGAGAAATATAAGGGAGTACCAATTCGATGGCAGGTGGAAGAGAGGATAGTCTCGGAATTAATTGAATTTTACGAGAAAAAACTAGACGAGGCCCTACTCCATATTCGAAGTGGGGGTCGTGTGGGGCTTCCAAGCTTTTTTCGCAACAGGCGCACAGACGAGGAGTATATTTATGATTTGATCGATGGCTGGCTAGTAGAGGATATAATTTATAAGGGTTGGTTGTCTCCTCGGTTGAAGAAAGCATTCCCCGATGTGCAAATAAGTCTTGTCGGCACCGACAAGGATAGGGTAATCGAGTGGGAGAATCCCTCAAAAATTACGACTCGCCCCGATTTTAAGTACTCTGTGTCCGGTAAATCTAAGCGCATAGAATTGCAAATGGCTCGTGAAGAAAGGGATTCGTTCGACATGAAAGAGACCAAAATAAAAAGGGCGCTTAAAGAAGGGGACATCATTTACATGTGGGTGATAATTCCAAACGACCGATATTTCTTGTTGGATCCAAAATTTTTCGAGGGAAAACGGCCAACTCCAAACCCTAACTGGGGGGGTAAAAAAGTCTTTACAATCTCTAGGTCAGAAGTCGAGCTGTTTTCACTCCGCGAAGAACTACCTGAAAGGGCTCTGGAAATATTGAGAGTATCTGATAATCCCTAGCCATTTAGGTTTGTCCTAGCTTTCAAGTGCTGAACTTTATCACGATGAGAGCACCCTTCCGAGAGTGGACAGTTTTCACAGTTGGGTTTCTTCTTGCAAAAGAGAGCTGCAAGATCGAGCACTCCGTAAAAAAACAATCTTGCAGCTTGAGGATCTTTAGGCATGAATCTCTCCACAAGCAGGTTAAAGTTTTCTTTTTCACTAGTTCCGAAATATCTCATCAGTACCCTCTTGATATTGGCATCTACCATCGGTCGTACGATTCCCAACGCAAACAAAAGTGTTGCATGGTAAGAGTATGGACCCATGCCAGGTACGGTTTTAAGTTCTTCTACGAGAACTTCTCTGGGGAGTGGTTGAGCAAAAAGGGTAGCTAGTGTTTTCAGTTGTATAGCCTTTTTTGCTTGGAGTCCCAAAGGTCGAAGTATGCGGGTAAGTTCTCTTACACTCGCGTTAGCCAGTTGACTAGGATCTCGAAATCTTAGCAAAATTTCGTTATAAATTGGGAGTACTCTATTGGCAGGTGCCCGCGCAAGTAAAATCTCTGCAACCGCAATCGCCCAAGCCCTGTGTTCTCTTCTCCAAGGAAAATCTCGAAGATTGTCTGTCCGTGCCCACTTCACTATTGTTTCGGCGAAATTGGATTCGATCAACCAATCGCTCTCCCAGTTTCTTCAGCCACAGCTTTGGCCAAGAGGGGAGGCACGGCATTACCAATCAACAGTCGCTTATCGGTGAAAGAACCCACGAACTTGAAAGTGTCGGGAAAACTCTGCAATCTCGCTCCTTCTCGAAGTGTCAAGGCTCTGGGGACGAATGGATGCACACAGTTCGCCGAGGAGGGTGTTGTAAAATTTCTCGTGATAGTAGGGGCTGGCTCGTCCGGAAGAATGCGTTTATACGAATTAGGGTACCCGGTAGTTGGTCTTAGGTGGATGGGTATTTGGTCCAAGATGTCAAAAGCAGATTTTCCCGGGGGTATTAATTCTAAGAGCTTTACCATTTTGTTTGTGTGAGCAGGAGCTTCGTGAAGTGTGAGTAGAGTGGAGCCATCACGCATGAGCCGCTGATATGGAGTTTTTGGGGGCGAGGCATACTCATTGGCTCTCTCTCCTGGTCCGATTAGTGGCAAGTCGGAGGTGGCATCGAGAAAAGTTAAAGGGCGCTCGAGCAAGTATGTGTACAGGTCCCCCTTCCCATTCCAGTGGGTGGGTCTGGGCAACCTAGGTCTTCTTTCAACCGACCCTATCACGAAAAATCTCTTTCTCCGCTGGGGGACACCGTAGTTGACCGAGTTTAAACAGCCACAGACCACGAGATAGCCCGCCTGTTCCACTTTCTCGACTACTTCCGCCACTAGCTCACCCTTACAGAAATTGGCGAACCCTTCCACATTTTCCATGACGAAGGCCCTAGGTCTAATTTGGAGGACTAACCTAAGGAATTCTCCAACCAGTTTATTTCTGGGATCGTCTAAAGCTCTTTTGCCAGCGGTGGAAAAGCCTTGACACGGAGGACCACCCACAAGGACATCAATGTCGCCGAATTCTCTAAAGATATGATGGGCCGAGAGACGGGTTATATCTGCCTTGAGGCAAGGACAATTGTGGTTTATAGAAAAGGTTTCTATCGCGGCACTCCAATTATCAACACCACCTACAATCTTAAACCCCGCCATCGCGAAGCCTAGTGAAAACCCCCCTGCTCCGCAAAACAAGTCCAAAACTCTCCCCTTAGGCGACATATATGGTCCTTCCAATCCATCTTGCATACCTAATAGAACCAATTTTGTTGTTTTTTTGGTCTTTTTCGAAGCAATGGCTCATTGTTGTAGACATCAGATATCACTAATAAGATATCTGATAACTTTTATAAACCTTTCTGACATGCCAGTACTCCCGTAAGTACATCCAGATGGAACCCCCAAGAGGACCCATAGCAGATCCTCTGCAAGCATCAAAAACCAGAGATTCGCAACCGATTTTGAGCCTGAGCCGGTTATTCAGCAAGCTTTAATCGGCATTGAACTTATCTACCACTGAGGTTTCGATGCCTCGTTGCCGGATAAAGGAGAGCGCTATCCTGGTGATAGGGAGGCGTTCTCTTCATCCGGGCATACGAGGCTGTTTAGCATCGCTTTCTTGAACTCGGTCAGCTTCTCTAAAGCATGCCTCATCGCTATCCAAATGTTGTAGAGGAGGGCTGCAAGTCCATAGTAAATGCGCCTGATCTTCATGTCTCTTGTGGTGGTGCGGGCGAGGAAGTGCTTCAGCTCCCTGTTGTTTGTTTCAATGCGCCACCGCTTGCTGTAGATGCTGGCAGCAGTTTTTGGGTCAAATTGGAGATCGCTGATAAACACAAATGTCTGTATCCCATCTTTTGTTCTCTTGCGCAGAAATGCTAGCCAGACCTTCACATCTCCTTTCCGCCCCTTTAGCCGGTATTCGATGGTGGCCGGAAGCTCTCCACTCTCAAAGGCCCTGCACGCCCGCTTGATGCCGGGCGTCCTCGGAGCTGGCATTAGAAAGTGGATTTTTCTCCATTTCAAGGCCAAAATGACCTCCGTAGAATAGAATCCACGATGAAGGAGGAGCAGCCTCGGTTTGAATGGGAGATCTGAGAGAAGTTTTGCAATCACCCCTGCGTTTGTGTCCAGCGGGGTTGTCTG
>JAVZGN010000018.1:8301-21660 GCA_038872135.1 Hadarchaeales archaeon (SeqCode) | reverse complement strand
CTCTTCTACAACTCGGTTATAAGGTATGACAAGACCACCCAGCCACCATGGGTGACTGGAGCATGAGGGAGGTGACGGAAGAGAAAAATCAAGCCCACATTGGGAAGTTATGCAACACAGCAGGAAGCTGTTTTCTGTCGAAGATACTGAGTGTAACTTGGAAACTTCACATTCACCGACCTTACGGACAATCCGGTCGCATCTCTGGCGGTTGGGCTGCAACATCTTCGCCCAAGCCCACATTTTAAATACTACCACAGCCCCATTTTATTGGTTGGTGAAAGTGGCGAAGAAAGTGGATACTAGAGCGATTATTGGCGCCGCAGTAATCTTTCTCATAATCGGTGCTGTTGTATTCGGTGCTATTTACTTCATTGTGCTGAAGCCTGCGGCGGAAGCCCTAGAATCAGCCAAGCTATCTGCATTATCTACAGTAAACCAGCTCAGCTCAATCGGAACTTCCAAAGCTATTTCAGATGCTTCAACATATTCTGCGAGCATAAGGGCAGCTGGATCAAAAGCAGAAGTTGATTCAATTCTATCTCAAGTGAGTGCGGCAATCACTCGCGAACAGAAGAGGAAGGAGCTGCTGGCACTAGCGGCCACAGCTGCAAACGGCACATTCTACAATGCCACCGCAAACACAGAACTTGCGCAGTTACAGAGTACGCTGGAAAGTGACATAAACTCAAAACAAACATTGCCTGAGCTTGAGAGTTATCGGGCTGAGCTCGACACGAAGGCCACAAGCGTCTGGCGCACGTTAATGAGTGGAATAATAAACCAAATAAGCGGGGAAAATGTAAGCATGACGGTTAATAGTCCCCCCTATGGTGAATTTTTGAGTAAAGAAAATGCCATTTCATTTGTGAATTCCAGCGATTGGACAGTTCTCAGAAAGCTAAAGTTTGAAAAAGCAACTGTGATGGTTCCGGTCATCGACACCTTCAGAAGAGCGCCCACTCTAAAAGAGGGCTCTGTCGTAAAAGTCTATGGATATGATAGAACTACCGACAACATGCGTCTGATGTTTTTGAACGCCACGGTTGAGTATGTGATTTACTCGGCTACCGATATTGGAACCATTTCTTGGACATCTCCAGATGGTCTGACATCTTATTCGCTTGATGTATGGGAAACCCTGAAGGCCACAGCTGGCGGAAGTGCTTCAGCTAGTGCCATTTCGCTCAAAGATTATGGCCAGAAACTGATGAGCAGCGCACTTGATGCAAATGTCGGAAACTACGATATCAATGTTATCTATGTCATAAAAGTTTCTGACACAATCGGAGAAGAGATATACAAATACGAGTTCTATCAGAGCGGCACCATGGATGTGATCCTCATTCCAACTGTTTGAGTTCCGAGCGCTTAAATGCCAAACAACTTTCTGATAACCGGCCCACCAGGCTGCGGCAAAAGCTCTATCATCCACAGGACAGTGAAGATTTTGGAGAGTGATGGATTTAAAGCTGGAGGCGTGTATTGCCCAGAGATAAGGGTCGCCGGAGAGAGGGTCGGATTCAAAATCATCGATGTCATGGACGGAAAAGAGGGGATATTGGCGCACGTAAAACAGCCCTTTGGCCCAACTGTCAGCAAATACAGAGTTAACATTCAAGATCTAGAATCAATAGGGGTGGTAGCGATAGAAAAGGCTCTGCAAGCCGCAGATTTTCTAGTCATAGACGAGATTGCCCCGATGGAGGGATACAGCGAAAAGTTTGTGCAGGCAGTTGAGCGCGCGCTAGATTCTGAGAAGCCCCTACTGGCCGCCATTCACCAATGGACAACCTCCGGCTTCATAGGAAACGTTAAGGCGAGAAAGGATGTGGTGTTGTTTCAAGTCGTGGGGGCTGAACGAGAAACCCTGCTCAGAAAGCTGGTAGAATTGCTCAAAAGTGCAATGGCAAAAGCTAGATAGAGCTATCCTAAATGACTTAGGTTGACGTGTAAGGGCAGATGTGTCGAGATGGCGATTTTCCTCGAACGTTAATGTTTTTATTTATGAAATTTTAGGAAAAATACGGTTGGATGAGGCTACTGGTGGCTCTTGGCGGAAATGCAATCAAGCAGGCGCATGAAAAGGGCACAACGCTGGAGCAATTCCTAAACTGCAAAAAGACAGCAACACTGCTCGCAAAGGTCGTGAAGCGCATGGGACCTGAGGATAGGCTAATAATCACCCACGGCAACGGACCCCAAGTTGGAAATCTTGCCGTCCAAAACGATATTGCCAGAGATGTCATCCCCCCGCAGGACCTGGATGTCCTCGGAGCGATGACCCAAGGGCAGATCGGCTACATGCTGCAACAGATGCTCGACAACCAGCTCAGAGATCTCGGCCTAAATATCCCGGTGATCGCTGTTGTGAACCGGGTGGAAGTGAGCAGAGATGACCCAGAGTTTGTCGGAGAAAATGCATCAAAACCCGTTGGGAACTTCCTCACCGAAGAAGAAGTTAAAAAAATCAAACAAGAGCATCCAGAGTATATATTCAAAAAAGTGAAACCGGGAGAGGGGAGGGTTTGGAGACGAGTGGTTCCATCGCCAGACCCAAAAGCCAATGTTGAGGCGGAGGCCATCAGAAGGCTTGTTGACAGCGGTGTTATAGTGATCGCTTCAGGTGGTGGGGGAATACCAGTTGTTCTAGATCCCGACGGGCACAGGAGAGGCGTTGAAGCGGTTATAGACAAGGATCTGGCGGGAGAGAAGTTGGCAGAGGTTGTTGGAGCCGACACCTTCCTGATCCTCACGGATGTTGAAAAAGTGAAGCTGAACTTTGGGAAACCTAATGAAAAAGAAATCGACCGCATGACTGTTTCAGAGGCTGAAAAATATCTCGCAGAAGGACACTTTTTAGCTGGAAGCATGGGGCCAAAGGTAAAGGCATGTATTCGGTTCTTGAAATGGGGCGGCAAGAGGGCGATAATCTCTGCTCTGGACAAAGTAACGGAAGCACTGGATGGCAAAACGGGCACTCACATCGTTCCAGATTAGGGATTCCATTGCGCAGGAGAGGCCCATTGCCAAAATTTGCCGAAGTATATCCAAGTATAGTGCTGCGAGCAATAGCTGCTCATGGGAGGATAGGGAGAAAGCATTTGGCAAAAGAGCTCAAGATAGGAGAAGGGAGTATAAGGACTATTCTTAATCGCCTTGAGAAGGAGGGTCTAATCTCCTCCTCAAGAGGTGGGCACGTAATTACGCTAGCAGGTAAAAAGGTTCTAGAGAAAGAGGTTTTCGTGAGAGTAAAGGCCAAGGGTCTCACCGTTGGAAAAGCAAACGTGGCAACTTTAGTAAGAGGTGGGGCAAAAAAGGTGAAGCTGGGTCTAGAGGAAAGGGACGAAGCCATAAAGGTGGGAGCAAGGGGAGCTACCGTTCTCGTTTTCAGGAAGGGGAAGTTGATGGTTCCAGGAAATGTCTGCGAGATTGACCCTGAAGCAGCCACAGAGATAATCTCTGCTCTTCATCCAGCCGATGGAGATCTGATCATAATTGGAACCGGCGATGATTTCTATTCGGCCGAAGCTGGAGCCAGAGCGGCTGCACTTCTGAGATCGACTAATACACGCTAAGCTCAATGTTTTCGTTGCCACTCAGTTGGTAGTCGGCAAAGCCTACTGGAGGGGCCGAGCCATTCACTGTATAAAGCAGCCATCTGTTATCGACTGTTTTTACTGCTGGGCCGATCTGATAGAGCTCGGTTTGGATGGGAATTACCCAGCTCACTGCATCAAGGACTGTCATTCCTGAACGCAGTTTTACTTCAGTGTATGTAGCAGCCCCTGGTGCCTTTACGTAAACTGTGATGTTCTCGCCAACCTGGCCTTTCATCACTGACCCTCCACCGCCAACCATGTAACCGGCGCCGAAAGCTACGAAACCGACTACCACGACAAGAGCGGCGACCTCTGCAACAATTTCTCTTTTCATCTTTTCACCTCCTGGGAAGTTTTAGCGTGAACGGCTACCGAGGCTGAAACCGGAATTTTGATTTTTACCATGAGCTTTCCCAATCCAACAAGCGGAGGAACAAACACGAGCGAGGTGAGGTGGTAGATAGTAAACGGAATCTGGGCCAGATATATCGCTACTAGCCCAGGAAGCGACTTCTCTCCCCATCCAAGCCAGCTTCCGAAAGCTGTCCAGATATCAAAGATGAGAATTGCTATTGCCGCTGCGAGAGTCGTTCGCCACAGCAACTTTTTAAAACGATCAAACAGGGAAAGTCTGTTCCGCATTCCTATCAACCAACACACGAGAAAGCCGGACCATGTAAAAGCATAGATTGGAAGCGGGCCCCAGATAGCCAAGTCAGCAAGAAAAACGCCGAGAAGAGCAAAAGCTCCAAAATACCTGGTAACTAGGCGCCAAGATTTACTGGGACCGCAAGGAAGAGAAAATGAGCCAATCACCACAAGTGTTGGAATAATCAACTCAAAATTTGGAAATGGGGTTAAACGAGAGATATACAGAAATTTGCTTGTCGCGGCAAGTATCAGCCCAACGATTACAAATATTTTTATCCTAACCGACAGGACTTTTTCCATGTTTTTCGTACTGCACACTCTTAGCATGGTTAGTTGGATTATATATCCATTATATAAATACCTATCGCAAGCACTCTGAGAGGAAGAATTAAATAGGGGACTGCAAAGCGTTTAAAGAGGTGAGAAAATGGCGGTACCAAAATACGTGGGCGCAATGAAGGGAAAGGACTTCTTGAACACCCAGGACTTCAGCCAAGAGCAGATAATCAAAATCCTGGACGCTGCAGACGACCTGAAGAAAAAATTCCACAGCCGGGAGCCAACCAACTATCTGCCTGGGAGGACCCTGTTCATGATCTTCTACAACAGGTCTCTCAGGACGAGAAACTCTTTTGAGGCAGGGATTTACCAGCTTGGGGGGCATGCACACTTCCTCAGCCCTCAGGACCTCTATACACCGACCCTTCCAGAAGACATGGTGCCGTATGCTACCGAGGCCATCTCAGATGTTGCAAGAGTTCTCAGCAGGTACGGGGATGCAATCGCGATAAGAATCTACGGTGACGCAGCAAAATGGACAATCGGGAGGGGACACAGGGTGATCGAGGAATTCGCGAAGTGGGGGGACATCCCAGTCCTCAACATGGAAGATGACCTATACCATCCATTCCAGGCGCTCGCGGACATACAGGCGGCCAGAGAGGTTGAGCCAAAGCTTCAGGGAAAGAAATTCGTTGTTTCTTATGCATACTCTGGGGGTCTGAAGCCGCTGGCCGTCCCACAGAGCGAGGTCCTCATAACAACCCAGATGGGGATGGATGTGGTGCTGGCCCATCCGAAGGGCTTTGAGCTGGAAGACAGCGTAATCAAGGCGGCAAAGGAAAATGCGGATAAGTACGGTGGAAGCTTTGAAATCTGCAACGATATGAAGGAGGCTTTTGAAGGAGCCGACTTCGTCTACCCGAAAGCTTGGTCTCCAAAGCAGTTCGTTCCACCCTATAACAAAACCGTGGACAAGGAGGGAGCTTCAAAGTACCAAGATAAGTTCAAGAACTGGATAACAACGATGGAGCTGCTCGATGTCACAAACAAAGCTTACTACATGCACTGTGGCCCGGCAGACAGGGGACAGGAAGTCACCGATGAAGTCCTTGACACCTACAAGCGCTCACTGTACTTTGAAGAGGCTGAAAACAGGCTTCATGTACAAAAAGCAGTAATGGCAATGGTAATGGGCAAATAAATTTGTTGTTTTTTATATTACTTTTTCATATTTTATTTTCTGCGATTACGCCGGCGTGCTGGCCGTAACCCGCCTTCTGTTTTAGGCGACATCTGTCTAAGCGGGCCACCACCCACCTCAGGCAGCGCTCATCGGTGGAAGCTTGCCCTTGCATCCACGCCAAGCGAACCGTTTCATCCCCAATCGGCCCGACCTCAGCTTTACAGCATCCTTGCCACGGACCGCGGGGTTCCGTTTCTTTTTTCGCTTGCCAGCCTCTCGGCCGGACCCCTTGGGGGGCTGCGCTGCTGCCGGATGGGCGGAGTTTCCTCAGGCTTTCGCCCGTGATCGCCCACCAGCTCGCCGGCAGTATAATTTACATCCAAGCGGATAATAAGTTTTTGATGAAAATCACAAAAAATTTTAGGTTAAAGAATCTGGTGACACCTCTCACAGACAGGCGCAGGCCTGTTTATCGCTGGTTTTTGATGAAAGAATCCTTCTCAAGCGCCCTTGTACATCTTTTAGCAGACTCTTGGCGCCTCGGGAAGGGAGATTTTGTTTATGATCCTTTCTGTGGGGCCGGAACTGTTCTGCTTGCATGCCAGGAGCGAGGAATCGACTGTCTTGGATGCGATGTCCATCCGGTCCTTTTTTTCATCTCGAAGGTAAAAACGAGAGAGTATGAGATTGCTGGTATTCAAAAGTTTGCAAATGAAATTTTGAGTAGTAAATTTGAAAAAGTGGAGATCGACACGGCTCGAAAACTGGAGAGAGTTTTCCCAAGAGGTTTACTGGAGGACATCGCTTTTTTCATGCAAAAAATCTCTGAAATCGATAGGGAAGATGTTCAAGGGCTTCTTCTTTTGGCTCTCCGAAACGCCGCCTTGCGGGCTGGAGGAGTTTCCAAAGATGGCGCGGTTTTGAGAAAAAGTGGAGGAGGGGGGAATCTGAAGGTTGCCCTCAAAAAAGAGATTGAGAGGATGATCGGAGATCTGAAAATTTTCCGGCGAAAAGAATGCTCGACGAAACTTGAGTTCAAAGATGCAAGGGAGATGAAGCCGGAGAAACCTGTATCGGCAATCATTACCTCTCCTCCCTATCTTATGAAAGAGGAATACATCTCAGTGTATGGGCTGGAGGAATGGCTTTTCAGAACACCCGTCCAGAATAAAGAACTCTTTCTCAACTTTTCTTCCTCAGGGAGCACCCTTGAAGAAACTGCAGAGAGATATTTTCAAAATCTCGAAATCGCCATCGCAAGACTGTTTGATGCTTGCGGGGCGGGGGCGAGAGTTTGCTTCGTTGTCTCAGATGGTGGCTCGAGAGATGGCGTTGTGGAGGTGTGCGAAAAGACCGGTGAGATCGCAAAGGAAGTCGGGTTCAAAGTGAAAAAAATTCTCGTTGTCAACGAGCGGTGGTGCACAACCCCCTCAAGGAAAAAAATCGGTAAAATGAGGGAGGCCCTCCTGTTCTGGGAGAAAAAGCCTTAACATCTGCTGGGAATTTATGTGATGAAATGCCGTCTCTCATATATCTCATGGGCCCGGCGGGATGTGGGAAGTCCACCCTGACTTCCGCCCTCCACGATGCAATCTCCGCCCAAGAGCTAGATTCCATCACGATCAATCTTGATCCAGGAGTTGAATGGCTCCCCTACACACCAGACATAGACATCAGGACCTATGTCTCCCTTTCAGATGTGATGAAAGAGTTCCGGTTGGGTCCAAATGGTGCTTTGATAGTGGCTGTAGATCTTGTTGTCAACCATCTTCCAGAGATCAGGGAGATGGTGGAGAAGTGGAACGTTGATTATGTGATTGTCGACACCCCTGGCCAGATGGAGCTCTTTGCCTTCAGGGAAACCGGACCCGCCGTTGTCGAGAGCCTTAGCCCAGCTGGAGATTCAATGGTCCTGTTTCTGATAGATTCATTTTTTGCAAAAAATCCCAGCTCCTTTGTTTCGATGCTAATGCTCGCATCCTCGGTTATCGCAAGGTTCAGAAGACCTCAGTTAAATGTTCTTACGAAATCTGATGCTGTTGAGCCGGCTGTCCTGGAAAGGACTGCGGGATGGATGGAGAAAAAAAGTATGTTACTCGAGGCTCTCATGGAAGAGCCGAATCCTCTTGAGAGAGAGACTGCCATCGGGATTTTAGAAAGCATCGAGAAGATGAGCTTTTCCGGCGAGCTCCTGGCGGTTTCCGCCACCCATAACAGCGGAATAGTTGAGCTACTTGCTGCAATAGAAAGGGCTCTCGGGAAAGAGAGAGAACTGGATGTTCAAAAAGAGACGGAGATTCTATGATTTCGAAAATTGACTATAGAAAAAAATTTCGCGGGGCGATGCTGGGCGTCGCTGTTGGGGATGCGATTGGTGCGCCCTTTGAGGGTGGATCCCCGACTTCCCTGGAAGAGGTAGAGAAGAGCGCCGGTTCGAGGGAAAGGCTGGAGTTCACGGACGACACGGAGATGACGATCGGCGTTGCAGAATCTCTGGTGAGATGCAAGGGCTTCAATGGAGAGGACATGGCGAGGACTTTCGTCAGCAACTTCAATCCTTTGAGGGGCTATGGTTACACAACATCGATAGTCATTCAGAGACTTAAGGCTGGAGAAAGGTGGGATGTCCCTGCGAAAGAAGTGATGGGGGGCAAAGGGTCGTATGGGAATGGAGCGGCCATGAGAGTAGTTCCAGTGGGCCTTCTCTACAACAATGATTTGGATAAAGTGAGGGAGGTGGCAGAAGCGACAAGCAGAGTTACCCACACACACATCCTTGGGGTTGAAGGAGCAGTTTTGCAGGCTCTTGGAGTTGCTATGGCCACGAGAAGTGGCATCACCGAGGAGATTTCTAGGGATGAGTTTTTGAGAAGGCTCGTTGAGGCGGGAAGGTGTGAAGAGTACTTGACAAAGCTGAATGAAATCGGTTCTCTGCTCTCGAAACCATTCGACCAGCGGGAAATTGTGGAGAGACTTGGAAATGGCGGGGGGGCCCAGAACTCCGTTCCAGCTGCCATCTTCTTCTTCCTCTCTTTTCCCGCTGACTTCAGAAAAACTGTCCTCAATTCTGCCGCGTTGGGGGGAGACGCTGACACAATTGCCTCCATGGCTGGCGGACTCGCTGGGGCGTTTCTCGGGGAGGATTCCATTCCTGGAGAGTGGCTGGAAAAACTTGAGAAGAGGGACAAGCTGGAGATGCTGGCCGATAGGCTCTTTTTCATGTTTGCGTCCGAAATTTTGGGTGGGCGATGCGAGATGTGCATGGCTGAGGATGGAGTGAAGGTTTACAGGATAAACCCAGAAGAGGGAGATGATTTATCAAACCTTATTCTCCTCTGCCCAACCTGCCGGGAGGAAACCGAGGAGCTTCCGGAGGAGTTCTTAAGGAAGCCCAAGAAGACAGGGAAGTACAGAGCGGTCTACAGGAAGAGCTACAGGAAGAGATAAGATGCTTGAGCCTAAGCTCAGGGAAAGGCTGAGCAAATCATTGGCGTATATCCTAAGGCACGATATCGGCGTGCGCAGATCGGATAATGGGTTTGTTTCTGAGAAAGAGGTGCTCGAAAGGCTCAGGAGAAGGTTTCCGTGGGTAACTTCTGACCATCTTATAGAAATCGTGAACCTTGACAAAAAAGGAAGGTACGAGAGAAAGGAGGGTTTTATAAGGGCAAAGTATGGGCACTCGGTCCCAGTTCGGATAAATCTACCTGAAGCTGAAGTCGATGTTCTCTACCATGGTACCGCATCAGAAATGCTAGAAAAAATCATGAAGGAGGGGCTGAAGCCTATGAGAAGACTTATGGTCCATCTTTCCAGAACTCCCGCGGAAGCCCTAAAAGTTGCAAAAAGGCACTCAAAAAATCCTGTGGTGCTAAAGATTGATGTGAAAAAAGCAAAGGAACTTGGCGTAAAGATACTGAAAGCCTCGGAGGAGGTATATTTAGCAAAAGAGATCCCTCCTACATGTATCATTTCTAAATGTTTAAATAATAGTTAAAAATATTTTTAAATACTATGCAGAAGAAATCGCTAGGATTATGGGAAAAATATCTTAGCATCTGGGTATTTCTATGTATACTTGCCGGGCTTTTTCTTGGAAAAGTGTTGCCAGAAATTTCTGAGGTTTTAGCTACGCTGGAAATCGCAAACATCTCAATCCCAATCGCGATATGCCTGTTCGCCATGATTTATCCAATAATGGTTCAAATCCCTTTCAGCGAAGTGAAAAAAGCTGTGAGAGAGCCAAAACCAATTGGACTAACGCTTTTCATGAACTGGGCCGTGAAGCCGTTTACAATGGCACTCTTCGCGTGGTTCTTCCTTTCACTGATGTTTGGTTCCTTCATTTCCCCGGAACAGGCCCAAGGATATAAGGCCGGGATGATTCTCTTGGGTGTTGCCCCATGCACGGCAATGGTTCTGATGTGGAGCTACCTGGCGGAGGGAAATATGGCTCATACCCTCGTGATGACGGCCATAAACTCCCTTTCAATGGTTTTCCTCTATGCACCTCTTGCTACTTTCCTCCTCGGGATTTCCGGGATAGTTGTCCCGTGGCTCACGATCGCTCTCGCAGTAGCTATCTACATCTGCACACCACTTGTGGCTGGGTATTTCACGAGACGATTAGCCATAAAGAAAAAGGGCATGCAGTGGTTTCAGAAGAAGCTTCTACCAAAACTGGGCAAAATGGCGATAGCAGCGCTTCTCATAACCCTTGTCATCCTCTTCTCATATCAGGGAAAAATAATTTTGGAGCTTCCAGGGATAATCGCCATGATCACCACCGGAATTTTTGTGAACATTATCCTGGTATTCGCGATAACATATCTGGTTGCAAGGGCGATTCATCTGGGATATGAAGACGCTGCGCCAACGGCAATAATCGCCGGAAGTAACCACTTTGAGGTCTCGATTGCTGTGGCCACAACTCTCTTTGGGGTGAAGTCTGGGGCTGCCCTCGCCACGGTTGTAGGAGTACTAACCGAAGTCCCCATCATGCTCTTCCTCGTATGGCTGTGCAGAAAAACTAGAGGATTTTTTGGAGCAAAAAAGCAATAGAATTTGATGTCACTCAGGTGCAGGTTTCCACCGGACTATAAGCTTTCTAAGAGAGAGATCTTGAAGATAAAGAAAAGGCTGAGGGAAACACCAAGTGAACCTCTCAAGTTGCTCGAGGTTCTTTCCCACCCGATCAGATTGAAAATTTTAAGGGCGCTTGAGGTCAGGGAGCTATGCGTATGCGTTTTTGTCTCCTTGGCGAAATACGACTATCCGAGACTCTCATATCATCTCCGGTTGTTGAAGAGAGCCGGGCTGATAAAAGCGAAGAAAGTGAGAAACTTCATCATCTTTAGCTTGACCCCGTATGGCAGAAGAGTTATGAAAATGATCGTGGGAAAACGATAAATTCCGAGAATGGTAATTCAAAAATTTACATCAAGCAACATGCCAGAGAGCAGCCGAGCCATCTCTCTGCTCCTGAGATCATTTTTCGCCTGGAGATGATTGAGAAATTTTTCCGCCAGTTTTCTATGGGATGAGAAAATCCTTCTCTTGAACATTACCGAAACTAGGAAAAGTCCATCTGGTGGCGCGGGTTGCAGCGAGTGTTTCGTCTTTCCTTCAAGAGCCAATTTTAGCTCCTCAAGGCTTGTTTCTTTCTTCCCAACCTTCAAAATCCCAGTTACCATCCTTCTCACCTGCTGGCGGAGAAAGACTGGAGCAACAAAGTCGAAAGTGAGAAAATCATCCAACTTAACGATAATCTTTCGGACTGTCGTTACAGTTGGTCTTCCGGGCTCTATTTTACAAAATTTCGTGAAGTCATGTTTGCCCTCGAGGAGTTCTGCTGCTTTTCTAGCGGCATTGAGGTCGAAATTTTCGGGCGTTTCACAGACATACCGATAATGCTTGTTTATCGCATGAGTTCTCGGGTCAAAATCATCCTCCACCTCATCGACCGCAAGGAGAGCGATATCGGGTGGAAGAAGCTTATTTATCTGCAGAGGGTCCGGCGGTCGAAGGGTGTCCAAAGCTGTCACTTGGCCAATTGCACTAACATTCCTGTCTGTTCTCGCAGCAACCCTGTACCTAGCCTGCTTAGGGCTATCAATAACTCCAGCAGACCTTAGCGCCTTCAGGAGTTCTTCTTCAACGGTCGGTTTTCCAGGCTGTCTCACATAGCCAAAATATCTCTCACCATCGTATCCAAGGAGAAAACCGAACCTCATCAGAGTTCTATTTTCTGGGGGCGATTAAAACAATTATTTTATTCTTCCCCGTCCCCTCACGCTTGGCCGGATGTCCTCCGCTCCTTTTCCCTTTCTCCTCAGCCCTCTGACTTTCTTTCCAGCGCTCGTTAGGCCTCTGAAAGCCCTCCCCCTGTGGTGGGACTCGCAAATCCAGTTTAGGTTTGGGTCTGATTTTATCACCGGGTGATGGGGATCGACCATTATCACCTCAAAAAACTCGTGGGTCCCGGCAGAGGCAAGATGGTATGAATTCAAAACTTCTAGGTTGGGGAACTTTCTCGCCGCTCTTTCCTCGGCGATGAGTTGGAGGCTCTTCTTAGGGGTTATCTTCAGAACTCCCATCCTCTTTGGTCTCCTCCCTCTAGTTGGTCTAATCTTCCTCCTCGCACCCTTTCTGACTCTTACCCTAACTACAATAATTCCCTGTTTTGGCTTATACCCTAGAGCTCTGGCTCTCTTTATCTTTGTGGGCCTTTCAACTCTTACGATGGCCGGTCCGCTTTTCCATTCAGACATCCTCTCCTGCACCCATCTCTCCATGGTTTCTACTTCTCCTTCACCGCTTCTTTTATTTTCTTTGCTATTATCAATGCCGCCTCCCTCTGCGCCTCTTTGGTCGATGCACCTATATGGGGGGTGAGCACAACATTTGGGAGGGCCAAAAGCTCGCTCGCCTCTGGTGGCTCCTTTTCAAAAACATCCAAGCATGCCCCGGCTATCCGCCCACTTTTCAAAGCTTTTACGAGCGCGGCCTCAACGATGACCTCTCCTCTAGAAGTGTTGATTACGACCGCTGTAGGTTTCATCAGCTCAAATTCTCTTTCACCAATCATGTGGCGGGTCTGGGGGATGAGAGGAACATGAATTGTGATAAAATCAGAATTCTTGAGCAGCTCCTCTAAAGAGACATATTTTCCTCCAACAGCCTTTGCAAAGTCCTCATCCTTCATCACATCGTAAAGAAGGAGGGTCATCTCGAAAGCCCTCGCCCTCTGAGCCACCGCCTTCCCTATCCTCCCCGTCCCGATGATCCCGAGGGTTTTTCCCCTCAGTTCATTCCCCATCAGCTCCCCCTTTTCCCACTTTCCTTCTTTCATCCCTTTATCGGCCCTCGGGATTTTCCGCGCAAATGAAAGCATGAGGCCGATGGTGAGTTCCGCCACAGCTATCGTTGGGGCCTCTGGGGCGTTGATCACTGTTATTCCCCTTTCCTTCGCCGCGTCCACATCAATGTTGTCTAGCCCGACCCCAGCTCTTGCGATTATTTTGAGATTTTTCCCTGCCTCAATAACTTCTCTCGTCACCTTGGTCGCGCTCCTCACGACCAAAACATCAAAATTTCTGATTTTCTCGACCAACTCCTCTGGCCGAAGGCCTGTTGCAACTT
>JAVZGN010000018.1:0-8291 GCA_038872135.1 Hadarchaeales archaeon (SeqCode) | reverse complement strand
CTTCTCCAATTTCTTTCAGCAGGTTTATTCCATCTTCATGGATTTTATCACTTACCAGAATTTTTACCATTCTCTTCACCACATCATGATATTCTCGTTATAAATATCAGCGCCCGCGGGCGGCAACTATCTTTATAACATCTCCATCTTTGAGCTGATAGTCCTCTCCAACCCTTCTTTTTGTCCTCGCATCGATTCCATAAAGAAATGACTCTCCCAGCTCCGTGTGAATTTTGTATGCGAACCCTCTGGCCGTTGTCCCTTTTGGAACGAGAAATGCATCTGGAAGGACATTCCCCTTTTTATCCATGAGCTTATTTTCATCATCTACAGGATACACAACGATCAGGTTAAGGAGTTCTGTAATGGCTCTATCGATGATTTCCTGGACGCCAGTTGAGCCAAATCTCTTCATCAGGGCCTCGATTTTTTTCAATACATTTTTCTGCTCCTCCGTAAGCGTCTCTGGTGCTTTGATTTTGAATTCCTTTCCTCCAGGAACATAATCGATCATTCCTTTTTGAGATGCCCTCCGCAAAATCAGTTCAGCCTCCGCAGAGGTGGGGATAACGAGATAACCCTTCTCCCTCAACCTTCTAAAATTCTCCTCAGCAGGCGGCATGTCGATTTTGTTTGCAGCGATGAGGATGGGCTTGCTAAGCCTCCGGAGTTCCGTGGCAAACCTGAAGAGATCTTCCTCGCTCCAAGCCTCTGGATCTGCTGCATCGACCATCGCATTTTTAATCGCCTCCTGAACCTGAACCTCATTCACCCCCAGACCGCTGAGCTTGCCTGCGATCTCCTTCCCAAGATCAAGCTTCTGAAATTTCGCTCTTTTCGCAAAGCTCTTCCAATCCTTGGCGAGGATCCCTTTAATCCACATCGCTATCTCCCTTTCCAGAAAATCCACATCTTTCATCGGATCGTGTGTTCCTGGCGGGCATGGGCGTCCTTCTCCATCCGTTGCCCCAGCGGCATCAACAACGTGGATAAGAGCCGCAGCCATTCTCAGACTGTCCAAAAACCTGTTTCCAAGCCCCCTACCCATGTGTGCGCCTTCAACCAGCCCCGCGACGTCTATTATCCTCACCGGGATGTACCGGACGCCATCCTTACATGTGGAATTCTGTGGGTTACAAATGGTTTTGAATTCCCGGCAGGGGCATGGTTTTCTTATGTATGCGACCCCAACGTTTGGGTCTATGGTGGTAAATGGGTATCCTGCCACCGGGGCCTTTGCTAGGGTGACGGCGTTGAAAAAAGTTGTCTTTCCTGTGTTCGGCTTTCCAACAACTCCAAGCTCAATCATTCAATTCCCGCCGATGGCCTCAATAATCGCCCCTCTCGTAGCACCCAGGTTCTCTCTTTTTACCAAAACTTCTGACACCATCTCGCACAAGCTGCTCTCGCAATCTTTTCGCGTATTCTGAAGTTATCTCTCCCCTTTTCTCCATGTAGTTGATGATCTCCAGCGCCTGCTCTTCGGTGTCGCATCTTCTGATGAAGTCTATGACTGTGGGGTCATAGTTCTCAAGGGTTCTGGCGGCTTTTTCAGCTTCCTCCTCAGAACTCCTGACCGCATCTATCCTGACGCTCAGCCCTTCCTGAAGTTCTCTGTAAATGTTCGGAAACCTTTTCTTGAATTTTTCATCAACTTCTATCAACTTTCACCTTCCAAAGCCTCTTTCGCAGAGCCGGCTTGGTATAAACGAGCGTTTGCGGTGGCACATCTTCATAAACAATGGTGCCAGGGCCAACCGCAGAATCCGGGCCTATTTTTACCCCTACATTTATCGTGCAGTTGATCCCAGTTCTAACATTATCGGCAATTATGGTCCCGAGTTTCCTCCTCCCGCTACTAACAACTTTTCCGTCAACTTCCATTTTAATCGGACGCTCATCCAGACGGAGATTTGCGATGGTCGTTCCGGCACCGAGATTACAGTGGCTTCCAACAACGCTGTCTCCGACATATGCGAGGTGGCCAATGTTCGTGTGGTCCATGATTATTGAGTTTTTTATCTCCACAGCATTTCCTATTCTAACGTTGTCTCCTATGCTGGTAGCTGGCCGGATGAAACAGTTTGGGCCGATGTCGCAGTTCTGCCCGATGTATGTGGGCCCTAAGATGTACGAGCCGGAGCGGATGATTGTCCCCTCACCGACAAAAACATTTGGAGCGATATTTGCACCTACCTCCACTTTCCCGTGGATCTCTCCCTTAAGGCCTTTCAGGAAATATTCATTTGCCACTAGAAGATCCCAGGGTCTGCCGATGTCTGTCCACAATTTTATCGGAAATGCATAGACATCCTTTTTACCGATCATGAGCTGAATCGATGTCGTGAGCTCATACTCCCCCCTCTTTGACTTTGGCGTGCGGGAGATGGCCTCAAATATTGCTGGATCGAAGATATAGATTCCCGCGTTCGCTAGGGAACTTTTTCTTGTTTTTGGTTTTTCAACTATTTTCACAACTTTATCTCCTTTCAAAAACACTACACCAAACTGCTCCGGCTGGTCGACTTGGATTGTTGACAAAAGCCCGCCAAAATTTTTTTCTTTTTCCAGCTGGCGATATCTCGCGACAAACTGGTTCATTGACTCCTGATCGATTAATGTGTCGCCGTTGATTACCATGAACCTTTCCCCCCCGACAAAACCCTCGGCTGTCCTAACGGCGTCGGCAGTCCCCAGCAATTTTTTCTGTTCCAAGTATTCTATCTTAACGCCAAATTTTGAGCCATCCCCATACCTTTCCATTATCTGGTCTTTTCCGAATCCCACAACCATTGCAATATCGTGTACACCAGCATTTTTTAGAAGAAATACAACGTGATCAAGCGCTGGACGCCCCGCAACTGGAAGGAGAAATTTTGGCTTTGTGAAAGTCAGGGGGCGAAGTCTGGTTCCGAGACCAGCGGCAAGGATCACCGCTTTCAAGGCTACACCAAATTGATTGAACATGCTGAATTAAAAGGATAGTGAGATTAAATCAAACATCAACCGAATCATCAAAATTTATAAACCTGGAGCTGTTGATTGTGATGAACCAATGAAGCTGAAAATTTCCAAGTTGGTGGGAAGGAAAATCCTCGACAGCCGAGGAAATCCAACGATAGAAGTAGAAGCTTTCGTGAGCGATGGTAAAAAAATTTTTGTTGGGAGAGCTGCAGCCCCCAGCGGTGCTAGCAAGGGAAAACTTGAAGTTGTGGATTATCCGGCGGGAGGGGTGGATGCAGCGATAAAAAAGCTTGGTGAAGTTACAGAAATGTTCGTGGATGTGGATCCCACCGACCAGGAGAGTGTTGATGGGCTTCTCCATTCAATTGACGGGACCCCCAATTTCTCCCTCCTCGGGGGCAACACCGCTGTGGCCATCTCGATGGCGGTGGCAAAGGCTTCTGCTGCGGCAATGGAGAAGCAGCTTTTCGAGCACGCTGGCGCCGGAAAATCTCTCCCATATCCTCTAGGAAATGTCCTAGGTGGAGGAAAGCACGCTGGAAGGAGGGCACCGGACATCCAGGAATTTCTCTCAATTCCTGTAGGTGCTAAGACTGTCAGAGAGGCTGTTTTCACGAATGCAATGGTTCACAAAAAAATCCGAGAGCTGGTGGAAAAGAAGGATGCAACTTTTGCTGGCGGAAAAGGTGATGAAGGAGCGTGGGCGCCAAATGTTGACAATGAAGAAGCGATGGAAATCCTTAGTGAGGCCTGTGAGACTGTCTCGGATGAAACTGGTGTGCTAACGAGGCCATGTCTTGATGTTGCCGCCGACAGTCTCTTCGATGAAAAAAAGAGAGCATATGTTTACAAACGAGAGGGTATTGAAAGGGATGAGGGAGAGCATCTTGAGTACATTTTGAAGCTGATAGAGGATTACCGGCTTTATTATGTGGAGGATCCTCTTCATGAGGAGGACTTTTCAGGTTTTGCCGAGCTAACAAAAAAAGTGGGGAAGAAGTGTTTGATTTGCGGCGACGATATTTTTGTGACAAACATTGAGAGAATAAAGAAAGGAGTTGAAATTAAGGCTGCAAATGCTGTTCTGATAAAGCCAAATCAAATTGGAACGCTGACCGATGCTAAAAAAGCCGTTGAGATGGCAAAAAGGAACCATTGCGTCCCGGTGATTTCCCACCGCTCGGGAGAGACAACCGATGAAACAATCGCCCATCTGGCTGTCGGGTGGGAGATCCCAATTATAAAAACAGGGGTGGTTGGGGGAGAAAGAATCGCCAAGCTTAATGAACTCATAAGACTGGAGGAAAGGCTGGGAAGGATGGCACACATGGCAAAGCTACCCAGCATGTAGAAGTTTTTATCATTATAAACGTAGTTATGTTGATATACATGAGCGCGCCAGAATTTGCGGAGGTCAAGCTTGTCGACTTCAGCGTCTATCTTTCAAGCGGCGTTCACATAGGTACCATGCAGAAGACTGGGGGTATGCGTCCTTTTATTTACAGGATCAGGCCGGACGGCCTCTGTGTGCTCGATGTGAGGAAAACCGACAAAAGGATTGTCCTTGCCGCAAAGCTCCTCTCCAAATACAACCCTTCAGACGTGGTTGCTGTGTCAGCCAGGCAGTATGGGCAGTGGCCGGTCCAGAAGTTTGGAGAAGTCACGGGGGTCAGGACGATTGTCGGAAGATTCATCCCCGGGACTTTCACGAATCCAAGTTACAAGAATTATTTTGAGCCGAAGATTCTTATAGTAACGGACCCCCTCGCTGACGAACAGCCACTCAAAGAAGCATCAGAGGTTGGAATTTCCACCATCGGACTCTGCGATTCAGACAATGAAATAAAAGACATTGATCTTGTGATCCCCACAAATAACAAGGGGAAAAAGGCCCTCGCCCTAGTATACTGGCTTCTGGCCCGCCAGCTTCTGCTCGAGAGAGGACAGCTACAAAGTGTTCAAGAGTTCTCTGTGCCTCTCCAAGAGTTTGAAATGCAGCCGGAGGAGAAGGAATGAGATATCCAATAGTGGCCGGGCAGTTCTATTCAGATAGAAAATCTGAGCTGATCGCCCAAATTGAAAATTGCTACCGCCACAGACTTGGCCCCGGGAGCGTTCCAGTTCTCACACCTGGAGGGGAAAGGAAAATTGTTGGGGCTGTGGTGCCACACGCCGGCTATGATTTTTCTGGTCCTGTTGCCGCCCATGTCTACAGCGCCCTAGCAAAGGATGGCTTTCCGGAAACATTTGTTATAATTGGCGGGCACCTGCCACTTGGGCATGCATCGGTCTCCATGGAAACATTCCTCACGCCTCTTGGGGAAGTTGAGGTAGATGTCGAGCTGGCAAAGAAGATGCATCTGCCCGAAAACCCAGATGTTCATTCAGATGAACATGCGATTGAGGTTCAGCTCCCATTTCTGCAACATCTAAACCCAGAAATAAAATTTGTTCCAGTTTTTGTGCCCGCTCAGGATCAGGATGAGGCGAGAGAAGCTGGAAGAAAAATAGGAAAGGCGATCGAGGGCAGGGATGTAACCATCATCGCCACGACAGACCTAACCCACGCCGGCCCAAACTATGGGGTGCTCCCGCCCCGAGGGATGAAAGTTCACGATTTTGTGAAGGAAAAGGATTCACCTGCGATAAACGCTATCTTGGCCCGGGACCCAGACATGCTCTTCAGGGTTGTTGATGAAAATGAGATTTCAGTGTGCGGGACAGGGAGCGTGGCAGCAATGCTCTATGCCCTTGGAAAGAGGGCCGGCTATGCTCTCCTTCTGAAGTATGCCACATCATATGAGATATTTCCTTCAAGCTCTGCCGTTGGGTACTGTGGAATCGTGATAAGAAAAGCTGAGGAATTGGTCTAGCCAAGCGGTTATATGGTGGCTGGAAGAGTTGAGTGGGGCGGTTGCAATGGCCCCGGGAAAAGACAGAGGACTTTTAATCCTGAAGCTGGGCGGAAGCGTCATCACCGATAAATCTAGAGATTTTGCGCCGAGGAAAAATGTTATTAAAAGACTTGCGCGGGAAATCGCTGATTCAAGATATCCCCTGATCATCGTCCATGGTGGCGGATCTTTCGGGCATCCACTTGCGGCGAAATACCAGCTTTCTGAAGGATTGAAAAACAAAAAGCAGCTTCTCGGCATTGCCCTCACCCACCAAGCAATGGTTGAGCTGAATTCAATGGTGGTTGAAGCATTGGTAGCCGCAAAAGTTCCGGCGATTTCCCTACAGCCATCAGCCTGCTTTGTTGTTTCTGGTGGCAGAATTCTATCCGCGGAACTCACCGCTATAAAAAAGATGATCGAGATTGGACTCACACCAGTTCTCTATGGGGATGTCGTCCCGGACTTGACGATGGGGGTGAGTATTCTGTCTGGCGATGAAATTTCCACCTATCTTGCAAAAGAATTGGCAGCACAGAGGATAATATTTGGGGCCGATGTCGATGGAGTATACACAGAAGATCCGAAAGGGGGTGGCGCGCCACTTCTTCTCAAAGAAATCTCGCAGGAGGACTGGAGTAGAATATCTTTTTCAACTGACAAAAGAGTTAAGGATGTTACAGGAGGAATGCGGAGGAAGGTGGAAGAATTGCTGAAGCTCGCGAAATTTGGGATTGAGGCTGAGATAGCCAACGCCGGCAAGCCTGGTGTCATCGGGAGGTTGCTAAAAGGTGAAAAAGGGATAGGAACCGTGATAAGAGGAGGATGAAATGGGTAGCAAAACTGAAAGAAGGAAATCCGATCATGTTCGCATCTGCCTAGAGGAAGAGATAGAAAGCATTTTGAAAAATCCAGGATTTGATGATATAGAACTGGTTCACTCTGCTCTGCCCGAAATCAACCTGGAAGATGTGGATTTGAGTGTGAATTTTTTGGGAGCAAACCTGCGTGCTCCGATAATGATCCTTCCGATGACCGGGGGGCATGCCCGCGGGAAAAAGCTCAACCTTGTTATGGCAAAAGCTGCGCAGGAGCTTGGGCTGGCTTTTGGTGTGGGGAGCCAGAGGGCTGCAATTGAAAACAAAAAGCTTGCGGCTACCTTCAGAGTGAGAGATGTGGCCCCAGATGTTTTCTTGGTTGGAAACATCGGACTTCCGCAGCTTTTGAAGGGGTATGGAATTGAAGAGGTGAAAGAATGTGCGGAGATGATAGATGCAGATGCGATGTCTATTCATCTCAATCCTTTGCAGGAGGCCGTCCAGCCGGAGGGGGAGCCCATCTTCAAAGGGGGCATCGAAAAAATCTCTGAAATCTGCAGGGGGGTTGATTTCCCGATCATCGTAAAGGAAACTGGCGCAGGAATTAATGGAGAAATTGCGAGAAAACTTGAGGGAGCTGGAGCTGCAGCCATTGATGTTGGGGGTGCCGGTGGAACCTCCTGGGCTGGGGTCGAAGCTCTCAGAAGCTCTGATGCGGCGGGAATATCTTTCTGGGACTGGGGAATCCCAACGGCCGTCTGCACGATGGAGGTGGCGGGTGCTGTCGAAGTCCCCGTGATAGCGAGTGGTGGGGTGAGGTGTGGGATTGATGCCGTGAAGACTCTGGCCCTTGGAGCAGATCTCGTGGGTATCGCACTGCCTCTTCTAAGAGAGGCCGCAAGAGGCGAGAAACACCTCATGGCTTTTCTCAAAGATTTTATTCGAGAAATGAAAATCGGGATGTTTCTCACCGGTTGCAGAAAAGTTGAAGAACTCCGGAGGGTTCCCATCGCGATTTTTGGCGAGACCAGAGAGTGGCTGCTGAGCAGAGGACTAGATCTAGTGAGTCTGGCGAGGTGTAGGAAATGATCGAGATTCTCCCCGTTGGCGGGATGGACGAGATAGGGAGAAACATGACTGCGATAGGGTTCGATGGGGAGTATGTGATTGTGGACATGGGGGTGAGGTTGGACAGCATTCTGGCTCTTGAAGATGTTGATATAGGGGGGATGAGCAGGAGGGAGCTCATAAACATCAACGCTATCCCGGACGACGCCATCCTCTACGGGAAGGATGTAAAAGGAATTTTCTTTACTCATGGCCATCTAGATCACATAGGGGCGGTTGGAAAACTGGCGTATGAATATCGGGCGCCCCTCTATGGCACGCCCTATACCATGCAGGTTCTGAAAGAGGTTCTGAGAGAGGAGTCCTGCCAAGTCCCCCCCAAAAAAGATTTTCATAGGGTTGAGCCGGGAGCAACCGTTGAGACTGGAGACATCACTGTGGAGTTTATACCAGTTACCCACAGCATCCCCCAGACATCGTTGCTTTTGGTTCGCAGGAGAGAGGAGTCTGTCCTTGTGGCGAGTGATTTCAAACTTGATGAAAATCC
>JAVZGN010000017.1:2667-22346 GCA_038872135.1 Hadarchaeales archaeon (SeqCode) | reverse complement strand
TGTCAGCATAACCTTTGTTGAGCCGGATGGCACCCTCACCATTTTTGAAAATGCCGTGAAAGAGGTTCCAAAGAAGCCTGTGCCAATGCTCCCCCATCCACTGGGGATGTTACCAGACGATCTCATCACAATTGCTAGGACCACAAAGGCGAGAACTATTTCCACCATGCTTTCCACCGAGCTCTCGAGGGTGAGCAAACAGAAAGCGGATCAAGTGTGCAAACTGGCTGGTGTCCCGCCGACGAAAAAACCTCTGGAGATGACTTGGGAGGATGCTGAAAAAATTCTCGCTGCATTTAAAAAGGTGAAAATTCTTGCACCATCGGCGGAGGGGCTGAGGCCTATAGGAGCCGCAGCAATCATGGAGGGGATGAAACAAATTTTAAATCCAGAATTTGTCCACGCGATAACAAGGGCACCGAAGATCTACAGGGGCGGGATTCCATTCATAGTTGAGGTGGGAATTGCGTATGGGGGAAACGCTGGGGCTAGAGGAAAGGAGAATGAATCTGAGGAAATTGGGATAGAGCTTCTGAGGTTTGCAAACAGGGCCCCACTTCTCTTCGACCAGGGGGGTTGTGTGATGACCGCTGCAGCTAGAAGCATTGATTGGAAGAGGTATGGCATCGACCCCGCCCTTGCCCCAGTAACCCTCATGATAAACATTGCCTCGGCGTATGTCCCATACACCTCCGCTGGAAAGCAATCGGTTGCCGACGAGCCTGAGATTTACGAGGAGGTTAGGGCGGCGATAATGGAGGCTGCGAGGGAGCTGAAGAGTTACCTCTTCAGAAAAATCAGGTCTAAAGAGAAGAAGGAGAGGGCGCAGGTTTTTGAAAAATATCTGCCCGTTATAGCAAACAAGGCTGCAAAGCTCGCCGGGGTTAAACCTCCAGACATAAGTAGTCTGCTTAAGAGGATAGTTGGTGAAAGCTATGCCGAAGAAGGTTGAAATCACCTCGAGGAAAAAAGCTAGGGAGAAGCTGACCCTCCTTGGGAAGGAGATAGTGAAGGATATCGAAGCGGGGAAACCGCCAAAGCTAAAGATACCGTCGAGAAGCACCTCAAACATCATCTATGATGAAAAGCATCGGTTCTATGTCCTCGGACCTCAGTTTAGCATCAGGTCGGCCGCAAGCGTGAAGCAGGTGAAGAAGCTGGCCCAGCTCCTCTGCACGGCGGATTTTGCGAGAGAGCTCATCGAGAGTGGAAAGTTTGCCACGCTCAGGGAGATGTACTACGTGGGGGAGGGGTGGGAAACTGGGCCATTTGCGGACCAGTCTGAGTCAGATTTAATAGTTGAGGACCTCGAAGCCGCTTTTTCTCTGAAGAGGGAGAATCTGGGTTTAATGCCGGAAGAAGATGGGGCGGCCGTCTATGGGGAGCTTGTGGTGAAGGAAGATGATGTCACAATCGATGCAACAAAGGCGGGAAGAGGAGGATACACGATTCCTCCGACGATAGATGATGTTGAATTTGTGAAATGCAAGGCGAAGAGGATAATTGCAATTGAAACTATGGGAATGTATCATAGGTTTGTACAGGAGGAAGCTTGGAAAAAATTCAACGCCCTAATAGTTGGGCTGAAGGGTCAGGCCGCTAGGGCCACCAGGCGCTTCCTCAAAAGAGCTAATGAAGAGCTTGGTTTGCCAGTCTATCTTTTCACGGACGGAGACCCATTCGGCTTTCACATAGCGATGGTGATAATCTCCGGGAGTGCAAAGCTTGCCTACATCAACCATGAGCTGGCTGTCCCGGATGCAAAGTTCATAGGGGTTACAGCCAGCGACATCGTCAACTACTCCCTTCCCACAGACAAACTAAGGGAGCTTGATATAGCGAGATTGAAGCAGCTGCAGAAGGATCCGAGGTATAACACTGAATTCTGGCAGTCTGAGATAAAGAAGATGATGGAAATTGGGAAAAAGGCTGAGCAGCAGGCCTTCGCGAAATATGGATTGCCCTATGTTGTGAATGAGTATCTGCCTGCAAAGCTGAAGGAAGTTGAAAAGCAGGAATCACTCGGGAAGGTCTGAGCTGGTTGAGGTTTCGGGGATAGAATTGAAACATCTTGACAGAATTGCTGAGGAATTCCTTAAAGGACTTGGAGAGCCTGAACCCCAGCCATTTGTCCCCTCACCATTCCAGAGTAGAGCTCTCGCTTCTGTTGTTGAAAATGACACGATTGTTGTTGCGCCAACGGGGAGCGGGAAGACTTGGATCGCTGAAAAAGCCATTGAGAGATTTCTAAAGATTGGGGGGCGGTGCTGGTACACTACTCCCCTTAAAGCTCTCAGCAACCAGAAGTATGATAGATTCAGAGAAATCTTTGGGGAAGGGAGGGTTGGGCTACTGACAGGGGAGAGACAGGAAAATCCTGACGCCCAAGTGCTTGTTGCCACAACAGAGATTTTCCGGAATCGCCTCTATGAGGGGAAGGCTGATGCAAAGATTGTGGTTCTGGACGAAGCCCATTACATAGGAGAGGAAGAGAGGGGAGTCACTTGGGAGGAGATAATCATCTTCAGCCCTCCCGATGTCCGCCTCCTCCTGCTTTCGGCAACCATTGCCAATGCTGAGGAAATCGCCGATTGGATGGCTGAAGTGAGGGGAAAAGCTCCAACCCTGATTTCCGTACCGCCGGAGGAAAGACCTGTGCCCCTTAGGTATGGGATGCTTGACTCTTCGGGAAGGGCTCTCCCACTGGGTATTAGATTACCCAGAAGAGGGCGGAGGCTGTTCTGGAGGTTCTTTGACCCGGTAAAAACTGCAAGAATGCTTGATTCTCTCGATCTACTGCCTGCCATAATTTTTCTCCCGAGGAGGAGGGACTGCGATCTTGCAGCTCTATCCTTCAGAAATGTCGTGGCTGATGGGAGAAATGAAAGAAGCGGAATGTTCTCCGAGCTTGCAAAAGCATATCCCTGGATTTCAAATCATCCCATGGCTAAAATTCTCATAAACGGGGGTGTTGCTCCTCATCACGCCGGGCACATCACCGCCTGGAAGATTGCCGTCGAGAGGATGCTGGCCGCCGGTCTTGTGAATGTTGTCTTCGCCACAACAACCTTGGCCGCCGGGCTTGATGTTCCGGCCAGAAGCGTTGTCCTGCCGACCCTCTGGGTCGGAGACAAAAAAGGGGAGAGGCCGCTGAGCGCCCTAGAATTCCACCAGATGACCGGGAGAGCTGGGAGGAGGGGAAAAGACAAGGTTGGCTTTGTGCTTGTGATTCCCCACAGCCCTGCGGATATTAGGATGGCTGAAGAGCTTGCGAAAAGCGCTCCTGAAGAGCTGTTTTCTGCTTTCAGGGTCCAGTATTATCAGATTTTGAACCTTCTCTCGGGAATGGAGATGAAGGATGCCCTGGAAGTGGTGGGCAAAAGTCTCGCTGTTTTCCAGACTCACCGGCGAAGCAGGAAAAAGGCTGAGGTGGTGGAGAGGAGGCTGAAGTCTGAGTTCATGGCGAAGGCCACCATCCTGAGGAGACTTGGATACCTTGATGATGAATGGAAACTCACAACCATCGGAAAGTGGGCGGCGATGGTAAGGGTTGAGAGATCACTTCTAATCACCGAGGCGCTCAAGCGGGGCCTGATGGAAAATCTCACAGCAGAAGAGATGGCGGGATGGGCGGGGGCTGTTGTCGCTGAAAGAGCTCCACGAAATCTTGTTGCAACGGTAAACCTGAAGCCGCTGGCAAAAATAGCCTTTGAGCTTGACGCCCTTGAAAAGATCCATGGTGTTGAGCGATCGAACTTTGGAGAAGCCTTCGAAGGCGGGAGAAAAAGCTCTGCTACCATGATGGCCGGCGCTCTCCTCAGGTGGGCGGAGGGAGAAGTGGAGTGGGCTGAGCTGGTGAGAAGATCATCGGCGGAGGAAGGGGATCTCCAGAGGGGGATTCTGCAAGCGGCCGAAGTTCTTCACCAGCTGGCAAACCTCCCCCTGCCGGTTGCAGAGGTTGCCGAGGAGGCGAGAATTGCTATCCTCAGAGAGCCTGTGGGAGAAAGCCCAGTAATGATTGAAACAACTCCCTATCCGGAAAAATCTTCTCAGTGATTTCAGCCGCCGCTTTCTGCTGGAGAAAAGTGATGATGGCCTGTCGCAGCGGTGATCGTTTTTAGAGACAATATCACTTGGAAACTATTTCTTTCAGGATTCTCCTTGCGGCTTCTCTTGGATCAGCAGAGTTGTAGATGGCGCCTCCGGCGATGCAAATGTCCGCTCCTGCCGCAGCCACATCCTTTGCCACTCCTTCCTTTATCCCCCCGGCCACTGCAAGTGGGAACCTGCCCGCGATCTTCTTTGCCTCGGCTATCAGCTGGGCCTGCTCGTGGATCCCCCGGCCCTTCAGCTGCTCGCTTATCCCCCTGTGAATGCAAAAGATTACCCTGTCTTCATGTCCAACCAGTTCCTTTGCCAAATCTTCCATCACCGCCAGCGGGTCCTGGCAATCGATGAAATCTATTAGAATTGCCCTGTCCCAGCGGATGGCTTCGCCCACTGCCTCAACTATCTTCGCTTTTCCGCCTATCGCCAAAACTGCCGAGATATCCGCTCCCGCCCTAAAAGCAATCCTCGCCTCAAGATTTCCCACATCCATTGTCTTTAGGTCTGCCACCAGGATCGCTTCCGGAGCAGCCTTTCTAAGCCTAGGCAGGAGCTTCTCCACGCCATGCCTTTTGATCGCCGGGGTGCCAGCCTCAATTATTCTCGCCCCTCCAGCGTAGGCTTCTTTTGCTATTTTCTCAATTGTGGAGAGATCTGCATCCAGGTCTAGAGCCACCTGAAGTTGTGGGAACTTCAGACCTTCCAGTGGGGTGAGCTTGAAATCACCTAGCTTTCCCCTCCTAACATTTCTCAGTTGAATTGTCTTCTTCGGCACCCCCGAGGCGCTCCAGCCCCTCTCCCTGTAATACTCTGAAAGCATGCGTTGGAGATTTATTCCGAACTCCTTTGGCAGTGAATCATCCTTTGCCGTGAAACCCTCTCTCACATTGAACATTCTTTCGAGAGAATAGATTCTGGCTCCGACCTCCTTCAGATGCTTTCCAGTCCACATTAACCCTGTGACGGCTGTCAGGAGCCTTGCGATATCATCTAACTCAAAGTCGAGAGTAGCAAAGAGCGCAAAACTGTGAAACTTGCATGCCACCAAGGAATCGTAGACGGCGTAAGCATCCTGGATTTTTTTAACCAGAGATGCTTTTCCTACTTCTGTTGATGGATCCACGAACTCTGGGTTGCTGTAGATTTCCGGGGCGATGGTGTATGCCCGGAGGTGGCAGGCCCCTCTGTTTGAGGTAGCATAAGCCAGGGCGATCCCCCTTGCCCCTCTGGGATCGTAAGCGGGCATTTCCAGTCCTTTAACCACTGGAGCTACCGGACCACGAATCTTCTTGGCTACTTCCGCCAAGCCCAAGCTGAAAAGCGATTTTCCAGAAGCTGCATCTTGCAGAACCTTCACTGCATCACCAACGCTGGTTATCTTGCCGGCTTTCCTGAGGTAGCCCAACAAGGCACCAGCGGAAATTGTGTCTAGACCCAAATCGTCGCAAAGGTTGCTCAGAGGGACTATCTCTTTCTCATAATCAAAAAAGCCGGCGTTTGGGCCGAGCATCGCCACACTCTCGAACTCTGGACCCTTTCCTTCCCAAACTCCAACCCTCACCCATCTACCGCAGGCGGTTGGACATGCAAAGCAGGCTGTGCGTCTCAAGAGATATTTTTCCTTTACAGTTTCCCCGGAGAATGGGTCTACCTCTTTGTAATCAAGTTTTTTGTTTGAAAAGTTGAAGGATGGGAGAAGACCGGCGGATGCTATCTTGTGAACGAGGACTCCAGTTCCAAATCTCGCGAGACTTCCATCTGAGCCTGTTATCGGATGGTTTTCCACAAGCCCCCTTATCTTCCTCAAGAGCTTCTGAGCATTTTTCTCATCGGAGATCTCGATTTTCGCCGAGCCACATGCCACTATCGCCTTGAGATTTTTTGACCCCATCACCGTCCCCATGCCGCATCTCCCAGCGATGCCGTCCCTGCCACTACCACCAGATGAAATTGTCGAGAATCTACAGAGGTTTTCTCCAGCCGGCCCAATTGCTGCGACGGAGGAGCCGGGATGTTTTTTAAGGAGGAGCTCCTTTGTCTCGGCTGTTCCCCTGCTCCAGATATCGCCGGCGTCCTCGAGAGAAGCCTCGCCATCCTCAACCACAAGATAAACCGGTTTTTCGGCCTTGCCCTCAATAATGATTCCATCGAATAAGGCCCGCTTGAGAAAAACTCCAAATGAACCGCCCATGAGAGAATCCGCTATTGTGCCTGTCAATGGAGATTTTGAACAAACTGCAGTTCTGCCGGCTCCCGGGAACATCGTTCCTGTGAGAGGACCGGTCATCACCACAATTTTGTTATTTTGAGAAAGTGGATCTACTTTCGGCTTCAGCTCTTTGTAGAGGATGTATGCTCCATAACCACGTCCCCCCAGAAAATTGTATGCAATTCTCAGATCTAGCGGCTCATCTACAATCTTTTTCTCAGCCAGGTTTACTCTGAGGATCCTGCCAGCATATCCTCCAACCATGCAAACAAAATTACTTATTTCATCCGGTAAAAAAGCATCTCAGATTAAATGGAGAAGCTGGTGGAGCTGGTGATGGATCTCAAAAGAGGCGAAGTGGGGGAAACTGTGGCTCGGCGGATTGATGAATTCAAAAGAACCGGCATGGAAGGGGATGAACGGTGGTTCTCTGAGCTGTGCTTCTGCATTCTCACCGCCAACTCCTCAGCAAAGCTTGGGATAAAAATTCAGGAGGAGCTTGGAAGCGATGGATTCATCCATCTGCCGTTTTCAACACTGGTGAAGAAGCTGAGAGAGGCCGGCCACAGGTTTTACAGCCAGAGGGCAAGGTTCATCGTGGCTGCCAGGAGATATCTGAAAATAAAGGAGATTTTGCTGGAGATGGAAGATCCCACCGAGATGAGGGAGTGGCTAGCTTCAAATGTATTGGGCATAGGATACAAGGAGGCAAGCCATTTTCTGAGAAATGTTGGGTTCTTGGATTTCGCCATCCTGGACCGCCACATCCTATCTCTCATGAAGGAAAATGGCATTATAGATTGGGGGGGTGGTGCCCTCACGAGAAGGAGATATCTCGAGTATGAGAAAAAGTTCTGTTCAATGGCGAAGAGGGTGAAGATGCCCCCAGGAGAGCTTGACCTCTTCCTCTGGTATTTAAAAACTGGAGAGGTGCTAAAGTAGGGGAATTGTATGAACGAGATAGTGGAATATCTGAAAACTGAACATGAAGGGGCTTTGAAGGAGATAGCTACAATAGAGAAGATGCTTTCAAAAGAGGCCGATGTTTGGAAAGTCCTTGAGAGGCTTGTGAGACTGGTGGAGAATCTCTGGGATCACTTCAATTTGGAAAAGGAGACGATTTACGCTGAACTAGACATGATTCCGAGAAAGCTCCCGGTGAAGTTTACCGACATGGAAGCAGATGATTGGGAAAGGATACTCTCGGTGGCCAAGAAAGATATAGCAAGAGCTGTTGAATACCGGGAAGAGAAGATGAAGAACTCGGCCGTCCGCTCTGCAAAAACTCTGATAGAGTTCATGAAGAAACACTTCGCCCTAGAGGAAGAAGTGATTTTTCCCGCGATAGAAAAGCTGACCGAGGAACAGAGGAGAAGAATTTTATGTGTGCTGACCGAGATTTCTCCAGTTGTGTGGGGGATTTGATTGCCGGTGACCGTGAAGTTTTTTGCGAACTTTAGGGAAGCTGCTGGGGTGGAGGAAGTAGAGGTATCTGCAGGAGATGTTTCATCGCTGCTGGATGAACTGGTTAAGAGATTTGGTGAGAAGCTTGCGGCGGAGCTGTTCTCGGGAGGAAAGCTTAAAGACACTGTGTATATTCTTGTCAATGGGATGGGGATTTCTTTGACTGGGGGGCTCAAGACAAAACTGGCTGATGGAGATGTCGTGGCTATTTTTCCGCCTGTTTCTGGTGGCGCTTTAGGAAGTCTTTTAACGGCACTCCAGCCGACCTGTTTATTTTGAAGAAAAGCCGCGTTTTGGGTAATTTTTTGAGAAGAGAGAGCGGGAGAGCAAGAATCGGGGCCCTGTAAAAGCTGAAGCAAATCAGCGGCTCCGCGCCGCATTTCTTTGCACAAGCGCTCAGGAACTCCGCCTCAGATTTTGGGACATATATCATCTCCTTGGCGGATGTCTTCTTGCAGCTGATCAGATATCTGAGCCGTCCATCCTTAGAAATTTTCAAATCTATTCCCAGAGAGCTTCCCGAGCGATCCCACTCATAGCCAAACGACTCAAAGAGATACGCCACCCGGTACTCAAAGTTTGTGCCGCGCTTCTTTGGAGTCGTCATCTTGACCATCAACGATTTTATTTTCCAGTTTTATAACTTCATTCAGAGAGCATGGGCGCTGAACGAGATTTTTTTGTTAGGGAGGTCGAGGAAAGGGACCTGAAGGCGATACTGGACATAGAGTACATGTGCTTCCCAGACCCATACCCCCTCAGCCTCCTCACCCGCCTACTCTCGATGTACCGGAGCACATTTCTCGTCGCGGATAACGGGGACGGGGTGGTTGGGTACATCATCGGTGCTGTGAAGTGGGGGAAGGTTGGCCACATTCTCGCGATCGGGGTCAGCCCAGATTACAGGAGGAGGAAAATTGGGTCGGCGCTCATGGAAGAGGTTTTGACCAGGTTTGCGAGAATTGGGGCTGAAGTCGCAAAACTAGAGGTGAGGAAGAGCAACACTGGTGCGAGAGAATTCTACAGAAAACTTGGGTTTGTGGAGAGGCATGAAGTCCCATATTACTACGCGGATGGGGAAACAGCGGTGACTATGGAAAAATCTCTTTCACAGATCAACGCCTTCGGAAGTCAGCGAAAGTGATCACCCGCAGGCCCCGCGGGATGTTCTCCGCCCTTGATCTGGCACCCGCAAGGTATCTGATTCCTGCCGAAGCAGCCGCATCGACCAGATCCTGGGTGACTATTCCATCGAAGACTATCGCCCTCACGCCCTGGTGCTTCTCTATCGCACTTCTGAGCTCGTTCACTGGGACTTCCACCACCTGGTTGAAGTTTTCATCCAAGAGAACCCCCTTGAGGGTGTTCTGGAGCTCCTCCATCTTCCTTTTTATTTGAGCCATTTCATCTGGGCTCTCTCTGTGTTCTGCCTTCCTTTCCTTCGCCAGAATTACTTCCACTGGAACCTTATCCTTCAAGGCTTTCATTATCTCTTTTTTCGTCAGCTCCTCAACACTTCTTCCGGGAGGGGGTCTCGCCACGAAATCTATTTTTGCAACCTGGAGGAGTTCCTTGAGAATCAGGTCCCCTCCCCGGTCGTTGTCGAGGAAAGCTGTGACTATTTTATCCTTTGTGAGATCAGCAACAGCCTTCGGGACATTTGTTCCCTCAACGGCAATCGTGTTCTTTATGCCCGCCCTCAAAAGATTGAGGACATCTGCCCTCCCCTCTACAACAATTATTGCATCTGACTCTAGAAGTCCTGGCCCCGCCGGAAGGCCGTGGTAATCTGAGATGTCCTCTGCCTTTATCGTGTCTTTCACAAGCTCCGTTATCTCCTGGCTCTCCGGCACCAGCTCCTCGAACTTCTGAAGGATCTCCTTGGCCCGCTCCATCACATACTTCCTCTTTTTGTCTCGGAGGTCCCGGATCTCCTCGACTGCTATCTTTGCCTCGCAGGGACCTATCCTCTCGATGGTCTCGAGGGCTGCGGCGATTATTGCCGTTTCGACCCTGTCAAGACTTGAGGGGATGAATATCGTCCCGGTGGTTTTGCCCTGCTCTGTTTTCAGGTCAACCTTTATCCTCCCTATCCTCCCGCTCTTCAGGAGTTCCCTCAAATCCAGCTCTTCGCCCAGAAGACCCTCAGTCTGGCCGAAGACTGCACCTACAACGTCTGGACGCTCAACCACACCGCTTGCCTCCAGCCTCGCCTTTATCAGATATTTAGCTGTACCGATCTCCTCCTGCATGTGACTTTCCTCCTTCTTCTCGCCGAGCCTCTCGGCAATCTGGGCTTCCAGTTTTTTCTCTTCCAAGGGCAACACGCCCGTTTGAAGCCAGAACCAGTTTAGCGTGAGCCTGGCTTGATTGATGAGCAAATAAATCTCGCTGGGGCGCCTAAAAAGGTTTTGGAATGCAAGTTCCAGAAAATTACAGCCTGACTATGGACAAGGGTTGAAAACTGAATGCTCGGCCCATCCAACAGCCTTTAGAAGGTGCCGGGGATTTTGATATGATTGGATGGAAAAGGTGACGGTCCCGCTCCTCCAGGAGATGAAGAGGCGGGGTGAAAAGATAGTGATGGTGGCGGCTTACGATTATTTCACTTCCAGAATGCTGGAGGAGGCCGGGGTTGATGTCATCCTCGTGGGCGATTCTCTAGCCTCTATCATGCTCGGCTACCAGGACACCCTTGGGGTCACCATGGAGGAGATGATTCACCACACTAGAGCGGTTGCCAGAGGGGCTAGAAGGGCGATGGTTGTCGGGGATATGCCGTTTATGTCTTACCAGGCGAGCGTTGAGGACGCAATAAGAAATGCCGGGAGATTTCTGAAGGAGGGGCACGCGAAAGCTGTGAAGGTTGAGGGAGGAGGGGAGATGATTAAAAAAATTAGGGCGATTGTCGAGGCCGGCATACCGGTGATGGGGCATATCGGCCTGACCCCGCAGTGGATCCATCAGCTGGGGGGATATAGGGTAAGGGGAAAGGATGTTGAGAACGCAAAAAAAATCATTGAGGATGCTGTAAAACTTGAGAGGGCTGGGGTCTTCAGCCTGGTTTTGGAGTGTGTGCCGTGGCAGCTTGCGAAAGTGGTGACGGAGAAGCTGAAGATACCGACGATTGGGATAGGCGCCGGCCCATTCTGCGACGGGCAGGTCCTCGTGCTCCACGATCTCGTTGGACTGACCGGGCCTGAGTTGCCGAAGTTTGTGAAATCCTATGCAAATCTCAGGGGGGAGATGCTGAGGGCACTGAAGAGGTTTAAAATGGAAGTCAAGGAGGGGAAGTTCCCTGATCTCGAGCACAGCTACGAAATGCCTGCAGAAATTTTGAAAAAGCTCAGAGGGATGAAAAGATGAAGGGCGGGAAATCACGTGCGTGGCTTGAGATAATCAGGCTGCACAACTGCATCTTTGCTGGGGCTGCCGTGCTCATTGGAGGGATGATATCTGCCGGACCGGCGCTGGTTCCGCTCCCGATTTTTGCTATTGGATTTTTCGTGGCGGTGCTGGTTGCTGCCGGAGGGAATGCTATAAACGACTACGCTGACAGGGAGATCGACAGGATAAACAGGCCCGAGAGGCCGATTCCCTCTGGGAAGATTTCCCCAGAGAAGGCGCTGGATGCCGCCAGGGGGCTTTTCATCGCCGGGATTCTTCTCTCCCTCCTCATGGGGAATCTTTACTGCTTTTTTCTGGCGGCGGCGAACTCCATTGCTCTGATAGCCTACGCCGGCGCTCTCAAAAGGAGGGGAATTCTCGGAAACATCACAATTGGCTACCTCGTTGGCTCAACCTTCCTCTTCGGTGGACTTTCGACATCTCCCTACCGGTTTGGGGCGTTGGTTCCGCCTGAGCTGTTGACACTTGTCCTCATGGCCGGGCTCGCTACAGTCGGAAGGGAGCTGATAAAGGCAATTGAAGATGTGGAGGGGGACAGGAGATGCAGGCTGAAGACATTTCCTATTGTTTATGGAAAGAAAAGGGCGGCCTGGGCTGCTGCTCTTTTCACCCTCGCTGCCGTGGTGATTTCCCCTCTCCCGTATCTTGGCGGGATCTTTGGGGAGTACTACCTGTATCCTCTGATTCTCTCTGTTGCAGCGTTTTCCGCGGGAATAACGAAGATAATTATCGATCAGAAAGCTGAGGCTGCGGGAAAGGCCTCGCTGGCCCACAAAATCGGGATGTGCCTCGGGCTGGTGGCTTTCATTGCCGGAGCGCTCTCGAGAATTGGGTGAACCCTGAAGATCTCTTCTCGCTTTATGACCATCGCTAGGGATTGCGTGGATAATCACCATAAGTATAATGGTGGTTATACTTTCAAGCTTGAAGTGCGCATTCCAGTCTACCTATGTCAAAATTACTGGGTGCTGCGGAGAAATCTGGCACCGAGGCGATTTTTGGGTTGAAAATGCTGCGGAGGGTTCAGCTGAGCCATGCGTATGGATTAAACTCTGAAGGAGGGATGTAGAGGATTTCCGCCAGGCCTCTCCTGAGAAGCTCGGCGTTGACATTGATCCACTGAACCCCTACCTTCACATAGACAACCGCTAAGGTTCTGCCGTATTTGTCCTTCGGCTCTAGATCGTCGATGTCGAGGTAGACCACCGTGCCTGGAGGACAGAGATTTTCTGTAAAACTTTTAGCTTCTGGGCCACCCTCCTCCATCTCCTGGTGGATTTCTGGAGCATTTACCCCCACAAACCTGACCTTTTCTCCAGTTGACAGCTGAATTGTATCGCCATCGATGACTCGGGCGACCGTCCCCGTCTTATCTATGTGCGGGGATTGTGAAGAAAGAGAGGGTGCACTGGGGATGAAGAAAACGGCGGGGAGGAACATTGGGATTAATGCTAAGACGACAAAGGATTTCTTCATTTTTCTCAACACTAGTTTCGGTGGAGGCAATTTATAAAGAAGGAAAAACTGGGCTTTAATTTTCATCGTTTTCCTACAAATCGAGATGAAATCGGTGCGAAAAATCATTGTTTGAAGTAGCAAATTTTCAGCTCTTCATCGTAGACCTTCGGCTCCGGAAGCTTTCTCGCCTCTTCCAGGGTTATTTCATCTATTCTCCTCCACCCGTGCATGACGGCATTTGCCCTGAGGCCCAAGTCAACCTTCCTAAGGAGACATGTTGTGTCCTGCTGGATTCTCCTCACTTTCTTTAGAGTGCAGGAGATGTCTTCTTGGACCCTCTGCATCCTTTTCAGCATACATGTTGTGTCTTCCTGGACTTTCTGCATCTTTTTCAGCATGCAAGTGGTGTCCTCCTGAACCTTTTGTATCTTTCCGAGCATGCACGCTGTGTCTTCTTGGACCTTTTTAACCTCGCCGAGGACTGATTCAATCCTCGAGAGTATCTGGTGGGTCTGTGCTGTAGTCGTTTCGATTACCTTCTGGGTCTGGCGGTTGCTTGATTCGATTATCCTCTGAGTCTGGCGGTTGCTCAAAATAACTGTGACGATTATTGGCAGAGTGATCGCTCCAAAAGCCTGAAGGATGTCCATCAATACCATCTTCTCCACACCTCCTATTTTTGCCTTTCCACCAAAGTTTTGCGAGGAGGAGGTTTATAAAGGAAGAAAACAACGCCTGAACAACGAGAAATGTGGAGGGGGGCTGTGAGAAGAAGCTACATAGGTAAGCAATTAAAGCTGGGTGAAACAGCCGCTGAAGCTTTCGTTCTCGGAAAATCTGAATTATCAAAAAAGCGAAAACATCCCCCCCCACATTAGTTAAATTAAAATTATACTAAAATAGAAATCTATTTATACCCAACAAAAAATAGAATTATACGGGGGTCCGGGGATGTCGTATAGATGTTCCCAATCGGCAGATATCCCGTTGAATTGCTCTATTTCTAATGCTCATTCCCCGGCCCCCTCTTCCTCTAATTTTTCATCCCCCCGGGGAGCGGTGCCCCAGACATTGCAGGGGGTGCCGCTCCCCAAGACCCCCACTCAAGCTGATTTTCCACCCCCAACCGGCGGGAGCGGTGCCCTGAACTTTGAAGTGGGTGCCGCTCCCGCTACCCCCCACGACTGGGGCCTTTTCTTTTACCGCGCGATTTCCCTTTTCATCTGCTTCTCCATGATTCTTTCTCCAATTCCTGTTCCTCTTGCGGCCGCTGAGGAAGCCCTCGCCCCTCCCGCTGGAACATTTGAGAATGTGGAGAATGTCGGGGGGGTTCTGAGGCTCATCTATGGCTACACTTCTGGGGCTTACACTTCCGAGATCATCTCCGCCGAGAGGATTGTGAGGTGGGAGCTCTCCTGGAAGAAAGAGGAGCCGTCAATCCCAGGGGTCCTGGTCTTTGGAGTTGCTGAGGAGGCCGAGGTGCTCGTCGACGGGATGGAAAGAATCGGGACTAGGGCGGCTGGGTCGCCCACGAGCCTCTCCGGGATAGACGGAAACTCTGAAATCATCGCCGGGGAGCCTGTTATGACTGCTGGGGAGACCGAAGGGAGGACGCTCTACTTGACGTCTGAAAGCCCAGCTGAGTTCCAAGAAGTTTCAGTCACCATCGAGGAAAACATCCAAACCCCTGTCGAAACCACGGAGCTTCCGGCGAGTGAAGAGAACATCGCTGTGGTTGAGGACAATCTTGCGGGGGAAACTGCCGTTGTAGCCGAGGAAAACCTTGCTTCCACGGAGGAAAACACTGAATTCCTAACAACCGGTGAAAACGCTGCTGTGGTTGAAGAGAACCTTCCAGCTGTGGAGGAAAACGCGATCCCTGAAAACCCTGCGCCGGGAAATGCTGGACATCTACTCAGGTGGCAGCACAGGATCGATGTCGCCGGTGGTGCTGAAAATCTTGTCCTGAGGGTGGTTGGGCAGACGGCGGATGGACAGGTCACCGTTTACATCTGGGATGGCTCAGGCTGGGAGGCTGCCGGCACTCTCGACAATGTGAGGAAAGCTGTTGAAAAAACCCTTGAGAGGAAGCACCTAGTTGGCGGGAGCGTCTATGTGAAGTATGATGGCGAAGCTGCGAGCCTCAGCATCGACTACTGCGCTGTTGAGAGGGCGGTCATCCGCAACTCCTCCGCTAGGGTGCAGGCGAGGGTGAGCAGGGACGGGGTTGGATGGAGCGGGTGGGAGGACGCCGATGGCCGCAGGGTTCTCGTTGGACGCTTCCTCCAATATCGCGTTGTCCTCTCCAGCGAAAGCCCTGCTCTCAGCGGGGCTACAGGGCCGAAGGCCTATGATGTGTCTCTCAGCCGTGTTGAAAAGGTCAAGAGGGTGAGGATGGGTGCGCTGAGAGCAGGGGAGAAGGGGATTGCTCAGGTTAATGAAGGGGCTGTGAAAGCTGTTAGGATTGCTCCGAAGGCTGACCTAAACGATGCTGAGGTCTCGGTGGAGCTGCTCGAGGCGCTGCCGGCAGGAGTTCCTGCTCTGGAGGGGAAAAGGGTTCTGGCTTATGCTGAAATCTCGACATCGCTGCTGAACGAAGAGATTCAAGAGGCGGAGATAGAGTTTGAGGTTCCAAAGGATTGGCTCCAAGGAACACTGTGGAGAGGGAGCAGGGTTGAGGTCTACCACTTTGGAGGGGCAAGGTGGGAGAGCCTCCCTGTGGCCGAGGCTGGGGAGGACTCCGCAAGCCTCCGCATACTTGCCTCCACTCCGGGTTTCTCCATCTTCTCCATTGTCGACAACACAGACATAGACTACTCCCAAGGAACTCATGAGAACACGGAGAATGTCGACAACTATGTGAGACTGATTCAAAACTACACTCAAGGTCGGTTTACCTCCAGAGTTTTCGACGCTGGAGGAGTTGCTGAGTGGGACAACCTCCAGTGGAGCTTTGTTGAGCCACAGCAGCCGGCTTCAGATATCGACTATGTTGGAGCAGAGCCGGATACTCTCAAAGATGGAAGCAGCAGGGTGGGAACGCAGTGGCAGGGAAGCTATGAGAATACCAGGCAGCCGGATGATGGCTCCGTGGAGAACCTGAGCGAGGCTAGCACTGGGGGAGGAAGCCAACAGATAACCTACTCTTATGTTTCAACAGAAAATGTATATGATGGGACAACCATCGACTTTGAGAATGCGAAGGCGGCAGATCTGAACTACGAAAACATCTCCGAGAATTTAGTTGAACTCATTTACTACGAAAATGTGGAAGCCGAACAAAGTATAACATCAGATGTGCCTACTCCTGCTGTCACGCTGACATTCACACCGTCTGCAGGGGAGTATCTTATTATCGCAAGCGTTGAAATCGGCTCATCTTCTACAGCCAACAAAGTTTACGCCACATTCACAATTGATGGTACTGTTTACGGAGAGACATACATCGTGGAGCGGGCAACAACTTCAAGAACAAACATAGGGTGGGTCAAAAAAATTGCTCTTGACGCCACGGAGCACACCGCTGAGATAACATACAATTCAGGCGTTGCTACGGACACTGCTTATGCGCGACATGCAAAAATCGTTGCCTTCAAGCTACCAAGCGGTACACAGTACTCCGAAAGGGAAACTGCAAAAGGTCTAACGACTTCATTCAGTGAAATCACCTCCCTGACGTTTACTCCACCACAACCAGATAACTACCTAATCTTGGTCTCCTCTGAGGCAACCCATGGAACTGCCAACAGAGGGGTCTATCTCAATCTACAAATTGACGGCGGTGTAGTTGAAAACGACACATTTGCTCTATGGACGACCGCGGCCAACGATTACAGATCATTTGCATACATGGTTGTGGAAAACCTTGACGCCAACCAACACACCATCAGGTTGGGCGGGTGGACGAGCGGTGGAACTGGTACAGCGAAGAGGGCGAGGATAGTTGCCATACCTTTGGCTGGCATGATATATTATGAGAACGAGAACATGGAGCGGGGGAGCACTGCTTCAACAACTCCTACCAACGCGTTTGTTTATTCCCCGACCATCGCCAACACAGGATATCACCTTGCCATGGCGTCCAGCCTGTACAGAAGCGGTTCAGCAACCGTACCCGCTTTCAATGGTTTCTGGATTGGCAGCGAAAACTGCTCTGAGGCAGGTGATACACAGAGGTCGGCCGCCCCCTACATCTCCGGACTCTTCCTGAAACGGGCAAACCTGACGGCTGGAACCAACACATTTGCACTTAAACATTGGATAGGCGGCGCCTCCACTACCTATACTGAAAATATGAACATGGCCATCATTTATCCATTTGCAAGATACTTCGACGTGGAGCACACGATCATGGCGGCCCCTTCAAAGGACAACTACGAGCTTCAGGTCAGGTACTATGTCACAGGTGAGAGCGGGGATACAGAACCTGCTTATGTCTACCTCTGGAACTTCTTCACTGGCCAGTGGGACCAGGTTGGAACACTGAGCGGAGGGACGCCAAGTTCTCCCAACACGTTCACCTACGACATAACAGGTACAAACTATATTTTGGGTACTGGGATGGTCCGTGTCCGCTTCAGGCAACCGCAGTCAGATATCAAACAGACCAGCTTGATGCTTGATTATGTCCGAGTCAGAGAAATAAAACTGCTTGCGCCTGGTCAGTCCCTCAGGTGGCAGCACACAATTACGGGCGTGGGTACAGGATACGAGAACTACGACCTGAAAATCCGCGGCTATGCCTACGGAGACCCAGTCGTCGAGGACATATACATCTACGTTTGGAATGTGAGCACAAACAGCTGGGAATTCCTCAACGACTACATACCGAAGAACACCCCCAGCACGAGAACATTCCGCCTCTCGCCAATTTCCAATTATCTTGATGGGGACAACATCCATGTAAAGTTTGAAGACAGCAACCCCTCCGACTCCACCACAACTTATGTCATTCTAGACATGGTGAGGATAGAGGAAGCCTTCTGGGGGACATCGGATGTGAAGCTACAGCTCAGGGTGAGCGAAGACAACATCAGCTGGACGGACTGGATGGGCCCCAGCGGAACCTCAAACACCTATTTTGAGGCCGCAACAACGTCGATGGAGAACATCCCCGACAACCGCTACATCCAGTACAGGATATACTTCTCGACCAACACTGCAAACTTGACAGGGGCTAGCGGCCCAAAGGTCGACTGGGTGAAGATAAACGCCTCAACCCTTCCCAACCTCATCTCCCCGGCGAACGGCTCTACAACAAACAATCCAACCCCAACATTTTACTGGGAAACTGTTGCCGCCGACAACTACCACATCCAGATCGCCACAGATATCAACTTTACAAACCCTGTGGTCGACAACGAAAATATCCCTGGAAGCGAAAACACATGGACGCCGACATCTCCTCTCGCGGACAATCCCTACTACTGGAGGGTCCAGAGGAGGTACAACAACAAATGGTATGCCTGGGTTGCCCCGTGGAGCTTCAGAGTCGACACCCTTGCCCCGAGCCCGCCGGACCTCTACTCTCCAGCAGACGGCACCATCACCAACGACAACACCCCACGGTTGAAGTGGACCGTTCCAGACGAAAACTCCTATCCCCTCACCTACCAGCTTATGATTTCCCGCAACACAAGTTTCACCGACCTCGTCCCGGGATACAACCCAAGCCCATGGCTCTCCGACAACTTCCACGAGGTCTCAGAGCTCTCTGACGGCACCTATTACTGGAAGGTCAAGGCAAAGGACAACGCAGGGAACGAG
This sequence comes from Hadarchaeales archaeon (SeqCode), assembly GCA_038872135.1. Taxonomy (GTDB): domain Archaea; phylum Hadarchaeota; class Hadarchaeia; order Hadarchaeales; family Hadarchaeaceae; genus JAVZGN01. The sequence goes on along the minus strand of JAVZGN010000017.1, from coordinate 3,934 downwards.
GGGCTCTACACCTCATACTACTGGAGCTTCAGAATTGACACAAAGCCCCCGGCCGTCCCATCTCCAATCGCCACCCCGCAGTATGTCCGCCCGCAGCCAAACCTGGACTGGCCCGCCGTAACGCTGGACAACGCCGGAAACACCGAGATGACAACGCCCATTTACTATCAGGTATACATCTCCACCGACCCAGGGTTCCCAGCGGCCGCAACCCAGACCTCGGGATGGATAACCGATGACAACTGGATTGCCATCCCGGCAACCGCAAACAACACAACCTACTACTGGAAGGTCTCCGCAAGAGACAACATCTGGAACATCTCGGAGAACTCCGCGGTACTTTCATTCGTTGTTGACAACCGCCCGCCAACCGTCGTCTCCTTGTACAAGCCTGAGAACAACGCCGACCTGGAAACTCTAAGCGTCAACTTCCAGTGGTATTGGGCGAGCGATGGAGAATCTGGAATTGAAAACTACTGGATTCAGATTGATGATGAGCCAACCTTTACCTCGCCTTTCACAGAGAACACCCTCCGCCCGCCAAGTGAAAACACATATCTCTTCAACTTCTCCTCCTACGGCACCTACTACTGGAGGGTGAAGGCGAGGGACTTCGTGGGCAACGAGAACGAGTGGTCTTACGTCTTCAAGGTGAGCCTGCGCAGATGGATTCTGGTGGAGAGCTGGACGGCGGCGGTGAATGCTCCGATAACGGGCTGGGCGCTCAGAGAGGACTGGACTGACACTATCACGACAACGGCTCAGTGGCAGCTGGCTGAAGGCTGGACATCCACCATCGCCGCCCCAATCCCCGCTCCAGTTCTGCTCACCCCAGAAAACGGGAAGAACTTGAACGACAAAGCCCCGACGCTTGACTGGGACAACCTCCAGCCAGCCGACTCCTTCGCTCTCTGGGTTGACGATGAACCTACATTCACTCCCCCCTACATTGTCGAAAAGGTTTTGAGCGCTTCAAGCTACGACTTCGACCAAGACTTCATCGAACTTTCAGATGGAGTCTACTACTGGCGCGTGCGAATGACAAGGACTGGATCAAACTCAGACAACTCCGAGACATGGCAGTTCCGCGTGGACACAATTCCGCCGGCTGTCCTCCCGCTCCTCCATCCGGCCAACGGAGAGAACCTCGGCAACGACGCCCTTGGGGAAAACAAAAACAACACTCCGATGCTGGACTGGCAGACAGTAGATGAAAACTCCTACCCACTCGTCTATGAGGTGCAGGTCGCCACTGACCAGAGTTTCA
>JAVZGN010000017.1:0-2657 GCA_038872135.1 Hadarchaeales archaeon (SeqCode) | reverse complement strand
TGTTTATGATGACAACTGGCATGTCGCCCCTGCCCTTCCAGATGGCATCTACTACTGGAGAGTGAGAGCAAAGGACAACGCCACAAATGTCTTGAACTGGAATAGCGTCCCCATTCGCAGTTTCAGGGTCGACACTACCCCGCCCACTGCACCAACGCCCATCTGGCCAGTTTCCGATGTCTGGACCAAGACCGCTCCAACCATGATATGGACTTCTGTCGAGGAAAACTCTGAGCCAGTGATGTACTATGTGGAAATCTCTTCAGAGAACTGGGGACCTGTGGCTAGAAGCTCCGGGTGGATATACGACAACAACTGGGTGGTCAGTCCACCCCTCACTCAGGGCTACTACTACTGGAGATTGAAGGCAAGGGATAACGCAGGAAATGAAAGCATTTACTCCAATATACCGGGGTTTAGAGTTGATGCGACCCTTCCGCCGCAAACTACTCTCGCCTCTCCAGAAAACATGCGAGCTTTTGACCATGGGACAACTGTAAGGCTCGTCTGGGATCCTGTGATAGACATTCCATCTGGAACCGAAAACTACTGGATACAGATTGCTACCTCCCCCGACTTCACCACCCGTATTGTAGATGAAAATCAACCGGCACCTGACACAGACTACGACTATGTGTTCCCCGCTCTTGGGGTTTACTACTGGAGGGTCAAAGCCATTGACAGAGCTGGAAATGAAGGAGCATGGTCTGAAGCAAGGACAATCAGAATCGTCAGATGGACACTCATCGAAAGCTGGACCTCCACAATAACAGCAAAAACATATATTGACTGGTTTGTAGTAGAAAGCTGGAGCGGAACATTTACGACAATAACCACTTGGCAGGTTGTGGAAACATGGACTAGTACAATTGCTACTACTGCTCAGTGGCAACTTGCTGAATCGTGGCAGACCACAATAACTACAACCGCTACATGGCAGCTGGCTGAGAGCTGGACAGCCACCATAACGACATCGGCTCAGTGGGAGCTGGCTGAGAGCTGGAGTGCTACAATAACCACGACTGCTGGCTGGCAGCTTGCTGAGACATGGCAAGCAATCATTACAACATCGGCTCAGTGGCAGCTGGCTGAGAGCTGGACCGGCACTGTAACTACAACTGCTGATTGGCAGCTTGCTGAGACATGGCAAGCAATCATTACAACATCGGCTCAGTGGGAGCTGGCTGAGAGCTGGACCTCAACAATCACGGCTAAACCATACCTCGGATGGTTTGTGACCGAAAATTGGACTTTGACCATCAACGCCCCAATCCCAGCTCCGGTGCTGGTCTCCCCACCGAATGGTACAAACACGAACAACCCCCGCCCCATCTTTGACTGGGACAACCTCCAGCCAGCCGACTCCTTCCGCTTCCAGCTCGACAACGACAGCGACTTTTCCAGTCCAGTCTATAACCTGGTAATCGGAGGAACCCAGAGCTGGTTCCAGCCAGCCATAGATCTTCCAGATGGTCTCTACTACTGGAGGGTAAAGATGTACAGGGACAACGATGATAATCCAGATACTCCTTCGCCGGAGTCACCATGGTCGGAGAACTGGACCATAAACATCGACCACACAGCCCCCCAGAGCCCCAGCCCCCTCTCCCCGATTCCAGGAGAAAACATCAAAAACACTACTCCAACCATCAAATGGGAGAATGTCACTCAACAGGTAAATGGAACTCCAGAGCTCAGCCTCCCGCTCACTTACTACGTGGCGGTGAGCGACAATCCAAACTTCCCGTATGAAAACAGGAATTCTGGATGGATCTCGGAAAACACGTGGACCGTCACGCCGGCTCTCTCGGACGGCATCTGGTACTGGAGGGCGAGGGCAAAAGACAACGTTGGGAACGAAAGCGACAACTCCCCAACCTGGAGCTTCAGAGTCGACACCATCGCACCCAGCCCACCCCAGCAGATATCCCCAGAACCCTCAACATACACAAAGGACACCCCAACCTTCAAATGGTATTCTGTCACAAACGAAAACTCATTCCCAATCATGTATCACGTTGAAATCTGGGCCCTAGGTTTCAAGCAGACTGAATCCCCATGGATTTACGAAAACCAGTGGACCTGCCCGCCCGGATATCTGAGCGAGGGCACAACCTACTCATGGAAGGTTCAGGCGAGAGACAACGCCCTGAATGTCGGTGCTTTCTCCACCGAGTGGACCTTCTGGGTCGACATCACCCCGCCATCCAAGCCCGCACTATATAAGCCAAGCGGGACTATCAGCTCCTCTCTTGTAACTTTTGAATGGCAGAAGTCAACCGATACCCTCTCTGGAGTCGCCCGCTACTGGATTCAAATAGACAACGAGCCAAGCTTTGACAGCACATACTTCGTCCATGAAAACCAATATGTGAAGGGAACTGAAAACACCTATCAGCTCACCCTCCCAGATGGCCTCTACTACTGGAGGGTGAAAGCTATCGACAACGCTGGAAACGAGAGCCTCTGGGCAGACAACTTCTCTTTCCGCGTCGACACTCTCCCGCCCCAAGGTGTTGCCCTCTCCTACCCCGAGAACAACAAGATATATCCAGACAACACCCCGGATCTCTACTGGTGGAAAGGCAGCGACAACTCCACTCCCATTTACTACAGGGTGGTCGTCTCACTTTATGAGAACTTCCAGGAAAATGTCT
>JAVZGN010000016.1:0-23809 GCA_038872135.1 Hadarchaeales archaeon (SeqCode) | reverse complement strand
CATCTCGGCATCGGCAGCCGCAAGACGATGATTTCTCGCAACAACCTCAAAATATCTCGAAACTTTCGACAGTCTCTGCGCGCACCCATCATTCCCATATTTAAAATCCGCAAGGTAGATGTCCTGAGTTCCGAAAAGAAGCTTCATCGCCTCCAGCGACATGTACATGTTTGAGTTCCAAACGCTCGGCACACTCGTTCTGAGTTTTGAAAGCGTCTCCAAAATTGTGTGGAGGTTAGGCGTGGGTTCTCCTCCAACCCAGTTCACATTCCTCGCTCCTTCATCCCTCGCAGAATCCACCAGCTTTGCCAGGCCGGTGGCGGTAACCTCCACCCCTTCCTCTGGATGCTGGGAGATGTCCCAGTTCTGGCAAAACACACATTTGAAGGTGCATCCGTTGAAGAAGATAGTGTAAGAAGGAACAAGCTCCGGCTCCTCCCCATGATGCATGAACTCCGACGCCATCTTAGACTTCTCCCCAACCCCGCAGACCCCCCTTTCTCCCTTCCTCCTGTTGACCCCGCATCTCCTCTCGCAGAACCTGCAAGACTCAAGCATCCTCCTCGCAAGCTCAATTTTTACATCCAGCAGGGAGACCTCCGGCTCAGAAATCTCAGAGAGCGCGATCTTCCCAGAGTCTATCTTTGCCAGCAAACCCCTGAACTCCTTAAGACCAGCATCGTGGGCCTCCCAGAGCTCTGCCTCAGAGGCGGAAAGATCGACCCTCACAGGCGCCCGCCTGCAGACAAGAAATCTGGCGGGAAGCTCCCCAAAAACCACCGAGAAGTACCTCTGGAGAGACCGCCTCGCCTTCTGGTCCTTCAGGACAGCCACAGCATCTGGTCTCAGAAGCCTCCACATCCATACCATCTCTCCCTCAGGAGATATTTGTTTGACCCCTCCGTAACAATATAAACATTGGAAACACAGGATTTCTGGGTGAGTGGATGATCCTCGGTGGTCCAGCATCACCAAAACTTTCAAAAAGGCTTTCCTTAGAACTGCACACTTTCCTCCTCACCCCAGAGATCAAACGCTTTCCAGACGGGGAAATCTACATCCGCCTTCCAGGGGAGCTGAAAGGAAAGGAGGTGGTGGTAGTTCAGTCCCTAGGCCCCCCTCAGAACGAAAATCTGATGGTGCTCCTCCTCATGCTCGACGCCGCAAGAGACCTCGGGGCAAAAAAAGTCGTCTGCGTTACCCCCTACTTCTGCTACGCCAGACAGGACAAAAGATTCAAGCCGGGGGAAGCCATCAGCATGAAGACAATTGTGAAGTTGATCGAGGAGGTAGCCCCAGATGAACTCATAACCATCGACATCCACGAAGATTCAAGCCTCAGATATTTCTCCATCCCCGTCAAGAATCTCACGGCGATGCCCCTCCTCGGAAAATTCATTGGCTCAAGGCTCCGCCTGAAAAACCCAGTTGTCATTGGAGGTGATCAGGGGTCAGAGGAGAGGGCAAAAAAGGTTGCAGAGGAAATCGGCGGCGGCCACGACTATCTCGTGAAGAGGAGAATCACCCCGACAAAAGTCACGGTTGAGCCAAAAAAAATCGATGCTAAGGGAAGAGATGTCATCATTGTCGACGACATCATCAGCACCGGGGGAACTGTGATCAAGGCTGTGAAAGTCCTCAGCCGCCAGGGGGCAAGAAACATCTATGCCGCCTGCACCCACCCAGTCCTCGTGGGAAAAACTCTCGAGAAGCTGAGAAAAGCTGGCACAAGAAAAGTCATCGCAACTGACACAATTGAGCGGGAGGTCAGCCTGGTTTCGGTGGCCCCCCTGATAGCCCAGGCCCTAAGGTAATCCCCATGAAAAGGCTGATGTTCAGGCTCTCCGGCGAGCACCCCACCCTGCCATTTGCTGAAATCACCGGGGCGATGAAGGCCGAGCACAAGGCATTCACGGTGATCGAGGAGCTCGACCAGCTTCTGATAGCAGAGACAAAGGCAGACCCCAAGCTTCTCGCCTCAAGGCTGGCATTCTGCCACAGCATCTCAACCCACCTCTGTACAACCGGGGCCACCATCGATGAAATCCTCTCGGCCATTTCCAGCACCGACATCATCGACATGCTCCCCCATGGAAAGACCTTCGCCGTGGAGGTTGAGAGGATAAAGCGCAGCGCCCCCCACATCAGCACTCTCGGGCTGGAAAAATCCATCGCCCAAACCCTCAGGGAGGAGGTCGACTTCAAGATATCTCTGGAAAACCCCGATATCAAGATTCTGTGTGTCCTGAGCGGAGAAAAGTGCGCGGTCGGGGTGGTTAATGCTGAAGTTGACAGGAAGCAGTTCATAAGGAGGCATCCAACAGCGAGGCCAGTGTTTCATCCAAGCACCCTCCCCCCCGCCCTCGGAAGGTGCATGGTAAATCTCGCCAGGACCCCGAGAAAGGGTAGCCTCCTAGACCCATTCTGCGGCGTTGGAGGAATTCTGATAGAAGCCGGGCTGATAGGGGCGAGACCGATAGGGGTGGACATCCAGAGGGAAATGATTGAGGGGGCAAAGGCAAATCTGATGGCCTGCGGGGTGAAGGACTTCCAGCTGATGGTTGGAGATGCCCGCAGCCTCCCCGCTCTTGAGGTAGACGCCGTGGCCACTGACCCCCCCTATGGAAGACAGGCCACAACCTGGGGAACTGAGCTGAAAGAGCTCTACCGCGATTCTCTCCCCTCCATCGCCGGGGTGCTCAAGAGGAAGGGATATCTCTGCATAACTTCTCCGGCCGAGCTGGAACTGGAGGACATGGCTAAAGGGGCATCCCTCAGGCTGATCGAAAAGCATGAACAGAGAGTTCACCGCAGCCTCACGCGCGCCATCTATGTCTTCAGGCGCAAATGAAGCCTCCAAACACCAGTGATTTAACCCATTCCCTCCAAGTTCTTTTGACATTCATGAAGCTCACTTTCCTCGGGACAACAGGGAGCATCCCAACCAAAAAGCGCGGGCTTCCGTCAATCGCCATCAGAAGAGAGGGGGAGCTCATCCTCTTCGACTGCGGGGAGGGAACCCAATCGCAGATGGTAAAAGCGGGATTGAGCCCGCTGAAAATAGATGCAATATTTCTCACCCACCTCCACGGCGACCACTTCCTCGGCCTAGCTGGAATAGTGCAGACGATGGCCCTTCTCGACAGGAGAAAAATGCTCGAGATTTTTGCCCCAATTGAGGACGAAGAGAGACTAAAGGAATATCTCCGCATCCCCCACTACACGCTGACCTTCGATGTAGAGGTTCATGGGCTGAAGCCGGGAGATGAGGTGGAAAGAAAGGGCTACAGAATAAAAACCTGCAAAGCCGAGCACCCAGTCCCGGAACTCGCCTACGCCCTGGTCGAAGATGAAAGGCCGGGGAAACTTGATGTTGAAAAAGCCATCTCTCTCGGGATTTCCCCAGGTCCGGCTTTCTCCATGCTGAAGGCTGGAGTTCCGGTTAAGAGTCCTACTGGAAAAATCGTCTACCCTGAAGAAGTTGTCGGGCAACCGAGACCTGGCAGAAAAATAGTCTACACCGGCGACACAAAGCCCACGGAAAGAATCGTCGAACTTGCCAGAGGAGCAGATGTTTTAATTCACGAAGCAACCCTCTCCGACGATCTCTCTGAAAAAGCCGATGAGAACTTTCACTCCACTCCATCTGGTGCGGCAACCATCGCAAAAAAGGCCGGGGTGAAACTCCTTGTTCTGACTCACATAAGCCCGAGATATGAAGATGTCACGGTTCTCCTTGAGCAGGCTAAGAAGATCTTCCCAAACACAATTGTAGCGGAAGATTTGATGGAGCTGGAAGTCCCTCTCCCTTGAGGTGGGCTCAGGCTGGAGGTTTCGTTCATTATCTCACTTAACCCTCTTTTCTTCATCGCCCGATTTTCAAATAGCCCAGAACCTTAAAACGGTTTCTTCTAAATCCCCTCAAATCTTATGCTCACTCCCGGCACCCTGTATCTTCTCGTTAGCTCGATTAGCAGTGCAACAGTTGCCTCAACAAGCCGGCTGTTTTGAAGGGGCCCTCCATCAACCGCCCTCATCCCCTCTATTTTCTCTATCATTTCCATCACCCGCCTCTTCGAGCGCTCATCATCCCCACAAACCACAACATCGCACTTTATGGGCGCATCTAAATTTTGCAGCTGCTTCGCCCCAACTGTGTGAAATGCAGAGACAACCTTGGCTTCTGGAAGAGCCTTTGAAACTTCTTCAGCGGCAGACCCGGCAGGCGGCCGGAAATATTCCAAAACCTTTCCAAATTTTATTGGAACGATCACACTCACAACTATTTTCCCTTTAACAGCGTCTTTCACCTCCTCGGCGATTTCTTCCAATCCCTCAAAAGGAATGCTCAAAACAACGATGTCTGCCCTCTCCGCAGCATCTCTATTTGAGCCACCCTCTACCTTCTTTCCAATTTTCTTTGCTATCTCCTCTGCTGCCCTCATCCCCCTCTCCGGCGATCTCGACCCTATGATGACGCTCTCCCCGCTCAACGCCAGCCTCTCCGCCAGTCCCCTGCCCAGCTCCCCGCTTCCTCCGATGATCGCGATCATTCGCTACCAACAAATACATCCGGGAGAATTATTAAAAGTGATGAAAAAACGCCTCCTCCTCTGGCTCCTCCCCATCATAGACATTTTCACCCTGAAGAAGATACTGGCCTCTTACAGCGAGATGGGAGTCGATGTTCCCCTCCGCCACGCCAAACTTGGTCTGGTCGAGAGAATTGTCGGCTATCTTCCAGTGGGCTTTGCTATTGGATGGCTCCGTAGCTTCCCCTTCTCGCTCCTCATCATCTTCATTGTTTTTATTCTAGTCGCTCCAGTAGAGTTTCTCCTGATGAAAAAGGGCTATCCTCCCTGGAGATTCTTCAGGAAAAAGAAGCCGAAAACTGTTGCAAAAATTTTCCTCCTCGAAGGCTACAACGCCGTCGGCTATTTCCTCCTCGGGGCTGCAATCGCCTCACTCCTTCATGGATACTGAATTTCCTCGATTGGTTTTCCATCCTTGGTTCTAGGAGAAATGAAATCTATCAACCTTTCAAGGTCTGGTGCCTCAATCTCGACTACAATTGGCCCCAAGGGAGACTCTCCATCGGTGAAGCTTATTTTTCCCATAAATGCCGCCTGTTTGTTCAGCAGAAATTTTGTCTTTGAACCCTCAACCCCTCTCTTTAGAACTGCTCTTGCGGTGTCCAAGATTGCCAGGACCCTCAGCGTCTGCCGGAATTTTTGAATCGAAGCCACATCCTGAGATTCCCCAACAACCATTCCTCCTTCCAGGCGCAGCTCAAGAAGCGGGAAAAGATTTAAAATCGCCCTTTTGACCTTCCCCTCATCTTCGCTGGGTCTGACCTCAGCGCTAACTCTTACCCTCAACCTTCCCCACCGTCTCAAGAAACGCCTTCTCAACTTTTTTCCTCAGGTCCTCAAGACTTCCATCGTTGACTATCATCACCTCAGCCAAAGCAAAGGCCTCTCCCAGCCCCCACCCAAGCTCCCTCCTGTCCTTTCTCCTGAACTCCTCAAGCCCGGTAACATCGTCCTGTCTTTTTCTTCCAGCTATCCTGGAGTACCTGTCCCTCTCGCTCGCCCACACAGCCCAGAGATGGAAATCGTCGCCAAAAGCCTTCCTGAACTCTTCAACCTCCGCTATCCCCCGAATCCCGTCCACAACAACGACATCACTCTTCTTCTCCCGGATGATCGGGACACACCTCTTGGCTACTGCTCCCATCCCCTCGACTTTCCTCAGCTCTTCCGCCAGTCTTCCAACATTTGCCTCGTTTATCTCCTGACCCCTTTTCTCAAGCTCCTTCCAAACAACATCTCCCATTCTGACCCATTCTGCTCCAAGCCTCTCGAGCACCTTCACTGTCTCTGTCTTGCCGGAGCCCTGCAGCCCTACCAAGCCTATGACGATCATTAGAGTTCAACCACAATCAATGTAGTAGTGTTGGTCACGCCGGGGATTCCCCTGATCTCCCCAAAAACAGTTTTCGTCAGCTTCTCCAGCGAACTCACCTCTATCCGCGCCACAATGTCATATGGCCCAGCAACAGCTTCAGCAGATTTCACGCCCTCGACTGCCTTGACCTTTGCAAAAACTTCTGCAGTTTTTCCCGGCTCAGCCGAAATCAGACTGTACGCCTTAACCATCTTTTCACCTCATCTATCTTTCTTCCCGGGATATTAAAATCATCTCTACCGCCTAGAGGCATTTGGCGAAAGCCTTCCATCCGCGAAAACCCTGTCCCGGCTTCAGAACTGGTGCAGGGGGTGGGATTTGAACCCACGAAGGCCTTCGCCACGGGGTCCTAAGCCCCGCACCTTAGACCAGGCTTGGCTACCCCTGCAAAAAAACTTTGATAAAAGAAGTTAAAATCACCACAGTTTCCTCGGAGCTTTCTGGCCGAGGGCATCCATCTGCGCCATCTTCTCATATCTCGCCATCTTCTTTCCCTCCCGGTAGTGTTGCCTGCAGTAAAATTTTCCCATGGTCTTCTTGGCACACCCCCTATGGATCTCCACCCCACATTTCACGCACTTGACTATGGGCTGGCTGAGAGGCTTTCCACACGTTGGGCACTCTGCCATCCGACCACTTCAGAATCTCCTTAGTAAAACCCCCCGCCAGGCAGCGTAAAGGGAAAGTAGGGCAGCGATGAAAATCACCCAAGTCTGCCAGAGGTGTGCACGCGACCACACCTCCTCCAGCCAATGGAAGAACAGCACGACACCGAAAACTGTGGAAACCGTCAGCATTGAGAACATTCCCCTGAGCAGAGGGCTTTCGACAAAGCCGAGGGAGATCAGAGCACTGCCGCACATTATCAACCCCTGAATCACTGCGGGGATGGCGCCTTCTGAAGCACCGGCAATCAACACCAGTAGCCCCGATAGACCGAGGAAAACCTCTGGAGTGCTCGGGAGGTCTTGGACTGTTATTGGCTTAGGTCTCATTTATCCACCTCCAAATCTCTTCTCCCCCGGGATATTTAAGAGGCTTTTTCAGGGGGTTGGGCATCAATAAATACTTTTAGGTTGGGATGGATGAATATTTGGTGCACCCTTGGCGAAAAAGAAGGTAAAAAGAGATGAAAAAGGAATAGGCCTTCTCCATGGCGAAGGCGGCCTTCTATCTGATATCCTGGGCGGACCCCTCCCGCTAGAAAAGCCTGCCGAGAAAGAAGCACCACCTGAAAAACTGCTCCCAACACCGGTAATGCCTACGCCAGAACCTACAAAAATAGAGGCAAAGGTTCCGGTTGCAGGAAAAACCCTTGCGGCATACAAAGATGTTGAGATAATCTCCGTCGAAGGGGAGGATGTCCCAATCTATAAGGTCAGAATCCCCGAGCTGACACCAAAGGAAAGGGAACTTCTAAAGAAGGTGAAGGAGATAGCGGTCGAGGAGATAAAAGTCGCCCCAGACCTAACAGACCCGGTAGAGCTCAACAGAATCTTCAGCCAAGGAGTAATAAAGATTCTCGAAAGAGAAGCTAGGGGACTTCGTCTCCCGCCCGGAAGGCTCAGGCAGCTTGGGGAGATTGCCGTCCACGACATGATAGGTTTTGGTCTGCTCGATCCACTGCTGGCAGACGACCAGCTTGAAGACATCATGGTGACTGGAACCAACAAGCCGGTGTATGTCTACCACAGAAAATTTGGGATGTGCGCCACAAACATCGTCTTCCCTGACGATGACTCAATAAAATATCTCATAGACAAAATGGCGAGAATGGTGGGGAGGAGGATAGATCAGCAAACTCCCCTTCTCGACGCGCGCCTGGCAGACGGCAGCAGGGTGAATGCAACAATTCCTCCGGTTTCTCTTGATGGACCAACCATTTCCATCAGGAAGTTCAGGAAGGATCCCCTCAGCATCATAGACATCATAAACTTCGGAACAATGTCCGTGGATTTTGCGGCCTTCCTCTGGCTGGCTGTCGATGGTCTTGGAGTCAAACCCGCCAATTTGATAATCTCTGGAGGAACAGGCAGTGGAAAAACCACAACCCTCAACGCCGCAGTCAACTTCGTTCCTGCCACAGAAAGAATTATCAGCATAGAGGACACGGCGGAGCTCCAGCTTCCTCACAAACACTGGATTAGAATGGAAACCCGCCCCCCAAATGTTGAGGGAAAGGGGGAAATAACGATGAACGACTTGGTGAAAAACACCCTCAGGATGAGGCCCGACAGGATAGTGGTTGGTGAGGTCAGGGGAGCGGAGGCACACACAATGTTCGTTGCCATGAACACCGGGCATGACGGCTGTATGGGCACCCTCCACGCAAACAGCGCCTCCGAGACCATTTCCAGGCTCATGGAGCCACCGATGTCTGTCCCGGCGATAATGATCCCAGCTCTCGACCTGATAATCATGCAAAACAGGATTTACCACAGGCAGAAGGGTTCAATAAGAAGGGTCACGGAGGTGGCTGAGGTAACGGGAGTTGAAGAAGGACAGCCCCAGCTAAGCAGGATTTTCAAGTGGGATGCCAGGGAAGACAAACTTGTGGCCACTGGTGTCCCGAGCAAGGTCAAAAGAACTATCTCAGAATTCAGCGGGATGAGCGGGAGGGACATCGAGATAGAAATAGAGAAGAGGGCGGCGATTCTGGAGTGGATGAAAAACAAAGGCATCAGAAATGTTTTTGAAGTTGGAAAGGTGATCCAGCAATACTACAGGGACCCGGAAAGCATCATGAAGCAGATAAAGAAGGAGAAGTAGGCAGAGGGATATGGCCAGGAAAAAGGGCGGCTTTCTGAAATTTCTTTCAGCCATTGGAAATTTCGTCGTCAAGACAGGCGAGGCTACAACAAAAATTGCTCAAGTATCCAAAGCAGCAAAGCCTGTAAAGCCGAAGGATGAAGTTGCTAGAAGGCTTGAGGAGATAAAGCAGCTGGAGCTTCTCAGGGAAGAGGATAGAAGAGAAGCGATGAAGCTTGAGATGGAGGAGAAGAAGTGGGAGGAAAGGGTTGAGCTGAAAAGGCCCCTTTCGGAGAGGCTTTCAGATATTTTTTATGGTGTGCTGAAGAAGCCGGCAACTAGGCTAGCAGACTCCATGAAGGGGCTAAGCACAGACCTCTACCGGGCAAATATAAAAATCCCCCCAGAGAAGTTTGCTGCATACATCATTGGGGTGAGCATTATTGTGACCGTAATTGCTGTTGGTCTTCTTGTGATGCTCAGGGCACCCTTCGTCTTCCTCATGATCGGGTCACTTCTCTCATTTCTTTTTTCATTCATGTTTGCAAAGTCCTATCCCGGAAGGAGGGCCAGAGCCAGATCTGTGGAGGTCAACAGGACATTGCCATTTGCACTCAGACACATGGCCACCCAGCTGGCCTCGGGCATAGGCCTCCCGGAAACGATGGTTTCAGTCAGCAAGGCCAAGTATGGGGCTCTTTCAGAGGAGTTTGAAAGGGCGATCAATGACATGAACGCCGGGATGAGCATGGAGGAGGCCCTTGCGGCGATGGACATGAGGGTGAATTCCGAGCCTTTGAGAAGGGCCATTCGCCAGATTCAGAGAACCCTCAGAACCGGCGGCGATATCTCTAAAACCCTGAACTCTCTTGCAGACGACACAGCTTTTGAGATGCGCATGAAGCTAAGGGACTATGTGCAATCCCTTAACATGATGACCCTTCTCTACATGTTCCTCTCCGCCGTTGTCCCGTCTATGCTCATGGTGGTCTTCATGATTTCTGCGAGAGGAGGGAGTGGGGGGCTTTCTCCATCAACGGCCGCTGTCTTCTATTTGATTCTGCTGCCCTTCCTCCTCGTCTACTTCGTTCTCATGATAAAGAGGTTTGAGCCAAGGTTGTGATGAAATGGGCGTCCTAACCAAACTTGCGGAAATCGTTAAAAAAACATTTCCAGAAAAATTCCTGACCGACTTAGAAAGAAAGCTGATATCAACCAAAGTTGCCCTCTCGGCTGAAGAATATGTGGCAACCTCAATTATGATCACAATCATTGTATGTATTGCGGTCGGGATCGTAGGCATCTTTGTTGCACTGCCAGTTCCATCGATCTTCCTCGTCCCCGTCGCTGCGGTGATTGCATTCCCTACGCTTGTGCTCATCCTTCCCGGGCAACTTGCTCAGGCGAGGGCGTCCGAGCTTGAAAAATATCTTCCAGATGCCCTCAGACAGATGGCGAGCACTTTGAGGGCGGGGGTGAGCATAGACGGTGCCCTCGAGGATATCGCCAAGTCCAAGTATGGGGAACTCTCAAAGGAATTCCAGAGGGTGTTAAACGAAGTGAGCAAGGGGCGAACTTTAGAAAGTGCACTACTGGCCCTCGCCAGGAGGTCTCAATCCCCCCTTTACGACAGAGCATTCAGGTTGATCGTTGAGGGGATTGAGAGGGGTGCGGCGCTCGCCAGCGTTCTAGAAGCGGTCGCAAATGATACCAAGGAAACCCACGCGATTCAGCGGGAGAGAAAGACACTAACAACGCAACAGGTGATGTTCCTCTTTGCCGTCGCCCTTTTCGCCTGCCCCTTCATCATTGGGCTGACCGTTGGAGTCGGCGGAATTTCGATGGGTCGTGGACCGGCCACCGCCGCCAAACTCCCGCCAGAGATGTCAATGATCGCGATGGGATATGTGATGATTCAGTCATTTGTATGTGGATTGGCAGTGGGGATCATAAGGTTTGGAAAGATGGCCAAGGGAATAAAATACTCGATAATCTTCTTAATTGTTTCAGCGGTGGTGTTCACATTGGCACAGATTATAATCGCGGGCATGGCACCGAAAGTCTAGCGCTTAAATCCCAGTTTTTTTAAATCCTCATAGATGGTGTCGCGTGAAACTTCAAATGCTTTCGCCACTTGGGTTATGTTCACCGCAGATGGGTCACCGCCGAGCATGTGAATTGCTGTTGAAAGGAGCTCCCGGCGCTCTTCTGCTGAAAAATCTCTTTTTTCTTTGAGATTCTCATTTACCCCAAGAATAATTGTCGTGTATGTGCGAGGGAGCAGAGGAGGAGAAATTGATTTGACATAGAATCCCGCGACTTCTCCCCTCACATCTCTGATCAGCTGGTTTATCTTCGACTGAGCGTTTACCAATGCGGCATTTTCATCCTTTCCAGGTTCATTCGTCCAGACTATGTATTTGTTGGCAAACTCCTTCTCGTCAACTGTTACCATTATCCTGCATGTGGCTCCCGTCACACCAACATCTACACTTGCGTCCATTTTTGCTATTCTACCCGGGATTCTCCTTAAAATGCCGTTGATTTCTTCTGTGACCTTTTCCAAAGCTTTGCGCACGTTGGTGGCCTTTCCAATGGAGCTTATGATCCTCAATTTCCCCGAAAATATTTTCCCTCTTATTTTATATCTCTACAAAAATGTCGACTTTTTCCCACAGGTGCTGGGATATCTTTAAAACCGCCTATTCCAAAGAAAGTGTGGAGGTGTATGGATGAAAATGGGTAAGAAGGGACAGGGCGCTACTGAGTACTTGCTGATGCTCGCCGCTGTGCTGGTCATCGTCGCAATTGCTGTATACTACATAACAACTGCCGCACCATCCGCAACGATAACCGGATCTGCGACAATCAGTGGTAGCAATGTCATCTTCACTCCAACATCGATGGTTGGATGTCCAGAAAACATCCCTGCGGCAGACTGGGAATATGCAGTATACCGTGGCGCAACTGCGATTCAGAACAGAACGGCGGGGCCAGGAAACCTAGTGAAGAATATACCGATCTCTCTCAGCTGCAGCCAGACGCCACAGATTGGAGATGTGGTAAAACTCTGGTACAAGGGTTCGGCCCTGCCTGACGCGGCCACTGTTAGCGCATAAGCGCTCATAAAAAACCAAACCTTTTTATTTTTCTTTTTCATCTTCTATTGTATCATGATCGAAAAGATTGGACAGGGGGCAACCGAGTACAAGCTGATTCTGGCGATTGTTCTATTTGTCGTCGCTGGAGGCATCGCATACTTATCCGCAGTCAGGCCATCATCTATTGGCATTTACGGTGAAGCGAAAATGAATGGTGACAACGTGATTTTTATCCCCTCGACAATCATGACTCCTCCTATCCTTTACTCAGAAACATGGTCCTATTCCGTTTATCGGGAGGCTTCTCGAATCTACCCTCCAGACACAGATTGGGCAATTGGACCGCTGACCCTCGAGCGGAATGTTCCGGCATCTTTTGCAGCCAATGGGAGCATGCCCGGAGATATCCTGAAGATAAGATATCAGGGTGAGGTTTTCAACATAAATATAAGGGCATGAATTACCAATAAACGGCTGGCAATATCCTCGCTGTCCTTGGGCTAATCCTCCTAACGCCACTTCAGACAACCACTTCCTTTTCTTCCGGCTGATTCTCACTATCCGCAAGAAATCAGTTCTCCAAGCCTCGCCATCCTTAATAACATGTGAGCGAGAAATAACAAGGAGCTGCTATGAAAAAATCTGGAAACCAGAGGGCTCAGGTCGCTAGCGAATATTTGTTACTTCTAGCTGTGGTGCTTATCGTCGTCGGGGCAATCGCCAGCATGATTTTTCTGGCTTCCTGGAGCCTCGGAAGAACGACCAGCAGCGATATCGAAAATGTTGTAGAAAATATTGTAATCACCCCCCTCCTCCGCTAGTCAATAATCCTACGCTATTTATCTTTCCACGTCAAGTAGATTTTGTGATAGATTTCACAACAGCCGCAACAGCCATCGCCATCGGTGGTACATGTGTGGCAATTTACACCGATTTGAAAAGCCGGATTATCCCCAACAGGCTCACATACCCGATGATAATCGCTGGCCTCCTGCTAAACCTCCTCGACGGCATCTGGCATCTTAACTTCTGGAAGGCAATTTCTGGATTTCTCGGCGCGGGAATCTCCTTCGCGATCGGCTATGGAATGTGGCTCACAGGAGGATGGGCCGGTGGAGATGTCAAACTGTTCACAGGGTATGGTGCACTCATCCCATTCTACACTCCGCCATCAACTATGGCCCTAGTTTATCCCTTTCCAATCACAATCCTCTTCAACTCTGTGTTGATCATGCTCCCTATTCTTTTGATTTACGCAATATTCAGAAAAGCGAGGGGGCTGGGATTTCTGTATGAGGAGAAAAAAATAACAGAGCTAAAGGAAGGAATGATCCCGGCCGAGATTGTATATGAGAAAGGTGGAAAAGTATTCAGGGGGAAGTCTTGGCTGGGGATGAAGCCATCGGGCGTGAAAATCTATGCCGATCCCAACAAGGCTGCGGGGCTCACCAATCGCCAAATAGCGGCTCTGAAGAAACTTGTGAAGGACGGTAAGCTAGAAAATCGCATAAAGCTCAAACGGGGAATCCCTTACGCTCCAGCCCTCGGAGCTGGACTCCTAGCAGGGATATTTTTTGGGGACATATATCTGGCGGCGATGATTGCGCTGTTAACCTAGCTATTTTTACGCCTTTCCAATGACCGCCACAACTCTTGATCCCTTTAATCCAAGGAGTGGCCGCTCAACGCTAAGCTTCACCCTCTCCCCTCTTTTCACCTTAACAAAACTGTCCACCACATATATCCCCGCCTTAACGTTGCTACAGATATCATAGCCAACCCTGACCACAACCTTTCCTTTTCTCATCTGCTCGACAACACCATATGTGAAATTTCGCCCATACCTGAACCTGAACACCACAAACGCCACCATCACAAAACCAATAGCCACGAACGGAGGAATCATCACAAGATTGAGATTTTCCAGAGAGGGCGTCAGCGGGAAAAATCTAAGCGCCAGGAGGAAGACCCATGCGATTGAAATGCACATCAAAAGAAAACTCCGGTATGCGGGATAATCTTGGGGAAAAGCGAATTTTACCTGAGTCGCTGCAAGCAGGAGAAGATATCCTGTGACGATGGCTATCGCGGGGAGAAACGCCCACCACTGCTCATAGAAGAAGACTATGTGAACAGCCGTCAGGATGAAGAGAAGCAAAATCGCCATCTGGGCCTTGAACATCACATATTCAGGAACACCGGCATGGCGCTTCTCAAAATAACCCCTCAAGACCCTTGGGATTCTCGGCTTCTCCATCCCCCTTCTTTTCCTGATGGTTTCCTTGACTTTCTTTGGTAGCGCTCCAGCACCCAGCACTGCCCCTCCAACCTTCTCGAAAAACCCCACAACTTTTGACTTCCCTCCCATCTTTTCAAAGATGATGCTGTTTGAAAGTTTATAAATGGTGGGAGGCAGACAGGGCTCAGCCACTTATTCTTCTGGCCTTATACCCGTAGTAAATCACGCCCTCTTCCCCTTCCTCCCCCATCCTCCTGAAGATCATCTCAACCCTGTCACCAATTTTAACCTCAGAAGGATCGCAGTCCGTTACCTGGGTTGTTATCCTCGGTCCATCGTCAAGCTCAACGATGGCGAGGATATATGGTGTCTGGCTTTCAAAACCCTCAGCTGCCACATGCACCACGGTATATGACAAAATCTTCCCGAACCTGCTCAACTTGTACGGCTCGATCTTCCCAGTTCTCCTGCAGTAGGGGCAGATGAACCTTGGCGGGAACATCACTTTATTGCAGTTGCCACACTTGGAGCCAATGAAATTATATCTGCTCGGGATTTCCCTCCAGAACCTCGCAACGCTCATCAATCACCCCTCCTGAAGATGTGGACCACCGCCGTTCCCCCCGAGCCACCAACATTGTGAGTGAGTCCTATTTCCGCCCCATTCACCTGCCTCTTTCCAGCCTCCCCTCTAAGCTGCAAAACAATTTCCGCCGCCTGAGCTATCCCTGTGGCTCCAACGGGATGCCCCTTCCCCTTCAGCCCCCCGCTCACATTCACCGGAATTTTCCCATCCCTTGCCGTGACACCCTCCTCTGTGAGCTTTCCTCCTTCCCCTTTTTTGCAGAAGCCAAGGTCCTCAATTGCCATTATCTCGGCAATTGTAAAGCAATCGTGGACCTCCGCAAGATCGATGTCCTCTGGCCCGACTCCAGCCATGGCATATGCTTTCTGGGCTGCATTGACAGTTGCTGCAAGGGTTGTTAGAGAGGCGCGGCTGTGAAGGGAGATGTAATCACTCGCCTGCCCGCTTCCCTCAATGACCACCGGAACATCTGTGTACATCCTCGCCTTTTCCAAGGGGGCCAGGACTACGCAGGCCGCCCCATCGGAAATCGGGGAGCAGTCGAGGAGCTTCAGCGGTGTTGCCACCGGGGGCGACTTCATCACAGTCTCAACCGTGATCTCCATGTGATACTGGGCGCAGGGGTTCAAGCATGCGTTGTGATGATTTTTGACGGCGACCATTGCCATCTGCTCCTCCGTTGTCCCAAACTCATACATGTGGCGCCTGGCCATCAAAGCATAGATGCTCGGAAATGTCGCCCCATTGTAGACCTCCCACTCTTGGTCGGCTGCCGTCGCCAGCGCTCCCACAGTCCCAGCCGTCATCAGATCTGTCATCTTCTCTATCCCGCCCGCAACAACAAAATCGTGGAGTCCTGAGGCCACTGCGATGAATGCCTGCCTCAGGGCTAGCCCCCCCGAGCCGCATGCGGCCTCAACCCTGGTGGCTGGCACGGGGGTCAACCCAGCGTTATCGGCTATGAGGGACGCCACATGCTCCTGATGGATGAACTGCCCAGCCGACATGTTCCCGATGTACATTGCATCGATGAGCTTCCCATCTATTCCAGCATCCTCCAGAGCCCTGATCCCGGCCTCCAGCATCATCTCCCTGAAGGAGACATCCCAGAGCTCCCCAAACTTTGTCAACCCAACCCCGATGACGGCAACCTTTCTCATCTACCTCACCAGAATCTTCTTGAACTTTGCATATGTTGCATAATCAATGTATGTCTTCCTTTCAATATAGCTGGCCACCGTGGGTGCTCTCCCCCTCTTCTGCTCTATCGGCTCTTTAACCATGATGCTGAAAGCATCGCTTCCAGCCCCAGATCCATAGGAAACCACGAAGATTCTCTCCCCAGGTTTCGCGATGTCCAGGGTCGCCGCCAGCCCGAGCATCGAGGCCCCGGAATAGGTGTTCCCAATCTTTGGGGTGAGGAGCCCCGGTAGCACCTGCTCCTTTGAGAATCCCAGCTCCTCGGCCGCCTGAAGCGGAAACTTTCCATTCGGCTGGTGGAAGACTGCATATGCAAAATCCTTCGGGGTGAGCTTCAGCTTTCTGAGGAGGGAGTGGGCGGCCGAAAGAACATGCTTGAAGTAGGCGGGCTTGCCAGTGAACCTCCCCCCATGCTTTGGATATGGCCTCATTTCCCTCCGCCAGAAGTCTGGGGTGTCTGTGGTGAAGGAGGCAGTCCCCTCTATCTCAGCAATTATCTCCTTCTCATCCCCCCCGATGATGAACGCTGCCCCGCCAGCGGCAGCGGTGTACTCAAGAGGATCCCCGGGAGCCCCCTGGGAGGTGTCTGCTCCAATCGCCATTCCATATTTTATCATCCCCGCAGCCACCTCCCCCATGGTTGTCTGAATTCCAGCAGTCCCGGCCTTGCAGGCAAACTCATAGTCCGCGGCAGTGAGATTTGGGGTGGCTTCTATCGCCTCTGCAACTATTGTGGCCGTGGGTTTCACAGCATAGGGGTGGGACTCCGAGCCAACGTAGATGGCTCCTATCTCCGCCGGGTTTATCCCGGCATGCTGAACAGCGTTCCTGGCCGCCTCAACGGCGATGGTAGCTGTATCTTCATCCAGCCCCGGGACAGATTTTTCATAAACATTCAACCCCTTCTTTATTGTCTCTGGATCTGCCCCCCAGACTCTCGCTATCTCCTCAACCTTTATCCTGTATCTCGGGATGTAGGCACCATAGCCGACTATTCCAACCCCCAACTTTTCCACCCTTTCATTTTTGTGGAAGTTTGGGGGGAAGCCTAAAAAGCCTTTCTGATGACGTTAAAAATATCGACAATCGCCGTTACCCAGAACACTTTTTGAGACCCTCGATCATCTCCTGGGCCGTTGGCAACCTGGAGACGACCAGCGGAACTTTGAGGAGCTGAGCTATCTTGATTCCAACCTGATCAACTTCCTTCACCTCTCCATGGAGAACAACCATTCCCGGGACTATCCCCATAACCCTTATAGCCACCATAGGAGACCTTCCGGCGGAAACCTTGGTGAAGGCGAGGACTCTTTCTGTCGTCATCCCGTAAAGCCGCCTGAAATCGTCCGCGGAAAGCTCCATGATTGCCTTGAGACTATCAATAACTGTGTAGCCATAGATCTCCCTGTCGAGAAGCTCTTTGTTTGCCACCACCTCCCCTGCAATTGCCTTGACCACAGTCCTTCCACTAACCGGCTTATCGTACTCCTGCATGTCCAGGACTATGTCTGGGGAGATCTGGCCGCCGAAGACCCTGGAGAGGGAGGATATCACTGCACCCCCTCTCGCCTCATCCACTGAAAGCAGCGACTCCACAATTTTTTTCACTGTAGATGCCCCGGGTGACCTCCTCCTCCCTGCCTCATAATCGCTGATGACCGAGGGGGAGACATTCATCGTTGAAGCCAACTCCGTCTGGCTGAGCCCAAATCTCTCCCGCCAATATCTCAGCCTCTCACCGTGGTCCTCTGCCAGGGTAATATCTCCGGCAATCCACTTCATTATCCTCTCTTTCAGTATCAGCATTCATAAAACATCTGCCCATGCGTTGAAAAATCTATCCTCTATACCTCCTGAGCTTGAAAAGGTCCGCCTTTGTGACTATCCCCTTCACCCTTCCCTTCTCCGTCACCAAAACTGCGGGGTTCTTCTCGAGGAGCATATAAAGAACATCTACATCTTCATCTCCGCTAACCGAGGGAAGCGGCTCATCCATCACCTCCGAGATCTTCTCTTTCAGCAGGAGGCGTGGCTTCCATCCCTGGGAGAGGCGCCTGAAGAAGGTTGTCTCCGCAAATGAGCCGACCTGGACCCCCCCTTCAACCACCGGGAGCTGAGAGATGTTGTTGCTCTCCATCATCCTCACAACTTTCTCAACAGAATCTTCTGGTCTGGCGCAGATCACCGGGGAAGTCATTATCTCTCCAACTTTAAGAGAACCGCTCTCCTCTTTAGCGTCGGAAAGGACTTCAGATATCTTCTCAAGGATAGATAGCTTTGGGTCTGCCTTTCCCGCCTCTATCTTTGCTATGTATGGCTGAGTCACACCGCAGAGTTCGGCAAGCTTTGTCTGGGTGATCCTCCTTCTTTTCCTCGCCTCCTTTATCTCCGACGGCTTCAGCAGACTCTTATAGGGCATATTCCTGAAAGTTATATTCTCGCAAAGACTTATAAATGGAAAAGGGTAGGAATTTCCTGGCGAAAGAATGAGAAACATCGCCGTCGAGGAATTCCGGGAGGTTCCTCTCGAAGAACAGAAGCTTGAGGTTGTGGAGAGGAAGGGGATTGGCCACCCCGACTCCATCTGCGATGCCATCCTCGACAGGGTTTCAGTTGAGCTGAGCAGAGAGTATCTGAGGAGGTTCGGGAGAATCCTTCACCACAACGCGGATAAATCGCTTCTCGTGGCGGGGGAGGTGGAAACGAGATTTGGAGGAGGAGTGGTGAAACAGCCCATGCTCTTGATCTTTGGAGACAGGGCGACAGACAGGGTTGGAGAGGAGGTCATCCCCGTGAAAGACATTGCGATATCTGCCGCCAAGAAGTGGATAAAGGAGAATCTCAGGTTTGTCGACCCAGAAGAGCACCTCAGATATCAGGTGGAGCTAAAGCCCGGGTCTGCCGCCCTCACCGACATCTTTGAGAGGGAGGGGGAACTCCTTGGAGCTAACGATACATCGGCGGCTGTTGGATATGCGCCGCTGACGCCAACCGAGAAGCTTGTGCTGAAGACCGAGCAGTTCATGAACTCTAAAGATTTCAAGAAGGAGTTCCCAGAGGTCGGGGAGGATGTGAAGATAATGGGATTCAGAACAAACAACCACCTCTCTCTCACCATCGGAGCTGCATTCGTTGATAGGTTTGTGGAGGATGAGGCCGACTACTTCAGAAAGAAGGACGAGGTGCTGGAGAGGGTAGAAAGGTTTGTTGAGGAAAACTCGGCTGGGCTGGATGTCGAGATGAAGCTGAACACCCTTGATGCTCGGGGGAGAGGAGTTGATGGTGTCTACCTCACAGTCCTCGGGACTAGCGCAGATGGAGCTGATTCTGGGCAAGTGGGGAGGGGAAATCGGCCGAACGGAGTTATCCCCCTCAACCGGCACATAGGGTCTGAAGCGGCTGCGGGGAAAAATCCAGTGAGCCATGTGGGTAAGATATACACCCTTCTCACCCACAAAATCGCAAATGAGGTTTACGAAAACATCCCGGGGTTAAAAGAAGTGTATATCTGGCTCGTGAGCCAGATAGGGAAATCTATTGATCAGCCGGCGCTGGCAGCCGCCAGGGTGATTCCGACGAAGGGGACGAGGCTGGAGGAGGTCAGGGGAGAAATCATTGAGATAATCGAAAGGGAGCTGGACAACATAGGGCAGTTCTGCAAGGAGCTGGCAGAAGGAAAGTATCTGGTCTGCTGATCCCATCGAGTGGGTAAGCGTGAAGAAATTGAAAAGACGGGTAATTGCCCTTCTCTCAGACCTCGGCACCAGGGACTACTTTGTTGGAGCGATGAAGGGGGCAATCCTATCTATAGCTCCGGAAGCTACTATAGTTGACATCACCCATGATCTCCCAAAGTTTGATGTCCTGAGGGCTGGTTTCATCCTTCTTCAGGCCGCGAGATATTTCCCGCCCGAGACCATCTTCATTGCCGTGGTTGATCCAGGTGTTGGTGGAAAGAGGAAATGTCTTTTGCTCAGGGCGGGGAATGGACAGATGTTTATAGCACCAGATAATGGGGTGCTCACCCTTGTAGCAGAAACTTTTGGAGTAAAAGAGATCCGCGAAATTACCAACAGAAAACTGATGCTTTCTGAAATCTCAAAAACATTCCACGGGAGGGATTTGATAGCCCCAGTGGCTGCCTGGCTCGCTTCAGGAAAAAATCCCTCTGAGGTAGGAGAGGTCGTGAATAAAATGGTAAGGATAAAAATACCAAAGGCTGAGGCCAGAGGAAAAGGCGTGATGGGGGCAATAATTCATGTGGATGACTTTGGCAACATCATCACAAACATTCCTGGGGAGCTTGCAAAGTTTTCAACTGGGGAAGAACTCAGTGTGAAGATAGGAAAAAAGAGGTTTTCGTGTATTTTTGGTGAGAAGTTCTCAGACGTCCCTCCGGGAGAACTCATCTGCTACATAGGAAGTGCTGGAACAATCGAGGTGGCTGAAAATCTCGGTAGCGCCCAGCAGAGGCTTAAGGTTAAAATCTGCGAAAGGATTATCATTGAAGGGAGCAGATGCCGAGAAGAGCGCTAGTGATTGGAAGATTTCAGCCACCCCACAAAGGGCACATAGAAGTTATGAAGCAAATTCTGAAGGAGGTGGATGAGCTGGTAATTGGAATAGGGAGCGCCCAGGAGAGCCACACTCTCGAGAATCCCTTCACTGCTGGGGAAAGGGTCCTTATGCTCACGAGAGCTTTAGCGGAAGAGAAAGCCGACCTGGCAAAAATTCACATCATTCCCATCCCGGATGTCAACAACAACGCCATCTGGGTTTCCCACGTCGTTTCCCTTTCCCCGCCATTTCACGTCGTGTATTCTGGAAATCCCCTCGTGAGACGATTGTTCAAAGAAGCCGGATTTGAAACGAAGAAGCCCCCGATGATGAGAAGGAAGGAGTACTGGGGGACTGAAATCAGGAAAAGGATGATCAGGGGGAAGAACTGGCAGTCCCTGGTGCCAAAAGCCGTTGTTGAGGTGATAGAGGAGATCAAGGGGATAGAGCGATTAAAAGATCTCTCAAAAACAGATTACCTCCTCAGATAAAAGTGCTGCTCCAATCATTGAGATTTAAAAACATTAGAAATAGAACATGTATTTTTTGAGGTCAACCTTTCCGTTTCTAACTGGAATCCCCTCGGATGCAAGAAGTTCTGCCTTCTTTTTTATACCAAAAATATATCCCCCCAGAGATCCATCTGACCTAACCACCCGATGGCATGGGATTACAACTGGGGTAGGATTTTTAGAAAGGATCATTGCAACTATCCGCCAGCCTTTTGGGATGCCGGCTGCTTTTGCGAGTTCGAGATAGGTTGTGACCTTTCCCTTGGGAATCATCTTCACCAAGTCGAGAACCTTTCGCTGAAAATCAACCACAATCGACTTTTATTCTCAGCAATTTATTAAAGATGATGATCGAGATAGACGGCTCAATGGGAGAAGGCGGTGGCTCGGTGGTGAGGGTCGCGGTTTCTCTCAGCGCCGTCAGCCAACAACCTGTAAGAGTTTTCAACATCAGGGCAAGAAGGTCGAAGCCCGGCCTTCACCCGCAACATCTCAAGGCGATAGAAGCCGTCGCCAAACTGTGCAACGCGAGAGTGGAGGGGCTGGCCCTTGGGTCAAAAGAGATAATATTCATTCCAGGAACAATAGCTGGCGGAAAGCATAGGGTAGACATAGGCACGGCGGGAGGGACCACACTCATCCTTCAGGCGATAATGCCAGCCGCAGCATTCTCCCCATGCCAAGTGGAGCTGGAGATAACTGGAGGAACTGACAATCCTCAAGCGCCTCCGATAGATTTCATGAAAAATGTGACCCTTCCAAACCTCAGACGGATGGGCTTCAGCGGGGACGTAGTGTGCATAAGGCGCGGCCACTATCCAAAAGGAAATGGGGTCATTCAGGCGAAAATAAACCCTGTGAAAGCTCTCTTGCCGGTTAAACTGCTGGATCTTGGAAATGTTGTTAAGATCAGTGGCATTGCTCACTGCGTCTCTCTCCCAGCCCACATCGGGAGGAGGATGGCCCACGCTGCAACAAAAACTTTCATTGCAGCAGGCTATTCAAATGTCGAAATAAAAGTTGAGGTCTCTGATGAAAAAGGAATTGGGCCTGGAACAGGAATAACAGTTTGGGCTGAAACCGATGGTGGCGCAGTTCTTGGGGGAAGTGCTCTCGGAAGGCCGGGGAAGATGGCCGAGCATGTGGGAAGGGAAGCGGCAGAAGCCTTGCTGAAAGAGATCGAGGGGGGACCGGTAGATAGCCACACCACAGATCAGCTAATTCCATACCTAGCCCTCGCCAAGGGAGTTTCTGAGATAAAGACATCAAAGCTGACCCTTCATGCCCTCACAAACATTGCCCTGGTCGAAAAAATTCTCGGAGTGAAATTTTCCATTGAAGGAGATATTGGAATTCCCAGTCTCATAAGGGTGGAGGGGATAGGTAAAGAAAACCCAGCTATCGGATGAAATAGCGAGAGAGGTATAATATCATCGCTAGGAGGAAGATCACCACCGGAGCATTTTTTGATGTAAGTCTGCCATTAAAAATCTCCTTGGTTTCGCCCGCGACCTTCTTCATAGCAGCTTTCATCCCTTGAAGCCCATAAATGAAGATGGAGAGGTAAACTGCGCAGACGCTGGCCAGAAAAAGCAGGGCGAGAGCTGGCTCGAAGAAAAACAACACGCCGGCGGTTGGAGAGATGTATGCTTCCACTGGAGCTGCAATGAAAATCAAAAAGAGGCCTAAGAGCAAAATAACTCCTGCATCTGCAATTTCACTTTTAACTTGCGGGGAAATGCTTCGCTTGATGAAAAATTTTTTGAAATTTCTAATTCTACCAATCCTCTCCCAGAACCTCCACGCGAGCCTCATAGTTCCCGCTGAGATAAGGAGTAGTCCGGTGAATTCAAAAATCCCGTGAACAAAAAGCTGGGCCGAGAATGCTAGTGCCGTCCGCCAGCCGCCAGTTCTATCAAAGTAGGCTATCGCCATTCCCATTGATCTCCCGCTCGCGATTTGGATGGCATTTGCAAAGTAGGAGGGAAAGAAAATGATTGATATGCCGGCCACCCTCAGATTGTTGGACCAGTAGAGAGTGGTGATGGTCCACTCATTCAGGGTCTCCAGTTTCTCCAGGTCATTTTCATACCCTTTGACCTCTTTCTGCTGGGCGAATTCTCTGGGAGAAAGCGCTAGGAGGTAATATCCTAGGGAAAAAGTGATGGAAAGAAATGAAATGAGAAGAGCCAGACTGAGAAGCGGTGCACTCCTCCTGAGGGGCCCAAAGATTTTATTTCCTATAGACCTTTTCCGGCCTGAAAATCTTTTTCTGCCATACAATAAATTTCCCGCCTTTAATTTTTCTGAAGAAACATGAGCGGTAACCCTCATGACATGCCCCGCCCTTCTGCCTGACCTCATAGAGAATTGCATCACCATCACAGTCAATTTTCACGCCAACAACCTCCTGAACATTGCCGGACTCTTCACCCTTCATCCAGAGCCTCTTCCTAGAGCGGCTCCAGTAGTGCATCCTTCCGGTGGTGAGAGTCTCCATCACCGCTTCCCTGTCCTGGAAAGCTACCATGAGGATTTCCCCCGTCTTCTTCTCCTGAGCAATTGCAACAACAAGACCATTCCTGAAGTTGATCTCTTTCAAAAGCTCTGTGGCATCTTCCTTAGATAGCTTCATCTACTTCCGCCTCCTCCTAAGTTCTTCCATCACCTCATCTAGCTTCACATCCTTCTCAGCGAGGAGGACCAAGGTGTGGTAGAGGAGGTCGGCGGCCTCGTAGACGATCTCATTTTTCCCCTTCTTTTTCGCTGCTTCCACAAGCTCTGCGGCCTCTTCCATCACCTTCGCCCCCGCCTTCCCGGTTGCCAGAAGTTTGCATGTGTAGGAACCAGGTCTAGGGTTTTTCTTCCTGTCCTCAATCACCTCGAAGAGCTCCTCCAA
>JAVZGN010000015.1:0-24665 GCA_038872135.1 Hadarchaeales archaeon (SeqCode) | reverse complement strand
TACACATTCTCAAGTTGCGGGTTCGACTCAGGGATGTAGAATGTGAAGGGCCAAGAGACAGTTGAGCCGCCAGCTCTGGTGTTAGTGTCCTGCCCTATGATGAGCTCCACCGTCTTCACCTCTCGGACAGTTGAAGAAGCGTCGTACCTGTAGGTAACCACAAGCTCCGACTTCACGAGCGAGACGCTGTCGCCGGTGTTTCCCACGTTTAGCGTATAGGGCCCATTCGTCCCCTGGCTTATGGATGTTATCACCTTCTTCGCATTCTCGTAGAGGGTGAAAATTCCCGTGAGTTCAGCGCCGTCCGGAATGGCTGGCTGAGTCTGGACCTGCTGGCCGTTTATGTTCACGGTGTACGTCAGGGCAGTTGCGCCGGAAGCTGTGTCTATCCCCTCCACCTCAACCCAGATGTTGTCCAGCTGCGGGCTGACTTCGGGAATGTTGAAGACGAATGGGACAGAGATGGTCGACCCCGCAGCCCTTACGTCCGTATCCTGATCTATCAGATATTTCACGGTCTTGAGCTGGATGGGGGAGCTGGCGTCGTAGCTGTAGGTGAGAATAAGCTTCGCACCAAGCTGGGCAAAGGTGTCTCCAGTCCCAGTGACATTGAGAGTGTATGGTCCGTTCCACCCCTGGTTTATAGAGGTTATCACCTTCTTCGCATTGTCATAGAAAACTCTGAACATGCAGGATTCGCGACTCTGCGCCATCGCATAGGTCCCGGTCTGGGTCCCGTTTATGTTTACAGCGATGAGGAGGTTGGCAGCCGTGGTGGATCTGGAACCCGTCACCTGGACATACACATTCTCAAGTTGCGGGTTCGACTCAGGGATGTAGAATGTGAAGGGCCAAGAGACAGTTGAGCCGCCAGCTCTGGTGTTAGTGTCCTGCCCTATGATGAATTCGACTGTTTTGACTTCCCGCCCAAATCTATATGCGTTTTCAAAAATATTTTCATAAACACCATCATCGTACATCGCCCCAGAAATCCCAGTTGTTCCCCCCTCATAGACAGTTTCCCCCGTGACGTAGGCAAAGGAAAATGGAGAGAAGCTGGAAGTCCTGGCCGAGACGAAGACCTCCCCGCCATCCTCCCCGACAGCGGTTATCGGCAGCTCCTCCCACCCAGAGCCGTTAAAGTGGTAGATTCTAAATGACGAGGCCTTCAGCCCGTTGGCCTCCATCCACCCCTTTGGAACCCGGAACTCCACTTCGCCCTCTGCAAGAAGCCCCTCAGGAACAGATGTTGAGATGTCTACATAAGAATAGACCTTCAGCCCGCCCCCAACATAGACATATTCATTGTTCCCTTCCACCACCCTCCGGCTTTCCAGCGGGGGAATCCCAGAGAGGTTCTCGAGGGGCTCCGCCCAGATCTCTACATTGTCTAGGTCCCTAAGGACTTTCAGCGAGACCCTTTTCAGCGAAAGCCCAGGGCGTCTGAGCTCAACCCTTTTTCCCACCCCTTTTTGGAGCCTCCTTATCCTCGCCCCGACTTTCTCTCCCACCTGGAGCTCCTCCACCTCTTCAAAAGCAAAATTTTCAGCGGGAGCCTCCCCTCCACGCAGCACCATCACAGCAGAGACGAGCGGCCCGGAAGCCCCGCTGAGCCTTGGCCCATCGCTCCTGAAATAGATTCTGAACTGCAGGTAGCGCCCCGAAAGCCTGGAGAGATCTGCGGGCGGCGATTCAAAGTAGCTCGAGGAGCTCCCATCAGGCCCAATCCAATCGCTCCATCCCTCTCCATTCTCGCTCACCCTTACCTGAACCCTGACGCTCGATGTCAGGAGGATGTTCTCTTTGGCGGAGGGGGCGGCATTTTCCTGCTGGATGGTGTTATCTGCCGGTGCCCCACCCTGAAGGTTCTCCACGGCATTTTCTGGCACCTCGGAGTTTTCAGGAAGGTTCAGGTTGTCAGTCCCCTGCTCAAGCGTCGGGGAGTTTTCGTCGAGGGCGGCAAACTTTGGAAGGGAGTTCTCCGCTTCACCGGTTCCAACCCCATTTTCTGAAAGCCAGAAGCCCGAAATCGTGATGTTCGTCCAGGATTCAGCGTGGGGGCCGAAGCCTCCGCCGGTGCTCTCAGAACTCCCGTTCACATTTCCAGCGCTCTCCAAGTAGCCCGAAATCGTGATGTTCGTCCAGGCGTCTGCAACAGGCCCAAGGCTCCCGGCATTTCCTGCAGCGGGAGAAGTGGACGGCTGCAACCCAGCCCGCGATATCTCCTGCAGGAGGCTCGGCTCCTCCTCCCTCCACCACAGCGCCAGCCCCTCCCAGTTTTCCCCGACATATATTGGCTCGGAGGTAAATGTCCCGGAAGTGTACCCGTAGACAAGCCTGATGACCCCTCCAACATTCTCGGTGTTCTCAAAAGCCCCCCCGCCGGCAGAAATCTCAGCGGCGGCAACGGGAGGAGCAGGAAATGGAGAAAAGAGGAGGAAGATGCAGAGAAGGACTGAAGCCACCTTCTGCCAGAGGGGGACAAAGGTGGGGGGAGCGGCCCCTCCAACGTCATCGGGACCGCTCTTGGGGGTTGAAAAATCAGCTTGGGGGAAGGGAGCGGCACCCCCTGCAATGTTTGGGGCACCGCTCCCAGTGGGGGATGAAAAATCAGCGTGAGAAGGGACTTCGGGCCCGGAGCCAACAAAAACCTTTTCGGCCCACTTCAACCAGATCCACAGTTCATCTCTACTCATCGCCGGTCACCTCCAAGGGAAAATTGTCAGCAATAAAAACCGAGAACAGTTAGATGGGGGACATTCGCCAATTCTCAATTGCAAAATGAATTGCTGAATGGGCCAGAACCTAAAATAACACCTCCCCGATCCAGCAAGGGCTATTCCCCCAGCCAAATGGCGATATCCCCCACCCAAGGTGTACACCTGCAGGCTTTCTGAATTAGAATGTGCCAAATCGAGCGATTTTAAACAGGAAATTTATCCCAATCTTTTCGGCTTTTCCCGATAAAGCTTAAATAAAAAGGCACCTTCAGCTACTACTATGGATTTTCGGCTTTTTCAGAAATCTTTAAAAACAAAACAGCCGAAATTCTTAAATTTCAGAGATTTTCCACGCATCAATCAAAATTATCGCCTCCGAGCCTCAAAACTGCCGACCCCACCACTCTTTCAAAGATACTTCAGAGAAGTGTTAAAGCTGCTCCACCGGTTCGAGCATAATCAGCCTCGCCACCCAGCGATTGATTCTCCCATTTTAGCTGAAAAGCCTTCGGCTGCCCATACGCGCAATTCGCACGATATCAGAAAATCATACCCACAGCACTTAGGTCGTTCAGGCGGCCTTCATAACAGTTGCTGATGAGAACATCGATCAGCGGGGAAATTGAAGCTCGGTGAAAAGACCCGCCGGCTACATCCTTGCGCAAGGTTTTGCCGTTAAGCAGAAATGAGGCAAGAAAACTTTTCAAAAATTTTGAGATGAAAAGGAGAAGGCCGAACTCCGGAGAGCCCGGCCAAGATACGGGATGCCGCCCGTTTCTCCTCCCCACAGATCGAGACGATTGGCATGGTCGTCTCGTGCCGGGGGCGGGATTCGAACCCGCGAACCCTCTGCAGGGACAGGGTTGCGAGCCCTGCTCGTTTGACCGAGCTCCGACACCCCGGCAACTATAAATAAGAGTTTAAACATAAATAAAATTGCCCTCTGCAGGGACAGAGTTGCGAGACATAAGAATAGCTTCTGTAGGACTGGTTTTCAAGGTTAGTGTTCTGACTGTGCACCCTCGGCAGTCTGAATAAAATTTTCCGTGGGGCGGCCCCTTGAAACCATTACCTAGAAACTTTCGGCACCCCGATTGAGCAGCAGCGGTGGAGTCAGCAAAGGGCAGCAACCTCCAGGTCAAAAGATTTGAGAGGGAACTGTTTTAGGCCAACTTTGGATTTTAAGGTATTTGCAATTCTGGTGGGCAAGTTTAACTCAGCCCCGGCTCCTCGGGATTTCCTCATAGAATGATCGCTTCCTTCAGTCCCCCTGAAGTGAATGTCGCCGGTCAAAATTTTTGCGCCATGCTTCCTGGCCATTGCAAGCAGGATACCGTCAACGAGGCTGGGGAATGGCTTTTTCTTCACCCCACTCATGAGTTCCTACCACGCTTCAGCTGCCGCTAGGGCAAGTTCCGCGTCCAAGCCCTCGATTTCACTCTTAGCCGAAATAAAGACGCTTTCTAATTTCCTCCTCCGCGATTCCCTCTAGCGTATATTTTCGCGCTATTTCAGCGGGCACAACATCGGGTGTCACCACCTGCTCTTTGTCCAGATATCCCTTCACAATGGCACCCTTCTCGCTTCCAAGAAAGTACTCCACCCACCCGCAGCTATCTAAGATCAGCATCCCGCTCCTCCAGCCTATCGGCCTCAGTGAACGGCTTCAGCTTCCCGCGGTCGACGCCAAACATCTCCTTTATTTGGAGTTTTTCGGTCAAGAGCATCCTGATTACCTCATCATAGCTTATCGCATTGTTTACCCGCTTCAAAGTTTAGAGAAGCCTCATGGTCTCTTCCTTTACCTGAATTGTGGTTGCCATTATATTCATAATCAGGCTTCCACCCTTGCCTGAATCCTTGGCCTTATCTATCCGCCGGCATTTGAAAATCTGGACGCGACACGAGAATGCGCCAAGCTATTTGAGAATAGAATGGGCAATGGCTAGCGATCCTTTCACCTCATTTTTGCCATGTTATAGGAGTTTATTCCTTGGAGGCCTCGACCCTCACCCAGTCCCCAGATCTCACCCGCCTGAATTTTTCAACCCCTTTACCAATCCTGGCAAAGGTGTTCACTGGGCTCAGGGGCTGCGACTTCCCAAAGAAGATGCAGAAGCCCGGGCCCTCCGGCCAGTACGCGACATCCCCTGCAGTTGTATTTGGGGTTGGATTTTCCGGCGGAATTTTCACAGGAATCTCAAAGTAGACCTCCTCCTTCCAGATCTCGACTTCTGCCTCCAGTGGCAGAGCATCCCAAATCCCGCTACAGGTTTTTGGGCGTTCTGGGAGGAGTTCAGCTTCCACCGCAAAGTCATTCGTGATTATCCTAATTCTCCGCTTCATCAGCTACAACCATAGCAGAAGGGTAAAAATACATGTTGGTGTGTGGGGCTGCTGGCCGGCGGGATTCATCGATGAGTCTCTATTTACAGCCAACCTGTTCGTCGACGCTGAATGGATTATTTCGTAATATTTAAATAGACAATTTTAGTAAAATTTTGTAAGATATATATGGACAAAATTGGGGAAAGAAAAAAGAACCAGCTCTACGAACGTAAGCTGCTGCCTGAACTGAGGAAATGGGTGGGCAAGAAAGCCATCGTTGTTGTGACTGGGGCGCGCCAAGTTGGAAAAACAACCCTGCTAAAAATGCTTTTCGATGAGATCGCGAGTGAAAACAAGGCGTTCCTTGATATGGAAAATCCGATCGTTTCCCGCCTCTTCCAAGAAAAAAATTATGATAATATCTGGGCAAACCTGCGGCCATACGGCGTTTCTCCAAAGGAAAAAGCTTACCTCTTTTTGGATGAGATGCAGGCGGCACCAACAACCGCGAAAGCGGTGAGGTACCTTTTCGACCACTACAACGTGCAGTTTTTCATCACGGGATCTAGCAGTTTCTACCTGAAAAACCTGTTTCCAGAAAGCCTTGCGGGCAGGAAGGTGATGTTCCAGCTGTACCCGCTTGATTTTGAAGAGTTTCTGGTTTTTAAGAACGCGCGAAAGGAGTTCTATACAACCTTTGCGGAAAAAGACAGACACAAAAATTACGTTGATTACGAGAAGAACATAAAACTTTACGAAGAGTACTTGGCTTATGGCGGATTTCCGAGGGTGGCTTTGTCCGACTCCCCAAGCGAGAAGAAGACATTCCTGGAGGACATCTACAAGTCCTATTTTGAAAAAGATGTTCGATCGCTGGCCGACTTCAGGGACATCGGCAAACTACAGGAGCTGATCCTCCTGCTCATGCAACGCACCGGTTCTAAGCTGAACGTGAGCAGAATTTCCTCCGAGCTGGGCCTAGCGCGGGAGACAGTGTACTCGTATCTCTCGTTTCTTGAGGCGACCTACTTCATCAACCTGGTGCGGCCGTTCAGCAGGAATGTTGATCGTGAGGTGAGCGGGGCGAGGAAGGTGTATCTCTGTGATACCGGAATCCTGAACAACTTCGCGCAGGTTTCCTCAGGCGCGCTACTCGAAAATGCCGTTTTCAACATTTTGAAGAGAAGGGATGAAATCATGTATTATCAGCGACGGACCGGCACGGCAGAGATTGACTTCATCATGAAAAAACAGGGCGTTGCGGTGGAGGTGAAGGAACGAGGGACTGTCCAAGACATAAAAAGACTGGCGCGGGTTGCAAAGTCATTAGGTTTGCGTGAGCACTATGTCGTCACGAAGACGTTTGTGGATGGAAAGGGGTTTGTGTGCGTAACGGATTTGTGAGGTTCGAGCGGCGTGCCCGTCTCTAGGCATCTGGTTGACAATCAGCCTAGCTTGCCTCCCCCGCCAGGTCGGTTTCCGAGTTGATGGCGGGCCGGACGGGATTCGACCCTAAAAAGGGTTGAATCCGCCCTCTCCAGAACCAAAACCTTAATCCAGACGGGAGCAGGGTACTCCCCTCTCGCCTTAAATTTACCCAGCAATTTATCCACGAACTTCTTGCCGCACTTGGAGTACTTGTAGCGGCGCCAACCGGTCGAAGACCAATTTTTCACGAGCCTGCTCTGCAGACCGGGCATTTCGGATTTGATTTGGGGCTCATACTCTCATCTTCTTCGGTTTTCATAACCACCGCCCCAAACCCAGCCAATCTAAAGAAGGCGTATATCCTTAAAAGGGCGCGGAACCGGTCAGCATAATGTATAAAAATCCTGCCCAGCAACTTACAGGTGATAGAGATGACAGGGGCGGTAGAGACTGTTATTGACATCATTCAGGCTGTGTTTGCCATCGGCGGGCTGGTGTTCTTCCAGATGAAGTTCAAGGCCGTGGGGACGCTGAGGAAGCTGGTGAACGGGGTAAAGGTGGCCCTCCTCGTTGTGGCAATCCTGTCTGTTGCTACCCTCCTATACAACTTCGGCGTGGTGGATGCGCAGACGGATGCCGTCCTAGAAGAGACTTTCCAATGGGTCGTGCTAATCTCTCTGCTGGCGGGGCTCTACACGATGTACAAGGTGATGAAGTAA
This sequence comes from Hadarchaeales archaeon (SeqCode), assembly GCA_038872135.1. Lineage (GTDB taxonomy): Archaea > Hadarchaeota > Hadarchaeia > Hadarchaeales > Hadarchaeaceae > JAVZGN01. The sequence goes on along the minus strand of JAVZGN010000015.1, from coordinate 17,470 downwards.
TCTAACCCGCGCAAAAGCGGGCCGGACGGGACTCTTTATACCTCCTCGAAAACCGACCCCGATCGATTGTTTCTCATGAGTAAGACATTAGATACTTGTAAGAAAAGTATGAATTGTATGATGAATGAAAAAATCGAGGGCGTGGTAAAAGTCTCGCCAAAGGGCCAAATCGTGATACCAAAGGAACTCAGGGAAAAACTAGGGATAAGCGCTGGAGAAAAACTTCTGGTGATAAGCAAGGACAGAGATATCCTGCTTAAAAAATTGGAGGTATCAGCAGAGGAAATAGGAGAAAGGATGGAGAAGACCATAAGAGAAAAGGGAATCGACGTGGACAAGTTGATCTCTGAGGCGCTTGAATGGGCAAGAAAGTCGGAGCGGTCTTAGACACCAATGTATGGGTGTCGATTTTTACAAAAAAGACCCCGAGCAGAGAATTCTCCCGGATCTTCGAAAGCGGGGAAATACAATTGTTCATTTCCAGAGAGATTTTGGAAGAAATATCGAGGGTTCTGATGTATCCCAAACTCAGCGAGTTGCTCAAACTGGCCGGGATAAGCTCGCGAGAGATACTTCAAATCATAGTGAAAAACTGCACGGTGGTTAAACCAAAAGAAAGAGTTATCCTCGTAAAGGAAGATCCTGCGGACAATAAAATACTGGAGTGCGTCTTGGAGGCTAACTGCAATTTTATCGTCAGCGGAGACAAACACTTGCTCAAGTTGAAACGATTCAGGAGGGCGAAAATTCTGACCCCACGGCAATTTTTAGATATCTCGGGTTGACGGGTTACTGGAAGTGAGAGCGCGCATGGGTGAGCCGCAGACAAAACTGCCGCATTTCTAACATTTCTCAACGGGTCGGTTTCCGAGCTGGTGGCGGGCCGGACTGGATCCACACTCTCCACCGCCCCGGCAACCGATATCCCCCCACAGAGTTTTAACCCGTTACACCGTAAATCCTATGAAAACATAGACGGTGCTGACAGATGGAGCGGGAAGCCAAGATTCAGGACGAGTTACGGGCATTGATCGAGCGGGTTACAAAAGGGAAAAGGTTCCACGGGATTGAGATCGCTCATGTCGAGAGAGACTATCCTGTGGACGGAAGAGAAGTTGATCTAGTACTCTTTATGCGGGGCGAAATTCCATTCATGTTTATCGAGACCAAGCGAAAGGGGAAAGGCAGGGGAACCCTTTTCGACCCTCTCGATGCTTCCGTGGTTGGGCAGGTTATGAGCTACGCTGCAATCTGGAAGCGCTCCCACCCCGAACACGAAGTTCCATTTGTTGCCACGGCGAACCCAGAGCACATCGCGGTTTTTAGAGTCCCTAAGAACATTGAGGATTATATCGATCGGGCGGCCCTGCTGGAGCGGAATTATAAGGATGCCATAAAACGGAAGTATCGTTTCATCCTCGAAGAGCATATGGTCGGCAAGGTTCAGAAGCTCTCGCTGAGCCATGAATTTGTTGAGTCGCTACTCGAGACCCTTGCTAAAGAATATGTCGAGAAAAAGCCGACAAAACCTGAACCAACCGAGGCGATGATAGGCAGGTTCAGGGGCTTCGTGAGGACGGTGGCAGAGCGGTGTGCGCCCCTTCTGGAGTCTAGGCTCAAAGAAGACGAGATTTTTAGAAGCGAGGTGGAAAAACTCGGATACAAGACAACTCCCGATGCGCTGTTTCAGACAACAAACATCTTGGCGCGCATGATGGCATACGTTTTGATGAACAAACTCATCTTTCGCAAGATTCTTGAGAAAAGCTACAGCCTGCCCCCGATGGTTGAGCTCGACTATTCATCGCTGGCCAAGTTCAAGGAACAGCTCGGCTACCACTTTGAGAGAGCCATTGACGCCACCAAAGATTTTGAGCCAATATTCCGGGCGGGAGTTTATGACAGGCTTCTGTCCCTGCTCCCGGATGACCCAGAGTTGATGGAGTATATCAACGATTTCATTTACGATCTTGAGAGCATTGATGTCGTCAAAATTGGGGATCAAATAGGCTACATGTACGAGGTGCTCATCCCGCCCGAGGAGAGGCACCAGTTCGGCCAGTTTTACACGCCCCCTTGGGTCTGCGAACTTATAACCAAATGGTGCATCAGGGACCAGGGAGACATTGTACTGGATCCCGGTGTCGGGAGTGGAGGGTTCCTGCTGGAGGCGTATAAGCGCCTTCGGGAGCTAAAAGTTGGTCCAAGCATGATTTCGATTGTTCGCCCGGAGGTTCATGAAAGAATTCTCAGCCAGCTCTACGCTTTAGATATAAACCCCTTCCCGGCCCACCTTACGGCGATGGGGGTATCGATCAAAAGCATCAGAGCCCCCTCCACGAGCCTTAATGTGCTGGTTTCCGACTTTTTTGCCATCAAGCCCGGGCAGAAGGTTCTGAGCCCGTACAAGGTCAAGGGAATTGTGAGGGACGAGGAGCGGGAGGTAGTGTTCCCGAAATTTGACGCAGTAATCGGGAACCCTCCGTACACCCGGTGGACTGAGATACCTGAAGAGTCCAAGGCGTTGATCAAGAAACACTTGGAAAAGCAGATGAAAAAGTACGGGTTGACGCCTCAAGTTTCGAGGGGTGTTGAACCAGGGATTTACACCTACTGGATAATGCATGCGACGGACTTTTTGAAAGAAGGGGGACGGCTTGGAATGATCATTTCCAACACCTGGCTCCAGACAGATTATGGAATAGGGTTTGGGAATTTTCTCCTCGACAACTTCAGGATAAAGGCAATTATTGACACTGCTCTCAAACTTTTCAAAGATGCCTTGGTAACAACGTGCATAGTGCTTGCGGAGCGGGAGAGTGATGAAGCAAAAAGACTAGAAAATGAAACTGTTTTTATACACATCCCCGGTGAGGTCGAGAAGGAGGATGTTGGCGCTCTTTTGAAAGCGATTCAGACCGGAAAATCAGAGAAATTCGAGGTTAGGCTCGTTAAGCAGGGAGAGATCCCGAGAGATAGAAAATGGATAGACATGTTCTTCAAGACTGTGGATATTTCAGAACACCCGCTTATGATAAAACTTGGCGAGATTTTCGAGCCGTTAAGAGGGAACACCACATGGGCCCAATGGTCCATCTCTCATGGAAAAAGACCAGATCCAGGTTCCAGCGAATTCCACTACTTGTCGCCGTCCAAAATCAAAGATTTCGGGCTTGAAGAATGGGCTTACCCAAAGGCCTCTTTGGACGAGGCTTTGGTGTACCCGGCCATAACAAGCGCCAGACAGACCAACTTCTTCACTTTTACCGAGGAGGACTGGGAGGAGATGCACAAATCAGATGATAAGTGTTACATGTTCATCGGTCATTCTCCAAAAGAAAAACTGCCCAAAGAGGTTGTGGGCTACATCAAATGGGGCGAGACCGAGTGCAGAACAAAGATACGAGGAAGCCGAGGGGGAGGAAGGCTAGCAAATGAAACTGAAGCAGCGAAAAACAGGGCAAAAGAAAAGAAGAAATTCTATGGTTGGTACGACTTGGGTGGTGTGGTCACAGCACCGATATTTGCAATTTACCAAGCATGGTACAAGACCAGATTTATATGGTGTAATTTTCCAGTGGCTACTTATCATGCACTGATAGCTTTGATTCCTAAGAAAGGCGTGTCTTTTGATGAAATCAAAACTAAAGCGCTTTTAGCATATCTCAACTCAAGCTTTACGCAGGCCTACATCGAAACTAACGGTAGAAAAAGCCCTGGCGGGATAATTGGTTTCGAGATAAATGTTGCCAGAGAAATGCCAATCCTTGACGTAAACAAACTGGATGAAAAACAGTTGAAATCGCTGGCTAAGCTTTTCGGCGATTTAGAACATGAAGCGAGGAAAATCGGTGGCGCCTCAACCAAGGAGCAGATTGAGAAGCTCAAGCCCAAGATATACGAGATCGACCGCGCCGTGGCAAAAATCTTGGGCATCAAGGATGCGGATGTCGAGAACATACAGCGCCAAGTAGACCTGACGGTCGAGCGGAGGGTCAGCGCAGCCAAATGAGCCCGAGGGTAGCACCGCCATGTCAAACAATCCATGATCTTTAGCGTCTGCCTTTTGACTCGCCAAAAGCCATAAACATCGCCCCACGGAGAGTAGATTGGTGACTAACGCCCGGCACTGCCGGGGTCTCCCCTGAAAGGATGATGCCCGTGGATGCGGGGTGGGAGCGAGTAAGGGGAGGTTCACCAGTTTATTTTGCCCCGAGTTCTTGTCGGTGGCGGGCCGGACGGGATTCGAACCCGTGCTGCAGGCTCCGGAGGCCCGCGTCCTATCCTGGCTAGACTACCGGCCCGGTTATCCATCGTCTCGCGGAGAAAAAACTTTGCAAGAATCGTCCAAAACTTGAGCAAAATTAACCACCCGGATGCTTCCCGCAACTAGCGAGAAATTCATCCACCACGCTCCATCACCCACTTTTGATGGTTGCCCGCCGTTGGGATGCTTCTCTAACAGGGCAATCGGCTTCTCCCGGTGCCTGATGCTCCTGCTACCGTCCACCGAGTCGTAAGTTCTTTTGGGAAGGACATTGCATGCTTCAGCTGGCTTGCTCTGGCTCATTTCAGAAAGCTTTGCGCCAGGCTAAATTTTAAAATTTGCCATCATTATAGCAAACTTTTCAATATTTGCTACAATCATAGCACGAGCAAGACGGGCAGAATCATTCAAGTGAAGGTTATCTCAAACTCCCCAGTTGAGGAGGCTGTCGAGGGAACCCCATTGGTGGTGAAAGTAAAGGAGCCGCCTGAAAGTGGAAAGGCCAACCTGGCGCTCCTCAGGCTCCTCTCAAAACACTTCGGGTGCGAGGTCAGGCTGGTTGGAGGCCTTGCAAGGAGAAGAAGACTCGTGGAGCTGATCACTCGAGCATGAGAGCTGCGGCCTGCTGAATGGTGGAGACTTCAGCGATTTCCATTCCCCACCCCTGGCTCTGCGAATACTGGTTGAGGTTGATAAGCTCTGGTTGATAGCTCACAAATGTCCACGGCCCAACTTTTCTGGTAACTTCCCTATAGACGGTAACGGTGCTCTGGCCCCGGGGGACGAGGAAAAGCGTTGCCCCGGCCTCATGAGCCGCCTGCGCCTTGTAAAAAATTCCTCCAACCTGCCCTATGCTTCCATCCTCTTCAATCGTCCCGGTGATTATTGTGTTTTCTCTAACTCTTCTGTTTTCCAGGGCAGCCAGAAGAGCGATGGTAGTTGCCGCCCCAGCGCTCGGTCCATCGATTGCCTCTATCTGAACCTGCTGCCCCGGCCCCACCACAAGAAACTTTATATCCAGCCCCTTTATTCCGACACCATCGGCATCCAGAGGATACCCCGCGAGGCTCCCGGCAACCCTCACAGCCTTTCTGTCTGCGTCTTGGAAGTCAAACCCAACGAGCATGGGGTCAGGGCTCACATAGATGAAGCCATCCCCTGGCTCCACCTTCACGGCGAGGGTGCACACAACACCGAAAGTCTGGGCACCGCTGGCAACCGCGACAATTGGGACAACAGCTCCGGTGGAATTTTCTAACCACTTCTGAATATCGATGCTCGCCCTTCCAACCCAGAGCGCCGGGAAATGCTGGGCGAGGAAATAGCCCCCGCTTCCCAGCACCATCCCAATCACCACTCCAGCAGCAAAAATTTTAATTGGAAATTTTTTCCTCCTGGGCATCAAAAGAAAATTTCGGCCTCCACTTAAACTTTTATCTGAAAAACTCCGGTGAAAGGAATCTGCAGAGGGCCATCCAGACAGCATGCTCATAGAGAGATGTCCTGTCCACAGCCCCCCGGGTGAAAATCCCAATCGCCCCCTCGCTTCTTTTCGTGTTTTTCCTCCCCGTGAGGTCATCCATTACGTCGCCAAGCTCTCTCCCCTTTTTAAGCTCCCTCAGGATTTTCGGCGGACACTCAAACCACCCTGAAGTCCCGGTCCCGATTCTTCCTCTTTTATCGACGATGGCCACGAACCCCAAGTTGTACCATCTTCCCCCGAACCTCGCAACTCCCCCTTCAATCCCAACACCGAAATCCCCATCCCCAGCCTTGAGGGCCATCTTTGCCCTCCCGATCGCCCCCCGAACTATCTCCCTTTCGCTCATCGGCTGAATGGAGACTCCAGGGTTTACATCCATCCCAACAACTTTCACTCCCCGGAAAATCCTGGAAAACACCCGCTCGACAGCCATCACTTTAGTTGGGTTTGTTGACCCAACGCAGACTTTCATCGAACCCACTCTCACCTTGAGACCCTCTTCCAGCTTTCCAGTAGCATGGGGACGGTGTCGTAGTTCTTCAGCTCCTCTGGGGGAATCCACCTGCTCTCAACATGCTCCCAGTCGATCTGCACGCGATCTGAGTTCACGGCAAACCTGTAGGGGTGGATTTTCCAGAGAATCCCAACCTCAAAATCGTAAAATTCATAGGGCTCCCCTTTTGCCACCAGCCTCGCATCTCTAAAGCCGGCTTCCTCTGAGATTTCCCTGACAGCTGTTTCATCGGGGTTTTCACCTTTCTCCACATAGCCGGCCACAACCCCCCACTTCCCCTTGTAGGTCCTAACTCTGTCTCCCCGCTTCAGGATGAGGATTCTCCCGTTGTTTTCCAGGAAGCAGGTCACAACCTCCTTTACATCGACATCGGCCATGGGCTCCCTCCTTCACGGGACGCGGGACACCAGCGAGAGGAAGACGCTGATGAGGATGAAGCCAATGATAAAAGATACCCAGTAGCTGCGTCTCCGGTTTGTGGGGAAGAGGTACTCATCCATGAGCCCCCAGAGTCCCCGCCAGACCATCACCACCGAGATGACCAGGATGAGGTAGACGAGCAGCTGTCCGAAAGTCATCCCATCCCTCTCAGCCTCACCTCTGAGCGATAAAAAGGTTGTTTGAGAGGAGCCAGAAATTCTGCGGCACGCAATCATTTATTTTGGCTGTGCTAAGAGAGATTGTGCCCCGGTGGTGTAGCCCGGTCAATCATACAGCCCTTTCGAGGCTGCGACGCGGGTTCAAATCCCGCCCGGGGCATCATCAATGTGCTGTAAAGCTCGGATAATGCGTTCAGAGGCCAAGTTCCCAGATACGAATCCTCACTCCTGCTCACCCGTGGGGCATGGTTCTCCACTCCGTTTTCCAGCCATCCAAGGTGGAATGTTTATTAGTTTGCTGACCAATGTTCAGCTGATGGTGGCATGAAGAAAAAGTTAGCGTTTGATGTTGTGGTGCAGAAGGACGAGAGCGGGGGTTACGTGGCATTTGTCCCCTCCCTTCCTGGCTGCCACACCCAAGGTGATACACTTGAAGAGCTCATGAAAAATGTCGAAGATGCGATCGAGCTTTACCTGGACACTCTCGAGGAAGAGGAGAAGTCTGAAGCCATCCGCGCTGCCCAGTCAATCGTTGGGCTTCAGAGAGTAGAAGTTCATGCCTAAACTCGGTCCCGTGCCACCGGACAAATAAAGATGCTGATGGTCAAGAAATCTTTTCACAGCACCCCATAGGTTGGATCTTCCCGCTGCTTGATGGAGATTATTTCATCCAGCACCGCCAGCTCATCACCTGAAAGGAACTCCCTGAAATCCCTTTTGAGAACCAGCACATGATCCCGTGGAATATCTGTGTAAAGGATGTCTCCCTCCTCCAGGTTTCTCCCCACAACTCCCCCCTCTATGGAGATGGCAAGCTCGTCGCCCAGCCTCGCCACATGAACCGGCTTCTTCTCCCTCTGAATCTCTTTCACCACGCCAATCTTCTTTCCATCTGCTTTCATCAGGGGGGCCTTCGGCCTCAGGACTCCACCAAGGATATCGACACCGACAATGGCCGGCTCGCTCCTCCTGAACACATAGCCAGGTTTGACAGCCAGCTTCGCCGGCCTCACGTAGACCTCAAGTTTTTTCTCCCTAACCTCCTCCCTCTTCTTCTTCGCCCACTCCTCATACATTTCAATCAACCTGTAAATCACATTCTCCCTCATGATTTCTATGCCCCTCTTCTCGGCCTCTGCCGCGGCGTCTTCTAGAACATCAACGTTAAAAGCCAGCACAGCCCCAAGGGGAGGTTCATCGGCGGCAACTGTGGCGGCTTCAACAACATCCCTCTTGGAAACACTGCCTATATCCGCAAGCCTGATGGGGATGCTCTTCGCCTTTAGCTGCCCCTCGATGGCCTCCAAAGACCCGATGGCATCAGCCTTCACAACAACCCCATTTATGTCTGAAGAAATCTTCACGCTCTCCAGCTCCGCCTGCATCTCCTCCCAGACCCTTCTTGCATCCACCTCCTCCTCAATTACCTGGAAGGGGGCTCCAGCCACAACCCCCTCAAGCCCCGGGGCGGCAACTTTCACCCCCGCTGCAGCGTAGACCTCAGCCACAGAGGAGAACTTCTCCTCAGGGTCCCTTATCTCGTCAAGGGGCTTGGGCTTCAGAATTGCCCTTACCTTAGAGACTGTGGGGCCATCAAGCCGGCATGTCGCGAAGAGGTCCCCCCTCCTCAGGCATCCATCGTAGATGATAACGTCAAGGGTTGCTCCAAGTCCAGTCTCCTCCTTTACCTCGAGAACAGTACCCCTCGCCCTTCCAGAGACCCTCACTCTCAGCTCCTCCTCCAGGTATCTCTGGGCAAGCCCGAAGAGGACAACTAAGACCTCCTGCACTCCCTCCCCGGTCTTTGCGCTGGCCGGCACTATGCTCACCTGCCTCCTGAATTCAGTGATTCTGTCAAACCTCTCCGACTCAAACCCATGCTCATAGAGGCTGCCCACAAGCCTGTAAATTTTCTCATCCAGGGCCAGCTGAACCCCTCTCCCCTGTTTAGAAATTGTTTCAAGGAATGGGGCCTGCGGGAAAGGTTTCCACCCGGGGATGGTATCTATTTTGTTGGCGACCACCATAAAGGGAGTCTTGAAGGTCTTGAGAATGGTTATGGACTCAATCGTCTGGGGCATCACCCCCTCGTTGATGTCGATTACCAGCGCAGCAAGATCTGCCAGCGCCCCTCCCCTCTTCCTCAAGTTCGTGAAGGCCTCATGCCCGGGAGTATCAATGAAAAGAAGCCCAGGTATCTTTATCTCAATCTTGAACTTTTCTAGAAGGGGACCGCAGAATTTTTTTATCGCAGCGGCCGGAACTTCCGTGGCCCCAACATGCTGGGTTATCGCTCCGGGTTCTCTTGCTGCCACAGATGTCCCCCTTATCCTGTCGAGAAGCGATGTCTTCCCGTGATCCACATGCCCGAGGACTGCGATGATTGGCTGTCTGATAGACTCCTTCATCTCTTTCACCCCAGAAGATTCTCTGCCATAGTGGTATAAATGGGGGCTCATTGGGAACCGCCGGGCTTCACCGCACCAAGAAAACCCTTCAAGGGCTAATGATTTATGAAATTTCCACAACCGGCTTTTTCCCCAGAACTTCCGCCGCCGTCATCACTTTTTTGTGAAGCTTTTTCCCCTCCTCCCACACCTTCTGGGCGTGTTTTCTAAAGTTTGGCTCGCGGGGAAGGTGGTGGTCATAGACGAGAAGCTCAAGCTGGGTCTCCCTCAAAATCCTCACAGCATTTTCAATTGCCCGACCCAATGTTGTTCTCGTGACGAGATATCCCATCATGTATGTCATTGGCCCATCCAAGATCAGAACTGTGGGGGCCTGCTCTATGATCCACTCAGCGTAGTCCTCTATCACCGGACCGTTCAGGTCAGAGGAATGAATGATTTTCTCATCACCCCTCTCCACAATTGTTGAAAAAACCCACCCAACTCTCGAAAACTCAACACCGTGGAAAAATGGCCTTGAAAATGAAATTTTTGTGCGCCCGAATCTGTAGGTTTTTCCTTCCGGGAACTCCACCCTCGTCTTTCCAAACCTCATCTCAGGAATCCATCCAGAGGAGTTCCATCTCCTGACTCTCCCTTCGAGCCATCTCGAACCCTTTCTGAAGAGTTCCCTCCTCCTTTTCATGTAGTCTCCAAAGCTTTTCCTTGCGGCGATCGGAATCTCCTCGAGAGGGTCGGGAAATTCTTTGGCTTCTCTCTCCTCCATTTTGAGCTCCATCCTGCCAAGCTCCTTAGCAAATGTTGTGAAGAAGGATTCTGCCCTTTTTCTTTGAGAATCGTTTATGTACTCGTTTGGATTCTTTGTCAGAACAAGCCTGTTTTTGTAAATGCTTCCATCAAAATCCGTGAAATGATCATAATGATAGTGAGAAATCACCACGACATCTGCCCCCTTCGCCGCCCTTTTGACGGCAAGCTCGGCCTTGGCGAGCCAGTAAATCTTCTTTGCCCAGGAAGCGGGAAAGCCCGGTTGCATTATCGCCGCCCCAGGGTCAATGAGAACCTTCACTTCTGGGGTTTCAACTATGGTGCAGCTGCTCTTTGCCCCCATTGAATCAAACCAAACAGGCCTGAAGATAACACTGCTCACAAACACTTCTCCTCTCAACATTCTATATAGCAGCGGGAGACCATTTGCTTTATCCATCTGTGAGAGGCGCTCAAGATGATGGGGGATAAAGTAACGATGTTAACCCGTCCTGAAAGCTCCAGCAAAATTTAATAGACTAAGATGCGTGATGAAATGGACTGAGATGAAACTCGCGGTCAATCAGGAAGTCTGCACAGGATGCCGGGTCTGCACTCTAGTCTGCTCATTCTACCATGAGGATGTTTGCAATCCAGCGAAGGCGAGGATTCATGTGGAGAGAAAAAGCGTTGAAGAGGACATCCCCCACGTCTGCACCCAGTGTGAAAATCCCCCATGCGTAAGAGCATGCCCAAACCAGGCCCTCACAAAAACAGATCTCGGGAGCATAAGGGTTGAGGAAAAGGCCTGCGATGCCTGCGGGATCTGCATGAGAGTCTGCCCCAACGACGCCATCAGAATTCATCCCCTGAAAAAAGTTGCGATGATCTGCGACCTCTGCGATGGCGATCCAAAGTGCGCAAAGTTCTGTGTCATGAAGGCTCTGGAGGTGAGATGAAGTGTACGGCTATGGCGGGAAAACTCTCTATGTGGATCTCTCCACGGGAAAGGTGAAGATTCAGGAGCTGAGCAAGGCGGTTGCTCAGACATATTTTGGGGGAAATGGGTTTGGGGCAAGATTTCTTCATGATTTTGTTCCACCGAAAGCCGACCCCCTAGGTCCGAAAAACTCTCTCATCCTCTCCCCCGGCTCCTTCTGTGGCACCCCAGTTCCAGAAGCATCGAAATCCGGCTTCTATGCAAAATCACCCCTCACCGGAGCATTTGGGGAGGCGATGTTCGGCGGGGGGATAGGCGCAGAGCTGAAGTTTGCAGGCTATGATGTCCTGACAATTTCCGGAGCCTCAAAAAAGTGGGTGTATCTTTGGATCGACGACGACAAAATAGCGATAAGAGATGCCTCATCATTTGTTGGGCTATCAACGCTCAGGACAATGGAGGAGATCAGGAAGGATCTCGGAGACAGGTATGTGATGGTCGCATGTATAGGGCCGGCAGGAGAGAACCTAGTGAGGATTGCCGGGATAGAGTGCGACTTCAGGCAGGCCGGCAGGACAGGTCTCGGGGCGGTGATGGGATCTAAGAAGCTGAAGGCGATAGCCGTCAGAGGTTCAGGGGACATTGAGTTCGCCAATCCAACTCTGATGGAAAAGCTTCTGAGGGAGTGGTATGAGGTGATTTCTACCCACCCCCACGCCATCGCAGACATCAGATATGGAACGGGGGAGTTCATCGGGGCCCTGAATGAAGTTCATGGGGTTTTTCCAACCAGGAACTGGCAGGAGTCCTCCTTCAAGGGCTACAAAAAAATAGCCCCCCAATATTGGGTTCCGAAATATTCAATTAAAACAAAATCCTGTCATAACTGCATAAAGCCGTGTGGCAAAGTCTTTGTGGTGAAGTCTGGCCCCTATGCGGGGACCGTGGTCGATGGGCCAGAGTTTGAGACCCAGTACTCCTTGGGCTCAGAGGTGGGCAACCCTGACCCAGAAGTTCTTGCGAGGGCCAACCAGCTCTGCGATGAGCTTGGTTTGGACACAATTTCCACAGGGGTTGTGATCGGCTGGGCGATGGAGGCCTATGAAAGAGGGCTCCTACGGGAAACAGATGGCCTAAAGCTCAATTTTGGAAATCCTGAAGCCATCCTAGAGCTGATCAGAAAAATTGCATACAGGGAGGGGGTCGGCAACCTTCTCGCTGAGGGCGTGAAGAGGGCAGCAGAAAAGATAGGAGGGGGGTCCGAGAAATTTGCGCTTCACGTGAAGGGCCTTGAGCCGCCGGCCTATGATGTCCGCGGGCTGAAAGGTCTTGGCCTCGGCTTTGCGGTCTCCACCCGAGGGGCATGCCATCTCAGGTCCTGCGCCTATGCCCCGGAGCTTAGCGGGGGATGGTGGAAGGTAAAAAATGTCAATAGGCTTTCACCCCAGGGAAAGAAATATGTGAAGCTTATAGAGGATGTCATGACCCTCTACGACATGGTTGGGATATGCAAGTTCTCCCGCCACTTCTACTTTGTGGAGGAGCTCACGGATTTCTTCAAAGCTGTTAACGGATGGAAGCTCAAGAGCAAAGATCTTCTTCTTGCCGGGGAAAGGGTCTACAACCTTGAGAAGGCTTTCAACTACCGGGAGGGTTTCACGAGAAAAGACGATGTTCTCCCGCCGAGGGTCATGGAGGAGCCGATAAAAAATGGACCCTCCCAAGGGAGCTTCATCTCGAGGGAGGAGCTTGATCTGATGCTCGATGACTACTACCGGGAGCGGGGATGGACCAAAGACGGCGCCCCCACTAGAGCCAAGCTTGAGGAACTGGGGCTGAAGGACATCGCGGATGATCTGGGGCTACCATGAAGGAAGAAATAATCTACGAGGGAAAGACGAAGATATTGCTGAGGAGAGAAGGGAGAGTTTTCCTGAGATTTAAAAATACAGTGCTTGGAGATTCAGCGGGGAGGCCAGATCCAGGCGGGGATTTTGTAGTTGGAGAAGCTGAGGGGAAGGGAGAGCTGTGTGCTGCCACTGCTGCAATGTTTTTTGAGCTGTTAAAGGAAAAGGGAATGGAGACCCATTTCGTGGGAAGAAGTGGAAAGGAAGAGATAGAAGTTTTCTTGGTTGAGCCAATCCCCCTTGAGGTCATCTACAGGAGGCTGGCTTACGGGAGCTTTCTCAGGAGGTATGGGCCTCTCGTGAAACCGCTTTCTCCCTTAGACCTCGTGGAGTTCACCCTGAAAAATGATGCCCTGGGCGATCCCCTCCTCAGCTCTCAGGCCATCCCTATGCTTGGAATAGCAACCGGGAAGGAGGTGGGGGAGATGAGAGTAACAGCGAGAAGAGTTGGAGAAGCCGTGCATGAATTTCTTTCATCTCGTGGGCTGGAGCTTGTGGACCTGAAGGTGGAGTTCGGGAGAAAGGCCGGCACTCTCATCCTCATCGATGCTCTCAATGGCGACACAATGAGGGCGGCCGCGGGAGGAAGAGTTCTTGAACCGATGGAGCTGATGAAAAAACTCGTGGGCGGCGGTAGCTGAGATTTTCAAAGTTGTCCGATAAAGCCCACTCAAAAACACACTGGCTAAATATCAGAAGGTGGAGATTGGGATGATGCTTCATCTGATAATTGCAGACTCAGAGGTAGAACTGGTGCCAGAAGAAATCGCTCACCATCGAGTGATTCTCTGGCAGGCTAGGAAGAGGGGAATGAAACCGACCGACATCCTCTTGAACTCGAGCATCCATTACCCAGCCATGAGAAGCCTCAGCGACTGGGAGAGAAGGGGGCGACCAGACATCGCGCACATGTGCCTCCTCATTGCTTTAGACTCACCGCTCAACTCAGAAGGGCACTTGAAAGTCTATCTCCACACAAGGGAAAACTATGTCATCTCAGTTGATTCCTCGGCAAATCTTCCAAGAGTTCTCCATAGGTTTGAGGGTCTCTTGGAGCAGCTGTTTAAGAAAAAGGCCGTGCCGCCGGAAAAACCTCTCCTAACCCTCCAGAAATCTACCCTTGAGGATCTCTGCAGGAAGATCTCCCCGAAAAAAATCATCGCTCTATCTGAAGATGGAGAAAAAAGAGCACTCTCCCAGCTTTTTTCGGGCCTAGCGCTTGGCGACGATGTTTGCATAATCATCGGAGGATTTCCCCACGGGAACTTCCTTTCAGACCTGAGTTTCACCGATGAAATCGTGAGCATATACCCAAAAGCTCTGATGGCCAGCACCGTGGTCGCCGAGGTCATCTCCGCCTATGAAAGAAACTTTGGGGTGGTCTCGTGAAAAAGGGCGATTTAAAGATCATCGCGATGGAAAGGGTTGAGAGGCTCTTGAACTTTGCAGATGAGGTCTTCCACAGATATCCGGAGCTTGCCGACAGGTATGTGAGAAGGGCCTGGACAATAAAGGAAAAGTTCCTCCTCAGACTTCCCAGGGAAATCAAGTTGAAGTTCTGCAGAAAATGTCTCTCCTTCTGGAGACCGGGGGCAACCTGCAGGGTGAGGGTGAGGAAAAAAATTGTTACGATAACATGTTTAAAGTGCGGAAGGAGATATAGAATCCCGGTTCCAAAAAAGCGTTTTAATGGCTGTCATAAAGAATAGAGGGTGAGAAGATGATATCTGAAGTCCCGGTCGCGGATCTCCTCCAGAGGCTTAAGGAAGAGCTGAAGAAGATGGAGGAGCTCACACCGCCACCCTGGAGCTATTTTGTCAAGACTGGGGTTTCGAGGGAGCGCCCGCCGGAGCAGCTTGACTGGTGGCACATGCGGGCGGCCTCGATACTCAGGAGAATTTATGTGGATGGGCCGGTGGGGGTTTCGAGGCTCCGCACATATTATGGGGGGCGTCAGAACAGGGGGCAACCGCCCGAGCACTTCAGGAAGGGAAGCGGAAAGATAATAAGGACGATTCTCCAGCAGCTTGAGAAGGCAGGCCTAGTGAAAAAGGAGAAATCTGGAAGGAAAATCACGAAGAAGGGTATCTCGCTTCTGGAAAAGGTTGCAGGAGAAATTGCTAAAAGGTGATGAGATGGACGAGGATGAGCTGGAGCAGATAAGAATGAGAAAGATGCAGGAGATTCAGGCCCAGTTGCAGGAGCGCCAAAGGCAGATGGAACTCAGGAGGCAGATAGAGATTCAGAAGCGGTTAATCCTCCAGCAAATCCTGACACCGGAGGCTAGGAGCAGGTTGGCGAACATCAGGGCGGCTAAGCCGGCTTTCGCCGAGCAGCTTGAGCTACAGCTCATCCAGCTTGCGCAGGCCGGGCAGATCACCTCCCAGATAACAGATGACCAGCTGAAAGCTCTTTTGAACAGGCTCGTTTCAAAGAGGAGAGAGACGAGGATAACGAGGCTGTGAGGATGGCGAAAAACAAACCATTCCCAAAAAAGAAGCGGCTGATAAAAGCTGGAAGAAGAGCTCAGAGAGCACCCATCTGGGTGATAATAAAAACTAGGGGGAAGATCAGGACGAGCATCAAGCAGAGAAGCTGGAGGAGGCAGAGGATAAAACCGTGATGGACATGGCGGAGGAAAAAATTTACATCATCCCCCTCTCTGAGGTGAAAAAGGCCCCGGAGTACAAAAGGGCAAAAAAGGCGGTCAACCTAGTGAGAGATTTTCTCGTCAGGCACACGAAAGAACCTGAAATAAAGCTGGACAGAACTGTGACGGAGAAAATCTGGGAGAGGGGATCGAAGAAGCCACCTACAAAAATTAAGGTTAAGGTCACGAAGAAGGACGATGGAACCGTCTGGGCCTCCCTGGCGGAGTGAGAGGATGGTTGTGAAAAGGATGGGCTTTGGAAAGAACCCCTTCATTGGGGCATTTTCCCTCTCAACAGATAAATTTGCAATATTTCCCAAAGGGCTGCCATTCAAGAAAGATGTGGCAAGTTCCCTCGGTGTCTCGATAATAAAGGCAAGCGTTTCAAAGAGCCCACTGGTGGGAGTTCTGATGGCTGGGAACTCAAACGCTGTCCTGTGCTCGGAAACTTTTGATGTTGAATTTGAGGGGGGAGAGTTAAATGTTTATTATCTTCCGGGAAAGCACACAGCTCTTGGGAACATGATTTTGGCAAATGATTACGGGGCGCTGATCAGCCCGGAGTTTCCGGACAGCATCGCTAAAATTGTTGAACAGGCCCTTGGGGTCAGGGTGAGGAAGGGAACGATTGCAGGTTTCAGAAATGTTGGCGCCGTTGGCGTTGCGACAAATAAAGGAGCCATCCTACATCCAAATGTTTCCAAGGAGGAAATGGACGCAGCTTCAGAAATCCTCGGGGTGCCAGCAGACATAGGTACTGCATGTTCCGGCACAAAGTTTGTTGGGCTCTGCGTGATCGCAAACTCTCGCTGCGCCATTGCCGGGATTACAACAACTGGACCTGAGCTGGGAAGGATAGAAAGTGCGTTGAACCTTGTGGGGTGAGGCAGATGAAAATCTACAGGGTTGAGGGATGGTTTAAAAAGGGCATCTTCAAGCAGAAGTTTTCAAAGGAGGTATTGGGATTGTCAGAGAAACATGCACTGGAGAGGATCTATTCAGATGTTGGAAGCAAGCATAAAGTAACTAGAAACCAAATAAATATTGAGAAGGTGACGGAGATAAAGCCTGAAGAGGTAAAGGACCCAAGAATACTCGCCATGTTGGAGTGATTTGAATGGCCGAAGCAAAAAAAGAGGAGGAAATGCTTGGGCAGATGGAAATCTACAGGGGGCTCTACAACTCTCTCAGAAGACGGATAGACATTCTGTCTTCTGCGCTGGCGGAGCTCTCCATGTGCACAGAATCTTTGAAAACTTTGAAGGAAGTGAAGCAGGGGACGGAGATGCTGGTCCCAATGGGAGGGGAAGCGTTCATCAAAGCGAGGCTTGATTCAAATGAAAAGGTGATTGTGGGGCTTGGCGCAGATGTTTTCGTTGAGAAGACGACCGATGAAGCCATTGCAACCCTTTCGGAGAGAAGCGGGGCAATTGAAAAGGCCATAAACGAGGCATTGGCAAGGCTGCGGAAGATAGAGGCAAACATCGGCGCCCTCGAGCAGGCGATTCTCGAGGAAGGGCCCAAGGAGTAGGCGATGTTTGACAAACTCAAGAAGAAGCTTGGGAAGATAAAGCAGGCGATAGCCCAGAAAATCGCCTCAAAACCTGAAGAGCCAGTTGAAGAAGCACCGGTGGAGGAGAAGCTCGAGACACCTCCAGTCGAACAGCCAAGGCCTGAGGCCGTCCTTCCCCCAGAGCCTCTTGGGCCAGAAACAGTGGCGCCGAAGGAGGTAGCAGCACCGCCCCCTCCAGTGGAAAAGCCTTTAGAGGAGAAGCCAGCTCTTCTGCCACCAGAAAAACCTGCGAAATTTGTGAAGCGGGAGCTCAAGAAAATCTTTGGGAGGAAGCTCTCGCCAGAGGATATCGAGGATATAATATGGGAGTTGCAGGTGACTCTTCTTGAAAGTGATGTGGCTGTTAATGTTGCAGATCACATCATCAGCTATGTGTAAAAAG
>JAVZGN010000014.1:0-25568 GCA_038872135.1 Hadarchaeales archaeon (SeqCode) | reverse complement strand
TTTTGAGTTCTCCCAACTTTGGGCCAACCAATCCCAACTCCCGAATCTTGTTCACGTGCTCTCTAAGCTTTTCGGCCAACTCTTCTTGGGAAGGTTTTCCTCTCATCAGAATTCCTTCTGGGGCGAGTTCTAAGGTAACTGAGCCGTTCTCTTTTATACCGTACTTTTTTCTGAATATTTTCGGGATTAGCCCCTGCCCCTGCTTTTAATGTCCCCGGAAACTTTTGAGGTTAGAAACAGGGCGTTCGAAGCGCATCATCGGCCTCGTTTTCGGAGCAATTGTGTTTGTGACCGTTTTTGTTTCGTTTGCCCTTTCTTTGGGACCATCAAACCCTCAAGGATCTTTTCTTTACTCCAACCCGAAGTGGGGCTTTGAGATCGAAATTCCAAGCGACTACAGAATAGTTGATGAAAAGGAAACATTTGGAGAAAATGAAAATGGATTCACACTTTCATTACTTAAATCAGACGAAAAATTCCAAATAACTTTTAACACGGGTTTCTCGTCGCGCATCCACACACTGGAAGAATGGGTTTATTGGGTAAAATTTCGTCTCGAAAGGCTCCAAGGATTAACAATGACCAGCGAACATTTTGCTGATGTACTTGGGTTTCCAGGATGGGAAGGACATGGGACTTTCTCGGGAGGGGATACCAGTTAAGATCAGGACGATTACTTTTGTGGATAATTCAAATCATGGTACCGAGTATATTACATGGCTGAGGCATCGCTATTCTATCTGGACGAACCGATTTTTGAAAGAGTCGTGAAAAGCATCAGGCTATTGTGAAGCCCATTCACTTTGATTTGCGGAGGCCGTGGTGGTGGATTTAGCCGGTATGTGGAACTAGCCTGAATAACCCGAATCTCGCGTTACACACGCATCCACGAAAGCTCCTCTTCACACCCCTTCCATAAATGTACAAAAATATACACTAAAGTATTAAATAGTACAATTACAAAAAAGTACTGATGAAAGGGCTAAAATCCATCCTCAAAGAAATGGAGCCCCCTTCGCTCATACCTGTCGTCCAAGTGAAAACGGGTTGTCCAGACCCCGCCAAAATCTACTTGGGAATCCAGCGGAGGACTACCCCCTCATATCTTCTGGAGTCAGCCGAGGGACCTGGAGAAAAGGCGAGATATTCCGTTATCGGTTATGACCCGCTCCTTTACGTAAAAGTTGATCGTGAAAAGGTCGAGATTTCCGGAGGGCTGGCTTTCGAAACCAAGGAAAGAAAAGATGCCCTTTCCATCCTGAAAACTGCGGCTGGGTTTGGAAAGATAAGCACACCTCCTCTCACATCCAGCTACCTCTCCTCGTGTGTGGGTTACATCTCCTATGACTATGTCCGCACCTTGGTGAAACTGGAATCCAGATCAAAAGACGATTTGAAGCAGCCGACGCTAGAGTTCATCCTTCCAAGAAAAGTCATAGTTTTCGACCATGTGAAGAAGCTCACCCATTTCTGCTGCCTAGTGTTTCTAGATGGCAAACCCCTATCAGAGGAGCTCCGGTTTGCGGAGGAAAGCCTCGCAGAAATGAGAGCAATTCTGGAAGTCGAGCCTTCCCCCACCACCGTCAGACCGAAAATCTCCTCTGTTCCGGGCAGAGGAGAGTTCGAGTCTTGCGTCAGAAAAGTGAAGCGGTACATCAGGGAGGGGGACATCATTCAAGCCGTGATAGCCAGGAGAATAACCCTCTCGCCTGCCCCAAACCCAGAGCAGTTCTACATAAACCTCCGCAGGATAAATCCCTCCCCCTACATGTTTTTCCTGAGTTTTCCAGAGAGAACCATCATCGGCTCAAGCCCTGAGATTCTGGTGAAGGTTGAGGGAAGAAATGTGATCACGAGGCCAATTGCTGGAACCAGGAGAAGGGGAAGAGACCTTGTTGATGAAAGGGCCATGGAGCGGGAGCTTTTGACAGATGAAAAGGAGAAAGCAGAGCATGTGATGCTCGTGGATTTAGGGAGAAACGACATCGGAAAGGTGGCCGAGTTCAATTCCGTGAAGGTGACCGAGTTCATGAAAGTTGAGAAATACAGCCATGTCCAGCATCTAGTTTCTAATGTAGTGGGCAGGTTGAGAAAGGACAAGGATGCTTTCGATGCCCTCCGGGCCACCTTCCCCGCTGGAACTGTCACCGGGGCCCCGAAGGTGAGGGCGATGGAGATAATCGAGGAGCTCGAGCCAGTGAGGAGGGGGATTTATGCTGGGGCCATCGGTTCATTCAGCTACAATGGAAACGCTGACCTGGCGATAACAATCAGGACCATGGTGATTGAAAAGGGAAAGGGCTACATTTACGCCGGGGCAGGAATAGTCGCAGACTCCATTCCCGAGAGGGAGCACTATGAGACGGAAAATAAAGCCAGGGCGCTGCTGGCTGCGGCGGGTGTCTAGATGAAAGTGGCCGTGATAGATAACGTGGATTCTTTCGTCTATAACCTCGTCCACTACATTGGGGAGCTTGGAGCAGAGCCAGTAGTGCTCATGAATGACACTCCGATCTCAAAAATCATGAGAGCAAAACCCGAGAAGCTTGTGATTTCTCCTGGCCCCAAGACCCCAAGAGAGGCGGGAGTTTCCGTTGAGGCCGTTCTGAAGCTTGGGAGAAAAATCCCGGTTCTGGGCGTTTGTCTCGGCCACCAGGCGGTAGTCTACGCTTTTGGGGGAAGGATAGTTCAGGCAAAGCAGCTCATGCATGGGAAGGTCTCGAGGATAAGCCATGATGGAAGCAGGCTTTTCAAGGGGATTCCAAGCCCATTTGAAGCCACTCGCTACCACTCGCTGGTTGCCGACCCCGCGACCCTACCGGAGTGTTTGAGGGTGACGGCTGTGACTGAGGACAGGTTCGAGGAGATAATGGCGGTAGAGCACAAAGAGCTTCCGATTTTCGGGGTTCAGTTCCACCCGGAGTCGATTCTCACCAAATATGGGAAGAAGTTGATCAAAAATTTTCTGGAGGTGTGAGAGATGGATGGGCTTCGAGTGATGATAGAAAAGCTTCTTCTGTTGCAGGACCTGTCGAGGGAAGAGGCAGAGGAGGCGATGAAGTGCATAATGAAGGGAGAGGCGACAGAGGCCCAGATGGCGGCGTTTCTCACGGCTCTGAGGCTGAAGGGAGAGACGGTGGAGGAAATAACGGCTTTCGCTGGGGTGATGAGGGAATTTGCTACAAAGATCTACCCATCGAGAAGGCCGCTGGTGGACACCTGCGGGACTGGGGGGGACAGGATAAAGACGTTCAATGTAAGCACCGCAGCAATGTTTGTGGTCGCTGGAGCTGGGATAGCAGTCGCAAAGCATGGGAACAGGAGCGTGACGAGCAGGGCTGGGAGCGCTGATGTTGTGGAGGCTCTAGGGGTGAGGATAGATCTCCCGCCAGCGGAGGTTGAGCGGTGCATAGATGAGATTGGGCTCGGCTTCATGTTTGCACCGCTCTTCCACCCGGCCATGAAGCAGGTGGCGAAGGTTAGGAGGGAGATGGGCATCCGCACAGTTTTCAACATTCTGGGCCCACTCACAAACCCAGCCGGCGCCACCTCCCAGCTCCTCGGGGTCTTTGACGGAGCGCTGACCGAGAAAATCGCAGAAGTTCTTCTGAAGCTTGGAAGCGAAAGGGCGATGGTAGTTCATGGGATAGATGGCTTGGACGAGATTTCTACCCTTGGAAAAACCATGATCGCAGAGGTGAAGGGGGGGAAGGTTTTTAGCAGAGTGATTCAGCCAGAGGATTTTGGAATGAAAAGAGCGGCGCCAGAGGATCTCGCGGGAATGACCGCTGAGGAGAACGCGAAGATTCTGCTGAGGGTGTTAAATGGGGAAAAAGGGCCGAGGAGAGACATCGTGGTTCTGAATGCAGCCGCGGCAATAGCTGTGGGTGGCCTGGCCGAAGATATTATCGAAGGAATCCCGGTTGCCGAAGAGTCGATAGATTCTGGAGAGGCCTACAGAAAGCTCCGGGAGCTTGTAGAGGCTACTGGGGGAAACCTTGAAACCCTCAGGAAAATGGAGGAGCATCTTTGAGCTTTCTCTCCGATATTCTGCCGGAAGTTGAGAAGAGAGTGGAGCTCTTGAAGAAGAATCCTCCGAGGGTTGAGCCAACAAAGAGAAGGAGTCTCAGGAGAGCGATTGAAAAAGCACCCGCTGTTCCAGTCGTCGCTGAGATAAAGAGGGCGTCGCCGTCTGCGGGAGAAATAAAACCAGAGGGAGACCCTCTTGAGATTGGTTCGGCAATGGTGAGAGGAGGGGCTATCGGGCTCTCGGTACTCACTGAGCCGAAGTTTTTCAGAGGAGATCTCTCCTTCCTCCCACTTTTGAGAAAATTGAATATTCCACTCCTGAGAAAAGATTTTATTATCGATGAGATTCAGCTTCAGGAAGCGGCAGCTTTTGGAGCCGATGCCGTCCTCCTCATCGTCAAAATCCTTGGAGAGAAAACCGGAGAACTTCTGGATGTGGTAAGGGAGCTCGGGATGGAGGCGTTAGTTGAGGTAACGAGCGAGAGGGAGGTTGAAATCGCCAAGGCTGCTGGGGCAAAGCTCGTGGGAATAAACAACAGGGACCTGGAAACCCTTAAGGTTGACCTAAGGAGAACCGAGGAGCTGGCTCCGCTTGTTTCAGAAAAGGCAATTGTGGTGAGCGAGAGTGGTATAGAGGGGCCGGAAGATGTGAGGAGGGTGCTGAGAGCAGGCGCCGATGCAGTTCTCGTCGGGACAGCCATAATGAAAAGTGGAGACATCGAGGGCAAGGTGAGAGAGCTGGTGGAGGCAGGAAGATGGTGAAGGTGAAAATCTGCGGGATAACCAGGCCTGAGGATGGGGAGATGGTCAGCAGTCTCGGAGCAGACATGGTTGGAGTGATTCTGGTGAAAGGTTCGAGGAGATGCGTTTCGCTGGAAAGAGCCGGAGAGATTTTCAAAAGGGTAGGGGAGAACTCCATGAAAGTGGCGGTCCTCATGCCTGAAAATCCCTCGGAGCTAGAGTTTGTGGAGGAAAAGCTCAGGCCAGATTATATTCAGCTTCATCCCTCAATCCCGCTTGAAAAGATTGAGATGGTTAAGAAATCGCTCAGTGCAGGGTTGATCATGGTTGTCCCGATACCGCCAGAAAATCCAGACGAGGCAGCAATATTTGGGCTCGCAAAGGATGCGGCGGAAATCGGGGATTTTGTTCTTTTGGACACGAAGGGGCCTGAGGGCGGGGGGACAGGGAAGATGCATGATTGGAGGATAAGCAGAAAAATTTGCGCTTCCATCAAAAAACCCGCTTTTCTCGCCGGAGGGCTTAATCCAATGAATTTGAGAAAGGCAATAGAAGCCGTCAGGCCCCACGGTGTAGATGTTGCCACTGGAGTGGAAAAGGAGGTAGGGATAAAGGACCCCGAGCTGGTGAAGGAGTTCATAAGGATTGCGAGGGAGAGTGGATGAAGGGATGGTTTGGGAGGTTTGGGGGAAGGTTTGTAAGCGAGGTTTTGATGCATGCATTGATTGAGCTAGAGGAGGCCTTTGAGAGGATCTACCCAACGGAGGAATTCCAGCGGGAATTCTCGCGGCTTCTCAGAGACTATGCTGGGAGACCGACCCCCCTCTACCACGCAAAGAACTTCAGCAGGTTCATTGGAAAGAAGGTCTACCTGAAGAGGGAGGACCTCCTCTGTGGTGGTTCACACAAGCTGAACAACTCCTTGGGGCAGGCTCTTCTTGCGAAGAGGATGGGGAAGAGAAGGCTGATCACAGAGACGGCGGCGGGACAACATGGTATTTCTGTGGCAATGGCCGGGAACGTCGTTGGTCTTGAGGTTGAGATATTCATGGGTGTGAAGGACATCGAGAGGCAGAGGAGTAATGTTGAGCGGATGCGCCTTTTGGGAGCAAAGGTTACCCCGGTGGCGACGGGCGATGGCCTGCTCAAGGATGCTGTCTCGGACACCCTTAGGGAGTGGGCGACCTGCAGCCGAGATACTCACTATCTAATGGGATCTGCTGTCGGCCCTCACCCCTTCCCAGAAATTGTTGCGAGTTTTCAGAAGGTTATTGGCGAGGAGATAAAAAAGCAGATTCTTGAGGCGGAGGGGAGGTTGCCAGACGCAATAGTAGCGTGTGGAAGCGGGGGGAGCAATGCCATCGGGGCATTCAGGCCTTTCGTCGAGGAAAAGGATGTGAGGCTTTATTTTGTTGAGGGGGGAGGCGAGAGCCTAGATGCAGACAATAGTGCTGCAGCTTTTGTCCTCGGAAGGCCAGGGGTTCTCCACGGGGCGTTGATGCAACTTCTCCAGGATGAACATGGGCAAGTGAAGCCGTCAAGGACGAGGGCGGCGGGACTAAATTATCCAGGGAGAGGTCCAGAGATTTCTCATCTTTGTGAGATTGGAAGGGTTAAACCAGTGTATGCATTTGACAGGGAGGTTTTTGAGGCAGTGAAAATCATGAGCAAGACAGAGGGGTTGATTCCAGCGCTGGAGACGGCTCACGCCATCGCATATGTGATTAACCATCCTGAGGAATTTGAGAAGGATGAGTTGATAGTGATAAACTACTCTGGGAGAGGAGACAAGGATTTAGAAATTATCGGGAGGCACCTGGGTGGAGATTAGCGATGTATTCAGAAATCTGAGAGGCGAGGGAAGAGCCGCCATCATGGCCCACCTCTATTTTGGCGATCCTACTGAGGAGTTTTCAATATCGCTCGCCAAGACCTTGGAGGAAAGCGGGGCAGATATCTTGGAGATAGGGATACCCTTTTCAGATCCAATAGCTGACGGCCCAACATTTATTTCTGCATGCGAGAGGGCGCTGAAAGCCGGGATAACGCCAAGAAAGTGTCTCGACGGGATAAAGAAACTGCGGGAAATTGGGGTAGAAGCGCCAATTATCGTTACCACTTACTATAATATCCCGTTCACCTATGGGGTAGGTAAATTTGTGAGGGATGTCAAAAATGCCGGCGCTCAAGGGATTATTGTTCCAGATCTCCCAGTCGAAGAGGCTGGAGAGATGATGAGGGAAGCGAAGGATAGTGGAGTGGACATGATTTTTTTGGTTGCTCCGACAACTTCTGAGGATAGAATGAGAAAAATTGTTCAGAGCTCCTCGGGCTTTGTCTATGTGGTTAATGTCGAAGGGGTTACCGGGGGGAGGGATGTTCTGCCTGCTTCAACAGTTGAGCTGATAAAGCGGGTAAAGGGAATATCACAGAAGCCAGTAATGGCGGGATTTGGGATTTCAAGGGATGAACAGGTGAGAGCACTGGTTTCTGCTGGGGCAGATGGGGTGATTATCGGGAGTTCCATTGCGGAGATTTATTCTAGAAGGCTAGAGAAGCCGGAATCGACCCTCCCTGAAATCAGAGAATTTTTAAAGAAAATAGAAGCAGCGTGTTTTAGGCAAAATAGGCAATAGCCGGGCCCCACGGATGCGCATGAGATAGCACCGTTTAAGGTTAAAATGCTCCAGGAGCGATGATAAATCGTGGAGGAGCCGCCAAAAGTCATCGAAAAAAGAACCGGCGTTTATGCGATTGGTGCCATGCTTCTGATAGTGTTTTTCATTGCTCTGGGATATTTTTTCGTCCAGACATCCAGAGAGAACATTACACCGTCAAGTGGGCACCCGCCAGAAAATGCCGGCGGCCAGCCAGGCGGTGAATTGTCAGAAAATGTCAGTGGGCAGCCAGATTTCAGAATTATCGTCGTTGGAGGCAGGGAAATCCCAGTGAAAAAACCGGCCAGTGAAGAGGAAGATCGTGCTCAGGTTTCCACGAGAATTTATGTTGAGAACCTCTCTCCCAACACTCCCCCGATTTCACTTTCATGGGCTCCACAGCCTCCGGGGCTAGAGGTTGAGATGATCCCATCTCAGGCAAATCCACCATTCTACTCAGATGTTTACATTAGAGTCTACTACGACTTTCCGACCATGGGGCCATTTGAAATAACAATCAGGGGAATAGCCACCGGAACTGAAATCGTCAGGGAAAACAAGATAACCATCATAGTGAGCTAGGGTCTCCCTTTTAACATGGCGCCCGAATTTCTAGTGGATGGGGATGAATTTAGAGATTAAGAGTTCCGGGCCACTGAGAGTAGCATACTTTGAGTGCGGGGAAAATCCTCTCACGCTTGAAAATGAAGAGTGTCGTAGGGAGGTCTTTGAAAAGCTGAAGGTTGAAGAAAAAGTTGAAAGGGTTGTTCTGGCGGCGCCAATCACAACAATCTACGACTCCCCAGAGATTTCCAATCTCGCAAGGACCTTCGCCATGGCCCAGAGGCTTGCTCTCGACAAGGTGATGTATGGGTGGAGTGATGAGAAGAAATGCAAAAAATGCGTGGAAGAGAGGATGAGGGCCCTGACGGAGATGCTGGATCACCTCATCGCCAACCCTCATGAATTCCAAAATCTCCGCACACTTCTAGTCAAGGCTCAGAAGGAGGCGAAAGGAGATTGTAAGGGGTGCACGGCATATAATTTTGGAAAGCTCGTCGGGACGATAGAAAAGATGTTCGGCCACCCGGTCCTGAAAAAATTGAAGCCGGGAAAATATGATGAAGCTTTCGCCGCCATTCAAAAGCCATTTTTTGTCGAGGGTGTGTGGATATCGCCTCCTCCTGGATCAAAGCTCGTGGAAGAATATCCCCTCAAAGACGACCGGGGAAAAGTGAGGATCTACGAACGCCCAGAGAATCCCGTCCTTTTCTATGAGCTGGACCTCCCGGAGTTCAAGATTCCCCAGGAGCACCTCCGCCTCCTCTACAGGGCTTTTTCCATGCAGGTGGAGACTGCCCCGCCCCACGCGAGGTTCGCCTACAGCGAGAGGATGCAATCGTTCGCGGAAGAGTGGTATGATGTCATCTTGCACATGCTGAAAGAGGAGGGCCAGAGGATATCCGCCGTAGAACTCCACAAAATGGCCCGCCTGATGGCCGGCTGGCTAACCTACCGGGTCCTTGAACCCCTCAGCCACGACGATTTCATCACAGACATCTACATCTCCGCCCCACCAGAGCTGCAGCCGGTGGTGGTGGAGCATGAAAGGTGGGGAAAGATGGAGACCGGGATAAGGTGGGATACCCCCTCGCTGCTTGGGCTAGGGGAAACCCTCGCCTCGAGGCTTGGAACGTCATTTGATGAGGTCAGGCCGCAGCTCGACGCTGAGATCCCGGAGCTTGGGATGAGGCTCTTTCTCAGCCGCTACCCGGCCATCTGGAGAAAGAGCGTTGAGATAGCCGTCAGGAAGCGGAGGTCTAAACCCTGGACCCAACCTCTCTTCCTCGAGAGAGGAACCCTTACCCCCCTTGCAAGTGCATTTCTTGGCACAGTTCTCAGGTTGGGCGCAAGTGCATTTGTCATAGGGGAGATGGGGACGGCCAAAACCTCACAAGTGGAAACCTACATTCCTGAGATCGGGCCGGAGAACAGGATTGTGGCTTTTCAGGACACCGAGGAGCTCCACATCGAGGATTTCATCGCTGAAGGCTACAAGATTGCGAATGTTAGGGTTGCCAATCCCGAGCATCTCGAGCAGCAGGTCAATGCTTTTCTGAGGGGTGGGGCAAGCTACTGGCTCATCACAGAGGTAAGAGCCGCTGAAGCTGTCAGAGCTGCCCTAGGCGCTGCCGCCAGACAGGGCTCCCAGCCTGTGGTCGCAAGCTTTCATGCTAGGAGCAAGAGAGAGATGTTTGACCTAGTCACCCATATAATGGGGCTCCATGAGGCCGCCTTCAAGTATGTGGATTACATCATAAGCACTGCGAGATTTTCGACTCCTCGGGGAACCATCAGAAGGATCGTTGAAGTTGCAGAGGTTTTGAAAGAGTGGGAGGGAAAGCCGAAGTATGTAGAGATGTTTGTAGATGACAGGAAGAGAGACATAATTCTTCAGAAAAATCTCTTGCGGGGAAAGAAAGAAATTGTTGGGCGGTTGAACGGGAGAGATCTCTCAAAAATTGATCCCAAGAGGGCGCTGAGAGGGGTCGAGATTCTGCCACCGGAAAAGGGCGGGAGCGAACTCATCCCAGCACTCTGCAGGAGGCTCGGGATAGATGAAGATGAGCTTTTGGAATCGATGCTTTGCGAAGCATTCATGAAATCAGATCTTCTGGCACTGGCGAGGAAATCTGGCAATGCCGGATTCTTGGAGCTACCCTTCGTGAGCAGAGCTTACAATGTTTACTCCTCCATGGTCAAGCGCCACCGCCCAGACTTTCTGGGAGCTCTCCGGGAGTGGAGAACTTGGCTGAAAAGGCTGTGAAGCGGCTCCCGGAGAAATTTCCGATTCCAAAAGATGTTGAGCAGGCGCTGGTCGCCACCCTCGGGCCCAGAGAGAGGAAATTTTATGAAAAGTTCTGTTCAGCTTCCATGAAGATTTTTGGCTCTCTGGTGAAGGGGTATAAGCTGAGCGATTCTACAGCCAGGGATCTAAAAGAAGCTGGTTTAAAAGTGTCTTCCGAGGAATGGGCGGCGGGAATGCTCTCCTCTATTTTTCTTCCCCTCATCCCGCTTCTCGTCCTCTGGTTGCTGCTCAGCCTCTTCGGCGGTGACTTCTTTGGCCTTCTTTACCTTCCAATTCTCGGGTTTCTCCTAGGTGGCCTCGGCTTGATGCTCTTTCAGATCTATCCATCATCCCGGGCAAGCTCAAGGAAAAGTGAGGCGCAGAGCAAAGCCATAAATACCATCTTTCTCCTAAGTTTTTCCCTCTACCACAGACCAGACATCAGGGGGGCTACTGTTTATGCGGCGGATTCAAGCGATGGGAAGCTTGCCGAGGACATGAGAAAGGGGTTGCTTGAGCTGGATGAGAAGAGGAGGTATGAGACGGTCAGGCATCTTTTGAGCATCATAGCCAACGAGTGGGGAAAGATCGACGACAGCGTGAGGCAGGCAATCTATGACCTCCTCCGGTCAACCGGCACAAGGGATGAAGCGTCTAGGGCTATGGATGTCTCCAAGGCTCCCACAAGGGTCCTGGAAGGAGCAGAGGAGCAGCTCGGGAAGAAGCTTGGGGGACTTGTGATGCCAACCCTTGCCTTTCTCACCTTTGGATCTCTCGCGATCATAGCGACCGTTGGTCTCTCCCCGGTCCTGAGTGTTATTGGGATGGAGTTGGTCGACATAAAATTCTTCGTAGGAATGTCCGCTGCCCTCTGTTTGGCTTTTCTTCTCTTCACTCTTTACATGGGCGGACGGAGGCCGGCAACTATCCAGGCCACGGAGCTCCCAAGGGACGCCCCTGGGCTCCCGCCTCCCGGAAAAGTGAAGGTAGCTGGTAGGCTTTTCCCAAGCTGGGTTCCACCGGCCGCGTTCTTTTGTATCGTTGCCTGGCCTGGATTTCTTTACCTTTGCGGGATAAAGGAAGGGCTCCTTGGGATACTCGCGATGAGTTTTTCGACCCTTTGGATAGTCTGGGGGGTAGCCGTGGCGCTAGTTGTGCATGCATATCTCTACTCCTCTGAGAGAAAGAAGCTGAGAGAAATGGAGAGAAAAAAGGTAGTCGACTGGACAAATGCCCTGAACACAATTGGCTCAAGGATGCTTGATGGAAAGCCTGTGGCGAGGGCTATGGAGGAGGCGGCCGAGCTGATGAAGGGATCTCCGATAGAAGAGGAGCTCCGTAGCGCCAGCAGAAAGATGGAGGCAACCGGGTGTAGTTTGGCGGATGCTATATTTGGCAAGAAAAGGCATTACTCAAATCCCCTCATAAAAAGCTTCATAGAAATCATTTCCAGAATCCGAGCGGACAGCGAGGCAGTGGCTGGGAGGGCATGCATGATGGCCGCAGAGTTTCTGGGGACACTTCAGAGGGTTGAAAGGAGATTCAGAGAAAGGATTGATGAGGCGATGGGGAATCTCTGGCTGGTGGCGGTTGTCCTGATTCCAGTGGTTTGCGCGATGGCCGTCTGGGTGATGGATTTTATGTCAGGGATGAGGTTCAGAATGCTCTCCCAGGCCGCTCAGGCAGGGGTTTCTGGGCTCCCATTTCTCATCGGGGCGCTGGAGGCGACTGAGCTGGCTCTACTCAGGCTGGTTATGGGAATTACCGCAATCGTTCTTTCAATAATAATTGCTAGGTACATCGCCCACATCAGGGCCCCCGGGGACAGGGTTGAGTTCTGGCTCTCGGTCATGAAATCTTCTATAGCAACTGCTGTGGTTTTCACCGGAACTACTTTTCTCCTAGCCACTATTGGCGTGGGATGAGTTGCGGAGTTAACGGCACATTTAAAAAGAAGAGGGAGATTTCTATAAGGTATGACAAAAGAAATAGATAAAATTTTGGAAGTGGCAGAAAAAGAAAAAGTTGAATTCATCCAGATGCAGTTCATGGATATCATTGGAACAGTTAAAAATGTCACGATTCCAGCGGCAAGACTGGAGAAGGCTCTGGAAGATGGAGTTTTCTTCGACGGTTCATCTGTCCTAGGTTATGCAACAATCGAAGAGTCTGACATGAGACTGAAGCCCGACCCGAAGACATTTGTTATCCTCCCCTGGCTCGACGAAAACATCAAAACGGCGAGGATTGTCTGCGATGTCTACGACCATGAAGGAAACAGGTTTGAGGGAGATCCGAGATGGGCCCTCCAGAGGCAGCTTGAAAAAGCCGCAAAGATGGGCTTCACATATTTCACCGCTCCAGAGTATGAGTTCTTTCTCCTGTTTCAGGATGAGAAGGGAAATCCCACAACAATCCCATCAGATCACGGAGGTTATTTCGACTTGATGAGGGATAGAGGCGACAACATCAGGAAGGAGATGGTCAATTATCTGAATGCCATGGGACTTGAGGTTGAAGCCTCCCATCACGAGGTGGCTCCCGGCCAGCATGAGATAGATCTTAAGTACACCGATGCCCTCACCTCCGCCGATCGGGTGGCGATGATGAAATATGTGGCAAAGACGGTGGCATACAAACATGGACTTTACGCCACTTTCATGCCAAAACCCATCTATGGAGTGAATGGAAGTGGGATGCACACCCACATGTCCCTGATGTCGGAGGAAAAAAATGCATTTTATGATCCGAAAGGGCCATACAAGCTGAGCAAGACTGCCCTCTACTTCATTGGAGGACTTTTGAAATATGCAAAAGCCACATGTGCGATCCTTGCTTCAACCGTCAATTCCTACAAGAGGCTTGTTCCGGGTTATGAGGCACCCGTGTATATCTCCTGGGCGAACAGGAACAGGAGCGCATACATCAGGGTTCCTGCGGGGCGGGGGATGAAAACGAGAATAGAACTCAGGAACCCAGACCCTGCCGGCAACCCCTACCTGCAGTTCACAGTGATGCTGGCAGCGGGGCTGAAGGGAATTGAAGATAAGATAGAGCCGCCCGAGCCTGTAGAAAAGGATATCTTTCACATGAGTCAAGAGGAAAGAGCCGCTCTTAAGATAGAGTCACTCCCGGGAAACCTAGGAGAAGCTTTGGAAGAGATGAGAAAGAGTTCGCTCATCCGCGAGGCTCTAGGGGATCACCTCTTCAGCCACTTCCTTTACATAAAGGGGCGGGAGTGGGAGAATTACAGCGCCAGCGTGACCGACTGGGAAATCAAAAATCTTTTGCCTGCTCTTTGAGTTAAAGTTAAAACAATCCCAGTAGAAGTTTTTATTGGTCCCGCGGTAACTCAGCCTGGTTAGAGTGGCCGGCTGTAGACCCGTGTGGATACCGGCATGTCGGGAGTTCAAATCTCCCCCGCGGGACCATAGCCGCGGGTTTACATAGCTCCACTCTAATGGGCTATATATAGGCAGAAAATTCAGTAGAAGATGATGAAAGGAAAGATAGCCGGGATAATTATAAGTGCGCTGGCGCTCCTGGCATTAGTTTCGCCATTTGCCCAAGCGCAGGGGGAGCAACTCACAATTACGCTTTACTATCCACTAGATGGTACCATTACCTCAGACTCCTCAATTGAAGTTAGTGGCGCCGTTTCCGGATATTCTGGATTGCCCTCAGAACTTCGAGTGACCGTGAGTTCTCCCGTTTCAACCACCACTGTCACCGTAGATGAATATGGAATATTTTTGACGACAGTAGAATTGAAAGATGGCACGAACCTGATCACGATCCAAGCGGTCGATGCTCAAGGCAATAGCGCCAGTACAAGTGTTGTCGTGACAAAAACAACGTCCACCCAAGCGGTACCTTCCCAACAGTATCTTAATTTAGAGCAGATAACAATTCCAGAAAATGTCTTTCTTGAGGCTTTGCTGGAGTTTACTGGGGCGGGAAGATGTAGGCTTGTCATGAAGGGAGCAGGGAAAAACCCGCTTTTTAAAGAGGCGGCGCAACCGCAGAGTTCCAGTAGCCCCACATCTATCGGATGGGATGTAACTATAACAGCGAGCTCATCGGAGATCGGGAAACTCCGATTGACCGCCTCCGGCTGGGTAGCTATCCCTCTAACCGCAGAGCAGAAGCAAATGGTCTCCACAGCAATATTCACATACAAACTCTCGCCGCAGACCTATAATCAGAGAATCATCGACACGCTAGAATCGAGACTAAATATAGATGTCACGAGTCTAAACATTTCTCGGCTTGATTTTGATAGCGGGGCCTCAAAATTGACATTCGCTGGAGAAATTGAAATTCAGAGTGCAAAGATAGACGCCTCTGTGATTAAAGAACTTCCATTTTATTTGACGACAAATGGCTCTGGATCATTCCCGTCTGGGTTCCAAAATTTCACGGAAACTTCGTATTTAAACGCATTTTTGAAAGCAGCGTCGGCGTCGAACTCTGCGGTAATGCAGATTAACTTGAATGGCGGTTCCGTCCAAGCATCCTTGGAGTTGGAATTCCAACTGAAATCAGATCCTCTCGGGGTAGTGATGAGAAGTGATAATGAGGTTGTGATCAACTTTGGAGCTTTGAGGGATAGGGTCCCGAGTTTCTCTGTTCAAGCGTCCGATCGAGTAGATGTCACATTCACAATCAAGGTTCCGCCGAACACGCAGGTTGAAGGACTTCCCCCAGGGCATGAAAGTTTAGATGGCGGGTGGGTCTGGCGGAGAAAGAATGCCGTGGACGCTATTTCATCTCTCATTCGAGGCGAACATGGCACCGTCATTCGTTATCCAATACTCCCGGCGGCCGTTACCATTCAAGACATCCAAGATAAGGTTGGGCAAACGATTTCAATTGAAAATAACTATGTTAAAAATGTGTTTGTGGAGAGTGCAACAAAAGCGACGATAAACTTTCAGGAGACATATGAAATAAGAAGGGTGAAAGTGTCATTTGCATCGGTGGCTCAATCGCCCCGAGTTGTCGTGCGGGTTCTACCAGAGAGACCTTCGGAGGTTGAAGCACCGCGCGAGAGAAGAATTCATTATTATTTCACAGTAGATGAGCCAACCTCGGCCGGCGTTGCGGGTGCAAGCATAGAGTTCAAGGTTTCAAAACTCTGGATAGCGGCTCAAGATGCGGATCCGAGCACAGTAAAACTTCTCCGCTATTCAAATGGTTGGCAGGAATTGAAAACGGAGAAATCCGAGGAGGATGAGAACTATCTGTACTTCAGTGCGGAACTTCCAAGTTTCTCACTATTTGCGGTGTCAGCTCTTCCAACTCAACCCACCGGACTGTTTCCATCACTCTACATAGTCGTTGGCGCAATTGTCGTTTTTCTCATAGTTATCTTGGTGGTAATCTGGAGGCATATTTCAAGGATCCCAAAAACAGCGAGGTAGCTTACTCAATATAAATTGCTGGTCTCATTGGCAATGCAACAATAGCTTTGTTTTGAGGATCGAACCTTGCGGGATCATCTGCTCTAAAGATCCTGACCTCCGCCCCCAGCTGTTTGGACAAAAAGTTGGTCGCACCCCTCAGTGCCGAGTATTCATCTAAGGGGCAGCGTTTCAGAATCTTCAGCTTTTCTGGCGGCATCTCCTTCACCATCTCGATCATCTTCTGCAGGAGCTTCGGCAGCTCTGCTTTGTAGAGCCTGAGACCAAGTTTCGCGCTGACATCCCTCACAAGCTTCCCGATGTCTCCTCTGCCGGCATCAAGGGATTCCAGAACCATTTTCATCACATTCCACTTCCACTCTTGCGCGACATACACGCAGATGAGCTTTGGCTCCCTCCTGAAAATTTTCTTTATCTTGAGCGTATCATCTATAACCTTTCCAAGATACTCTTCAACGAACTCGGCCTCTTCATCTATCATCCCAGCCTCAGCTTTTGGCCATGGGGCAGTTGAGATGAATCCCCTTCCCCCAAATCTGCTCCACAGCTCTTCGCAGGTGTGCGGGATGAAAGGTGCGAGGAGTCTAAGCCACACATCCAGAACTCTCTTCAAAACATAAGTTTCTGCTTCAGGATTTTGGGCCCTTTTCATGTAATATCTCACATCGTTCATCAACCCAAAGAAAGCACTCTGGACGGCCTTCCTAGTTTCAAAAGATTCAAGAGCACTAGTTGTTTCGCTCACACATCTCTGTAGCCTGCTGAGCATCCATCTCTCCGGCTGCTCCAGCATGGGCATCCCCTTCCCGGGCATTTTAATTATTTCTTCCGCCAGCGAAAAGAAACGCTCAAGGTTTCTCAGCATCCCCATTACCTCGCTTCTTCTCCAGTCGAGGTCCTGCCAGGGTTCAGCGACAGACATCAGATAAAGTCGTATCGTATCAGCTCCATATTCCTTCACGGCATCCCCGATAGAGACAAGATTTCCTTTCGATGACGACATCTTCTTCCCCTCTAGAGAGACCATCCCGAAGTTAACTATCCCCCTTGGAGACTTCTCGGGAAAGAGGAGCACATGGTGGAAGATGTGGAAGGTGAGATGGTTTGGAATCAGCTCATAAGCTGACATCCGGTAGTCCAAAGGATACCAGTAGTTAAACTCTCTCCTCATCATTTCCAGCTTTTCTTTCTCCACCCCATTTTCAGACGAGATCTTATCGGCATCTCCTCTCCCATAGAAAATGTAATCAAAGATTTCATCTGTGAGTTTTTCCGGCGGGATGGTTTTTATTAGGTGAGCAATTGTGTAATAGGCCATGTAAATTGTTGAGTCGCTCAATGACTCTATTATCCACTCAGGATTCCAAGGTGCTGGCGTTCCCATCCCTATTTTTCTTGTACAAGGCCACTCATGCAACCACTCAAGGACATGCTCAAACTGTGCCCTGCTTTCCGGCGGTATCAGCTGCATCTTTGGGAGCCGCTCCCTCACCTTCTCCTTCCACTCTTCATTCCCATAATCAATGAACCACTGGTCTTCCACAACCTTCACCACAACTTTTGCACCACACCTACATGTGACAGGCATCGCGGAGAACTCATACATCACTGCGGCTTCTCCATTTTTGATCATGTCTTCTTTCACCCTAACCTTAGCTTCCGAGACCGGGAGCCCCCCATAACCGGGCACCCATTCGCGCATCCTTCCCTTCGCGAACTCAGCCTTGTAGACCTCTGCTGTAGCCTCCTCGAGCTTCCTGTCCGTCTGGCTACGGATTTTTAGCCGTTCTACGGCATCGATCGCAGGAAACTCTCCATAACCTTCAACTTGGATGAGAGAAATTGGTTTCAATTTTAAGATATCCTCCTCGCTCAATCCAAAAGTCTCCAGAGATTTCGGGTTTTTCTGCAGCTCCAAAAGAGCGATGTAATCATAGGGTGCATGGGCTGGCACTGAGCCAACTACTCCTGTGGCATTTCCTGGGTCTACAAATTTCGCTGGAAGAATCGGAACTTTTGCGTGGGTGAGGGGAACCTCCACCTTTTTTGTGAAATCGATGGAAATTGGTTCGGTTTTTCCTATCCTGTACCCTTGCTCTTTCAGCTTCCCAACGGCCTCTTCACTGACAACCCATCTTTCGCCATCGACTTCCGCTACCACATACTTTGCAGAAGGATTCAGCCAGATATTGGTGACACCGAAGACGGTTTCTGGACGCAGAGTTGCAGCTGGGAACACATAGTCATCCATCCGATATTTCAGAAGAGTGAACTCTAGGATTTCCGTCCCTTCCCCCTCTAAGAGGTCGTGATCTGTGACGGGATTTCCGCAGGAAGGGCACCATTTGACGGGGTGCTTTCCCTTGACTATGAGGCCAGCGTTCCAGAGTTTATGGTATTGCCAAGTTATGAATTTCTTGTAGTGGGGGTCGACGGTCGTGAATTCCCTCCTCCAGTCAATTGAAAGCCCCAGCTCCTCCATCCCCTTCCTGTAGCTTGACGGATCCTCCCTCGCGAAGTAGGTGGCGAAGAAGTAGGGGTTTTTGAAATCATCGATGATATCTCTCGGGATTTTATAGAACTCTGTGAGAAGGCGGATGAAGCTTTGATCTCCTTTGGCCACCCTTCTCGCCGCCCCGACTATTGGGGTGCCGGTGAAGTGATATGCCATGGGGAAAAGAACGTTGAAACCCCGCATCCTCTTGTATCTGGCTATGACATCAGGAACTGTGTAAGTTCTTGCATGGCCTATGTGCATTGGGCCAGAGACATATGGATATGCGACTGTGAGATATAGCTTTGGCCTGTTGTCAGGATTTGCTTCAAACATCTTTGCATCCCGCCAGGCTGTTTGCCACTTCTCCTCAATGTCGCGCCAGCTGACCATTCAATCGAAAATTGAGTTATTTTTTGTTCCTTTATTCTTTTTCCTTCAGCTAGAAAATTGGAATTGATGTTCCTTAGCGCCTTTATAGGCATTGAATACCAGAAGAGGTTTTGTTTAGACTTTCATGGGCAGCTCCCAAAAAATGCTTAAATAAGCGGCAGGATAGGTTTTGTGGAAACTTATGGGAGTGAGACCATTTGACATCCTGAACCAGGCAGTGGGGTCTCAGGTTCTGGTTGGACTGAAAGGAGGAAGGGAATTCAGGGGAAAGCTCGCGGGTTTTGATGTTCACGTAAACCTGGTGCTTGAGGATGCAGAAGAAGTTCTGGAGAAAGAAGTGAAACGCTACGGGACGATGATGATCAGGGGAGACAGCGTGGTCTACATCTCGCCAGGTGGGTGATTCCTTGACCAAGGGAACTCCATCCAAGGGGAAGAGACATAAAGTCGTCCACATCCGCTGCCGGCGATGCGGGAGGAGATCCTACCATGCCCAAAAAGGGGTCTGCTCGGCATGCGGCTTTGGGAGATCGGCGAGGATAAAGCAGTACAGGTGGAAGAACAAGGATGTCCTCCAGAGGTTCAGGCTCCGTTAAAAGAATTTCTTGAATGCAGCTTCCTGCTCTTTCCTGACTATTAGCTCGAAGAGTTTATCGGAAAGCTTTGGACATCTGGCCAAGATTTCCGCCGCCGCAGCTGTTGTTACCCCTCTTCCTCCAAGAGCCACAGCTGCAGGCTTCCCATATCTTCTGATGAGCTTGGCGGTGTCGGCCAGCTTTTTCCACAATACACTTTTTCTACCCTTTTTGAAGAGTTCAATCGCTCTCCAGACCTCCTCCTGAGGCTCCTCAACCATTCCAATCGCCCCGCCACATGAGGGACACTCCGGGTTTTCGGGGAGCTCTCCTATCCTCATCTCCGCCACATAATCCCCCTTTTCAACGCATGCGAATGTTTTGGCTTCCCCAAGAAGTCTCGCCTTTGCTGAGACCACGGCGAGAATCTTGAGCCTTCTTGGCGTGGAAGGCTCCATCACCGTGCGGTGCCTCTTCCAAAACTGAGATGAGACGGGTGTGGGCTTCTTCCTCTCGCCAAAAGATTCAATTGATATTTCTCCTCTCCTGATTTTCTCAATTACTTCAATTGTCCTGTTTATATCGAGATCTTTCAAAATGGTCTCGTTAAATGCTTCTTCAAAAGCTGGGGTTCCTCTCAGGGCTCTCACCAGTTTCTCGGCAGTGGAGCTAGTGACGTGAGCACCTTTCTCAAGCACTCCCATCTTCTTGGCCACCTGAACCAAGCGCCACCTGAAAAACTTTGATTCCGCCACAAGCTTCTCGAGGTCGCGCTTTATCTCGGCAATTGGGGAATTCAAAATTTCTTTGATTTTTTCGATCACCGGTTCTTTCGTTTTTATCGCTATTCTGTACGGATCAACCGATGTCCCGACAGAAAAACCGAGATGATCAGCGAGCCTCTGGGCGATCAGCCTCGCTAGCGTTCTGTTCACCAGAGTTCCGAGGCAGCAGTTCACAACGCAGATGTCTCCAACCTGTTCTACGGTGATGACCCTGTCTGTGGGGAGGGGCAGATGAGATTCTAGCTGGGTAAAGATGTCGGAGAGGGCCTCAGCGAGAGCAGGCTCCGCCCCATATTCGCCAGAAATTTTTTTGATTATCTCCTTTTTGGAAAGCCGGGCGTTGAAAAGCTCTTCAACTTTCCTCCTCAAACTTCCAACTTCCTGGGCCACCTCAAAGGGCACAGGGATTTCTTCTCCTACCCATGTGGGGACGGCGCCGAGGGGATCCTCATCCCTTTTTACATAAACTTTGTTCCTGAACACCTGAACAATCCTCCAGATTTCTCCAGCCATAACAAACTTCATTCCCGGCTCTCCATATTCAACAACAAATTCTTCATCGAGGATTCCAACAGGCTGATTTCTTTCGTCGTCGACCACCAGGTACTGCTCAAACTCAGGGATCATCGAGAGATTGCCGAAATAGTACTCATATATCCTCTCGGGGTCCCCAATTCTCCTGTAAACCCTTCTTTTTTCATCCACTACTAGAAATCTCCTCTCCAGGCTCTGGGCAAAACGAAGTACATTTAGAACATCGGAAGCATTCAGATTTCTGAAGCCCCAAGCTCTTCTAAAGATCGCAACTGCCCTTTCAATTTCAACTTCCCGCTCGGTCAGCGCCAAGGAGACAAGAGCGTGGAGCAGAACATCCATCGGCTTCTCCGGTATAATGAGTGATTCTGGTCCGGCCTTTTTCGAGCGGGAGGACAGGACAATAGATTCAAGGGCATCGTCAGGATCCTGGACGATGATAACCCCTCTTGAGATTAGGTCAATTCTGTGCCCGCTCCTTCCAACCCTCTGGAGGAGCCTCGTGACCTGCCGTGGGGAATTGTACTGGATGACGAGATCTATCCTCCCGATGTCAATCCCGAGCTCCATGGAGGAGGTGCATATGGCGCCCTTCAGCTCTCCTCCTTTCAGCCCTTTCTCGGTCCTCACTCTCGTGAAGCTTGAGAGGGAGCCGTGATGAACACTCACTGGGAACTTCAGGTCCCAGAGACGGAATCGACTGCCAAGGATCTCGGCCATCGGCCTTGTGTTCGTGAATATAAGGGATGAGTTGTGCTTTTCCACAAGCTCTCGCATCACCCTCAGCCTCGCCGCAACCTCTGGAAAAGTATAGAGCTCTCTTGCCAGTTCTTCATCGCCTTTCTCAGGTTTCGGGTAGATGACATCAATGGTTATCTCCTTTGCAACGCTGACGTCAATGATTTTGCAGTCCCTCCCAACTCCGACAAGAAACTTTGCGACCTTTTCCGGTGACCCAATGGTGGCCGACAACCCAATGATCTGGAAGTCTCCTCTCTTCAGCTCCCTAAGCCTTTCGAGGGTGAGGGAAAGCTGTGCCCCCCTCTTGTTGTCGGCGAGTTCATGAACTTCATCTACAATCACCCACCTCACGCTCCTCATCTGCTGGCTGAGCCTCTTCCCTAAGAGCAGTATCTGGAGGGTCTCAGGAGTGGTTATTATGACATCGGATGGAAGCATGGCTTGAGTTCTTCTCTCCTGGGCCGGGGTGTCCCCATGTCTCACAGAAATTCTCAAGTCAAACGCCCTGCACCACCACTCCAAGCGCTCGAGCATGTCACGGTTGAGGGCGCGGAGGGGCGTGATGTAAAGAACTTTTGCCCCGGGAACTCTCGATGGAGAGATAACCAACTGATGGAGGATTGGGAGAAAGGCCGCCTCCGTCTTTCCGGTTCCGGCCGGAGCTATTAGCAAAATGTTTTCCCCTTTCAAGATTTCTGGGATGGCTTTCTTCTGGGGGAGTGTTGGCTCAAGCATCCCTCTCTCCATCAGCAGCTTTTGGATGGGTTTCGCGAGTAGCTCCCAAGTTTCGCTCAAGGAGTTCACCAGAAAAACATGGCTTCTAAATGTATTAGCCATCCGGTTGCGAGAAAAATGCAGGCATCACCTTGATCTTCACGGTTTTATCATTCTCACAGTGGCCAGCATTAGGACAGCTCCAAGGAGGATTTTGAGGGAGAACTCCGTAGCTCCGGGGACCAAAGCTGCGCCAAAATAAGCACCGATGATGCTGAGTACGCCCATTGCCATGCAGATATAAAGCACGTGCCTGTCGATGTGGCCCATCCTTCCATGTTTTGCCGCCCCGGTGATGACAGTGGGAAGGGAGATGACCAAGCTTGTGGATCCAGCTTCTTTCACCGGCATTCCGAAAAGATAGATGAGGCAGGGGATCCTGAGTTCTCCGCCGGCAACTCCGAGAGCACCGGAAACCACTCCTATGAGGGCACCGAGTATTGCGCCTACACCCAAGTCGATCGGGTAACCAATAACTGCCCTATAAGCACCTTCCTCTGTGAATGCCCCATGGATAAACTTTAATCCCAAAATGAGTAGCAACAGCGCCACGGCTGTCTTCAAGTGCTTTTCCCTCACCTTTCCCGTGAGGTGGGCACCAGCATATGCTCCAGCAACTGAACCAATGCTCATGCTCACCACCAACCCCGCAGCTGTTGGGATAATCCCGACCGCCACCCTCTTCGCTAGGCTAACCCCCACAGTCAGAATTCCGATTATCAAGTTTGCAGCAACGGCAACCCTGACTGGAAGGCCAAGCAGGCAGATGAGAACTGGGAGCCTGAACTCTCCACCACCAACCCCAAGAAGCCCGGCCACTAAGCCTATGAGAAAACCTAGGAGAGATGCAACACAAATCTTCATGAAAAATTTTTCATTGTGAAAAGCTTTTCCTGGCATTCTGTCCCTCAAAGAGTTTTGATCCACATTTTTAATGTTGTGAACGAGCCAGTTAAATTTTCACAGTTTCTAGATGACGGCGCTCGGAACTCAAAATCTTCATCATTTTTTCAGCAAGCCTTTTCTTCATCGCGCCAATACTCCAGAACAGTTCATCTTCTTAAGCGTTAGGTTAATAGAACCCCTAAAGGAGTTGTGAGCGAGGTGAGCAATGCCAAGGTTTGTAGTTACCCCTTGGGAGGTGAGGGGAAAAGTAGACTACAGGAAGCTCATCAGAGAGTTCGGCACAAAGGAAATAGACGATGAGCTTCTCCAGCGGGTGAAAAAATATTCTGGGGAGCTCCACTACATGCTCAGAAGAAAAATCTTTTTCTCCCA
The DNA here is from genome assembly GCA_038872135.1 of Hadarchaeales archaeon (SeqCode). Classification (GTDB taxonomy): domain Archaea; phylum Hadarchaeota; class Hadarchaeia; order Hadarchaeales; family Hadarchaeaceae; genus JAVZGN01. The sequence continues at coordinate 2,296 of JAVZGN010000014.1, read as the reverse complement.
CAGGGATTTCGACTGGATTCTGGACAGATATGAAAATGGGGAGCAGTTTTACCTCTACACGGGGAGGGGGCCGTCTGGAAACACCCATCTCGGTCACTTGATTCCCTGGATCTTCACCCGCCACCTCCAGGAGGTCTTCGGGGCGGAGCTCTATTTCCAGATGACAGATGATGAAAAGTTTCTCTTCAAGAGGGAGATGGATCTTGAGACGGCCACCGGCTATGCATACGACAATGCTCTGGATGTCATCGCTTGCGGGTTTGAAAAGGGGAAGACATTCATCTTCTCTGATGTTGAATATGCGAAGACCCTCTACAAAACCGCCGTTAAGGTGGCAAAGCACATAACCTTCTCAACGGTTAAAGCTGTTTTTGGCTTTACAAATGAGAACAACATCGGAACGATTTTCTTCCCGGCCATCCAGGCAGCCCCCTGCTTCTTCCCCTCCGTCAAGAAAGGGAAGAACATCCCATGCCTAATCCCGGCGGCCATAGACCAAGACCCATACTGGAGGCCCACGAGAGATGTTGCCCCGAAGCTCGGCTTCTACAAGCCAGCCCAGCTCCACTGCAAGTTCATCCCTGGTCTCGGCCGGGGCGGGAAGATGAGCGCCAGCGAGCCCGAGACGGCAATATTCACTACAGATCCTCCAGAAGTCGCCAGGAAAAAAGTGATGAACGCTTTCACGGGGGGAAGACCCACGGCGAAGGAGCAGAGGGAGAAGGGTGGAAAGCCGGAGATCTGCTCAGTCTACCAGTATTATTACTTCATGTTTGAGCAGGATGATGAGAAACTCCGGAGGATTCACAAGGACTGCAGGAGCGGTGAGCTGATTTGCGGTGACTGCAAGAAGATGCTAGCGGAGAGGGTGATGAAGTTTCTGGAGGAGCACCAGAGGAAGCGGGAAAGGGCAAAGGATGTTCTTCAAGACTTCATGCTCAGGGACTAGGGCCTTTCTCTCGCAATAGAATAATAAGTCACATCTCCTTCATCATCAACTATCGCCAGCATTATCTTCTTCTTCACACTGTGGGCGAGCCTCACGGCTCTCGCAAGCTCGGTTGGAGTTATCTTTGTGAACTCTGGAATGGCGTGGACCAAGAATTTTGAATGAGCCTGCCCGGGAACCTCTCCCTTCTCATAAACCCTGAAATGAGCACCAAACTTTAGCCCAGTTTTGACGATATAGCCTCTGGAACGGAGATCTGCATAAGCGGCATATTTCAGGGGGAGCTCCGGATCCAGCTCTGAGAATTTTGCAAAAATTTTCTTGAACTTCATCTTCTCTCCATTTTCATCGAGAACTGTAAGCTTTCCTCGCTCCACAAGGTAAAGGGCCTCAACCGGCGCTAGCTGAAGCTTCCCCCCGCTGAGGGGCTTCCCATAGTATCCTCCCTGGTAGATGCTGCTTGCCTGCGATTCATTCCAGACTATTATCTTTCCCCTGTGAATTTCGGCCTCTGCAGTGGAGATTTCCTCCATTCAATCTTAGTAAAATTCTTTTTTGGAGTTAAGAATGTGTCGTCATCAAGTTCACGCATATGTATCCCAAAAAAATCTAGCCCTCCAGATCGCTCCGGCTTCAGCCACCAGAAGTGGCCACGTCTCTGACCACTGGGTCAGGGATCATGAAAGAACCATCATCTCTCCTCTCGAGGTACCCGTATTTCACCAATTTGTCCAGTAGCTAGGTGAGATTGGACTTGGGACCGAGCTTTAAGCTAGCCCTTTCATAGATTTCGAAGCAAGTGCTGGCACCGCTGGCCATCGCTCTCAGCATTTCTAGTCCCCTGTTGTGGAAATCTTTTTCTTCTTTTGGTTCTGGGCCAAACAGCATAGTTCTACCCTTAGAACTAGTTCTACCCCTAGAACTATGTTAAGAGGTAAGGAGGGAAAAGCGCCATGCTCAAGATCCCATCCGAGGTCCGGCTCAAATCCCCTGCGCCGTTTCCCCGTCATCGTGCTCGGAGTTCTTGTCTTTGGTGTTCCTCATTCCAGTGGATAACCCTCCTATGCCAAAAATGTTGGTATAAGAATTCCCGGATTTTCCAAATCAATTGATGTGGGGAGGGAGTTTGAGTAATCCCTTTCTTCAGGTAGGGCTTGTGTGAGTTATCATTCCCAAAACCTCTCGCAACGGTACCCTCCTAGCTCCTCCATTGATTTATATCCATCGGCTTTCTTGGTTTGGCGAGCCGCAATCCCAACATTTCACTTCAGCTAGACCTTGTAAGTGATTCTGTCCTCTAGAGGTCAGAAATTTAGAGGAAACCGTCCAACTAAATGCTTTTTCAAT
>JAVZGN010000013.1:0-27965 GCA_038872135.1 Hadarchaeales archaeon (SeqCode) | reverse complement strand
GGCTGTTCTTTGCCGTAGTAGGGGAGAATGCGGTAATCGATTGCAACGACTGGGCATCTGGGCAGACCAAGCCTGCCGAGGAGCTTTCTGCTCTCGCGCTCGAACATGGGCCAAAATGAGTCCTCTCCAATTTGCTTGAGACGTCTCAGAAGGGTGTCTGGGGATGGACTTGTGCTCTGTTCAGCCGAGGCTCGGTTGAGGCAAATTTTAACCACAGCATTGGCAAGAGCGCGTACATCGTATATGGAGTTCCTGGCTGGAGAAAACATACCTGAGATAGCCCTAATGCTCTTCCTGGCGATTGCCCTGAAAGACCTCTGGAGACAGTTCAAGGGAAGATCACCCCCTACCCCTGTTAGGCGGGGTCACCTCCCCTCTCGTCCTAAGCCATGTTATTCTCTATTTGAGGGAAAAAATGCTTGCGGGAGTACTGAGCCTTCCACTAGTGTTTTAAACTATAGGGTTTCAGAGAAAAGAGGTGAAAGATTGGCCGGGATAGGTGATTTGATAGTTGAGGATGCCCCAGGGAAGAGAGTTCTCCTCATGGGAAACCAGGCGATAGCCAGGGGGGCGATAGAGGCGGGGGTTGGATTGGCAGCTTCCTATCCTGGGACCCCGGCTTCGGAAATTTTGGAAACCCTTGCTCTAGCAGCCCCAAAGCTCGGCTTTCACGCGGAGTGGTCAACCAATGAGAAAGTTGCTTTTGAGGTTGCTGCCGGCGCCGCCCTCACAGGCATCCGTTCGATCACCTCAATGAAAAATGCTGGTCTCAACTGGGTGATGGATATGTTCATGACTCTTGTTTATGGAGGAGTGAGAGGGGGCTTTGTGATAGCTGTGGCGGATGACCCAGACGCCCACTACTCCTCAAACGAGCAGGACACTAGGATTGCCGCAAACTATGCCGAGATCCTCTGCCTAGAACCAGCGGATGCCCAGGAGGCGAAGGACATGTGCAAGATGGCGTTTGAACTCTCCGAGAAGCTGGAGCTCCCAGTCTTCCTGAGGTCAGTGACAAGGATTTCCCACGCCTCGGGGGATGTTGAGCTCGGGAAAATAGAAAAGGTGGAGAGAAAGCCGGTTTTCGACAAACACTGGAAGATGGGATGGAGGTGGGATGTCTACGGGCCGCCAGGGGCCGTTGAAAAGCACAGGTGGCTACACAACCAGATGCCAAAAATCAGGGAGATCGTGGAGAACCTTCCGTGGAATGAGGTGGCGCTGAAGAAGAACCAAACGCTAGGAGTGATAGCCACCGGGATAGGGGCGAGTTATGCAAAGGACGCCATCAGGATGCTTGGGCTTGAGAAAAAGGTGGCCTTCCTGAAGCTGGCTGCTCCAACCCCAATTGCTTCAAAGCTCGTGGGAAAGTTTCTGAAGGCAATGAAGAAGGTTTTGGTGATTGAGGAAGGGGAGCCACTGGTTGAAAATCAGGTGAAGGCTCTGGCGAAGGATGTTGCTCCAGAGGTCAAGATTCTCGGAAGGCTCACCGGTACAGTGCCGCCGGTTGGGGAGCTGAACATCGACATCGCCGCTGAAGCCATCTCGAAACTTGCGGGAAAAGAGGTCAAGAGGGATCAGAAGATGGAAAGCATAAGAAGTGAGGTGAAAAAGCTCGTTGCGCCGAGATCTTCAACTCTCTGCGCAGGTTGCGGGCATCTTGGAAGCTACTGGGCACTGAAGCAGGCCTTGAAGAAAGTTGGTGGAAATGTTCCAATTGTTAACGGAGATATTGGGTGCTATGAGCAGGGGGGCTATGGAATTGCCGGGAAGGAGTACAAGCCGAGCTTTTCCACAGAGTCAGTTCGTTATCCAATAGAAGCTCCATATGAAACATTGGACACCAACTACATCATGGGAGGAGGGGTGGGGTTAATGCAGGGGCAGTTCCACGCAGGGTACAAGGATGGGGCGATTGTAGCTGTAGCCGGAGATTCAACCTTCTTCCACGCATGCATCCCCGCAGTGATAAATGCAGTTTACAACAAAGCTAAGGGTGTTTTTCTAGTTTTAGACAACTCTTGGACAGCCATGACTGGACACCAACCTGATCCTGGCACAGGGGTTACAGCTACAGGGGAGCCGGCTAAATGCCTGAGCATAGAGGAGATTGCGAGAGCCTGCGGGGTTGAATGGGTGAAGAAGACCGATGCTTATGATTTGAAGGGGACGCAAGAGGCGATAGAGGAAGCCATTAAATCAGGGGGTTTTGCCATCGTCATCACAAGCAGACTTTGCGCTCTTCAGGCGCAGAGGGAGAAGAAGTGGTCCCCGAAAAGGATGGTTTTCGACAGAGACAAATGTACGGGATGTAAGATGTGCGTTAGCTTTGGGTGTCCTGCGATAACTTTCGATGAAAAGGAGAGAAAGGCAGGGTTGGATCCAATCCTATGTATCGGGTGCGGGATGTGTGCCCAGGTCTGCCCATTTGGGGCTATAAGAGTGGAGGGGTGAGATGGCCGAAGAGATAAACCTGATAGTTGCGGGAGTTGGCGGTCAGGGAAGCATTCTGGCATCCCACATAATTGCGATGGCGGCGATCAAAGAAGGGCTCAGGGCGAGGGTCGGCGAAACATTTGGAGCGGCCATGAGGGGAGGTGCCGTGGCCAGCCATGTGAGGATTGGGAAGGAGGTGGCATCGCCCCTCGTTCCAAAAGGAGGGGCGGATGTCATCCTGGCGCTGGAGCCTTTGGAGGGTCTCAGGACAGCTGTTAATTTTCTCAAGAATGGAGGACTTTTGATAACAAATGTTCACCCATGGCTACCAGTGGACGTTAACATCGGGAGGGCCAGGTATCCGACGATGGAGGAGATAAAGGAAGGGGTGAAGAAACTCGGTGGCAGGGTAATTGAACTAGACGGCACGGCAATTGCTCAGCAGGCGGGAAATGTGAGGGCGATGAACAGCGCAATGCTCGGGGCGCTGGCGGCCACAGGGATGCTTCCGTTTTCCGTTGAAGCTCTCAAAGAAGCTGTTAAGGAGAATGTTCCGCCAAAGACCATCGATGTTAATCTGAAGGCTTTTGATCTCGGGTTTGAGAGGCTGAAGTCGATCATGGTCTCCGCGCAATCCTGAGGCGGTTGGAAGTCCTAATTTTTGGGTTTGTGCGTTTTAAAAACGATAGAGGCTAAAAAGGAGCGTGTCCAGGTTATTTGATGGTCACAAGACGCTCGATGGGGACAACAAGTCTTGGCGTCGGAGCGGTGATATTTGCGCTGGGAATAGTTTTTCTACTCCTCACCTACCTTGGCATCACACCAAACCAGAGCTGGCTCAATTTCCCGTGGCTCAACAACTATCTTCTCAGTTTATTTGGAATTATTGTTGGAGTACTGCTACTGGGATTTGGGGCATACATGCGAGTGACGGTGGCGAGATATCTCAAGGAGCTTGAGCAGCGTGAGGCAGAACTCGAGAGGAAGGAGGCCGTCGCCGAAAGGAGGGCGAAAGCCGTTTTTCGTGTGAGCGGCAAGCTGGGGGATAGAACAAAAAGGCTCAGGAAGATAGAGAAGCTGGTCAGGGTGAAAAAGAAAGAATAGATTTTATGGAATCTTATTTTGGGAGCACTGTCTGAGTGATATGCTCAGGCCCTAACATTAGATTTCAATATTTTTCTGATGGCTTCGGAAGTGCTCCACACCTCGATTATTCCCTCTCTATTTATTTTGTCGAAGTGCCTGTCGTTTGTTATCAAAACGGCTCCCTCTTGCAGACAGGTTGCTGCGAGCAAGGCATCGACAGCTTCTTTGGGCGGAAAGTAAGGCCGACAAACCTTGATGAACCTCTGGGCCACATCAACAATCCGCATCTTGGCGCATTTCCTCCCTGAGCTCGTCAAGCACCTCGAGGAGTCGCTTGGTGAATTTCTTGGTTATCTGCATCACACATCATTATACCGAAAGGTATTTAAGGCTATCCATGGATAACCTAATGAGAACATGCCCAAGCTAAAACAGCGAGTTCTCGGCGGGGGCCGGGGAAGGAAAATCGAGATACTTGAGGGCCGCATCATCCTAACGGATGAAGTAGAAGTTTTCTACGAAAAAAGGGTCACACCCATAGGAAACAGCGCAAAGGTTGATGCTCCTAAAAGATACATCGGCAAAAGGGCTTACGTGATCATCTTGAAAAGATGATCATTGAATTTTGTCCCAAAGCCCGGAGGCGCCGATGGATCTTCGCTAGGCGATCAGAGGCTACATGAGAAACAGTTTGTCCTTTTATTCGTAAAAGCAAATATTTATATTCGCTTAAACGAATGAATAACAGAGAAATATGCTGGAGAAAATTCTGGGAACATCAGGCAAGATTTCGCTCCTCCGTTCAATGCTCACAGGAGGAAAAGAGAGTTTTTCGCTTAACGAACTCGCCAGGATGTCTGGACTTTCGACTTCAACTGCTTTCAAGGAAATCAGGGATTTACTCGATGTGGTGGTAGATTACAACTCGTCGACCAAAAAGTATGCGGTTAAAGAATCCCCTCTTTCCAAGGCGATGAGAGAAATCTTCGAGCTGGAGAAGAAGATGGTCAAAGAAGCCGGGGCCACCGTCTTTGACCTCTTGTCCGGGCTCGGTTCATACTATGTCTCAGGTACCTCGGCCATCATTCTGAGAGGCTTGGCCAGAGATTTCACAGCTTCCACGAACTCTCTCATGATCATTTGTGATAGAAAAGTTTCCAAATCGAGAGGCGCCATCCTGAGTTTCTTTCCCTCCTATAACATCCTTCTGCTGGAGGAGAAGATACGGCCTGCCGACTTCAGTGAGGGTGAGGTGTATTTCGAAGGCAGAGTAGTGAACACGAACTTGGCCACGCTTGAAAAGGCTGTGGTAGATGCCTTATGGAAGCCAAGATGGGAGGGGGAGAACATCTCTTACGCCATTTACTGTTTGCTGGAGCAACCCCTGGACACGGAGCTTCTCAAAAGATACGCGAAAGAGAAGGGACCAAAGGTGGAGGAGAGGCTAACAGGGGTCATGGAAATAATTACTCGCGCCACGGGGGCAAGCTGGGATTTGAAAGGTTTGAGGGCCAGAAGGGGGCTTGAAAAAAGTCTAGGGATAAAAGTTGAGGAGGCCATCGAACGTGTTCTTAGGAGTTAAGTGCTGGAGGAAAAAAGACCTCACGCCCAACAGGCTCCGAGAGGTTGGGAAGTCCATCGGCCTGCCAGTTTCCATCGTTGAGAGAGAGGTCATCTTCTACGACACGCTCGAGGCAATCTGTTCTTTCAGTCCGACCCCAGTTGTGCTAAAGGGCGGAACCCTTATCTCACGCGTCTACTCTGAGTGCCCGAGGTTCAGCTGGGACATAGACCTCTCGGCAGATATTCGCTCGAAGGGAGATTACAGCCTGGCAATTTTGAACAGGAGGATAAGGCGCGCCGGAAGAACCCAGCTGATCAAGATTGGGAGGAAGACCATCGAACTCGGGAAATTTGAAAGAGATGTAGGGAAGGACGTTTTTGTAGACATGCTTTCGCTGAAGAGGGACATGCTCACCCTCAGCATAGGTGCATCGTTCCCGACTTACCTCAGGAAAAAAGGCATGGAGGTCGAGAGGCTGAAAGGTGAGATCCTGAGCCTCAGAGAAACATTTGGGTCCCTTCCGTTTGTCGATTCCGTAAGAGCGACCATATCGTTGGCGGAAATACCCATCGAGACGAGGCGAGAGCGGATAAAATCTATCCTTCGGGATGTCTTGAGGCCGGCCAAGACGGTGAGGGCACGCGTCTACCCGCCCGAACTATGCCTGGTGGAGAAGTTCTCAAGGATGTCGAAAAGTGTGGAAGATGTAGGGCTTCGCGACCTTCTGTGCGACTTTTATGACATTGGGCAACTCCTCCGGCAGCCCATCGACGGGAAAAAACTCCGCGAATCTTTTGCGGTTCTTTACCGGCGGAGGGAAATTGCAGGTGTGAAGATGCTCAGCACAAAGATCGAGAAGAATCTTTCGGTCGTTAGAAGGAACCTCGATCTCTTCGAGAAGAGGAGGGAGTTTGCGTGGTGCAGGTATCGCTGGGGGGAATACTTCTCCTGGGTGGAGGGGGAAGTAAAAGGCATCTTGAAGGACCTCGAGCGCTCCGTCTGATTTTTGCCACCCTTTTCAGCAGTTTAATCTCCAAATACACACTTTTCTGAGGATTTTCAGGCGGGATAAACAAAAATTGAAACGGAATTCTAGACTCCCGGATAAAGAGGCCGAGAGCTCGCATTTCCATCACCCCTAGCCAGAGCAGGTAAACTCTCCCCCAGATCACCCATGAGAAGCGCGGGGGACGTGAGCGAGATCATGTCGGGCCATGTCAGGGCATTGAGCTGATGACTGCATGTACCGAGAACTTTATCGGAAACCAGAACCTGGAACCTGCTTTTCCCGAACATGTCTAGGTACTCCGAGATGTCTTCGGCCGTCGGATCCAGCGTGTCTGTTTATCGTTACTCGCTTCCTGATTTTCCCAGAACCTGAGCTGGTCCTCCACCTTCCAGCCCCCGGCCCAAATCTCAATGATCGCTCCCAGGTCGCCTTCCACGCACCTTCTCAAAAGTTCTCTTCTTGATTCAACGGTGAAGCTCTCGGGAGGACTCGGCCACACCTTTCGCCGTGAGTTAGGTCGCGGTTCCCGTCAGGTCCGCAGTAATTGCACCATAATTGAGAAACCTCCTAAATTGGGGTTATATATCCACAATTTAGACCATAATTAAGGTTATATGTCCAGAACTCTAAGTGAAATATGGGAACAATGCCCAGACGGAGCTTGGAAGTGGTTGTTGAAAGGCTGACCAGAACATTGCTGAGCGCGGAGCGACCTCTCACCACCCGGGAGATAGCAAAGCGAGCCGGAGTCGACTGGAAGACCGCTCGCAAGCTCCTCAACCTCATGAGTAGACTTTCGAAAGTGGGAGTCATATCCAGCACGAGGAAGGGGATGTCAATGGTATGGAAGCTGGAGAAAAGTAACTCAGCCGGCGATTTAGAGATGTCCGACCGACTGAAATTTGTATTCGAGACTTTTGATACTCTTTACAGCATCAGGGACGCAGCCCGCAAACAGGAAGTGGTGTGAGTGGGCGTAGCGGAGCGTACCACTTTCAGAGCGATTGAGACACTCGACAAGCTTGGAGTAAAACATGCAGTGAGCGGGATGATTGCTGGTGCAGTGTATGGACACATCCGCGTTACAGCAGATGTGGATATTGTGGTTCACGTAAGCGAAGAAGAGTGGGAAAATGTCATTAAGGAGTTCGTGAAGGGTGGGTTTATCCTTAGGGGAGAGGACTTCCACAAGCTTGGAATCGCAACGCTGAAAACATCAGAATGTTTTGGTGTGGATTTAATCAGGGAAGATGATCGTGAGGTGTTCGAACGGGTAAAGCAAATAGAGTATCACGGGAAAAAGATTCCTTTTGTCTCGCTCGAAGATTTGATCGTATTTAAGCTGCGGTTTCGCCGGGGGAAGGACATTTACGACTTAAGGGCCCTGCTGGAAATCAACGCCGCTAAAATAGACTGGGGGTACCTTGAACGGAAGGTCAGGGAGCCGGAGGAGAGAGAGCTTCTGGAGCGCCTTCGCAGGGGAGAGGAGATTCCGGAGATGCTGACCCGGAGGGCACCGCCGCACGAGTTTTGTCCCGGGGAGAAGTGAAGATTCTTTACCATCCGAGTTTGGTTGCGAAAGGGTTCACACCGCTTTCTGCGAGACTGAGATATTCTCAGTGGATTTCCTCTGCGATCTCCAAGTTCTGTTCCATAGATTCCACTCGTCCAAGATTTCTAACATGCGTGTTTTTCCCTTAATTTGCCTTGGTGCATGACAAATTCACGCACTTTCTACTAGAAGCACCGTTACGAGTCCATGCACTACTTCAAGTGGGGCGAGCCTCTTGGAGCCGACGCAGGCGGTGGTTTATCCGAGTACACCAGAGGCTGAAGCGGTCCTCGCAGAAAGTTTTCGGCAAGCTTTGCCTCTGCTTTGAATGGGAGTTTTCTCGTGGTGGTTTCTATAGGGGCCCTCACGGTGGCAGGGAAGAATTTCCAGGTTTTGGGAGAAGTTCAGTGGCAAACCCGGCGAAACAGGCGCGGGCCAGCTTCGGTTCAAATTTCATCCAATGACCACGCTAGCCCTGCTCGAAACAGTTTTCAGGAAGGATTAAATGGCATTTGTCGCCCTTGCTTGGTTGTTTTTCTGCCAATGGCAAACTGGTGCGGGGGAGGGGATTTGAACCCCCGAACCCCTATGGGACCAGCGCCTCAGGCTGGCACCTTTGACCTGGCTCGGCCACCCCCGCAGTCAAGAAGGAATTATCGGGAGAGAATAAAACGCTAATGTCAGAGCTTCTTCACAGCTTTGGCAAAATCCTCAAATTTCCCTTTCAGTGCCTCTGCTGCCCGCAGGACTATCTCTTCAGGCGGGAGAGTCCCAGATGATTCAATAAAGAAGATAAACCTCGTTGGATCGCCGGAGACTGATATCGCCTCCTTGGGGCATGATTCAACGCAGCTCTTGCAGAGGCTGCAGGAATATAAATTCTCCACAACTATTTTTTCCTCCCCTTTCCTCAGAACATGTTTTGGACAGACCTCCACGCATCTTCCACACGCGTCGCATTTTTTCACATCAATTTCCACGACCGGCACGTACTTGTATGTGATGATTCCCGGCTCCCATTTGGCATGGACCTTCCCGAAGCCAAGTCTCGCTACGGCCGTCAATTCAAGTCTCTGTCCCTCCAGCAGCTTCACTATGGGAATGGAACCGCTCACAGGCTTAACCTCTGGATCCGATGTCTTCAGGCTCCCGCTCACCACTGTTTCGGGCCCCTCGGCTTTCAATCTCAGCTCAACGCTACACTTGGGACATCTCCGCTCCTTGCACTTGCACTCCTCAGGTAAAACGTATCCCTTGAGGGGAGTTGTCAGCGGGATCATCGCCAGCCTGTGAGCAATGATTTCATCGTACATCGCAGAGTCATTTTTCTTAAACTCAACCTCATCCACAGCCATCACAGGAACCTCCCTCATCATCGCCCTTCTAAGGGCGTTTGCAAAGGCTGGAGATGTGCCGGAAAGTAGGAATTCCATCTCCATTCCATCCTTCCTGAGAATTTCCACTTCCATCCCACCACCTGCTTCCACAAATGTTATCCTATGGGTTTTAAATACAATTGCCCTCACCACCCGCAAGCAGTAAAAAGCATGAATCAACAAAATATCTTTGGAGGTGGAAAATGCTTGAGAAAGCCCAAGAGGCCGTTAGAAAAATTTCCGGGGACTATCACAAGAAATGGGTGAAAACATCCACCTTTTACCACAGCGTTATCTTGGAGCAGCTCGGGCAGGTTGCTCACTCCTACATCCACGGAGGGAGATATGCTGAACGCATCGACGAAGATATCGCAGATGTGATCCTGTGCTGCCTCGCTTACATGAACTGGCTGGACAAGGATGCTTCAGCAGCATTCAAGAAATCTCTCGAAAAGCACAGGCGGATAATAGAAGGCCTCAAAAGAAAGAAGTGATGGCGGGGAGCATCAGTCTTCGCCAGTGCACCGAATGGCCAGAACTCTGGACGGCTTCTATTGCTAGACCTCATTGTGAGCCGTGACTGCTCATCTTTTTTATATCGGTTAAAAATATTGATTGGATGGGCGAGGCTGAAAGCAAGATAACGACCCTGCGTGACGCCGTGAAGATGGTTCCCGATGGGGCAATGGTTGCCATTGGAGGTTTTACCACCCAGCGCCACCCGATGGCATTTGTTCACGAGCTTATCCGGCAGAAAAAGAGAAATCTGCATCTCGTTGGCCATTCCCCCGGAGGTGATTGGGATCTTTTGATTGGGGCTGGTTGCGTTAAAAGAGTTGAGCTCGCGTATGAGGCAGATGAGGCGTTTGCCAGGATCGGGCCGAGGTTCAGGCTGGCCGTCCAGAGGGGAGAGATAGAGTGGGAGGACTACAGCAATTTTGGAATGGTTCAGAGATTTGCCGCCGGTGCGATGGGAATCCCCTTTATCCCAACCAAAACAATGCTTGGCTCCGACATGCTCAGGAAGGAGGGGTTCAGCCCGGAAACGAGAAAAGATCCAAAGGTCGCGAAGAAAAAGTTTGTTGAGATGATCTGCCCTTTCACCGGGGAAAAGGTTGTTCTCCTCCCAGCCCTCCAGCCAGATGTGACGATAATTCACGCCCAGATAGTCGACGTTCAGGGGACGGTCAGAATTTACGGGCAGAATTTTGGAGATGAACAGATGGCCAAAGCAGCGAAAAAGGTGATTGTCACCTGCGAGGAAATAGTACAGCCGGAGGAAATAAGAGATTTCCCTGAGCATAACTGTATTCCATTTTTCCGGGTGAATGCTATAGTAAGAGTTCCCTACGGTGCCCACCCCTACGCTTGCTACCGCTACTACGACTACGACCCAGAGTTCCTGCGCATGTATCACACAGTCGCAAGGGATGATGAATCTTTCCACAAATTCTTGGAAGAATACATTTACAGCGTGAGCGACTGGGGTGAATATCTGAGGAAAGTTGGGGGAGACGAAAAGCTGAGGAAGCTCAAGGCAGACAAGAAGCTTGGCTACGCCCCCACCCTGAAGAGGAGGTGAATCCTTGGAAAAGAAATATGCCAAGGACTACACCCTGATGGAACTGATGGCGGTCGCAGCTGCGAGGGAGATAAAGGATGGAGAAATAGTTTTTGCAGGAACTGGGCTGCCGATGCTCGGGGCAATGCTTGCCCAGCACACTCACGCCCCAAACTGCGTTATAGTCTTTGAGGCCGGAGCCGTTGACTGCAAGCTGGCTCATCTGCCGATGTCAGTTGGGGATCCGAGAACAATGCGATTTGCTTCAACCGCCACAGGTCTTTTTGATGTCTTTTCCACAATCCTTCAGAGAGGTTTCATAGATGTTGGCTTCCTCGGTGGCGCCCAAGTCGATGCATATGGGAACATCAATGCAACCTGCATAGGGGACTACCACAGGCCGAAGGTGAGGTTCCCCGGAAGCGGAGGTTCAGGGGATATCGCCTGCCTCTCCAAGAGAACGATCATCATCGCCGTTCATGAGAAGAGGAGATTTCCAGAAAGGGTGGATTACATTACAAGCCCAGGATGGATAGATGGGCCGGAGGGGAGGAAAAAGGCTGGGCTTCCATGGGGCGGCCCCTCTGCTGTTATAACAACCCTGGGTGTCCTGAGATTTGACGAGAAGACAAAGAGGGCATATCTCGCCTCCTATCATCCAGGGGTTACCCCAGGGCAGGTTCAGGAAAACACAGGTTTTGAGCTTGATGTCTCCCGCGCCGTTGAAACCGAGCCGCCGACAGAATTTGAGATAAAGATTTTGCGTGAGAAAGTCGACCCAGAGGGAATCTTCTTGAAGAAGGCGGAGGAGTAGTAGTCTCCCTTACCTAATCATTCTTAGCCCAACTTTCGTCCCAAGAAGAATTCCTAGGAGCATGTCCGCCCCGGATGTCTCCCCGATTTTTATCACCTCCTTCACCTCCCTCTCCACATCATCGGCATCTCCGGCGAGCAATGCGTTCAGAAGTCTCTCAACCCTCTCGGAAACTTCCCCCCTTGAAGCATGGTATAAAATCTGTCTGCTCAGTAGCATTGTCTGCTGGGCCTGTGTCGCTATTGCATTGTTGATCCTCTTGACATCATCCACGGCAACATCCAGGGAGCTGCTGAGCCACCAGAGGGCCGCCATGAAACCTGAAAGGGCATCGTCGCCCGATGGGGTGAGCCCGCCACCGAGACCGATGAGCCTCTTTGCCTGCTCTGCCAGCTCATTTACATCCCTCCTCAGGACAGCCCCAACAAGAGCAGAGAGGCGCTGGTAGGCGATTTTTTCAATCCCCTTTATTCCGGGGGCATCATCTCCATCCATGATTTTTTCAATGAATGGAATGAGAGCTCCAAAGCCCTTTCCCGCCCCTTCTGAGATGGCAACTTCTTCCCCAACCTTCCAATTCCTCTCAATTTCTCTAACAGGTTTGGCTTCTGTCCTCGTCCTTGGTCTCCATATCCTGGCTCCAGAGGTGTTAATGATAATGAGATCTCCGATCTTTATCTCACAATTTTCAACAACGACTGGCATGCCCCTTTTAATCCCCAGCTCTTTCATGGTTTTACCTGAAGGGAGATTCACGATGAGGTTGAATGGTCCGGGGGAAACGTCCCTTCTCCCAACTCCAATCAGAGACCCCCCGATCAAAATGTTAAATGTCCTTTCAAAGACGCTGTGGACCTCTCCCCGAGAAGCTCTCGCCAGAGTCTCAAGGAGTTTGGAGGAGATGGTTGTTGCCATGATTTCTTCCGCCATCATAAATCATTCAACATCTTCCTGTTTAATTGTTGGCAGGTGCCTGCGTGTAGGAATTTTCGTAAATGGTGCCCAGCCACGCTTCCAGCAGTTGCAAAGAATTAAAATAGCTACGATGCAAAGTTTAGTTGTATGGCGAAGAGATCTAGAGGTTTGAGAGGGAAAGGGAGAGGCAAATTCACAAAGCACCCCCGCGAGCGCGGCCCACCTCCCGTTACAATGGCGGTTCAGGAAATCTCTCCTGGGAGGCGCGTGGCGATAGTAATAAACCCGAGCGTCCTAAAAGGGCAGCCCCACCACAGATATCATGGAAGGACGGGGGTGGTTCAGGGGATGGTCGGCAGGGCTTTTCTCGTTGAGATTAAGGATGGTGGCAAAAGGAAAAGTATTATTTGTGCCCCGGAGCATCTTAGGATGGTGAGGTAGGTGATAGGCAAGAGGGTCATTGAGGAGAGGCCGGTCACCCTAGCGGAGGTTAAGAAGATTCTGGAGTCGCAGAAAAAGCAGGAAATGGACTATGGCCAGCGGCTTTCCTATGACTATGCCCAGAAGTTTGCAAAGGTTGATGCTGAAACTGCTGGAAAAATTCGTGAGGAGCTGGTAGCTCTGGGGAAGTTGCGCGAAAATCACATCGTCACTATCATAGATTTGATGCCTGAAACAAAAGAAGATCTTGAAATGATTTTTTACAAGGAAAGAGTTGGGATCGCTGAAGAGGACTTCAAGAAAATCCTGGAGATTCTCGACAAGTACAGGAAATGAGGAGGATGGATTTCTGGCGGAGAAAAAATATGAGGACAGAGCGATAGTGCTGGATTTTCTTCCCCAAGGGCATCCGAGCGATCCAAGACCCCTTCATCTTAAGGAACCGATAGTGCAGGTTCTCGGTGACACCTTTTTCACCCTCTTGGAAGTCATCCCTCTGAAAGGAGTGGTGTTCAATGTCTTGGATGAGATATTCATTGGCAAGGGAGAGAGGGAGAAGATAGATAGGGTGAAGAGGAGGATAGCATACGAGGACCTGACATCTGCAGCAAAAACAGAGTTACCGAGGGCCATCTCTCTCCTAGTTGATAAGCACCCAGAAAGGTTCGTCGATTTCTTCAACAAAGCCGGGCCGATAACAACGAGATTTCACCAGCTGGAGCTGATACCGGGAGTGGGCAAAAAGATAATGTGGGCAATACTCGAGGAGAGGGAGAAAGCGCCATTCTCCGATTTTAAGGATTTGGAGAAGAGGGTGAGAGGTTTCAACGATCCAAAGCAGGCGGTTGTGAAAAGGATAGAGATGGAGCTAAAGGGGGAGGACAAATACAGCGTTTTTGTGAGGGCCCCGGCCCGCAGGTAGCTAGTTATAAGATGTCTCGTAAATTGGAGTGTGAGAGGATGGAGGAGATGCAGCTTTCGATGAGGGAGATACTTGATTTTCTCAACAAACTTCCGAGCAAGATAAAGAGAGAAGAAATTGAAGAATTCTGCAATGCTATAATGAAAGCCAAGAGAATTTTTGTGGTTGGGGCCGGGAGATCTGGGCTGGTGATAAAAGCATTTGCCATGCGGCTGATGCACTTGGACCTAGAGGTATATGTGATTGGGGAAACGATTACCCCCGCCCTAAGACCTGGAGATCTTCTCGTGGCCCTCTCCGGCTCTGGCGAAACGGATCTGATAGTTGAGTCCGCGAGGATTGCTAAGAAGATTGGCGCAAAGGTGGCAGCCCTCACCTCCTACCCAAACTCCAGACTTGGAAAGCTCTCGGAAATCATAGTGACGATCCCTGGGAGGACGAAAATAGCGAAGACAAAGGTTTTTATGAGCAGGGAGCTCGCGGGGGAATATGCTCCCCTGACGCCCCTGGGAACTCTCTTTGAAATAGGGAGTATGGTCTTCCTCGACAGCATCGTGGCTGCTTTGATGAAAAAGCTGGGGAAAAACGAGGAAGAGATGAAGGCAAAACACGCCACGATAGAATGAGATCAGAGGTTCTGAAGAAAGTCTAACCAGGCAGTCATGAAGCCGGCCTCATCCTCGGGGATAAACTTTCGCGAAAGTCTTTTTCGGAATTCTTCGGCGAGGGCCTCAGCCATTTCTTTTCTGCCGTTTTCCAGGATGATTTTAATCGCCGAGAGCTCTCTCGATGACTCCGCGGCTGAAACCATCCCATTCAGAGCTAGGAAATATCCCCTGAGAAATTCACTCTCGCCAATTTTCGCAGATTTCTCCTCAAGCCACTCTTTCGCCCGCTTGTAGTCTTTCTTCCTGATGGCGGTAAGAAATGGTCCAATGTCTACTCCTGGCCCGCTTCCGGCATTTTGTTCTACAGCAGGATTCTGGGAAACCTCACGCATAGCTCTTCATCTGATTGTTTCTAGGATGCTGAGGGCACTCCATATCTGCGTTCTTGCATGGACAGGCATGTTTGGGTCATCGCTAACACTCTCCAAACTCATCCTCGCAGAAGCTGCTCTCAAAACAATGTCCTGATCTTTCCTTTGGAGGTAGGCCTTAGCCTCCCCCGCAGCCCTCCTGACATTGCGTGGTATTGTTGGATCGTCGCTGATCCTCGTTGTAATCTCCACAACCTGCTTTATCTTTTCTTCCAGCTCCATGACTACCACCACGCATGTATCCCAATTCTTTTAGGGTGGGTGGTTCATAAGAGTTTTGATTTGATGGAGGAGGAAAAAACCAAGAAGGCGGCGGAGCTGCTCATGGCCGGGGGAAAAATGCTCGGGATTCACTGCGGGAAATGTATGAGCCCCCTTTTTGAGTTTGAGGGAAAGGTTGTTTGCCCGATGTGCAGTTCAAAAAAGCCCCATGAGGAGAATGAACTTTTGGCACTTGAAAAAACGCTCCGCCAGAAGTTGAAGATGCTCACGGAAAAGCTGGAGAAGGAAACAGATCCAGCGAAAACCATTGAACTCCTCTCAAGCATAAAGGGTACCCTCGAGGCTCTGGAAAAACTGAAGAAATGATGGGAAAGCCATGCTTTCAGTGTTGTTTTCAATTCTCAGAATATTGGTTGCTGGGATAATTCTTGGGGTGATCACCGGAAAGCTCCTCGTTGAAAACCCACGCCATCTCAGGCGGCTGATGCCCAGATATTGGAAGAGGGCGATGAAGAAAATGAAGCGCAAGGATTGGGTGAGACTCCTTTCAACTGGGATGGCTACTCTTGCAGCTTCTTTCGCCATCACATTTTTTCTCTCAAATCTTTTGGTCACGGCTGGGGTTGAGCTGGAAAATCCAGCCGAAAACCCCATCAGGACAATAGAAGAAATATCACCATTTTTGATCCTCTTCACTGCAAACTTTCTACCAATTTTCGAGGAGTGGATTTTCCGAGCGGTATTCATCGATGAGATAATGAGGCGAAAGGGATCCAAGCTATTGGCGGTGCTAGTTTCTTCGGTAGCGTTCTCTGTCTTTCATCTTTCAAACCCAGGAACATATCCCGCATATGCTGTCTCCCTCCTTCCCGCCTCTCTTCTTCTTGCCTGGTGCTATTTGCGGGCTGGACTTGGGGGCTCTATTTTCGCCCATAACAGCTACAACACCCTCATAATCGTGATGAATGCTCTCACGCGATAATTTTTAAATCTCTCCTGAACAGAGGTAATTTGCTTCATGATTAGAGAGAGAATTTATGGCTACGCGGGGAAAATTTTGCATGTAGACCTGAGCAGGGAGAAGACCCTGGTAGAAGAGCTTCCAAAAGATCTTGCTCTCAACTACATAGGTGGAAATGGGTTTTGCGCGAGGCTCCTTTACGACATGGTCAGGCCGGGGATAGACCCCTTTTCGCCGGAAAATGTATTGATTTTTGCTGTTGGGCCGATCACCGGGACTTCCTGGCCTCACTCTGGAAGATATGAGGTGGCGGCCAAATCCCCCTTAACGGGCCTTTACGGTGAGGCAAACAGTGGGGGGCACTGGGGCGCAGAACTGAAGTTCTCTGGCTTCGATTGTTTAATCATTAGGGGAAGGGCACAAAGGCCTGTCTACCTTCTGATAGAAAATGGAAAGGCATCAATAGAGAATGCAGGGAGTCTCTGGGGGCAAACGGTGCCAGAGACAGAGAAGGAAATCAAGGAGAAGCATGGAAGTTCATTCAAGGTGGCTTCCATCGGGCCGGCGGGGGAAAACCTTGTGAGATTTGCTGCGATTATGCATGACTACAGAGCCGCTGCCAGGACTGGTCTTGGAGCTGTCATGGGGTCAAAGAACCTCAAGGCAATAGCCGTCAGGGGGGACTTCAGACCTGAAGCAGCTGATCCAGAAACTTTCCTCAAGCTTTCACTGGAGGGAAGGAAGAGGGAGGTATCACACAAGTTTGCACCCTCAACAATGAAATATGGGACCACGATCCTAGTCGAGCTGATGAATGAAATAGGCCGCTTTCCCACGAGGAATTTTCAGAGCGGTGTTTTCGAGCATGCACTAGAAATCGGCGGAGAGAGGATAGTTAAAGAGTTCATGGTGAAGAAGAGGGCATGCTTCAACTGTCCCCTCCACTGCGAGACCTATGTTGGAAAAGGCAAAAGGTGGAATATCGAGGGAAAGATAGAGTATGAAACCCTTTCTTCTCTAGGGGGAAGATGCGGGAACTCTGATCTCGAGGCCATTCTTTATGCAAACAGGCTGTGCAACATCTATGGGATTGACACAATTTCATGTGGGGGGGTAATTGCGTTTGCGATGGAGTGCTATCAGAGGGGGCTGCTGAAGAAAGAGGATACTGATGGAATTGATTTAAGATGGGGAAATGCTGATGCAATAATCCAATGCATAGAAAAGATCGCAAAAAGAGAGGGATTCGGAAATCTTCTCGCTGAAGGCACCGCAAGATTTGCGCGGAGATTTGGGAAGATCGCAGAACCATTCACGATGGTTGTTAAAGGGATGGATGAGCCGGCTCAAGATGGGAGGGCGCAGAAGTCAATGGGTCTTTCCCACGCTACCGCCAACCGTGGAGCGGACCACCTGACATCGTTTGAGGTGTTGAGCGAGGTTGGGTTTGTTGAGGAGATAGAGAAGAGGTTTGGGAAGGAGGTAATGCCGGAAGCTGCAGACAGGCTCAACCCAAAGTACAAGGCGTTGATGGTGGTTGAGGGGGAGAACTTCTGCGCGGTTGTTGACTCTTTGGTCACGTGCAAGTTTGGGGCGGTGTGGCCACCTGTTTTTTATTTCAAGGACTATGCAAAAGCGCTGACGGCTCTGACGGGAATTCAGTTTACCGAGATGAAGTTGAGGGAAATTGGAGAGAGGATTTTCAACCTTGAGAGGGCTTTCGACATCAGAGAGGGGGTGGGGAAAAAGGATGATCGCCTTCCAGAAAGACTTCTTAAGGAGCCGGCGCCAGCTGGACCATGTAAGGGGCAAGTTGTAGAGCTTGACTACATGCTCAGGGAGTATTACAGGCTGAGGGGATGGGATATGGAGACGGGATGGCTACCTCCAGAGCTTTTGGAGAAGCTGGCCCTTTCAGATGTGGCAGAGGATCTTGAAAAGCTTGGGAAGATGCCTCAGCGTCGGGTGAAAAGGTTCAGGCCGATGATTTCAGAGATTTCTTCTGAGGTCTCTGCCTCTTCTTGAACAACAGCTTTTCTCAGGACTATTGCCCTGCCCTTTTCCATCTCTATGCACTTGGCCAGCAATTTTAGAGCCGCCAGGTTGTCGGATTCCCACACAGACTGTTGGAGCTTCACGGCCCCCAGCCTCCTCAGAGCTCTGTTTACCCTTTGCCTCACCTTTCCATCCGACTTACCCAAGTCATAGACGATGATGTACGTGGCTACCCATCAAAGGCTTGGGTGGAGGGGATTTATAAACCAAAAATCTCCCGGCGGGTTCTTGAGTTTTCCCCTTTTTCAGTTTTCTTTTTCCGTCCCTTCAATGCAATGATTAAAAATTCCCCAGCAATGAAGCCGATGATGTGCGCCCAGTACTTTATCTCTCCAGCTACTGGAACATTTGCAAACTCCACCGCGAATTTTGTCTGGTAGAGGAGAAAAATCAAGATGAAAGGCCATATCGGCACAAGAACCATTGAGGCAAAGAAAAACAGCGGGGCAACCACAAAGAGAAGCAGTGAGGTTGTGACGACGATTGGGACAAAAGAGGAGATGAGCGGAAGAGTTGCAAACGCCAGCAGCCCGAGAGAGCTTTTCTCCTCAGGGTAACCCGCAAAGCATGCGCCCATAACCCCCGAGATTGCTGCGGATGCCCCAACCATCGTCGAGCGGAAAGAGAAGACCACGCCAACCATTAGTGCGAAAAAATGGGAGGTGAAGTATATCAAAAGAAACTTCAGGTACCCAACCCTGTGTTCAAGTAGCAGCCCGAAAATGATCAGGTACACAAGGTTTCCGAAGAGGTGGGTCCAGTCTACATGAACGAATGCCGAGGTGATTACCGTCAGAAGATTTCTCCCCTTGACAAAATCTTCAGGGCCGAATCCATATTTTCTCATAAGCGCCTCGGGGGATTCGCTGCCGGATATCAGGATGAAAGCTGCGAGGTTTAAAAGGACGAGCATCACTGTGACAACTGGAATTCTCCCCTTCTCAGGCAGTCTATTCATCCCACCAATATACCTTCTACTCTTTTAAATCGATGGCATCAGATAATTGTGGGTGATAGCATCCAGGCAATCGTCTACATCAGGACCGATCCCGGCAAGGCGCTGGAAATCCTCAGAAAGATAAAAAAGCTTCCGGAAGTGAAATTTGCAGCAGCGACCACCGGAAGGTTTGATATCGTCGCGAGAATTGAAGTTGAGGACGTGGCAGCGATTGGAAAGTCTGTGGTTGGAGAAATCCAGAAGATTTCCGGCGTGAAGTACACCGAGACATCAATCATCGTTGAGATGTGAGCTTCCGGAGGATGGTCTTGCAGGTGCTAAGAAGGGCGGATGTGAAGTTTGAGTACCCAGCTTATTCTGTCGGCAACGAGAAGCTTCCGAAGAACACGTATATTGTGAGCATTCCCCCGGCCCAGAAGATAATCTTCAATCCAGATATCTGCGGGAATGAGCTGAGGAGATATTCCCTAGAGTGCAGCAGGCTTTTCCTCAGAGCAGCCTGGGCGGTTGCTCCAAGGCTCAGGAAAATCTCCCTCGATAGGATATGTGAGTTGGTGATGCTGAGGGGAAGCCTAGGGTACTGTCTTGACCAAGCATTTCAGCTTGAAACGGGGCAGTATCTCCCCCGCTGTTTCATAGGGGTGAAAAGGCGGAGGATCTCCGGCGGAGAATTTGAAGCCGATGTCTTCTATGTTAGCTTTGATGCTCTACCAGACAATGGTTTTCTCTTCGCTGGGGAAACGATAGCCACTGGCGCAACCCTGTCCCAGGCCCTGGCCACCACCAGGAGTGAGCTGAGGGAGAGGGATTATGACGTCAAGGGGCTCATTTTTTTCACAATCGCGGGGTCGGCAGTTGGTGCTGAGAAGCTCAGGGAATGGGAGAGTAGGTTCAGAGAATGGTGGCCAAATTTCAGGGTTTATCTCATAGCTTCCG
Source organism: Hadarchaeales archaeon (SeqCode) (assembly GCA_038872135.1). Lineage (GTDB taxonomy): Archaea > Hadarchaeota > Hadarchaeia > Hadarchaeales > Hadarchaeaceae > JAVZGN01. The sequence goes on along the minus strand of JAVZGN010000013.1, from coordinate 8,118 downwards.
AGGCTCTTTTTGGCCTCGGGGAGAATGGAACAGATCTTCTGTTCAGGAGGGAAGGGGCGATAGTTCCCGAAGAGACAAAGGAGAGGGTTTCAAGAATCTATGGCGACTATGAGAAGGGGTATCTGCCAGGAAAAATCTGCGCAATTTTTGACTGGGGGGACAGAAACTTCAGGCCAACCCGCCATCTTGAGGACCTAGCAAATTTCTGCCGCGAGCACCTGAGAGTAGCAAAGGAGGGGAAGGCGAGAGAAGTCCTTCGATCGCTCCTGCAGAGGGCCATGAGGAAAAAGAAGGAGTTTACATCCCGAATAGTCCTGAGATGACCCTCAACCGATTTAAAACCTGAGCACAATTTTCGAGATGAGCTGGATGGAAATTTCAAAAGATTACAACCCGCTGGAAGTGGAGCCAAAGTGGCAGAAGAAGTGGCTAGAGGAGAAGATATATGCCTTCAGAAAAGACGACTTCAAGAGCCCCACCTATGTGATCGATACTCCTCCTCCCTATCCTTCAGGGGAGTTTCACATGGGAACTGCCCTCAACTGGACGTACATGGACATCGTTGCGAGGTACAAGAGGATGCAGGGGTTCAACGTTTTCTTTCCTCAGGGATGGGACTGTCATGGGCTTCCAACGGAGGTTCAGGTAGAAAAGAAATATGGGATAAAGAAGGGGGATCTTCCTCCAGAAAAATTCAGGGAGCTATGCATCCAGCTCACGGAGGAGAACATCGCTCACATGAGGGAGGAGATGAGGTCCCTCGGGTTTTCAATAGACTGGTCAACGGAGTACAGGACGATGGATCCCTCCTACTACTCAAAAACACAGCTTTCTTTCGTTAGGCTCTACAAAAAGGGGCTCATCTACAGGGGGGAGCATCCGGTCAACTGGTGCCCAAGATGTGAGACGGCGATAGCAGATGCTGAGGTGGAGTACAGCGAGCGGGAAACATTTCTGAATTACCTGAAGTTTGAGCTGGATGACGGGGAAAAAATAACGATTGCGACCACTAGGCCTGAGTTCCTTCCAGCCTGCGTCGCTGTGGCTGTCCACCCCGCAGATGAAAGATACAGGAAGCATGTTGGGAAGAAGGTGAAGGTGCCGCCGATGGGCCAGGTTGTTGGAATAATGGAAGATGCGGAGGTAGATCCAAACTTCGGCACTGGTGTCGTCATGATATGCACATTTGGAGACAAGACTGATGTCAAGTGGGTCAAAAAGCACAAACTTCCGGTTGTGAAGCTCATAGATGAAAGGGGGAGGATGACAGCCTCTGCCGGGAAGTACCGCGGTCTTTCAATCATGGAGGCGAGGAAAGCTATCCTGGAGGACTTGGAAAAAGCAGGAGTTTTGGAAAGGAGCGAAAGGCTTGAGCAGAGCGTTGGGGTGTGCTGGCGGTGCAAAACACCTGTGGAAATCCTTTCCGTCCCCCAGTGGTTTATGAGGGTCCTCGATTTGAATGAGAGGGTGGTGGAAGAAGCGGAAAAGGTGAGATGGGTTCCGCCCCACATGGGCTCAAGACTGAAGGACTGGGCAAAATCTATGGACTGGGACTGGGTTATCTCTAGGCAGAGGATATTTGCCACGCCGATCCCTGTCTGGTACTGCTCCTCCTGCAAAGAGCCGATGGTTGCCGAGGAGGAGGAGCTGCCGGTGATTCCATGGAAAGACGCTCCAAAGAGAAATTGCCCAAGGTGCGGCGGAAACAAGTTTGAGCCGGAGAGAGATGTTTTAGATACATGGATGGACAGTTCGATCACCATAGCCGTCCACGCAGGATGGCCGGAAATTGATTCAAGGTTGTATCCCGCTGATCTACAGCCCAATGGGACAGACATCATCAGGACTTGGGACTACTATCTTATGGTCAGGCATCTCGCCCTTCTGGGTTCTGCGCCATACAAAACTGTGATGATAAATGGGATGGTGGTTGGATCTGACGGCAAAAAGATGTCAAAATCTCTTGGAAATTATGTTGACACAACCTTCGCGAGGAAGAAGTTTGGGGCCGATGCCCTCCGGCAGTGGGCTGTCTTGGGGGCGACAACAGGTTCTGATGTCCCGTTCAGCTGGAAGGAGGTGGAATTTGGTTATAAGTTTATGCGGAAGCTTTGGAATGCTGTGAGGTTTGCAGCCCCCTACATGGCCGGAGGACTAGATATCAAAAAGTTGGAGCTTTCGCCATTAGATAGATGGATCCTCAGCAAACTGAACCGATTGGTGAGAGAGGTAACATCTGCTTTGGAAGACTTCAACTTCAATCTTGCGCTTAAAAAAATCCAGGCTTTTGTGTGGCATGACTTCTGTGACATGTATATTGAAGGGGTCAAGTATCGCCTCTATGGAGGAGAAAACGCAGATCCAGCTCGGGCGACGCTCCGAGAGGCCATTTTCACTGTCATCAGGCTCCTCGCGCCATTCATTCCCCATTTTGCGGAGGAGGTTTATCAGAGCTGTTTTGCCGAGGGTAAAGAAAAAAGTGTTCATCTCCTCAGCTGGCCAAAGGCTGATGAAAGTCTCATCGATGAAGAGGCCGAGAAAGCTGGAGAGGTGATAAACACAGTTGTTGGCGCTCTCCGGAATTTCAAGTCTGAGAGGAGAATTGCTCTCTCTCAAGAAATCTCCAGGGCAATTATCTGCTGTCCCGATGAGCGGCTGAGGGGAATCATTTCCTCAGGGGTTCGGGATATTGCTGGGACGATAAGGATAATGAAAACAGAGGTTTGCGGGCAACTCCCAGATCTTCTTGAGAAGATTAAGGGAGTTTCTCTCAACTATTCCAGGGTTGGCCCGAAGTTCAGGAAGGATGTGAAGCTTCTTGAGGAGGGTCTCAGGAGGATGTCTCGGGAAGAGATATCGGAGAAGTTGAGGAGTGGAAGGCTTGCTTTGGAGATAGGTGGAAAAGAGTTTCTCTTGGAAAGCGAAGATCTGGTTTTCATTAGAGAGACGGAGATTTCGGGGAGGAAAGTAGAAAAGGTAGATGTGGGAAATCTTCCGATCACAGTAATCGTTGAGCTGTAGCTCGAGGCCTCACGCCTGAGAGCGGAGAATTGCTGTTGCCAGTAGGATGATGAAAAACAGGAAGAAGACTCCGAGGGTTACAATTCTCATCCTCTGAGCCTGCCTCTGGTGAGATTTTAAGATTGTCTCGCATGAGGGCGAGCAGATGTATTTATCTGGTGGGATTGCCTTTCCGCAGATGATGCAGTGTTTGTGGTCTTCCATCTTTACACCGGCACTATTGTTGTTCCGGAGTGCTGCCCCCCGCTGGCAATGTTGAGTAAATTGTCCAAATCTTTCTTGCCGATGACCACTGTGTTTATCTTGTACTGGTGAATCAATCTTGAAGCCAGGGGGTCAATGACTGTTTTCATGCCGGGGATCATTTTTTCACCTCCAAATTTCTTCACCAGCTCCTCTGTCGTCATCTTCTCAATTTTTTGTGCAAGGGGATTTTTCTTTGGATCTTCAGCGTAAATGCCGTCCACATCTGTGATGAAGATTAGGAGATCTGAGCCACTTTTCATTGCCAGGAATGCTGCAACAGCGTCGGTCGTCTGTCCAGGGCTGACCCCACCCATCACTGGGACAAGCCCTTTCGTGGATGCGCTGATTGCAGCCTCGGCTGTCGTCATGACATCAGGAGCGGCGAGCTTCCCCAGAGCTGAGATGAGAAGCTGGGCGTTCAGCCTTGTAGCAGCAATTCCGATTTTATCCTGTTCTGCCTGAGACATTCCCATCTCCCTGGCCCTCTGGATGTATTTTCTTGCTACTCCGCCGCCCCCAACTACAACATAGACCTGGTGGCCGGCCTCAACCATCTCTCCAATCGCTTGGACAGTTTTTCTGAGGACTTCGGCATCTATTTCTTCAGGGGCTAGCGCAGCTCCTCCAATGCAAATGGTTATTTTCATTCAAAAAAAAACCCACCTTCACCCTATATTAAACTTCGGTATGTAGATAATGGGGAGCCGAGTGACGGAAGATGCCAAGGCGAGGTACAGGTTTAGGAGGTTGCTGGAGGAGCTGAAGGAGAAGAAGGGAAGGGGGACAGAGCTCATCACAGTTTATATCCCCCCGGATTTTGACCTGGGCAAGATAATGCAGCAGCTTAGGGAGGAGCAGGGGACCGCGGAAAACATAAAATCGAAAACCACGCGGAAGAACGTTGTTGCAGCCCTTGAGAGGGTCATCCAGTTTTTGAGGACATACATGGAGAAAAACAGGAAACCGCCCCCGAATGGGATGGCGATATTTGCTGGGAATGTCGCTGGGAGGGAAGACTATGTAGACATCCAGCTCTACTGGGTGGAGCCTCCTGAGCCGATTACAGTGAAGATGTATAGATGTGATCAGGAGTTTGTGCTCAAACCACTTGAGGAGATGCTAGAGGTGAAGGAGACCATAGGGCTGCTCCTGCTGGATGGAAAGGAGGCGACGATAGCTTCCATGAGGGGGAAGCATGTGGAGGTGATTAAAAGGCTGACCTCTGGGATTCCTGGAAAGCACTCGAAGGGTGGGCAGTCGGCGAGGAGATTTGAGAGGCTCCACGAGATCGCCGTTCAGGAGTTCTACAAGAGGGTGGCAGAGGCTGCAAATCAAGCTTTCCTGCAGATAAAAGATTTGAAGACGATATTGGTCGCAGGTCCCGGTCCAACGAAAGAGGACTTCTTGAAGGAGGAGCTTCTTCACCATGAGCTTTCCAAGAAAATCGGGGGAGTTTTTGATGTGGGCTATACAGATGAGGAGGGGATAAAGGAGCTGATGGGGAAGGCTGGGGAGGTTCTCGCGGGGATGGAGATAATAAGGGAGAAGGAGCTTATGCAGAAGTTCCTCGAGGAGCTTGTTGGGGGGAGAGGGCTCGTGACATATGGAGAGAGGGAGGTGAAAAGTGCGCTTGAACACGGGGCGGTTGATACCCTGTTGATCTCTGAGAGTTTCAGAAAAACCAAAGTCAGCGTGAGATGTGCGGGATGTGGCCATGAGTTTATGCAGTCGGTGGACAACCCTGAAAGATACGAGAAGATGCTTTCAACAACCCCCTGCCCAAACTGTGGGGATTTCAGACTCTCCATCGTGGGAAAAACTGATGTTGTTCAAGAGCTTGTGAACATTGCGGAGAAATTTGACACAAAGGTGGAGTTCATCTCAAACGAGACGGATGAGGGGAGAGAGCTTGAGATGGCCTTCGGGGGGCTTGCGGCGCTCCTGAGGTTCAGGCTCGAGGGCTAGGTTCCCATCTCCCATGACTCTAGGTATTTCTTCTGCTCGGGGGTAAGCTTTTCCAGCTCCACTCCATAGGCGAGAAGCTTAAGCTCTGCGACCTTTCTGTCGATCTCCTGTGGAACCTCATAGACGCCGGGCTGAAGGCTCCTGCCATTTTTGACCAAGTGGGCGACGGCGAGGGCCTGAAGGGAAAAGCTCATGTCCATTATTTCCATCGGGTGGCCAAGAGATCTTTCCCCAGCGAGGTTCACCAGCCGCCCTTCAGATAGAAGGTATAATCTTCTTCCATCTTTGAGCCGGAACTCCTGGATGTCCGGGAGAACTTCCCTCCTTGAGAATGAAAGCCTGTTGAGGGCGGGGATGTCTATCTCAACGTTGAAGTGGCCGGCATTGCAGAGGATCGCCCCATCCTTCATCCTCTTCATGTCTTCGCCTTTGATGGTGTTAATGTTGCCGGTGGCGGTGATGAAGATGTCTCCGATGGCCGCAGCTTTTTTCATGGGAAGGACATCAAAACCCTCCATCACAGCCTCCAGAGCTTTTATCGGATCGGTTTCAACCACCGCCACTCTTGCCCCAAGCCCCCTTGCCCTGAAAGCTATTCCCCGTCCCACAAAGCCAAAGCCGACGACAACTATTTTTTTCCCAGAGATCTGGGTGTTTGTTATGCTCATTATCGCCTGCAATGTCGATTCAGCAGTTCCAAACCTATTGTCAAAAAATCTTTTTGATGGGGTGTCGTTGACCGCTATCACCGGGAACTTCAGCTGTTTCTTCCTAGCCATCGCCTTCAACCTGAGGATCCCTGTTGTCGTCTCTTCCGAGCCCCCGATGACCTTTTTGAGAAGCTCGCGGCGGGAGGTGTGGATGAGGGTGATGAGGTCGGCGCCATCATCAATCACAACATCTGGGGAGTGGTCGAGAACTCTGTTGAGGTTTGAGTAGTAGTCCCTGACAGTCTCTCCCCTCCAGGCATAGACGTGAACCCCTTCTCTGGCCAGCGCGGCGGCGACATCATCTTTTGTGGAGAGAGGATTGCAGCTTGTTATCGCAACCTCCGCCCCACCGGCCATCAGGGTTCTCACGAGGACGGCTGTTTTTGCCTCAGTGTGGAGGGCGGCTCCGACAACCACCCCTTTCAACGGCTTGCTTTTTCTAAATTCTCGCCTGATCTCCGCCAGGACGGGCATGTGGCTCTCTGCCCATTCTATCCTCTTCCTCCCCAGCGGCGCGAGATTGATGTTTTTCACTTTAAAACTCATTTTGCTCCCTCATGCTCAGAAATCATCTCCTCGGCAGCCCTCTGAGCCCTGCGCATGATTTCCTCTTCATCGACCGTCAGTACCTTTCTCCCCTGCATCAGGATTTTTCCGTCAACGATCACGGTATCCACATCATCGCCGTGAGCAGAGTAGACGAGGCTGGAGATGACATTGTGGAGGGGTGTGAGGTGGGGTTTTTTCATGTCGATGAGGATGATATCTGCCTTCTTTCCAACTTCTATCGAGCCGATTTCCCTTTCAAGCCTCAGGGCCCTAGCCCCGCCCATGGTTGCCATTTTCAGCACTTCTCGCGCCGGTGCAACTGTTGGGTCTGACTCCCTGATCTTGTGGACTAGAGCGCAGACTTTCATCTCCTCGAACATGTCTAGGTTGTTGTTGCTCGCGCATCCGTCTGTTCCTATCCCTACAACAATGTTTTTTCTCAGGAACTCTGTGACCGGCGCAATCCCAGAGGCCAGCTTCATGTTGCTCACTGGGTTGTGGGCCACCTTCACCCCATTTTTCCTGAGGATCTCCATCTCATCTGGGAGGACCTTTACACAGTGGGCTGCTAGAACCTCCGGTCCCAAGAAGCCAATTTTCTCAAGGAGTCTTATAGGTCTCTCCCCCTGAAAGGCGATGGTGTCGTTTATGTCTTCATCACTTTCGCTGACGTGGATGTGGATGCCAACTCCATATTTCCCGGCCAGCTCCTTCACTTTCAGCAGACACTCTTTTGAGCATGTGTAGGGGGCGTGGGGGCCGAACATCGTCAGAACTCTTCCGTTTGCCTTCCCATGACAATTTTTTATCAAGCGCTCCCCGATTTTTATCTCCCTCTCTCTTCTGTCTGGATCTCCGAGCTCGATTATCCCATAGGAGAGAACACCTCGAATTCCAGACTCCTCCACAGCTCTTGCCACCTCCTCCATGTAGAAATATTGATCTGCGAAGCAGGTTGTCCCAGATTTTATCATTTCCAGGCATCCGAGGAGTGCCCCCAGGTAGACGCGCTCGGGGGTGAGATGCCTTTCAAGGGGCCAGATTTTTTCTGTGAGCCATGGTTTTAATGTCATGTCGTCTGCAACTCCTCTGAGGAGGGTCATTGGGAGATGGGTGTGAGAGTTAACCAATCCTGGGAGGGCAACCTTCCCGGCCCCATCGATGACAGTGTCGGCGGGCCCCTTCACTTCCCCCACTCCCACTATCTTGCCCTCCGATATCGCAATCGAACCCTTCTGATAGATTCTGCCTTCATTATCCATTGTGATGATGTGGGCATCTTTGATCAAGATATCGATCAACCGATCATCCTCTCAGAAGCTTTGCGATTGCCCGGCCGAACTCCCTTGCAGCTTGGGGACCATTCGCCGTGACAACATTTCCATCGACAACAACTGGCCTGTTCACGAATTTTGCCCCGCCCCTTTCAATCTTTTCAACAAACTCTCCATCCCAAACTGTTGCATTTTTTCCCTTCAGAACTCCAGCGTTTGCGAGGATCACTGGAGCTATGCAGATGGCTCCTACCACCTTTTTCTTTGTGAAGGCTTCCTTTGCGATGGCCAGGGCAGTTGGGTCATTGAAGTAAAGGGAGGAGCCAGAGCCGCCAACGAAAATTATTGCATCG
>JAVZGN010000012.1:0-33254 GCA_038872135.1 Hadarchaeales archaeon (SeqCode) | reverse complement strand
CTGCCCTCTCCACAGACTGGTCAGGTTATGTGATCATAAGAAATGTTGAAGAATCTCTCATAGCGAAAAAGATGAATATAACCCGTCCGGGAAAGTACGCCCTAAAAGTCAGGTGATCATTCAAGATCTATTTCAAAAGCAGAAACTGGATCTGAGAGCTCAAAGTTCACTATTACCTGTGGATGAATCTCTCCAAGAATTCCTCTGACCCTTCCCCCCACTATAATTTCTGCAGCTCTTCCCTCAATAAAGCTTGGATGGCTGCAGCCTCTCATCTCAGAGACTACTCCAAGCTCCCTCAAAAGAGCATTCACAACTGCCTTAATGCGGGCAAACCCCAGTCCTTCCCCGATCATTGCTCCCCCAACCCTTCGCACATTTCTCGCTCCCGTCTCAACAGAATCATCGAGGAGAACAACGTCACCCACCTCGAAAATTTTCTGCGGTAGTGGGTTCCTTCTATTTTCCCTGAGGGCTGCCAGAAGTGATGGAATAAGCGATGTTCTCAAAATCGTGTACTCTCCTGAGACTGGGTTGGAGATTTCCACTGCTTCACCGCTGGTCATCATCATCTCAAAGTTTGAAGATTGATTGGTGAGGGTATATGTAAGAACCTCACTAAATCCCAGCCCAATCATTATCTCCCTAACCACATCACTGAGCCTTTCCACAGGATGTCGCTCGCCGGTCGTCACAACTTTTGGAATCTTTGGCTCTAACCTGTCATAGCCATAACCAATGGCAATATCTTCTATCAAATCCACTTCATGAAGAATGTCGAACCTGTAAGGCGGAGAAAGAACTTTTAAACGTCCCCCCTCTCGCCCGAGAACCTTGTGTCTCATCCTTTCCAAAATCTCCGCCATTTCCTTTCCAGTTAAGGAAATTCCAATATATCTGTTGGCCCTCAGAATGTCAACAGTATGTCTGGCACTCTCGAATGTTGGTGTGCGCCTCACTTTCCCCGGATATTTTACCTTCACGCTCTTGAGTGAGAACCCCCTTTCGGCTAGACTCGTCATAACGAGAACCAGCGCCCGGTTGACTATTTTCTCATCTGTTCCTGTAACATCGATGAAAAGTCTTCTTGTCTCTGGCCTCACCCTCGTGTCCTCGCTGTTGACTATTGGAGGCATTGAAAGCACTTTCCCTTGAGAGTCAATTAGAATGGGATATCGGGGAAGTCCCTGTAAAAGCTTTGAGTATGCTATGCCCTTTGGATGTTGCTGCAAAATCTCTGCTGGTGTGAGGGGTTCTGCAAAATCTAATGGCACAAAACTGATGCCATCAGGTGAGACTGAGGTATATCTTATGGTTTCAGTTGTAGTATCAAGATCATAGACTCCTATCGAAGCCTTTCTCCTGTTCCTACAGAAGGATGTATGGAGCTTTTCTTGAACCTGCATGAGGGAAGCAACGATATCATTACTTAATTTCACATCCTCGACAACTCCCGCGGCAATGAAAGGCCTGATCCCAAAAACACTCCTGTCTACCTCTACAATGACTTTAGAGGGTGTGACGCGGTATTCTGGCATCCCCGTTTCAATTCCGAGAAATCCTTTCAGGGCCCTAGCGATCCCCTCTGGGCTCAGCAAGTCGGGCCTGTTGTGGGAGATGTCCAGCACAAGCTGGTCTCCAACAGCTTCCGCTTCAATCCCCATCAACAGTAAATGCTTACAGAGCTTCTCAACAGAAAGTCGTCTCCCCAAAAGTCTGCACAAGTCTCTATATCCAACTGTTATCTGTGGCATTTCACCCACCTCCCACTGCACGCCGCGATATCCAGGCCAGGTCGTTATTGAACAGATCTCTTATATCATCCAGCCCAAGCTTCAGCATCGCAAGCCTCGTTAGACCAATCCCCCAGGCGAGAACAGGGTATTTTATTCCCATCGGCTCCAGCATCTCTGGCCGGAACATCCCCGCCCCCAGCACCTCTATCCACTCTCCCCTTTTCTCATAGTATATATCTGCTTCAACAGATGGTTCTGTAAATGGGAAGTAACCTGGCCTGAACCTAATCTTCTTAAACCCAAGCTTCTCGGCGATCTCCTTGAGATATCCCAGCATGTCCGAAAGATTGAGGTCTTTTTCCATCACTATCCCTTCACACTGGTAGAACTCGGCCAGATGTTTGTAATCAATTTTCTCGTGGCGGTAGACTCTGTCTATGCAGAAAACTTTCGCTGGCGGCTCTGGATGGGATGCCAGATATCTCGCCGTGGCAGAAGTCGTCTGGGAGCAGAGGACAGGGCGACTGCTTATATCAAAGCTGAATCTATATCCCCATCCCTTAGAGCCAGCGGCTCCCTTCTCGTGAGCGGCGGCGACCCTCTTTGCAAGCGGCATGGGCAGTCTGGCCCGCGAAGGCTTTGAAAGGGAGAGACTATCGTGGATTTCTCTCGCCGGGTGATCCTGCGCTTGGAAGAGAACATCAAAGTTCCTGAACTCTGATTCCACCGCCATCCCTCTTATCTCGATGAACCCCATCGCTAGGAGAATTTCTCTGAGTTCCCTGATGACCCTTTGCTGAGGGTGAAGCTTTGCTGGAAAGACAGGCTCCTCGGGTGCAGAAACAACATACTTTTTGAACCTCACATTTTTCCACTTTCCGCTCACTATCATTTCCCGGGTGAGCTCGGTGACATCAGAAACCTCTATTCCAAGTAGAAGGGCCTCCCTTCCAACGGGAGTTATCTCAACTTCTCGGGTGATACTCTCTCTGCTCTCAGCCAGACCCCGCCTGATCAGAACATTGGCCATCTGTTGCTCATCCCCTGAGAGTTCAGAGTAATCCGCTGGAGCCTTCGCCAGCCTTTCCAATAAGATTTCCTCCGGAGATTTTTCGGCGAGAGCCTTTCTCCCAGCCTCCGATATTTTCATCATTCCCTTCTCAAAAAAACACCACTTCTTTTGCACGAGCCAGGCCACTCCAACTCCTGCAAGCTCTTTGCTCAGACCCGCCAGCTTTGCCATTTCTTCTACTGTCCCGCCACCAACGGACGCAAGAGCTTTTAGCATCCTCTTCTCAGGCAGCCCATCTTTCACATAGCTCTGTCCCTCTTCCGTCAGCGATATCTTTTTGACAAGCCTCTCAGCAACATTTACCATCCCTTTCTCCTTCAGGGAAAGAATCGCTCTCATCACAGCCGACTGATCCATGGAAGCTGCCACGGAAATGGCTGCTACGCTTCCCTTTCCACCGCACCTCTCCAGCGCCTCCAGAATCTTTTTTTCATGAGGGGAAATCTCCTGCATCAACTTGCCTCCAAAACTAAGATGCATAAGTGGTTTTGAACGTTATGGAGGGAAGACTATGTGAGAAAATGCTCAAATCCCTTTGGTAAAAGGCGCTCACCCTTCCCCTCCCTCGAGAGAATCACTCCTCTCCCACGCACAACCCTCCCGATTACAGAAACTTTTGTTCCAAGCTTTTCCAGAGCTTTCAGCACCCGCGCTCCTCTCCGAAAAGTGAACGCCAGCTCGAAATCTTCTCCCCCGTAAAGCACAAATTCTTCTGAGGGGATTCCCAGCTCCCTTGAAAATTCTATCACAAGGGGGTCGGCCGGTATCTTCTCTTCTTCAATTATTATCTGAACCCCACTTTCTTCAGCAAGCTGATGAAGATTTTTAGCAAGTCCATCGCTGATGTCTATCGCTGCTGTGACTCCCGCATTCGCTCCCAAAACTATGCCTTCCCTTACCCTGCTCTTCGGTTCTAGATGAGCTTTTACCAGTGCCGAAAATTTTCCTCTTGAGATATTTTCGCGGAGAATCTTCAGCCCGGCCGCTGCCTTCCCAAGGGTCCCAGTAACAGCTATTAGGTCGCCCGGCCTCGCCCCCGAACGCCTTATTATATGTTTTCCTGCTTCCCCAACTCCAGCCCCGGCAACCACTATCTTCTCGCTTTCGTCTACATCTCCGCCAACTACAGGCGCAGAATTCTCCAGCGCCACCCTGTTCATCTCCTGCATCATCCTTCTGACGAATGAAAAGCTGGTGCTCCTAGGAAGCCCTACCGAGAAAAGGAGGGCCACCGGTCTTGCGCCCATTGCTGCCAAATCACTCAGCGTTGCCACAACAACCTTTCTGGCCAAATGCTCCGGCGCGGCCCCGGGAAGAAAATGAACGTCCTCAACAAACATGTCGGTTGTGAGGACGACCCTTTTCCCCAAAAGCCTCACAACTGCAGAGTCATCTCCAATCCCAACCTCCACCCACTTCCTCTTCTTAAAAATTTGTCTAGCAAGCTGAACAACTTTTCTTTCTCCAGCTGAGGCGAGATCCATGGGACCAGCTCAGAGAAGAGGAAGTTTTCCAGTTATCTCATCTACTTTTTCTGAGGGGGCTGGGCCGATGCCAACTACCGTCACTGTTCCCGGCGGTAGCTCCGTGAGACCAGCATCCTCTATGAGCTCGCACGATATCCCTCTCTCAGATGCCTCTGCCCACAGCTTCCTTAGCTCTTTCTCATTTTTAGCCGCCAACACAACCTTTTTCTGCCCCTCCCTGAGCCAGCCTTTAAACCATTCCGGGTTTTCCCTCCTGGTTTTTTCCGCGGCTGCAACAGCACCGTGGGCAACCTGAGCTGCAAGCTTTCCAGGACTCATCCCAAGATCCTCCCTAACAACAATGGCCTGCTTATATCTGAACATCGGTCCTCCTATCCTCCCGCTGGCTGCCCTTCGCGCTTTTCCGGGACTGGCTGTGACGGTGGATGTACCCCCAATTTCTGCTCTTGGAGCTGCGGGGATGCTCCAGGTTCCTGCGCCGGGGGCTGTGGCTGAGAAGGGGGCATGACCTCAGGTTTTGGAGCCTCTGATGGTAGAGGAGGTGCTGGAACAGGCTTTTTTGCTTGCCTGAGCCTTCTACCAACGCGCCCCATCTTTACCCTAGCTCCACGCAAAATTCTTATGGCCCCTCTTGCATAGGCCTCTATCAGCTCCCCCCCTCCCCGAAGGAGGGAAATTATGAACAATCCTATGGAAAGACCAGCCGCTGCGAGGAAGGTGGTGTGGAAGAAGAAGCTCCCGACGCTCGCTAGCGCCCAGACGGTGTAGAGAAGAAGCATGAAGCCCAAACATACACTTGCTCCAAGCCTGCTCCATACGCTCATGGAGTCCTCCGGCCAGAGGGCTATTGAAAACAGCGCCCCGGGAACCAAAACTATGAAGAGCCCCGCCAGCAGGTATCCTATCGTCTCCAGCATTCTTTCATCCTAGGTAGACTTAACTAACCATGGAAATAAAAAGGTGGGGTAGCGATGAAAACCGATGTGGTTATAGTCGGCGGCGGCCCTGCTGGCTGCTTCCTGGCAAAACTCCTTTCTGAGAACGAGATCGACGTTATTGTTGTAGAAGAACATGCGGAAATTGGAAATCCAGTCTGTTGCGCAGGAATTGTTGGAATTAATGGGCTGAAAGAGATCGGCATCAGGCCGGGAAGGTGGGTGCTGGGAAAACTCAGAAGAGCAAAGATATACCCGCCATCGGGTGCTCCAGTTGAAATCGGAAAGAAAAAAGCGGTTGCATATGTCATCGACCGGGCAGAGTTCGATAGAACGCTTGCGGTGGAAGCTGCAAGAGCTGGTGCAAGATTTCTGCTGAAGACGAGATGTTCGGCGGTGAAAAGTGGACAACCCCCGCAGATCAAAGTAACGGGTGGAACCTCGGGGAAGATTTCGGCTTCTTTGGTGGTCGGCGCTGATGGCCCTGCATCAGTCGTGTGGAAAAGCATCGAAAACGGAAAACCCGCGAGCTATGTCAACTGCGCGCAGGTGGAGATTTGCGGGCACCTTCCGAAGGATGTTGCAGAAATTTACCTCGGAAGGAGGTTTTTCAGTGGATTTTTTGGATGGGGGGTAAAAGCGGGGGGGATGTGCAGGGTTGGCCTCGGCTGTGTTGAAGGCAATCCCATCAATCTCCTCAGTGAATTCCTTAAAATCCATCCGGCAGCCACGAAATTTCTTCCCACAAAGGAAACCCACTTTTGCGCGGGAGCAATTCCACCGCCATTTTTGAGAAAAATTTGCGGGGATGGGGTGATGCTGGTGGGAGATGCGGCCGGCCAGGTAAAACCCCTCACCGGCGGCGGGATTTACCTCGGACTTTCATCTGCAAGGATAGCAGCAGATGTTATCCTGAAAAGGAAATGGCAGAACGCTCCAAAAGACTACAGCTTCGCTGTGATGAAGAGGTTCGGCAGGGGGATTGAGCTGGAGCGCAGGGCTGCTGCAATCATGAGGAGATTATCTGATGAAGAGATTTCTGCGGTTGTGAAAATTCTGGAAGAAAAAGAAATCAGAGAAATCTGCGAAGAAAGGTTTGATTTTGATAAACATGGAGAACTCATAAAAGCCCTCTTCCCAAAAGTACCGGCTCTTCTGAGGAGAGTTGGCGCAACATCCCTCCTGAAAAACCTCATCACATTTCTGAGGGGATGAATGGCTTCAACCTCTATCTTTTTCTCCTCCTGAACAATCTGATTTTGATGGGATGAAGCAGAAATCAGGGCCCAGCAGGCTCAAAAGAGTTACCCTTTCCGCTCTCTTCATCATTGGGATAATCGCCCTCCTTCTCATCTTCCTATTTAGAGAGAACCTAGGAAAAATCATTGCTGCCCTTCAAAACGCAGACTATTGCTTCGTTGCGTTTGCAATGGGTATATACCTCTTCGGCCTGCTTATATGGTCTGCCAGGTGGAGGATTTCCCTGAAAACACTTGGATATCCATTACCAATCCATAGAATTTACGCAACAATCCTCAGCGGAATATTCATAACCAACATCACCCCCCTTACGTATGCTGGAGGAGACCCAATTGCCAGAAGCTACCTTTCAAAAAAAGTTTTGAGAGTTCCCTACTCCGTTGGCTTCGCCACAATTATAGTAGAACTCTTGATAGACCTTCCAATCTTCTTCTCACTTCTCATGATCGCTCTCGCCCTCTCTGTAAATGAGCTGTGGGTCGCTGTGTTGATCGTTGCTGGATGGCTCGTTTTGCTAGAACTCCTCGCATCAGCCTTATATCACTTGGTCAACAGAAAGGTTGGAGCAACTGGGCTGGAGAGGCTTGCGATAAAAATTTTCAAGGGGCTGAAAAGAAAGGTGAGGAGAAAGCCCATTAAGGAATGGATCGGCGCATTTTATCTCGGTTGCGACTCCATCCTAGGAAACTTCAGAGTTTCTAGCAGGCTTGCTATTTTATCCATCTTCCTGTGGGCTTCTGGAATGATTAGGCTACTGTTTGTGTTCCTTGCGCTTGGCCACTTCCCGCCCTTAACCATGCTCATGCTGGCCGTGACTTTGCCCTCAATCGTTGGGCTCATCCCTCTTCTCCCGGGAGGCATCGGGACAGTCGACGCCACCCTCGCCTCAATATTTTTGTTTTTCGGCATGCCACTTGAGGTGGCAGTGAGCGCAACTCTCATCGATAGGGGAATAACACTCATATTTGGAACCTTGCTTGGGGCAGGCATCCTCTCTTCCCTCGGATTGAAGAGAATGCTAAGTACACATCGATAAACAAGATTGGTTTAATAGTCCAAAACCATGTATTAGGTGAGGAAGCATATGAAAAATCTAATAACAGTGCTGGACACCACGCTGAGGGATGGAGAGCAGACGCCAGGAATAGCACTTACGCCAGTGGAAAAATTGGAAATCGCTCGAGCGCTGGACGAGATCGGTGTGGACATTATCGAAGCTGGAGCCGCCATAACCTCAGAGGGAGAAAAGAAAGCAATAAAAAGTATAGCGAAAGCGGGTCTCGACGCAGAAATCTGCAGCTTTGCTAGGGCGCTCAGAACCGATGTCGATGCTGCGCTGGAATGTGAGGTAGATAGCGTCCATCTGGTGGTTCCATCTTCAGACATTCACATCCTCCACAAGCTTGGGAAGAAAAGAAACGATGTAAAGAAAATGGCCTATGATGCAGCAGAGTATGCAATTGATCACGGGTTGAAGGTTGAATTTTCGGCTGAAGATGCCAGCAGGGCCGATGAAAAGTTTCTGCTGGAGCTCCTGAAGGGGGCCGAAGAAATCGGGGTTCACAGGGCCTGCCTCTGCGACACCGTCGGAGTTCTATCTCCAAACCGGGCCAAAGAGATGTTTTCATTTTTCTCCAGCCAGCTGAAGCTCCCCCTTGCCACCCACTGCCACAACGACCTCGGTCTTGCAACCGCAAACACCCTGGCGGCTGTTGAGGGTGGAGCGAAAGAAGTGCATGTAACGGTGAATGGCCTTGGGGAGAGAGGGGGCAACGCCTCGCTGGAGGAAGTTGTCCTCGGCGTCCACCGCTTTCTGGGAAAACAAACAAGAATAAAGTTTAAACAGCTCTACCCTACATCAAAGCTCGTTGAGAAACTCACCAAATTTCCGATTTCTCCCCTAAAACCGATAGTCGGCGAGAATGCATTTGCCCATGAAGCTGGCATCCACACTCACGGCGTTCTCAAGTATCCACCAACCTATGAGCCGATTTCTCCAGAGATGGTCGGCCAGAGGCGGAGGATAGTCTTCGGAAAGCATGTTGGTTCACATGCGATAGAGAATGAGCTAAAAAAGCTTGGTTTCAAGTTCACAAAAAAAGAAGTTCAAGAAATATTCAACCAAGTGAAGCGCCTAGGAGACAGCGGAAAGCTTGTCACGGACACAGATCTGCGGTCAATCATAGACTCGATCATGGGGGCCAGGTTTGAGGAGGTAATAAAACTTGAGGAATTGACGGTAGTAAGCGGCAACAAGATTACGCCCACTGCTTCAGTGAGGGTAAAAGTTAATGGAAAAGATATGGTGGAATCTGGCTTCGGCGTTGGGCCAGTGGATGCAGCAATGAATGCCATCAGAAAGGTTGTCGAGGAGACATCCAACATTCGCCTCCAGGAATTCCACGTTGATGCTATTTCCGGCGGCACCGATGCAGTTGTGAATGTGATAGTAAAGCTTTCGGATGGAAAAAAGCTCGTTACTGCCAGAGGAACGAGCGGAGATATAATCATGGCGAGCGTCCAAGCTGTCCTCAACGGCGTCAACCGGCTTCTTTGGGACAGAAAAAGGGGGTGAAAGATGCCTGAAGAGGAGGAGCAGAAGCTCTACATCCCGAAGGGTAATGAAATACTCGGCGTTGTGGATCAGATGTTTGGATTTGACCGCCTCAGGGTGAGATGCAGGGATGGCCATGTAAGAAACTGCAGGATCCCGGGCAGGATGAGAAAAAGGATGTGGGTGAGGGAGGGAGATGTGGTAGTCGTGAAGCCATGGCCAGTTCAGGGGGAAGAAAGAGGTGACATCATTTTCAGATACACGAAGACCCAGGCAGAATGGCTTAAGAAAAGAGGCCTGTGGGAATGACCCCTGGGAGAGAAGCAGAGCTACTGAAAAAGCTCGAGCAGAGAAAGTTTGAAAGGCTTGAGAAGGATTCTGAAACCTTTAAACTAATGGAAATGGTCTTTGACCACTCAACGCTTCTCACTCTATATAAATTGGTAAATCGAGGTGTCATGGATATCTTCTATGGAGTCGTGTCGACCGGGAAGGAGGCCAACATCTTTTGTGCTCTAGACAAGAATGGAAATTTTGTCGCTGTTAAAATATACCGGATCGCCACGACAGACTTTAAAACAAAGTATAGGTACATGGCCGCAGATCCAAGATTTCACAGGATTCCAAAAGATGAACGAGGAATAGTTTTTATGTGGGCCTCCAGAGAATACAAAAATTTGCAGAGGGCTCACGATGCTGGTGTGCCGGTCCCTGCGCCAATCGACTATGAAAAAAACATCTTGGTGATGGAATTCATAGGTGAGAATGGCGTCCCGTACCCAAAAATGAAAGATGTCCCACCAAAAGCGCCTAAAAAAGTCTTCAAACAGCTGTGCGAGAGCTTGGACATCCTCTATAACAGGGCCGGGCTCGTGCACTCAGATTTCAGCGAGTACAATGTCCTGCTGACACCAGATCCTGTCATCATCGATTTTTCGATGGCTACCGACATCAGAAATCCGATGGCCGACCACCTGCTCATGAGAGATATCCAGAACTTGGTTAGATATTTCAAAAAAACTGGGATCGCCGTCCCAGAGCCAATAGAGATATTTAATGAAATAAAAAGTGGTCGGAAATCAACTCCTAAACTCAATCTCAATTGAAACTTCTTCTGGAATGTGTATTCTCATTAACTGCCTCAGAACCCTTTCATCCGCCTGAATGTCTATAAGCCGCTTGTGAATCCTCATCTCCCATCTATCCCAAGTTATGGTCCCCTCTGCATCTGGGGATTTTCTTGTTGTTATTCTGATCTTCTTGGTGGGAAGGGGAACAGGCCCTCTCTTCTCTATCCCCGCCTGTTCTGCGATTGACCTTATCTGTCCACAGACCTCCTCCAACTTCTGCAGGTCGATGCTGGAAAGTTTTATCCTAGCCTTCTGCAATTGTATCCCCTAAAACTGAGAGAAGAGAATAAAAATACCTACTTCCCGGGAGTTACCTCAATACACACCCCGGCAGCGATCGTCATCCCCATGTCTCTAATGGCAAACCTGCTCAGCTGCGGGAAATCTGAGGCTCTCTCAATCACGAGAGGTCTGGAGGGAGTCACAACTATCGTGGCCATGTCCCCCTTCTTTATGAACTGTGGATTCTGCTCAACTGGCTCACCAGTTTTTGGGTCAAGCTTGTTCAAAATCTGAGTAATCCTGCATGCAACCTGTGCTGTGTGAACATGGAAGACTGGTGAATAACCTGCAGCGATCGCAGTCGGGTGCTGAAGCACTGCAATTCTCGCCTTAAATTCACTCACAACCGTCGGCGGCTTGTCTGGGTGACCAACGACATCTCCCCTCTTAATCGCGTTTTTATCAACGCCTCGAACATTAAATCCTATGTTGTCTCCCGGCTCTGCTTTCGGTATTTTCTCGTGGTGCATTTCAATTGATTTTACTTCTCCCTTCACCCCCGCTGGCTCAAAAACGATTGTGTCCCCTTCTTTCAGGACCCCTGTTTCCACCCTTCCAACTGGAACTGTTCCAACACCAGTTATTGAATAAACATCCTGAACCGGAAGCCTGAGCGGTTTATCAATTGGCTTTTCCGGCACTTGGAAGCTGTCGAGAGCCTCATAGAGCACTGGCCCCGTGTACCATTTCATTTTGTCGCTCCTTTTGGTCACATTTTCACCATGAAAAGCTGCAATTGGAACAAACACAAATTTATCTGCGTTTCTATATCCCACAGCCCTCAAAAGATCAAGAACTTCCTTTTTTAATTTCTCAAAAACCTCCTGCTTGTATTCAACAAGGTCCATTTTGTTTATGGCGACTATCAGCTGATTAACTCCAAGGGTAAAGGCCAACGCCGCATGCTCTCTTGTCTGCGGCATTATTCCATCATCTGCCGCCACAACAAGGATTGCTGCATCAGCTTGACTTGCCCCAGTTATCATATTCTTGACGAAATCCCTGTGGCCTGGAGCATCGATAATCGTGAAATAGTACTTGTCTGTCTCAAATTTTTTATGAGCTAGGTCGATTGTCAGCCCTCTCTCCCTCTCTTCCTTGAGGGCATCCATGACCCAGGCAAACTTGAAGCTTTTTCCTTTGTCTCCCATCTCCTCGAATTTCCTTATATCCTCGTCTTTCACCACTCCCTTTTCGTAGAGCATCCTACCCATGGTTGTAGATTTCCCGTGATCCACATGCCCTATTGTTACCAAGTTTAAGTGCGGTTTAGCCATGTTCTACCTCCTGCCATTTTTCTTTTTCACACGCATTTATAAACCTAACGTGCCCCCTTTGCGATTCTTTCAATTTCTTCTTTTTGGGAAACTGCAAAACTTTTCACATCGTTGTTGGCCGCAAGAATTATCTCTTCCGCAAGACATTCCTCGATTGGCTTTGGATTCGAAAATGATGCAGCATATGCTCCTGCGGCCAAATTCCTCAGCGCAATGTCAAGTCTTCTTTGGGGGGCCGAGTCAACTGCGACATAATATGTTATTCCACCATAGGTTATTCTTGTTGTCTCCTCCCTAGGGGCGGAGTGCTGGATGGCATCGACCAGCACCTGGATTGGATTTTTCTTGGTCCTCTCGTGAACTATCTTTAGGGCTCTCTGGACGATTTTATAAGCTTTCATCTTCTTTCCCGTTGCTCCTCCACCCCTAATCACCTTTCCTTTCAACCTCCTAGCGCCCGGCCCAGAACGCATGAGCTTGTTCATCAGTCTTTCTATGATAGGAACTTCCGACTTCTTGAACTGCTTTTTTGCATGCCTTCCTCCTTGGTGAAAAACTATTCTCGGTTGAAGGTTTAGATACCTCTTCAGCCCGGGATCATGCACAACCACTCCCTCTGTATCCCACTCGCCAAAAACCTTCAATGAAATCACCTAGTGGGCTTCTCCTTTCTTCCCGTCACAAGTTCTCTCAGGGACACTCCATTCACAGAGACCACCCGATATCTCACGCCCGGAAGGTCTCCATACGCGCGCCCCTTGGCCCCCCCTATCCCCTCAATCACAACTTCATCATGCTCATCGATAAAACCGATGGCCCCGTCCCATGGAGCAAAAGCCGTAACTTGCCTACCATTTTTTATCAACTGCACCCTCACACATTTTCTTATGGCGGAGTTAGGTTGTTTTGCCTCAATCCCAACCTTTTCCAGCACAATCCCCCTAGCCTGGGGAGCACCTTCTAGCGGGTCTGCCTTCTCCTTCAGGTGAAGCACCCTGCGCTTGTACCAGGGATTCTTCCACCTGAACCTTCCCCTGGTCATCGCAAGCTTCCTTGCCGCAAACTCTCCTCTCGGCGATTTCATCCAAATACCTCAAAGAAAACTGCACCACTCAACTATAAATCATTTAAGAATGATATCGGATATCCCAAAATGTCTCTCCATCAGCTTTTTTGCCAGAAGAATCTTGCGCCCCCTTTTCCCTATGGCCTTCATCTTATCTGCTGCATCCACCTGCACAATTGCTACTTTCTCATTCGCTGTATCCTTTATCTCAACTGCCAGAACTTTTGCTGGAAACAGCAAATTTCTTAAAAAAGTAATTAAATCATCGCTGGCTTCGAAAACTTCAACATTTTTTCCGGTGAGCCGCTCCATTTTTCTTATGGTTGCCCCATTTTTTCCTATCGCCAGCCCCATGTCCCCAGGTTTAACGACAAAAGCAATTGTGCTTCCATCCTGGGTAACAACACAGTCTCTTGCACTTGCGCCGGCCAATCCCTCAAAGAGAGCGATGAATCTCATCTCCTCAGCAGTTATCTTCACCGTCATTTTCCCCTCACCGCCGAGAGTATGCTGGAATCTCCCTCCTCAATTACTGCAACTACATTGATGGTGAATGGCTTCCCACAAGCGATTCCCAACTCCCTGCTGTCACCCTCAAAAACATGCAATGGAATTTTGGCAATTTTCGCGTAGTGTTTTATGTCTGAAAAAACTTTCTCCGGGCAGTTGGCAGCCACCACAACTGCTTTCGCTAGACCATTCTTCAGGGCCTTGAAACTTTTTCTTGTTCCAAATATGAGCTTTCCAGACTTTGCCGCCTTCCCAAGCTCTTCACTTACCGGCACCCTTTTCCCCTCCCTTCATCACCAGCTCCACCGATCCAGTCCCAAGTGGGATTGGCTGTCCAGCTATGACATTCTCGATTATTCCGGAAAGCTTGTCGACCTCTCCATGGATACATGCATCGAACAGATGCTTTGTCGTTATCTCAAAGGATGCTCTCGCAAAAACACTTGCTTTCTCACCACTCACTCCATGGCGCCCCACCTGTCTCACGGTGCCGGTGGCAGTCATCATGTCGGCTACAAGCATTATGTGCCTGACATCCACTTCCAGACCCTGCTCCTCCAGAGTTTTTATGGCTTCGTTGATTATGGCATTTCTCGCTGCCTCTATCCCCAGCTCCTGCTCGATTTCATAGATGTTGTTTGTAATCGTCCTAGTCTGATCCACCTCTGGCAATCTCAAAATTTCTCTCAGGTTGGATCCCTCTGTGTAAAGCACATATTCGTTTCCCTCCAATTTTACCAGAACCTTAGAAATTCCATCGATCCCTTGAATTGCGCAGCTTTTGACCCTAGTAGCGGTTCTCCTCAACTCCGCGAGGGTGTCCTGTGAAGGTTTAACTCTTATCTTTAGCCCATCAACACTTGCATCTACTCCCAGCTTGAACGAAATTGTTTCTGCCACTCTCTTTGGAGTCAGGCCCCGCCTCTCAAGCTTTTTCCTATCAAGGATGACCAAAAAAACAGAGTTTATCAAATCTGTTTCTGTCTGCAGCGCAACATCCTCAACCGTTGTCATCTCGATCTTCTGAGCAAGCTCTCTTGCTCTCTCTCTACTCCCCGAATACTTTTCCTTCAGGTAAATTGTCATTAGAGCTGTGGAAAGGGTCTTTCTCGCGTCAAGGATTTCTATCAGCCTTGGAAGGCCAAGAGTGACATTTAGCTCTGCAACTCCTGCATAGTGAAATGTCCTGAGGGTCATCTGAGTGCCAGGCTCACCTATAGACTGAGCTGCCACAGTGCCGACTGCCTCCCCTGGCTCGACAAGAGATTTTGTGTATGCATCTTCCACTGCCTTTATTATCTTGCCGAGCTGCTCCCGGGTGATCGCCCTTTCCCTGCTAACGTTCAAAAGAATTTTCTGAAGCTCATGAACAATTGACTCTGGAACCCTGCCAGAGAGGGCCTGAACCTCAGATTTTATCGTCTCAGGAGAAATCCCGGCCATTTCACTCACCGATTATCCTTTCCACTATTTTTTCCACATTCACCGATTTTCCAAAGTCACTCTTCGCAGGATCAACCATGTCCTCGCCGTACGCCATCTGAATAACTCCGCCCCTGTCATCCCTGACCGTCCCATCGTACTCCACCCGGAGGTCCTGGAGTGCATTTATCAGACGCCTTTGGAGATACCCGCTCTGAGCGGTTCTCACAGCTGTATCAACGAGACCCTCTCTTCCGCCCATCGCATGGAAAAAGAACTCGAGCGGCTTCAGCCCGGCCTTGTAGCTTGACCTAACGAAGCCTCTCGCTTCTGCTCCAAGATCACCCGGCTTGAAGTGGGGGATGGTCCTGCGCCTGTATCCCCTACTTATGCGTTCCCCCCGGACAGACTGCTGCCCAACGCAAGCAGCCATCTGGGTGAGGTTGAGCATGCTGCCCCTTGCACCAGTCCTCGCCATTATCACTGCATGGTTGCTCAACCCAAGGTACTTCTCGGCAATTGCCCCAGCCCTGTCGCGGCTCTCGGCAAGAACCCCCATTATTCTCATTTCCAGAGTTTCCCTGAGAGATCTTCCGGGGATGAGATCGAGTTCACCGTTAACAAATGCCTCCACCAGCTTCCGAATCTCGTCTCGAGCTTCCTCAAGCACCTCGTTTATGTGCTCCTTTGCCTCCTCCGGTATATCCTCATCGTCGATTCCAGTTGTGAAGCCAAACATCATGGCCGAGGCTATGGAAAGTCTCGTGACCCTGTCGATGAATTCTCTGGCAGCATCTGTCCCATAATCCTTGGTTATTCTATCAAGGATCTCGCATCTATCCAGAGCTTTGATTCCTTTAGCATCGATTACACCATGCAACAGTTTTCCATCTTTTATCACCACATATGCATCTATATCGCACTCTTCTTTCTTGCAGTGGGCGCAATTTTCACATATCTTGGCCCTGAAGGTTAGGTTTAAACCTTTGGGCAGGAGGAGGCTGAATATCTGCTTCCCGCTCCAGTATTCTTCTCCCTTCTCCCTGTGATCCGGTTTTGGAAGAGGAACAAAAATTCCTGCTGCGGCAAGCAACTGTTGCGCCTGTTCCTTGGTCAAAAATGTTCCCCTTCTTGTGAGGAGGTAGCTTCCTGTTATGTGCTCCTGAATTCCTCCTATTATGGGTCCACCAAATCTCGGCGAAAGGATCTGCTCCTGAACCCTCATGAGAATTCTGGCTTCGGCCTGGGCTTCCTCCGTCTGGGGGGCGTGGACATTCATTTCATCCCCATCAAAATCCGCATTGTATGGTGGACACACGCTCAGATTAAGCCGGAAGGTCCTACCGGGGATGACTCTGACCTCATGGGCCATTATCGACATCCTGTGGAGGGAAGGCTGCCTGTTGAACAGAACGATGTCTCCATCCTTCAAGTGCCTCTCCACAACAGTTCCAACGGTCAGCGATTCTGCCAGCTGCTCCCTGTCGGCATATCTCAGGTCATATCTTCTGCCATCTAAAGCCACGAGGTAGTTTGCCCCGGGATATATGTCTGGACCTCTCCTGACCAGATTCCTGATCTCCTCAATATTGTGCTCTGTAACAGTCACCGGTATCGTGAGGGTCTTTGCGATGTACTCCGGGACTCCTATTTCATTTATGCTGATCATTGGGTCTGGAGAAACCACCGTGCGGGCGGAGAAATCTACCCTCTTCCCGGAGAGATTTCCCCTGAATCTTCCCTCCTTCCCGCGCAACCTCTGGGCAAGAGTTCTCAGAACCCTTCCAGATCTATGCCTTGCCGGCGGGAACCCAGAAATGGCGTTATCTATATAGGTGGAAACATGATACTGGAGAAGCTCCCACAGGTCTTCAACTATCAGGTGAGGTGCCCCACCATCAATATTTTCCGCCAGCCTCTGATTTATTCTGATTATATCCACCAGCTTGTGGGTCAGATCATCTTCAGATCTCATCCCAGACTCTAGGGTGATGCTGGGCCTCACAGTAACCGGGGGAACTGGAAGGGCCGTCAGAACCATCCACTCTGGCCGGGCAGTCTCTGGATTTATCCCGAGGAGGAGAAGATCTTCATTTGGTATTTTCTCTAATCTCTCCCTAACCTCCAAAGGTGTGAGCCTGTGCCTATCTACAATGAAAGAGGTGGGCTTCTCTAGCTTTACTGTTGGCTGCTTTTCTTTGCAGTGGGGGCATACCTCTGCTGTAGCCGCACTTTTTATTGCCTCCTGCGAAACCTCCCACCACATTCCCCCCTCCCTCATCAGCTGCTCTATCTTTTTCCTAAACTCCTCGATCTTCTCATCTCTAAGCAAAATTCTGCCACACTTTGCGCAGGTGCTTCTCAGACAATCATAAATAACATCAACATAGCCTATGTGTATGACCGGGCGGGTGAGCTCTATGTGACCAAAGTGGCCTGGACAGTCCTTTGCCCTCCCCCCGCACGTCCTGCACCTGAGTCCAGGGTCCACTACCCCCAACCTCATGTCCATCAAACCATTCTCTATTGGATATCCATCCTCATCGTAGGTGTCCGGGGTGACGATTTTCGTCACAGAAATCTTTCTTATGTCTTCTGGGGACATCAGGGAGAATTCCACCCTATCGATCATTTTCAAAACGCCCATCTTCCCACCTCATATTCTGTGCTTTGTTCTTATTCTCGGGAAGAGCCCCATTGATCTCAGCTCATCTAGCAAAAGTTTAAATGCATAAGACATCTCAACCTCATCGACATCAGTTTCGCCGCAGTACATGCAGATGTATCTGTCCTTTCTTCTATCGTTGTATGCGAGGCTGCCACAGTTCCTGCAGATCATAGCACGATGTTTGTCTGAAGCATCCAGAAGTCTCTCCTTCAACAGCATCGCTGCTCCATGCCCAATCAAACAGTCCCTCTCCATCTCCCCGAATCTCAACCCACCCTCTCTCGCCCTGCCTTCTGTGGGCTGGTGGGTGAGGACCTGGATGGGGCCGTGAGATCTCACGTGAATCTTATCTGCAACCATATGATGGAGCTTCTGGTAATAGCAAACCCCAACAAAAATCTCAACTGGAATCATTTCTCCAGTAATCCCGTTATACATGACCTCCTTTCCTGTGCTCTTGAAACCACTCTCCACAAGAGCTTTTCTAAGCTCTGCCTCCGGAACACCGCTAAATGGAGTCCCATCTATCTTTTTCCCATTCATGGCCCCAACCTTTCCAGCAATCATCTCTAGGAGCTGTCCTATCGACATTCTTGAAGGAATTGCATGGGGGTTTATCAGAATATCTGGAATGATCCCGCTCTCGGTGAATGGCATGTCTGCGGCATCTAGAATTATCCCGATTACCCCCTTCTGCCCGTGTCTCGAAGCCAATTTATCTCCTATCTCTGGAATCCTCTGATCTCTCACCCGCACCCGCACCAGCATTGTCCCATCCAATGTCGTCGTCTTTATTACAGCATCGGAGATTCCTTCCTCGCTCGGTCTAACTCTGATTGAACTCTCGCGCCTCCCGTGGGTGGTGGCAACTCCGAACTCATCGATCTCTTCGAGGAAACGGGGGGGACTTGTCTTTCCTATTAAAACATCTTCTCCCCTAACCTCCACCTCAGGCTCGATGATACCGTCCTCTCCGAGATTCCTGTAGAAGCTTGAATCGGCATAACCCCTTATCTCCTCGCTTGGAATTTCAAACTTGTCCATCTGTCCCCCCGGATATCTTATCTCTTCTGCCTCATAGGTCCTGTAGAATGTGGTGCGGCCCATTCCACGATCGATAGAAGCCTTGTTCGCGATAATTGCATCCTCCATGTTATATCCGCCATATGTGATTATTGCAACGACTAGGTTTTGGCCGGCCGGTCTTTTATTGAAACCAACCAGATCCATTATCTTTGTGTCGATGAGCGGCACCTGGGGATAGTGCATGAAGTGTCCTCTTGTGTCCATTCTGTTGTGAATGTTTGTACAGGCGAGACCGAGCGCCTGCCTGGCCATGTTCGCTCCGTAGGTGTTTCTTGGAGACTGATTGTGCTCTGCATATGGAACCAATGCCGTGCTAATCCCCAAAATTGCAAGGGGGTGGAGTTCAAGGTGCGTGTGCTCTGGGGTTATCTCGCTCTCTTGGACGGCGATATATGCATTTTCCTCCTCATCTGCATCAAGATATTCAACGACACCTTTAGCTACCAGATCCCTCCATTTGAGCTCCCCATTCTTTACTTTTTCCACGAGATCTTCTGTCAAAAGTGATTTGCCTTTTTCAACTACTATCAGGGGGCGGCGAATCCTCCCGGCATCGGTATTTATTCTCACCTCGTCCGTGTCCTCTTTGTAGGCAACATTCACTTGATCGTCCAGTGTGTTGTTCCTTCTGTATTTCCGAATCTCCTTTGCCAGAAGCTCCCCGTCGTCCGTTACTCCCACCAGTCTTCCGTTTATGTAGACTGTTGCCTTGCCCTTCTTCTCACTTATCCTGGCTATCTTCCTAACGCCAAGCTTCGAGAGTAGCCGCTCTATCTTTTCTTCTTCAGTCCCAACTGAGATTTCGGCCGTTATTGCGAGATTCTTGACCAAGCCACAGTTTGGCCCCTCTGGAGTTTCTGATGGGCATATCCTTCCGAAGTGGGTTGAGTGGAGATCTCTCGCTTCAAAGTGGGGCTGGCTTCTGCTGAGTGGCGAGACCACCCGCCGGAGATGAGAAACCGCAGCGATGTAATTTGTGCGGTCGAGGAGCTGGCTCACGCCGGTTCTTCCTCCCGGCCAGTTGCCGGTTGCCAGCGCATGTCTAATTCTCTCTATCAAAACATCTGCACGCACAGCCGTGGTCAGGTCAAGCTCCTTTCCTCTCGAGTATGCGCGCTCAAGCTGGTATTTTATGTCCCTCACGAGGTTGAGAAAGGCTATCCTGAAAATGCTCTCAAGGAGATCCCCCGCTAGTTTCAACCTTTTGTTTGCATAGTGGTCCTTGTCGTCGGCTTCCCTCTTTCCCAAAGCTAGTTCTATCACCAGCTCCGTCATCCGTCCCAAGAAATATGCCTTGTTTAGCCTGTCTGCTGGGGTTGTTCCCAGATGGGGAAGAAGATATTTGTCAAGAACCTCCTGCGCCCGCTGCAGCCGATACTCTCTCGGCTGTCCAACCGCGACTCTCTTTCCTATGTAGTCGAGAGCGTCATCCCTTGTCCTTATCTCGGCTGCCTCCCGAAGATTCTCAAACAGCTCCCTTGCAATCTCAAGGTCTTCAGAAACAGCTTTCACAATGTCTGCATCCCTCTCCAGCTTCAGCGCCTTCATCAATACAACAAGTGGCACCTGACCGGGAATGGCCGGGAATGAAACTCTCAAGAGTCCATCTCTCTTTCTTTCCACAACAACAAAAGCCCTGAAACCGCGGTGGGTTGAAAAGACTTTCGCAACTTCTGTGCCAACCCTTTCATCTCTTTCCACCAAAATGCTGTTGGAAGCGAGATCTTCCTGAGCAACAACAACCCTCTCGGAGCCGTTTATGATGAAATAGCCTCCCGGGTCTAGAGGATCCTCGCCGGCCTTTATCAGCTCTTCATCACTCAAGTTGTAGAGGCGGCAGATTTTTGACTTTAGCATCACCGGGAAATCTCCAATGTAGACCTCCTTTGGCGGCAGTTGCTTCCCACCTTTCACGAGGCTCATCTCAAGCCTCATCGCGGCCGTGTAGCTCAGATTCCTGAGCCTAGCTTCATTTGGCCAGAGATCTCTTGGAGAGCCATCGGCCTCAATGACCTTAGGCTCTTCGAGGCGTATCCTCCCAAATTTCACATCAATTCCCTCTATATCCAGATCTATCCCGCCGACCTCATCTATGACCTGCTGGAGTCCTTTCTCTATGAACTGGTTGTAGGAGTCGAGATGTTGACGAACAAGACCTTTTTCCCTCAGAAATGCCTCAACAACCGGCCAAGTGTCAACCACAACTATCCCTCCACCACATATCTGTAGGCTATCGCCCTCCCTGCAGTTCTACTTTCTCTCGTTATTTTCACGATCTGTCCGGGCTGTGCGCCTATAGCTCTAGCTGCTGGATCTGACGCTCTTATCCTTGGAAGCTGGTGGGGCTGAATCTTGTATCTTTTCATCAACTCTTCCACTTCCTCCTTTGAAGCTATTTCATGCTTTGGCACCAGCACGTGCCGCAGGACATCTATTTCTTCTTCGGCCACCGGGGATCCTCCATTTGCCGAGGATCTCCGCCCAGCGGGCCCGGTGGGATTCGAACCCACGACACCCGGCTTAAAAGGCCGGTGCGCTAGCCAGACTGCGCTACGGGCCCAAAAGCGGTTGCTCCTCCTCGGCTTCGCCATAAAAGTTGAAAATCTTTCCTTATAAATACTTCTCATCACTCCTGGAACTTTGGGTTTGGCGCCCTGGCCGGGATTTGAACCCGGGGCGGAGCCTCGACAGGGCTCCATGTTAGACCGGGCTACACCACCAGGGCACCAATAAACAGTTTCACTTACATCTAAAAACTTTCTCAGAAGCGGGCCGGCAGCGTCTCAGGCTTCCCGTGGGCTCTCGCACCACAGTACAACCTGAATCGCTGGCGGGCTTAACTTCCGGGATCTGACGAGACCGGGTGTGACCCCGCCGCTGTGGCCGCCAGCCCAAAAGATATCTCACACCATTTCTTAAATCATTTTGGCTTTATCGGAAGGATGAATGTAAATGTGGAGCCTTTTCCTGGGCCAGGGCTGCTCGCCCATATCTTTCCCTTGTGGGCCTTGATAATCTCCTTTGAAATTGCTAGGCCGAGCCCCGTTCCCCCATATTTCCTGCTCCCGGAAGAGTCCAACTGCGAGAACTTCTTGAAGAGCTTTGGAATATCCTTCTTAGCCATCCCTATCCCTGTGTCCACGACCTCCACCCTGACGAAGTTTCCATCCCTCCTTGCGTTGACGGTCACTCCCCCTCTGTCGGTGAACTTTATGGCGTTGTTGAGGAGGTTTGTTAAAACTTGAGCAATCCTGTTTGGATCACCGTAGACAATTGGGAGTTCCTTGGGGACATTTGTCTTTATGTAAATTTTCTTCTCCTTGGCGAAAGCCATAGCATTTGCAACGGTGTCCCTTATGATGTTAGTTAGCTGGATATCCTGCATGTTGAATTTCATGACCTTCGACTCAAGTTTAGCTATATCCAAGATGTCACCAACAAGAAGCTGCAGTCTCTTTGTGTTTCTTATAGCGATCTCCAGATTTTCTCTATCCTCTGGATCCAGCTTGTTTTTGTCTATCAGCTGTAGGTAGCCGA
The DNA here is from genome assembly GCA_038872135.1 of Hadarchaeales archaeon (SeqCode). Lineage (GTDB taxonomy): Archaea > Hadarchaeota > Hadarchaeia > Hadarchaeales > Hadarchaeaceae > JAVZGN01. Next base: position 11,232 of record JAVZGN010000012.1, on the reverse strand, counting down.
CCATCGGGACGAGCGGGGTCTTCAGCTCATGAGCGGCCATGTTCAAGAACTCTGTCTTCAGCCTGTCGACCGATTTCAGTTTTTCGTGGGCCCTCCTGAGCTCTGCCTCATGTTTGTCCTTTATTCTCAGAAGCTGCCGGGTGTATCTCAGGGAGTTCACAATCATCACCAGCTCAATGAACACCAGCATTCCCAAAATCGCAATGACGATTATCGCATAATCTATCTGAAAGAGGGGAAACATTGTTTTCACTTCCTAAGGATTTCCTTCACTTTATTCACGAGTTCATCGGGATCGAACGGCTTTGAGATGTATGGGGGCATGCCAAATTTCCAGAGTTTTTTAACGGCTTGGGGCCCGATATCCAGCGCTGAAACAAATACAATTTTTTGGTTCGGGTTGATCTCTTTTATTTTTTCAAACACGGTGTAACCGTCGATTCCCGGAAGGATGATATCGAGAAGAACTAGATCTGGATTTTCCTTCTTATAGAGTTTCAGACACTCCTCCCCGCTCAAACAACCGACGAACTTGAAACCAGCCCTTTTCAAAATCTTTTCCATAAGAACAAGCGTTTCGCTCCTATCCTCAACAGCCATTATTTTTGCCATCTTTCTCACCCTACTCTCCCCTGAAGTTGAAAAAGCTTTTCATCCTAAAGAGCGGGCAAAAGCAGCATTCTAATGGCGATTATCACAAGAACTACTCCCAGAATTCTTCTGAGGGTGGTCGCCTTTATCCTAGCGGAGAAAAATGACCCAATCGGTGCGCCGAGGATACACCCAAGGCCTAAGGGCGCCGCATAATCCAGCAAAACATTTCCAAAAATCCAGTGGGGGAGAAGCGCGGCGACCACTGTGATTGCCATCCCAAACATGGCGGTCCCCGCAGAAATCCTGATGGACATCCCGAGCAAAAGAATCATCACGGCTTCATCGACAACTCCCCCGCCTATCCCAAACATCCCCGAGACAACCCCGCTGAGAAAGCTTCCGAGGAGACAGCAGCCAACAACCTTGTGGGTTACGGCAAATCTTCTACCTTCTCCTTTCGAACCCTTTTGAAAGATTATTAACCAGGCGATAACCATGAGAACCGCCCCAAACATCCCACCGAGGAGGAGGGGTGCTACAAGAGTTGTGAGGTATGCGCCGAGAACTGCGCCGGGAACATCCAGTGTATCGAGCAGGAGCCCAACCTTGTAGTTTATCCTCTTTTGAATCGCATACACCAAGGTCGCGGCGACTGTCATGAAGGCTATTCCAAAAAGGCTAACACCAATGGCCTTTTGAGTTGGAAGACCAAACCCAAGCACAAGGAGCGGGACAAAAAGGCTTCCACCGCCCAGTCCAATCATTGAGTAAAGAACCGCAATCGCGAAGCCGATCGGCAGGAGAATTATTTCAACCATTGTGAGAGAATTTCTGAAGGAAAGCGTAAATACTTTAGAGCCGGGTGAAGCCAAAGATCAGCGAAGATTTCTCAGCAATAGACCAAGCTTGCGAAAATCTTTTTTCAAAATCTCTTGAACCCTCCCACCATATAGCGCTGCTGCAGGATGGTAGGTGACAAAAAGCTTGAATTTTACTCCTTCGTAATCACATTCAAAAATTTTCCCATGATCCTCTTCCATCCTTACGGGGCGACCTAAAAATACACCGGCGGAAGTTCTTCCCAAGGCAACGACTAGGCGCGGTTTAAGTTTCTCGAGCTGAGGGGCGAGATAGTTTGAAGCGCAGACACTCACCTCATCCTCGCGAGGTGTCCTGTTGCCTGGCGGTCTACACTTCACAACATTTGTGATGAAAATTTCTTCCCTTTTTATTTTTACCATTTCAAGAAGCCCATTCAAAAACCGCCCCGCCGCTCCAACAAATGGCCTGCCCGCCCTGTCCTCGCTTGCGCCTGGAGCCTCTCCGCACAACACTATTTTCGATGGCACCGGCCCCTCTCCTGGAACAGCATTTTGCCTGTGTTTATGCAGTCTGCAAAGAGAGCATGCCTTTATTCTTCTCTCGATGACCTTCGTTTCGATCCCCGCCCGGAGTCTTCCACAAGCCATGAAAGCTTTTCGTGGACCTTCTTGAGCACAACAACATCCTCCCTGCAGTGATCCACGATGAGCTTCCTTGCTTCAAGATTTCCCTTCTTCGCCAACTTGAAGAGGGCGAGGATATCTCCACCATAAAATTCCTTTGACCAATCTATTCCCAAAAAATTCGCCACGGCCTCGAGGCTGTAGCTGTTGAGAAGCAAAACACCTCGAGACCATTCACAGAGATCAAGCATCGGGACTCTCACGAGTTTCAGCTCAATCCCGTGAAACACCGCCCTTGTTACCAGAAATGGAATATCGAAACCAGAACCATACCAGGTGACTATTTCATCGCAGCCCTCAAGCTCCCTGTTCAGCCACTGCAAGGCCCTTTTCTCCTCTTCAAGAGAGTCGATGAACCTTATCTCCGGAGTATCGCCTTTCATTATCCCTATTGCGATTATCATTCCGTCGTCGGCCTTTTTTGATGTTGTTTCGATGTCAAGATACATTCTTGGCATTTCACTCACCAATCATGAAGACCACAACTCTCCTGGTCCTAGGGCCATCTTCCTCCACGACGAGAAAATTTTGCCAAGTCCCTCTTAAAATTTCTCCGTCCACTATGGGTAGCACTTTTGAAGAGCCAAGAATCGCTGCCTTTATGTGGGCGTGGGCATTGTCGTCAATCATGTCGTGGTGGTAGTTTCCCCTGACTGGGACGAGATCGTCAAGCTTTTCCAGTATATCCCGCTCAAGCCCCTCCTCCCCTTCATTGAGCACGAGGGAGGCTGTTGCGTGGGGCAGCTGAACCAGAAGCATTCCATTCTTTATTTTCGACTCATTCACTATCTCAGTTATCCGGTCGGTGAGGTCAACTATCTCCCTTCGATTCCTCGTGGTGAATGTAAATTCCTTCACATATGTCCGCATCTCAACCATACTTAGATGTTCTCCAGCATATTTTAAGATGGAGGCAAGTAAAATCTGATGCGATGAAAGTGCTGATAACGGGTGGTGCCGGTTTCGTTGGTTCCCGCATCGCAGAAAACCTGCTGAAATCCAATGAGGTGGTGGTGCTGGATGATCTCTCCACCGGAAGCCTGAGCAGGATAAAAAAACATCTCAGAAACGAAAATTTTACATTTGTGAAGGGGAGCATCCTAGACAAAAGGTCTTTAGAAAAAGCTGCCCGAAGAGTCGATGTCATAATCCATGAGGCGGCGATCATCAGTGTTCCATTTTCCTTCAAAAATCCCGAAATAACGAGGAAGGTGAATGTTGAAGGGACTGCAGAAGTCCTCCAAGCAGCCCTAAAGGTAGGAGCGAAAATGATTCTGGCATCCTCTTGCGCAGTTTATGGAGAGCAGGAAAAGCTCCCAATCAGAGAAGATGTCGAGCTTCATCCTCTTTCACCCTACGCGGCTTCGAAAGCTGAAGCTGAAAAGATTTGCTTGAAAGCTCACGAAAAAGATGGTCTTGACGTGAGAATTCTCAGATACTTTAACATCTACGGTCCAGGGCAGAAGGGCGGACCTTACGCCGGAGTGATGGTAAAGTTCATGAACAGGATTCGACGGGGGCTTCCCCCAATAATTTTCGGTGATGGGAACCAGACAAGAGATTTCATCAATGTAGAAGACGCTGCTCGTGCAACAGAGCTCGCTGTGGAATCTAATTGTGCCGGGGAAATTATCAATGTCGGGACTGGGGTTGCCACAAGCATAAATGAGCTCTGCAGGATGTTCCTGACCCTCTCTGGAAGAACCGATCTCAAACCAATCCACAGGCCCGCAAGAACCGGGGAAATCAGACATAGCGTTGCAGACATCGGAAAAGCTAGAAAACTGCTGGGGTTTACACCCAAGATCTCTCTCAGAGATGGGGTGAAAAAATTGCTCGGGGTAGACGGAAAATGAATGTGTGGATCGTCATTCCTGCCTACAATGAGGAGAAGATGATTGGAGGCGTGATAGACGGGCTACACAGAAATGGGTGGAAAAACATAATTGTAGTCGATGATGGTTCGAAAGACCGCACAGCAGAGATTGCAAAATCTAAAAAAGCTGTAGTTATTTCTCACAAAGAAAACATGGGGCTTGGAGCCGCACTCAGGACCGGCATTTCAAAAGCAAAAGAACTGAAAGCAGATGTTGTGGTGACATTTGACGCTGACGGCCAGCATGACCCAGAAGATGTGAAAAGGGTTGTGGGGGAACTGGACGGTGCAGACCTTGTTATCGGTGCACGCAAATTCATTGGAATCCCACTCAACAAGAGAATTGGCAATTTTGCTCTAAACATGTTCACGAGGCTCCTCGGCGGACCTCTCGTGGACTCGCAATCTGGACTGAGGGCTTTTGGTGCCAGGGCTCTCAAGGAAATTCAGATAAGGAGCAACAGATATGTGGTTTCATCCGAGATAATCATCCAAGCTGCCATGAAAAAATTGAAGATAAAGGAGGCTCCTGTGAAATGCTACTTCACAGCCTATTCGAGGGCTAGGGGGACCACCATCTTCAGCGGTGTGAGGATAGCGATAGAGCTTTTAAAGCTAAGGTTAGCGGTTTTGCCCAAGGGATAGCGTTTTTTCCTTGCCGGTGAACTCTCTCTGGTGGAATGAACGAAAAAAATCATTTTGGGAATCACGGCTGGAGGGATGTGAAGTGAGGGTTCTGCTCATTTTTCCGCCCATGACCATTTTACCGTTTGAAAAACCGAGGGTTGTAGCCCCCCTCGGCATAGCCTACCTTGCCAGCTTCTTGGAGAAAAATGGAAAGGAGGTGGCGATTCTAGACGCTGTCGGAGAGGGCTGGAGAAACCAAACATTTGTTGAAAGAGGCGGTAACACATTCCTGAGAGTTGGCCTTCCACAAGAAGAGATAAAAAGAAGGATAGCTGGGTGGAAGCCGGACCTCGTCGGAATCAGCTGCCTCTTCTCATCCCAAGCAGCAAACGCTCATGAAGTTGCAAAAATTGTGAAGGAGGTAGATAGCGAAATCAAGACTGTATTTGGGGGCGCTCACCCAACTGTGTTGCCGGAAAAAACCCTTGCTGACAAAAATGTTGACTTTGTGGTGATGGGGGAGGGGGAGATAACGCTGTTAGAGCTTGTGGAGGCTCTCGAAAAGGGGCAAACTGATTTCAGTCAAGTGAAAGGGCTAGCATTCAAGCGAGAGGGCAGAGTTATCATGAATCCCCCTAGAGAGTTCATCCGCGATCTCGATTCCCTTCCTTTTCCCGCAAGACATCTCTTACCGATGGAGGAGTATTTTAAAGCTGCCGGTGGGCATGGGGCGGCGGAGAGGAAGTCTCGCTTTACCAGCGTTATCACCAGCCGCGGCTGTCCTAGAAGATGCATCTTCTGTTCCATCCACACCATCTGGGGGTACGCGTGGCGCCCTAGGTCTCCTGAAAATGTTCTCGAGGAGCTTGAGCATCTCGTCACAAAATACCGTGTGGAGGAGATTCACTTTGAAGACGACAACCTCACGCTTGACCCAAAGAGGATGGAGAAGATCTGCGACGGCATGATTGAGAGGGGGCTAGATGTCTGCTGGGCAACCCCCAACGGCGTCCACATAAACACCCTCAATCAAAACCTGCTCAAGAAGATGAGGGACTCGGGATGCTACTGGCTGTGCTTTGGACTGGAGCACGGGGATCCCCACTTCAGAAACAATGTCATTGGAAAACCGATTTCTGCCGAGCATGCGAAGAAGGTAGTTGGATGGGCAAATGAACTGGGGATATGGACCAATGGATTCTTCATCATCGGGTTGCCGGGGGAAACCCCCGAAACTGTGAGGAAGTCGATAGAGTTTGCGAAGTGGCTCGACCTGGATTTTGCGAGTTTCTTCATCGCCACCCCATATCCAGGAACAAGACTCTATGAGCTTGCAAAGGATGCAGGTTATTTGGAAAGCGAACCAGACTGGAGCTCCTATAAAGTGCTGATGCCGACGATGGATATAAAGACGATGAGCAAGGATGACCTGATGTACTGGCTGAAGAGAGCAAACTTTGAGTTTTATTCTGCCAGGCTTGTAAAAGAGCTGTCCTTGAAAAGTGTGAAAAAGCGACTTAAGCAGTTAAAGTCGATTGATGATGTGGGGCTGATGGCAAGGTTGCTTAGATATTTCCTTACCGACGTCATGAGGAGGGGAAAATGATGAGAATTCTTATAGGATCCGACTTCTTCTATCCCGTCCTTCCCGGCGGAGGAGAAAGAAGGATGTATGAGATTGGAAAAAGGCTTGCCAAAAATCATGAAGTTCACGTCATCACAAGAAAAGTGGAGGGTCTGCCGGCATTTGAAACCCATGAAAACATGTATATCCACAGGATATACACCCCTGGAAAAAAGGCCACCCTATTGAAGTTTGTTGATGGACTTTCATTTATGGGGTTCGGGTTTTTAAAAACCGCCGGGCTTGGAAAATTTGATGTCTATGCTCCCCAGCATTTCTTTCCCATTCCTCCTCTGTGGATGGGGGCGAGGATTTTTGATTCACCTGTTGTGGTGACGATCCACGATGTCTTCTTCACAAAGGAGTGGATTGCAAACTATGGGATTGGGGGATATGCGATGATGGCGTTTGAAAAACTCTCCCTTGCCATCCCCTACTCAAAAATAGTGGCGGTTTCAAATTCAACCAAAGAGAAATTGGTCGCCGCAGGTGTGTCTCCAGGAAATATCGAGGTTATCCCAAACGGAGTCGACCTTAACCTATTCGATAGTGTTAAAGCAGAAAAATCAAAAAAGTTGCGAGTGATTTATGTCGGCCGGCTCATAGAGTACAAGCACCTCGATGATCTCCTCCTCGCATTTTCCAAGCTGAAGATTGACTGTGAGCTTTATGTCGTGGGGGTGGGATACGAAAGGGAAAGACTAGAAAAAATGGCCAGGGGACTTGGAATCTCAAAAAAGGTTGTTTTTACCGGTTTTGTGAGCGATGAAGAAAAGATTCGGCTACTCAAGTCATCTCATATCTTTGTCCTCCCCTCGACTGTCGAAGGATTCGGCATTGCTGTTGTGGAGGCGATGGCTGCAGGAGTTCCAACCCTCTGCGCCGACATACCTGCCTTAAGAGAGGTTACTGAAAATGGAAGGGTTGGAGTGCTGTTCCGGCCAAGGGATGTTGAAGAGCTGAAAGAAAAATTGGAAAAAATGGCATCTGATGAAAAGCTGAGGAAAAAGCTTTCCGAGGCTGGCCATAAAAATGTTATAGAGAAATATTCCTGGGATAGGGTAGCAACAAAAATGGAAGAGGTGCTGGAAAAGGCGATATAGGAATCTTCAGCTAGTCAATAATTCTCTTGCCACTCTTGGATTTTTCACTCCAATTTATCCGAGCACCCCCCTTTCGTTACCGTAATCGAGCATGCGTCCTCTGATAGGCCTCTGGAAGAGCAGTTATTTTTTGAGCCTGTTTATCAGCTCGATCATTCTCTTCTCCATCCTGTACTTTGCTTCGCTCTCATCAACCTCATTTCTGAGCAACCCGAGGTAATCTAAGAGGTCGTCCTTGATCAAATCGGCGACCTTTTCATCCAACACGCCAGCGTGGAGAGCTAGCTTTAGAGTGCAAAAAGAGCGTAAAATCTCATTTTTGGCTTTTTGATACCTTTTCCAAGCATTTGGCTGTCTTATTTTCATCTTTTTGGCGATTTTTTCAAAGGTTATTCCATTTTCCCTCGTATAGTACATGAGCGGAAGAAGTGTTTCTTTTTTGAGGTGGGACATCTCCAAAAGCTTCTGGGCCACGAGATCTTTTTTCAGCCAGACTTCGGGAGAAACATCATCTCTCATGGCTCTTCACCATACTTCCATTTTTTGGAAGTAAAAAAGGATTTCTCTCCTCAGAATTCCTCCACCCGCCGAAGCAGCCTCGCGAGTAATGGTCTTCTGTTCGCCATTTTCACGATCTTTGATGTGATGTGAGAATCCAAAGTTGCAGCCAGCTTTAGAGAGTTGCTCGCGATCTTCAGCGCCCGCCTTGGATTCCCCCCACTAAACCTGTAAATTGTCCTTATGGCTTCAGGTGTGAGAAGGCTAAAGTCTGAACAGCCACCCAATTTCAACCTAAAGATAAGCAAATCTCTTACCTCCATTTCTGTCATTGGCCTTATTCTGGCATGAAATTGAATTCTATTCTTTAAAGCCGGATTTTTATCCAGAAATCGCCGCATATTTTCTGTTTCACCGTTTAAAAGCAATGAAATCTGCGGCAAATCCGAAAGAACGCGTAAAAATTCGCCGAACGCCATCGGAGGGGCCTGAGCCTGAGGGAGGTCGTCGAAAATCAGCGCCAGCTTTTCCGGGTGCTCCAAATACCATCTCCTCAAAACTTCAAACATCTGTGGAGGTTCAATTTGGTTGTTGAGTTGGAGGGAGAGGAGAATCCCCTTTAGCAGTGTTTCGATAGACGAGTAGGCAGGAGTGTGGATAAAAACTGGGATGATGTGCCTGCTCTGATCGGTTGTGAGAAGATTTTCTTCCCTGAGAACAGCGACAAGAAACTCACAGATGGTGGTTTTTCCCATGCCCAACTCTCCAGTGAGGAGTCCGGTCTTTCCTTCCCCGAGCAGCTCTTTTATTCGCACAAGATTTTCTTTCTGAATAGGGACGAAAGCTTCTGGGCTGGGCAAAGATGGAGAGAATGGGTCTTCTTTTAGTCCCCATTTCTTGAGATAATTTTCATACTGAAGGTCCCTGGTGATTTTTTCTTCCCACAGAGTCATTTAATCACTTCTACTATCAATTCAAAGATATTATTTTCACATTTTACATATCCCAGCTCTTGCATTCTTCTACAAAAGTTTTCGGCCAGAATTTTCGGAGTTTTTGCCCTAAAAGCCAATTCCTCGACGCCAAACTTTCTCATCGCTAACGCAACTGAGAGAAGCTCGCCATAAGCGGTTTTTTGCGCCATGCCAGTAGGAGCAAGAGCGTTTAATACTGCTTGCTTGCTTATCGGTTGGGAAATTACCTGTGGAGATGGTGGTGGAGGCGAAATCTTCCCGTGAAAGTTATCATAACATTTCTGGCAGAGGGTGATGAGATTTTCTGGATCATTTCTCATCGTGCCATCGAGATAGTGTATAGTCAGCATCTCTTTTGAACCACACTTTGTACAGGTAAAATTATCTCTTATTATTACTGCTTTTTTAATCAGTTCAAGATCATCCTGACAGTATGAAAAAACAAAGTCTATGAAAGCCTTTAATTTATCTTCTCTGGAAAGCTCTGAGGGTTGTGATGGTAAAGATGGGGGACCAAAAAGGCGTTTGATTTCGCTTTCTGGGATTTTTCGGTGGCCACCGGGGGCTCTAACCACTCTAATTTTGCCTTCCTTTTCCCATCGCCTTATGGTGTTTTGGTGGACGCCTAAAAGCGCGGCTGCTTCACCGATCCTATACATTTTTTCGCCGATTTCCATTTTAACCATTTTATACTATTTTTAACTAAATATAAAGTTTTCTATTTTACTATTTTTAACTATTTCTGACAATTTAGGTGAAAAAATGATAAAAATAGTTAAAACTCACCCCAGGATCCCACTCAAAAACGCTTATATCTACCCAATTCTACATTTACACATGCTACCTAGGTTTGACCTTCATCTGCACACCACATATTCGGATGGAGTTGCCACACAGAAAGAGATGATCGACACCATCACAAAAAAGGGGGTAGTTTTAGGCGGTCTTTCTGATCATGGGCCTGGATTGGCGGTGGGGATAAAAAAGAATCGAATAGAAGAAATGATTAGTGGGGCAAGAGTTCTCCAGGACCAAACTGACACCAAGTTTCTGATTGGAATGGAAGCCAACATTGCCTCAGACGACGGTAACCTCGATATTGACGACAACATTATCCGGAAGTTGGATTTCTTGATTGTGGGTATTCATACGCTGAAAACCCGTCGGCTAGACGAAATGGCTAAGGAATACCTTGCAAGGGCAACTAACTGCATTCTTACCCATAAGCCCGATATCTTGACTCACCCCTTCTTTTATCACTCAGATCTTTTCCCATATCTTCCATCTGAAGAAGTAAGGAACTTCGTTAAGTTGTTAGCAGAACGAAAGGTAGCGATTGAAATAAATATCAAATACAAGGCTCCAAACATCGAGCTTCTACAGATGTGCTTAGAAGAGGGAGTCCTCCTAAGCATAGGTAGCGACGCTCACAGAGTTGCTGAGGCGGGAGAGATAGGGTGGGCACTAGAAGTCCTGGAAAAAATCGGGGCCACGAAAGACAACTTGATTGTTAAAAAATTCCTCTAGCAAATCCTCGGGTAGGGGTCTCCCTCTGGTGGTTGAAGAATCCTCCGCCCAGCATTTCTAGCTTCTAAAATTACTTTTCCAGGGTAATCTTTTAAAACCTCCCCAACTATTTCGGCGTTCTTTCCATACTTTGTCTTCTGAATGGCCGCTAGGATGGATTCGGCGTCTTTTTCATCCACTCCGATTATGGCTTTCCCCTCATTCACCAGATAGAGCGGGTCGATTCCGAGGGTTTCGCATAATGCCGAAACTGGTTCTAGAATGGGAATCCTGTCTTCCCAGACCACTATTCCAACATCCGATTTTGATGCCATTTCATTTAAAGCCCCGGCAAAACCTCCCCTTGTTGGATCTTTCATTGCAGAAACTTCTCCGGCCTGCATGGCGGCTTCAATAGTTTCCCAAATGGGGGCCACATCGGAGCAAAGCTCTTTTTCTATGTCAAAACCATGACGGACGGCGAGAAGAGTTGCCCCGTGGTCTCCAATTGTTCCTGTGAGTATGATTTTCTGTCCTGGCTTCAGCATGCTGTCGGTTTTAACCTCTTTTGCCAGCCCAAGTCCAGTCGTAGTTATCACTATGCTGTCCAATGCCCCTTTTTCCATGACTTTAAAGTCCCCCGTGACCAATGGCAAGCCGATCTCCGAACACACGGTAGCCATGGAACGGCATATCTTTCTAAAATCCTCTACCAAGAAACCCTCCTCAACTACAACCGCCGAGGAGATGGCGAGGGGACGGGCTCCCATCACGGCTAGGTCATTCACAGTTCCGCAGACAGAGAGCTTTCCGATATCCCCGCCCGGAAAGAAGATGGGTTTTACTGTGTGGGCGTCTGTGGTAAACACAACCTGTTGGCCACCCACATCGACTGTTGCACCATCATCCAGATCATCTAAACCGA
>JAVZGN010000011.1:0-33927 GCA_038872135.1 Hadarchaeales archaeon (SeqCode) | reverse complement strand
CGGAGTAGAATATCTCGCCCCCGATACAATGGCCATGAGAAAACTCATCCATAAACTTCCCTGTCTCTAATCAACAACATCTTTATTCTCCAACGTTGAGGGATGACTGATGAAAGCATATCTCGATTGCGGGAGCACCACACCGGTTTCAAAAGAAGTTCTTGAAGCCATGCTCCCCTATCTCACAGAGAAGTTTGGGCACCCCCTCTTCCTCTACTCCCTTGGCCAGGAAGCTGCGGACGCCATTGAAAAATCACGGGAGAAAATAGCGAGGACAATAAGTGCGGGAAAGGAGGAAATAATCTTCACCTCTGGAGCGACCGAGTCCAACGATCTTGCTCTTAGGGGAGTTGCGTATGCAAACAGAAAACGCGGAAACCACATTATAACAACTAAAATCGAAAACCCTGGGGTGCTGAGAATCTGCGAGCGCCTGGAAAAGGAAGGTTTCAAAGTAGACTACCTCTCGGTTGACCGCGAGGGCTTTGTGAACCTTGAAGAACTCAAGCGGCGCCTCACAGACAAAACAATTCTCGTCAGCATAGGAAATGTCAACGATGAAATTGGCACCATCCAACCGATGGAAGAAATAAAGGAGATTCTTGAAGGAAGAGATGTTTACCTTCATGTGAATGCCGCGGCGGGTTATGGGAGGGTCAAAATAGATGTTGAGGAGATCGGGGCGGACCTCCTGAGCCTCAGCGCCCACAAGATCCATGGACCAAAAGGCGTCGGTGCTCTCTACCTGAGGAAAGGGACTGAGATAGAGCCGCTGGGCAGCGGTTACGTCTCTCTTTCACCTCTCCGGCCTGGGACGGAGAATGTCGCGGGGATTGTTGGATTTGCAAAAGCAGCTGAAATTGCATCGGAAAAACTGGAGGAGCACAGAGCGTACATGGTGAAGCTCAGGGAGAGGCTCATGAGTGGAATAGAGGAGAGCATCCCCCACGTGGTCCTACACGGGCCGAGGGGGGAGAAGAGAAGCCCCTCAAATGTCAATTATTCTTTCAAGGGGATTGAGGGGGAGTCGATTCTTCTGAGGCTAGATCTTCATGGGATAGCTGTGGCCACAGGCTCAGCCTGCGCGACAAGGAAGCTGGAGCCAAGCCATGTTCTCACGGCCATAGGGATCAAGCCGGAGGTTGCCCACGGCTCCATAAGATTCACATTCACCTGGATGACGAAGATGGAAGAGATCGAGTACACCCTTGGAGTTCTTCCGGGGGTGATAGAGGGTTTAAGGAGGATAAGCCCAATAAAACCTGAGGAGATGTGAAGAGATGCCCGCCGAATACACTGAAAGAAGCCTCCTAAAATATACTGAGAAAGTGCTGGAGCTCTTCAGGAACCCGAAAAACATGGGGGAGATGGAAAACCCAACAATCACCGTGACAGAAGGGGATCCCCAGTGTGGAGACATGTTCAAGATGTTTCTGAAAATAGAAAACAACAGAATAGTGGACGCCAAATATCTCTCCTTTGGATGCGCGGCAAACATTGCCACCGGATCTGCAACAACAGAGCTCATCAAGGGAAAGACTGTTGATGAGGCAGAGAAAATCACCATAAAGGAGATTGTCGAGAGCTTGGGGGGCCTTCCAACGCTGAAAATGCACTGCGCCACCCTAGCATACAGGACGCTGAAAAAAGCTATCCAAGAGTACAGGAAAGCTGGCGGGAGCGGGGCGAAGTGAAAGAAGCGATGGTGCTGCGCTATCTTCCTGAATGCATCGTGGCGAGAGGACTGGAAATCCCTGAGCTCGCGAAGGTGAAGAGGGAGACGATTCTTTACATCCAGCCATGCGCGTCCGAGCGGGGCCGGCTGATGGCTGATGTTGAGCTGGCGCCGGATGCTGAGAGGTTTTTTGACCAGAAGGTCCTCTGCAGGCTTCTCGAAGTTCACAGGAGGAGATTTTCCTATCTCAGGTGCAGCGAGAATCTTGGAGTGGCGAAATTCACTCTGAAGGGGAGAGAAATCAGCATTTTCAGGAACGGAAAGCTGAAGATTCAGCGGGGGCTGAGCAAAGAAGATCTGATGAAAACTGCCTCTGGCGTGGGGCGGCTAGTTTGGCCCGCGGCTCTCTGCCCAGTCTGCGGAAGAGCCGCAATTTTCTGCGCAAATGGAAAGTGCGGGAAGTGCACAGAGGGGGAGGAAAAAATAAAAGTGGATGGGCTGGAGGGAGCAGAAATTCTTCTTCACTCCCTTGATCTCCTTCAAATAGCAAAAGATGAAGCGGCTGAAGGGAGGGAGATGGTTGAGAGGGGGAGGTTCTTCGCCCTCCAGTTCATCATAGAAGCGAGAGACAAAAGGGACGCAGCGGTGGGGATGAAAATCCTTGCAGATTCTGGAGGATGGGAATGAAAATTTCTAATCCTCCTGTGCAGACTGGATTGTGAGAAGATGATAGAAGTTGAAAAGATACGGCGAGATTTTCCCATCCTTTCTTCTGGAATAATCTACATGGACAACGCAGCCAGCAGTTTAACTCCCGAGCCAGTCCTTCAGAAGATGCTGGAATTTTACAGGGAATACAGGGGCAATGTTGAGCGGGGAGTTCACAGGCTTTCGGTGAAGGCAACCGCTGAGGTTGAAGAAGCTAGGGAGAAAATCAGAAAGTTTTTGAACGCCGCAGAACCTGCTGAAATAATCTTCACGAAAAATGCAACCGAAGCCTTGAACATCGTGGCGAGTGGGATGAAGTGGGAAAAGGGACAGAAGATAGTCACGACCCTGCTGGAGCACCACTCCAACTTTATCATCTGGCAGAGGGTTGCGAAAAGATTTGGTGTTGAAATCGAAATCATTCCTCCCAATCGAGATGGATGTTTGGACGTGGAGAGTTTCGAAAGAGCGATAGATGAGAAAACCCGGCTGGTGGCAGTTGCCCACGTTTCCAATGTTCTCGGAACAATTGCCCCGGTGAAAGAGATTGCAGAGATCGCCCATGAGAGGGGGGCTGAAATCGTTGTTGATGGCGCTCAATCGGTCCCTCACCTTCCAGTGAATGTTAACGACCTAGACTGCGACTATCTTGCATTTTCGGGGCACAAGATGCTTGGTCCAACTGGAATAGGGGTTCTCTATGGGAGGAGGGAATTGCTGGCAAAACTCGAGCCGCCAATTATCGGGGGTGGAACTATTGAAGATGTTGGGGTTGAGAGTTATTCGCTCTCTCCCTCCCCGGCGGGGTTTGAAGCCGGGACCCCTCCAATTGCCGAAGCCATTGGTCTTGGGACGGCGGTTGACTATTTGAAAAACATTGGGATGGAAGAGATAGCAGGACATGAGAGAGAATTGACGGCATTGACCCTGAAAGAAATTAGCGAAATCCCTGCGGTTGAAATCTATGGGCCTGAAACCCCGCAGAAAAAATGTGGGATAATTGCCTTCAATATAAAGGGAATGCAGCCCCACGACGTCGCCTCAATCTTGGACAACTCTGCGAAGATAATGGTGAGATCGGGCCATCACTGCGCGATGCCGCTGCACAAAGAGTTTCTGAAAAGACCAGAAGGAAGCGTGAGGGCCTCCTTCTACCTTTATAACACCCGGAAAGAGGTAGAGAAGCTTGCCTCGGTTCTTAGAGAGATTGCCGGTGCCTTCGCCTAAATCTTCCCGAGCTCTCCGGCTGCGATTTTATCCACCAGCAGGTTCCATTCATCTCTGGAAATTCTTGCGGTTCCCTCTCCTGAGATTTCCACACAGTCCTCTTTGAACTCAATTTTTGCGCAGCCCTTCTTTCCACAGCACAAGACAATTGTCATTCAAATCACCTCACTATATCTTAAACCCTCTGGATTTAAACCTTCGAAAAAAGCATTTGAGTCGATGCCACAACCTTTCTTGAGGGTGAGATTTGGTCATTTTTTCGTAAACAGCTCGATTAACGATAAAGTTTACGATACGTTAACAACAAATGAAACTCTGCCCGAGATGATCTGAAGATACATTTGTTCTGAATTAATCTTGCAAACATCTCTCTAAAACCAACTAATGGAAAATTTTTGAAACTACTGGTTCCATTAGCAAGTTTTCAAACTTTTGATCAGAACTCGGGCCCTACATTAATCTGAGTTCTTCCTCAACCGTTCCAGACTCCCTCTTTTCATAGCTTTTAAATCTTCTCAGCGCCGGGGAGACTATCAGAAAGGAATGGTCTACCCAGTACTTGCTTCTTTCCTCATCGATGCTCGACCAGAAGGGCTCATGATGGGGATGGCTGTGGAAAAACCCCAGAACTTCCAGTCCATTTCTCTCAGCGAGCTCAAAGGCTTTAAACAGGCTCTCGGCATCCACCTCATATTCCACTGGGGAGCTAAGGACATTTTTTGCTAAAATCACCTTTTCAACAACTTTTTCCTTTCCGGTTTTCCTCCCTATCAGAATTCCACAGGCTTCAAAAGGATAGCAGGCTTCAGAATGCCTAAAGATTTCATCCAGCTCCATTTTCCTTATTTTCAACACCATTTTCATCCCAAAAATATGTAACACAAAACCTATATTTTCTCCCCCCGAGGTAAAGGTTGGTAGCGGGGAGAGCTACCCTTCCGTAGCGAGCCTTTTGGCCTATAAGGGTAGGGCAGCGTGGAGTGCCCGCCGGGCTCATAACCCGGAGGTCGGAGGTTCAAGTCCTCCCCCCGCTACCACAAAAGTTTTTTTCCTTGAATGGGCTCTTTTCTTGATGCTGCACATCCTGTTTGCGATAACATTTATCCTAGGCCCAGTGGCCGGAGCCTCCTATGCTTTGGCAAATGGAATGTCTCCGCTGGAAACAACCCTCACCGTGACTCTCTTTCACCTCCTCCTTGTTCCCATCTGGTTCCTGATATTCAGAGTTCTGAGGTATGAGGCGCTGAGGTTTGTGAGGATAGTCGGCCGCGGGTGGGAGAAAAAGCTGCTGGTCACAGTGGAGAAGAAGTTCAGAGAGTTTGAGGAGAGGATGAGGGGTGTTGGTCTCGGTGTTGCAGTCTTCTTTTTCACCCTCCTCTTCGGCGTTTCTTGGGCAGCTCTTCTCGCCTCAGTTTTGAACGTGAAAACCTCGGCCATTTTCCCGGCAGTGACAGCTGGAGCAGTTGTTTCAAGCATCTTCTGGAGTATTGCCCTTTCAGGCATCGTGGGATTTCTCCCGGATCCCACCCTCGTTTATCTCGTTGCCCTGATCGTTGCCGCTGTTTTAGCAGCTCACGGAAAGCTGAGCGAAAGAAAACTTGTGAAGGAGCTCGCGCAATCTCTGAAGGTCATCAGAAAGTTCAAGAGATGAGACCGGCCTTGTATAGATATTCTGCTGCTAAGACCGCCCCCCTCGCAGCTCCCAGCTCGATATTGTGCGAAAGAACCGTGTACTGGAAGCCGTTTTCAAATGGGGTCTCCTCAACACCCCCGATGACAGCCACCATCCCATTTTCAATGTTGGAATCAAACCTCGGCTGCGGCCTGTCGACCTCCTCCATCACGACTATCGGATGCTTTGGAGCTGTCGGCAAACCCAGTTTCTGGGGTAGCCCCATGTAGTTCCTCCATGCTTCTTTGAGTTCAACCAGCGTACATTTCTTTTCTGTCTGGATGAAAACCGATTCCGTGTGCCCGTAGAGAACGGGGACCCTGTTGCATTTGCAGGTGATCAGAAACCTCGCAGGTTCTATTCTTTCTCCAACCATCTTTCCAAGAAGTTTAACAGTTTCTCTCTTGACCTTCATCTCCTCATCCTTTATGTATGGGATGACATTTCCTTCGAACATCTTCAGGGAGTAATTTTCCAGTGGATAAGGAAGCTCACTGCCCTGCGCCTTTCTCTGCTTAGCCCACTCTGCCACGGCCGCATAGCCCGCCCCCGAGACAGACTGCATGGAGGCCATCACAACGCTTCTCAGCCCAAACTTCTCGTAAATGGGCTTCAGCGAAAGTGCCAGCCCGATGGTGGTGCAGTTCGGCTGGGGGACGACGAAGCCTCTCCACCCCCTGTTCCTCCGCTGGACCTCGATCATCTGCACGTGGTCCTCGTTCACTCCTGGGAGATATGTGAAGCTGTCATCAAAGTAGCGGTAGGCCGAAGCTGTGCTCACAACCGGCTTCTCCCTCGCCACCCTCCCCTCGACTTCCAGCGCGACCTCGGATGGGAGGGCTGAGAAAAAGAGCGAGCATTCTCCAGCATCTATTTTCTCCATGCTCTTTACTTCCATTTCCAGGACTTCCTCTAACGGCTTTTCCCTGCAGAACCATCGGGAATCTTCCTTTCCATAACTAAGAGCTTCCCTGTAGGTTTTTCCGGCAGATTTCTCCGAGGCATAAAGTGCGGCTATTTTGAACCATGGATGTCTCTGAAGGTTCAGCACAAACCTCTGGCCCACCTCGCCCGTTGCTCCCAATATCCCGACTTTTATTTGCATCCCTTTCCCTTGACCGGGGAAATTTTAAAACTTTTTCACGGCAAATTTAGAGCGCATAGGAGAGGGCAAAAGTCCCAATCAAGCCTGCGACGAGAGAGACGGCCATCAGGAGAAGAATCCCGGTGAGGATGCCGCTCTCAGGTCTCAGTGGATTCCCCCGCAACCTTTGAAGCATCCTGAAAGATCTTTTTGCGCCGAGATGGGAAGCCCAGAGACAGAGAGGGAGGTTGACGGCCAGCACTAAGATGATGAAGAATATTGCCCAGACGGTGGCTGCCTGAAGTGAAAGGATGTCCCAGCTGGCCAGCAGGTTTTCCAGGTTTTTCAGGAGGAGGCTATCGCTCACACCTCTGGAAAAGATGAAGAGAACCGCTCCACCGCCGAAGAAGAGCTGGGAGAGGATGAATGCCGCGAGAACTGTGAGTGGGAAGTAGAGAAGGGGCTGCCACCAGGCCAGCTGAACCGGCGGGGGGATTCCAACTGCTTGCCCCACCTCGGAGAAGATGCTGCCGGCACCGCCGCCCCACTTCCCATATACCATCCCTGCGACCCAGCTTCCAATGATGAGGAGCCATATGGAGTATTCGAGGTATTCGTCGCGCATCTCAAAACCCTACTTACCTTCATATTTCTTTTTCACTGAGGCTATTGTCCTCATGAGATAGCTCCTGGGCTGCGTTTGCTGGACCTGGGCCACCGGCTGAGGCTGGAGATCCCTTACAATGGGTTTTCCCTCGAGCTTCGAGATCCGGCGTTCGAGGTCGGTGAGTTTCTCCAGAATGAAGTCAATTTTCCTCTGGAGGGAAGTCAGGGTTTCTTCGAAGTTTTCCGCCATCAATCAAATCTTCTCCTCGGAGATTTAAGAGCTTCCAGAACCATTTTTTACTCTTGCCACAGAAATAATGCTGGGCCGCCGTAGCTCAGCCGGTAGAGCGATCGCCTCGTAAGCGATAGGTCGTGGGTTCAATCCCCACCGGCGGCTCCATCTTTTTATTCATGTCTGAGCAGTTTAACGCCGATTTTATGCGACTTTGTTGCCGGCTCGTGTCGGTGCTGTGTGGGGTGGACGGTTCACTACCGCTTTACAGCAGGCCAGCATGTTTTAATAACAGGGGGTGTTAGTTACTAACAGGGGAAGTTAGTAATGTACTTCAAACTTGGGGTTAAAGAATCGCGGAAAGATTTTTTTCAATTTCGAACCTGAGCTTGAGTTGCTTGTTCAGGAATTAAAAAGCGCTGAAACGCGGATGATAGTGATCAGGGGGATAAGGAGAACTGGAAAATCCTCGTTGCTCCGAGTGGGACTAACAGGAGCTGCTACGAAGGCCTGCCCAAAATTTTTGGCTTGGTAGTAAAAACCTCAAATCAACAAAACTTCGGGGAAGAACCAGATTTTTCTCCCCTTATAAGCAAGCTCCTCGCAAAACTTTGGCGGGAAAGAAATGGATGAAAAAGGGCAGCTGATGGATGTCCCGATAAAGCTTGTCCTCTCTCTGGTCGTGGGGATGCTCTGCATGGGTGTTCTGGTTCAGTTTGTTGGGACGGCTGAAAGAAGCGTTGTCAGGGACATGAATGTCCAGTGCTCGGCATCCAACGGCAAGCTGACGGTGAAGGTCTTCGATGGCGGAACCGGAGATCCACTCTATGGAGCAACTATTCAGGTCTCCTATCCTGGGGGCTCGCAGGCAAAGACGCTTTCAAGCACAACAAACCAGTACACCTTCACCGTTCCGAAGGGAGTGATTGCAACAGTGAGGGTCACCCATCAGGGCTACATCCCTTGGGAAGGAGAGGTGGCGGTGGGCTGAGGATGAGGGAAGAGGAGGCTGGCGCCTGGTCACTGCCGGTCTCTCTTCTCCTTGGGACAATCCTCGCGACAGCTGCGGTGGCGGTTGGAACGGCATCTCTGGCGAGAGTGGAGAGGGTAGAAAAGGCCAGGCGAGCGGTGGAAGATTTCAACAACTTCATTGAGGCGGTGAAGCTCCTCAGCTTTGGGGGAGAGGGCGGCGTGAGGTCGATTGAAGTGAATGGAGAGGCGGAGATAGATGTATGGGGAACATTTGCCCAGGTGAGACTTTCTGGCTCGATTCTCCAAGCAGAATTTCTCCCGATACCAGTTTCAGCACCAACTACCCTCCGTGAAGGCATCCACCAGATTTGGCTGTGGAGAGACTTCGATGGGCAGCTGAAATTCAAGGTCGGAGGTGTGGAAAAATGAACGAGGGAGGGGGCGTGAGTGAATTCCTAGTCGTGAAGACTGCGGTCCTTCTCGCTTCAATCATCTTCATCTCTTTGGTTATTTCCTTTTCTTCGGCCTTCCGGCGCCAGTCATCTCTGGAAGAATTAGAAGCGGTGGCAGGTGCGATAGTTGGTGGGCTCAGGGATTGTGAGAGGATTCCTGGAGATGCCGAGCTCTTCAGGTCGCTTCCAGAAATTTCACAGAACTTCAGAGTTTCCGTCGAGGGGAGCTGGAGCGGGCAGCAAAAAATCTCGATCGCGGTGGCTGGGAGGGGAAAAGTTATCGGGGAAACCCTGCTCGGAGAGAAAGTGAATGGAGGGGATTTCTCAATGGTTGCCGAGAATCCAAAGGGTTTTAGAATCATCAAATGCGCATCTGCTCGCGGGGGTCTCCTTCAAGCCCTTCTCTCAATTTTCTTTCCATCCCCTGAAAGGGAGATGAAGCTGGAGCTGGTGTAAATGTTCCTGACCGGGACGAATGTATTCTCGTTTGCCCTGGCGGTGGCGGTTTTCTTGGTGTTTGCTATTGGCGTGGCTAAGGCATATGATTCCTACAAAATTTCCCAGGCCGTTTCAGAGGACTTCAAGATTGCCCTTGAGATTGCCGGAGAGGTTGGAGAAGAGATGGCGGAAAAAACCAAGGAGGAGATGTCACTCTGGCTGGTGGCAAAAGCCACTGGGGCCGCGAAGAGTGGCGTGAGTTTCTCTCTGAAAGTGGTGGACCTAGCGGGAAGGCCCATTTATGAATGGCAGACCTGCGCAAAGCCAATTGGGGCGATTGAAGTGGAGCTTCCGGGATCATTTAGATTGGACAATTTTTCAACCGCCCCCTGTACTTTTTCGGTGGCGGTCTGGAGGTCGTGAAAAGTGGAAGAGGGTGGCATAAGCTCTATCTTCGACCTTCTCCTGCTGGCAACCGTGGTTTCTGTACTCATGGTTCTGCTGGTTTCTTTCGCCCCAACAGCCAAGATGATCGACCAGGGGAGCTATGCTGCGGCCTATTCTAGGGGGATTACCGCCAGTCTGCTGGGCTCGAGAGCAAGGGATTTCCAATATTCGCCGGAAGTGGGTGGGCTTCTGCTGCCCACTCTTCCAACCAGAAAGCTCAAGTTTACCACATTAGCGGATCTTATAGCTGAAGGGTTTTCGCTGAGTTTCAAAGGGGATTTTGACAGAGAGCTGGAAAAACACCTCCGAGAGTTTTTTGACAACACCCTGGGGCGGCGGTTTGCCTACAGATTCTATGCTGGAACTGAGAGCAAAGAAGTCGTGGTAGAAAATCTCTCTAATTCTAGGGCCATTCTCTGGGTCAAAGAAACAACCCTTCTGGCGCCATTTCCGAAGGAAGGCGGAGAGATCCTGTGGCTTCCGGTGAGGATGAAGCTGGAGGTGTGGTCGAAGTGAATGAAAAAGGCTTTGCGTCTTTCGTTCTCGTTGGCGCCATTTTGGCTGCCCTAGTCCTTGGCATTCTCTGGACCTGCACCTCAGTCAGGCATTGGAAAAACATGCGATTTCTGGAAAGCTGTACTGTCTCAGAAGTCCTTTCAAGGATTGAGGAAGTGAAGAGGTGCATGAGCTCCATTTTGAGGTGGGCTGCTGCCGAAGCTTTTGTTGAAGTTGGGAAAAGGGCAAGTGATTTCTTTGAGGAACAGCGACTGGAGGCTGTGAAGAATCTTCTCTCCAAGAATTTTTCCACAGGGGTTAGAACTCTCGAGGCATCTGTGAGGGTTGCCGGGATTGGCCTAGATTTTCAGCCGGATAAATCGTGGGTGGAGATCTCTGAGGTAGAGAATAGACATGTAAAGGTAAGGGTGGAGTTTCCAGAAGCGGTGATATCCTACAGCTCGCCGGATGGAAACCTCAAGATGAAGATCCCCGTCCGGGCAATCGAGTCATTTCTAGACGCAAGATATTTTCTCCTCCAAGAGAAGATGAGAACATTTCTGGAGAGGCTTGATGAAGTCAGCCTTGTCTGGATGGCCTTAGAATATGGAAGGGGGTGGGGTGAAGCAATTACCACAGGAATTGTTGAGCAGAATGAAGAGGTGAGCAAAGAGTTGTTCAGGGTGGCTTGGGCCGCTCACGAGTACAACACATTTGGTTCCTTTGACTACCTCGGTGCTGCGGCAGAAATCGGGGAGAAGGCTAAGAATCTCATTTTCTCTGGCAGATCAATACAGCAGGACTGGGCTGGGGGGCTGAAGGCTCTAGCGGAAAGGTTGGAAAAGGCTGGAGAAAAGCTGAAAGAGGCTGAAAGGCTTTTGGTGGAGACCGTCGAGGGGCTAGCGCTGGCGGAGGGGCACCTGCGGGACAACTCCAGAGAGAATTTTTTGGCGACAGTGGGGCTGGCCTCTCAAAATCTCCGGGCGGCCTGCTCGAGGATGAATGTAGTCGAGAAGGAGCTCAATCTTTTCCTTGAGGATGCTGCGTCTCTTTCAGCAAAAGACCCGATCATGAACGCGCTCCTCTCCGGAATCTTTCGGAGAAACATCCATCAAGATCTGCCATCGATGAAAGAGCAGGTTGAGTGGGCCATCAACGCTATCTCAAAAACAATTGGAGAAGTGTTGCTTTCTGAAAACATGTCCGGGTCGGGGCTGGCTTCAGCGAGAGAAAAAATTTTGGCTGTGCTGAAAGATGAGGGTCCCGTTAAGTGGGTTGAGGTGAAGAGCTATGAAGACAATCCTCCGCGGGAGGTGAGGAAAAGGCTCCCCATCTATGTGAGCGAAGGGGGCGGAAAAACTATTCCAAATCTCCTCATGGCTCTGGGAGGGGGCGGTAGAGAACTCAGAGAAATCGCGAAACTGGCCGGTGAAAGCTACAAGCCTTTTGACCAGAGTTTCCGAGAGTTTCTCAAAACCTCATGGAATGACCTGGGTCTGAGCAGAGAAAACATCTATCTGGTCTCTCCACCGCCGCCGATAAAGGACGAGCCTGAGCTTTCAGTTTTCCACCAGCTTAACCTAGGAGATGTGAAGTTCTCCAGGCAAGACCTTGCGGGGATGCTGGGGGCGAAATCTGCCACTCCCATTTACCTACCGGTCATCAACCTAGTTCTCTGGTGGGGACAGTGGGAGGTCAGGATAAAGATGGAGGGAGGGGTGGAGAGAATTTTTGACTTCCAAAATCAAGCGCTCCTCCAGCCATCAATTCTCGGCCATTCCCATGCCCCTCTGAGCTACCGATGGGTTCTCGGTGAAAAGGAGTTCAGAACAACCGTGGTGATAATGAGCCCAAGATATTTTGAAATTGTGTGATCATCTTCGTTTCCTTTCACCCAACTTTTTCTCGATTGCTTCAAGCCTTGCGTTGATTTTATTTTCAAGATCTCTGAAGGCCTCATCCAGCAAACGCCTGAGCTGGTCTGGGCGGCTTTCAAACTTCATCTCCCGGAGTTCAAGCTCCACCCTCTCGATGAGAAGCTGAACCTCCTGCCATGGAAGCCCCGCCCCCGTCAGAACATCGTAGATTTCTGAGGTTGAATGACCCTCCCTCCTCATAGACCTGATGATGTTAGAAAGATGAACATCCATTTTCCCCGCCAAAGATTTGAGTGAGGGTTATTTATAAAGTGAAAATAGCCCAGCACGCCACAATAGTTCAAATGCGGCGATTCTGCTAACGATAACTAGCAATTTCGCCAACCAGGCAACCTATCTTAGAATTTCTCGGCGGTTCGATGAACTCGAGACAAAACTTAAATGAATGGGGGAGTCATTATCTTGATGCCGGAAGAAACTGTATCGCCTCCATTCTCCCTTCTCCCCGACGAAAAACTGCTTAAAACCCTCAAGCCGGAAAGGCTAGCTTTCCTAGCGTACTTCATCTTAGCCGGGATTTTCTTCGTCTTTGGCATCGCCGTTTCAACCTTTTTCCCACCGGTCGGGGCATTCCTCATCCTCCTCGCGGTTGTTTTAATCGTGGCGCTCATCTTCTATTCAAGAGCTTTCACCTATTTTCTCACAAACAAGAGGATAGTGATTTATAAGAGGTTCATCACAATATCTTCAAGGCAAATCCAGTATGATGATCTCTCCGATGTTGTCGTTGATCAGGGGATAATCGGAAGATTGTTTGGTTTTGGAAACGTCATTCCGATAACAAAATCGGGCTTGGGTCTGGGGATGAGAGGGTGGCAGACGGGGGTCGGTGGAAGCATGAGAAGTGGTCCTATCATCGTTGGTGGACCTGTTGGAGGAACAACTGTCCCGGTGGCAACACCATCAACATGCATCTACGGGGTGAAAGAGCCATTCGCGATAAAAGATCTCGTCTTCAAATATCAGGAAGAATATGCGGAGGCCCCATACCTGAAGAGGATAACTAAAGCTGTGGAAGGCGGAGGAAAGAAGCTTTCTGGAGCCAAATACTGTCCATTCTGTGGTTCTGAGATTGGAGTTTCTGGAGCGGAATTCTGTCCTTTCTGCGGAAAGAAACTTAGTAAGTGAGCTTCCAGAGATTATTTAACCAAAAACCTGCAAATGGAAGTGAAGGGCCCGTAGCTTAGCCTGGTTAGAGCGCTCGGCTGATAACCGGGAGGTCCTGGGTTCGAATCCCAGCGGGCCCACCATTACACTCAGCGTTTAAAGTTCTTCAAGTAGTTTCAGAAATTCCTCTCTCGAGAGTTTGGCATCCTTCATTATCTTTCTTAGCAGGCCCCGCCCGATTTCTTCTCCTTTATGAATTGGCACGATTGTCGCTCTTCCATCGGAATGTCTTAAAAATACGTGGCTTCCCCTTTGCCGCACTATAGCGAATCCTGTCTTTTCTAGCACCTTGATGAGCTTTTCCGGAGCAATCGGTTTTAGCTTCATTAAACGGATACCTCGACTACTTGCACTCCGATAAATTCAGTCACAACATCGGCAGCGTCCTTTTCAACTTCCATATATAACTTGATCGCCTCTTCTATGCGTGTTCTTAACTCATCCAAAGTTTTCGCCTGAGTATGGCACCCCGGCAGCTCTGGCACCGACGCCACATAATACCCGTCCTCGTCTCTTTCCACGACAACATTAAATTTCTTTATCATATTCAATGCCAATGTTAATTGCTTCGAGAACTTAAAAAGTGTTCTAAAAACTCGAGGTTCGAATCCCAGCGGGCATGCCCCATTTCTTGAAAGTAGCTGGAAAATCCGAGCCGCGCCAACATTCTATTGTAGTACGTACTGCGTTCTACTGATGGAGGTAAAAGTAACGCGAAAATATCAGGTGCCTATCCCACGAGGTGTAGGGTCAGCCCTAGGGATAAGATAGGGGACAGGCTCGTGGTGAAAGAGAATCGAGGACGCATAATCCTCCTGCCCCCAGCGTGTCGCTGATCCCTCAGAGTTTCTTTGGAGCTTTTCAGAAAAACCGGTGGATGTCGATGTTGTTCGCCCGATCGATGAAACAAGAAAAAGGGTGAAGCGGTGAGACGAGGTTACATTGATGCAAACATTTTCGATTATATGGCCCTGAAACATCCAACATATGGAAAGGCGTGCAAGCAGATAACCGACGACATCAGGGATGGGGAGATTGAGGCCTACTGCAGCTTTTTGGTTCCTGTTGAGATCTTAGGCTCCCTTGCTGAAATCGACCCGCGCATAGTTGCCGGTGCCATCAGGGCTTTTTTCACATTTTCCCTCAAGCTCATCCCGATCGATGAAGGGATTCTGACCGATGCAGCCCGTTTGGCTCCCAAAACCGGTCTTGGTCACGATGCTATTCACGCGGCCTCCGCTCTCCGTGCGGGAGTGAAAGAGGTCATGGCCGAAAACCACAAACATTGGTCTCTTTAGGAGTTTCAAAATTGTCCGCCCTCTTGAATACCGGAGCTGGAGTGACGCCGGCCAAATAATGGCGCCCCACCAACTATTTTTGACCTTCAACTAATTGTTTTCTGAGAAGATGCTCATGAGAGAAGCTAGGAGAGGAAAGATAACCGAGGAGATGATAGCGGTAGCTAAAGAAGAGGGTGTGAAACCTGAGGCGATCAGAAAAAATGTCGCGACGGGGAAGGTGGTGATTCCAAAAAATGTGAGAAGAAAGGAAATCTCTCTGAAGGGGATAGGGGAAGGCCTCAGGACAAAAGTGAATGCAAATGTTGGGACATCCCCTGATTACATCCAGCCTGCGGAGGAGATAAAAAAGGCCAAAACTGCTGTGAAGTTTGGGGCGGACACCGTCATGGATCTCAGCATCGGCGGCAATCTTGACGATATCAGGAAAAAAATTTTGAAAGCTGTTGATGTCCCAATTGGGACCGTCCCCATCTATCAAGCTGCTGCCGATGCTGTAAAGCATGGAAGAGATGTGATAACCATGAGCTCGGATGACATTTTCAACGCCATAAAAAAACATGCGAAAGATGGGGTAGACTTTGTAACCGTCCACTGTGGTGTGACGAGAAAAGCTGTCGAGTCTCTCCAGAAAACCGGCAGGCTATTAGATATCGTGAGCAGGGGCGGCTCCTTTCTGGCGGCCTGGATCCTCCACAATGAGCGGGAAAATCCTCTCTACGCCGAGTTTGACTATCTCCTTGAAGTGGCCCAGGAATTTGACCTGACCCTGAGCCTCGGCGACGGGATGCGCCCGGGGTGTCTAGCCGATGCCTCCGATGCTGCCCAGATCCAGGAGTTAATCACGATTGGAGAACTGACGAAAAGAGCCTGGGAAAAAGATGTGCAGGTGATAGTCGAGGGGCCTGGACACCTTCCAATGGATCAAATAGAGGCTAATGTGAAGCTGGAGAAGATCATCTGCGGTGGCGCCCCCTTCTATGTCTTGGGCCCACTAGTCACAGATATCGCCCCAGGCTACGACCACATAGTTGCTGCGATAGGTGGGGCTATCGCTGGGTGGGCGGGAGCAGACTTCCTCTGCTATGTAACTCCCTCAGAGCATCTCTCCCTCCCAACTGTAGAGGATGTCAGGGAGGGTGTGATTGCGGCAAGGATTGCCGCTCACGCCGCAGACATCGTGAAGGGGGTTGGGAAGAAAAGAGACGATGAAATGGCAATGGCGAGAAAGAGGTTCGACTGGGCAAAACAGTTCCAGCTGGCGATAGACCCGGAGAGAGCGAGGGAAATCAGGAAGAGGATGCCCCCGGTCATGGACCCAAGGCTCTGCAGTATGTGTTCAAAGTTCTGCGCGATAAAGATGGTTGAAGATTATCTCAGGAGAAAACCATAGCATTTGGCCGGCCATCCCAAAATTTCATCCCAGCTCCGTGAGGATGATGATGTTCGCTCGCCCCTTCTTGACCTTTCTTATGATCCTGCGGTCTTCTAGATCTGATAGCATCAGGCTCACCTTGGCCTCCGAGTATGGGAGCTTCTTCCTGAGCTCGGTTTGATTCATCCTTCCCCCACTTTCCCTCAGGAGATTCACGATTTCTTTGAGGTCCTCTGGTAACCCCACCACCTTAACCGGCGGAGGCGATGATTTCGGCGGCTTACGCAGCTTTTTAACGCCAAGATAGACCGCAAAAATTAAGACAACAGCTATGCCCGCAGCCGCCAGAGGCGCCCAGATTTCGCCCCTCTCAACCTCGATCTCCGAATCGATGTTCTCGGGCATTTCCAGATTTTCCATCACGGGGAAAAGCAGGAAATCTATGCGATAATCCCCTGGGGCGAGAACTTCGATGTTGTCTGCATCCTCATAGATGAGCGTCCCCCGCACGAAATATTCTGCTTTTATCTCATAAACTCCTAGCGGGACTTCAAACGAATATTCTCCATTTTCCGCCACCATCCTCTGCTCCGGGGTTGTGGAAATCGTCACGATTGCACCCGGCATCGGCTCAAGCGTGAACCAGTAATAGACTTTTCCGTATATCCTCGCGGTATTCTCCTGAGCGACGGTTGGAGCGGAGCTGACAAAAATGAGGACCATCATTGCTGAGAGAAGAATTCTTCCATGCACAAGCGAAACTGGCGGTTTGCGAATAAAAATCTTTTCTAAAGGATTCCCGTCTCGGATAAAGCTTTATAAACCATTTGGAGGGTTTTAAAAGCTTCTTTCGCGTGGCTGAAGAAAGAGTGCTTTAGAAGATATCTGAAGAGAGGTTGAAGTGAAATCGATGAGCCGGGCGGTGATAGGGGCCGTCCGGGGAGCTTCACCCGAACTCCAGGAGGGATAAAAAATGAAGAAAAAGATTGGGGCAGTGGCGCTGGTGGCGATGATGCTGACAGTTGCGGTGCCAGCGGTTGGTGCCCAGACCACGGCTCAAAGCTGGGAGAGCCTGCGGGAAGCGTACATCGCTGCTAGGCAGGCGTTCCTTCAAGCGATCAACGAGTGGCTCTCAGCGAGGGAAGAGTTCTTGCTGGCCAGATACCGGTGGAGGCATGGACAGATATCTCTCAGCGACTTTGTGGAGAAGGCGAAGAACTCTGCAGAAAAGGCATGTGAGATGATGATAAAACATCTGGAGATGCTCAAGGCGAGAATTCGGGCATCCAGGGGGCTAACAGAGGAGGAAAAAACTGCACTCGTTAACGAGCTGGATAACTACATTGCAGAACTGAACAACTACAAGGTCCAGATCCAAAACGCCGTTGTTGGAGGGGTAAAAAGCGCTGTTGACGCCATGAGAAACTACTGGCTCAGGATAAGGGTGAGGGTCAAACAGATAACAGCCCAGGTGATGGTTGCCGCAGCAGAAGCGATCCTGAGGAGGTGCGAGGCGCTGGCGGCGAGAATTGAGGCGAGAATCGCGGAGCTGAAGGAAAGCGGAGTTGACACGGCAAAGCTGGAGAGTTGGCTTCAAGATTTCAGCGACCACATCCAGGAAGCCTCTTCGAGGATAGAGAACGCCAAGCAAAAGGTTGCCGAGATTACTGACAACATCACCTTCTTGGATATCTTTTGGGTAGTGAGCAAGCATGTTAGGTATGGTTCTGAATATCTGAGGAACGCCCTGAGGAATCTCAGAGACATAGTGAGGGAAATCAGAGCGGCAAACAGAACTGTTAATCTTTCGGGCTGCGGAAGCTTCGTCGGAAAAGGAAGCGGCACGGCAGCGATCTCTCTGCAGGGAGGCGTTGTCAAAATCTGGGCCCTCGTCGACAATGTAGTCGTAAGAATTTCACAAAATGCGAACATCATCGGATTCGTAGACTATACATACACTCTACTTGAGAATGGCGAAAAGGAGTATGTTGGAAAGGGCTATGGAAAGGTGACCGGCCACGACATCACCGTCTACATCTCAACGCCGGGAACCACCGCCGACGAAGTGATAATCGCCGCTCACGGCTCCGGCAGCGTTACTGTGAGTGGGAGCGGGACCTACAGGACTTTCGGCGAAAACAAGTACTTCGCGGGAGATTGGGGGACAGCGACGGAAGTGACCCTTGGAACTGGTGAGGTTCAGGAGGGAGGACGATGAACAGGAAAAGAGCTGTGGTTGCTGTGATAGTGATAGCTCTGGTTGTCATTGCCGGCTTTGCCGCTTTCAAGGGTCTGCAGGTCGGGGTCCAGACCTCTGAGATGGACCCGCTGGACACCGAGCTGGGTGATCTCGAGCAGTTCCTCGGCGACACTGGCTCTGAGTTTGACAATGGAATATCTGAGCTTGGCTGGTAGGGGTTGATTTTTCTCCCCTTCCTTTTTTTGTTATTGTTTCGGCTGTTGGTGTCGGAAACAGGCTTGAGCACCATCGCTAGAACCTTAAACTCCGCCGCCCAAGCTCTTTTGGTGGAATGTCGGAATCACCAATCCTGAGTGGCCGCATCATCTTCCAGTACCTGTATGACATAGGCGGAGACATAGAGATGGAAAAGATCCAAAAGGAAAAATTCACTCTGATTGAGCGCCCGAAGAAGAGGGGCGACCGCATCCTCGCCCCAAAATATGAGGAGGTTGGGCTGGTTCCCCTAGAGATAGATCTTGGAGCCGTGAGGGTAGACAAACATCGGGCTATCGTGGAGGGGAAGATATTCCCTCTGGGGGTGATCGAAATTTGCGTTTCTGTAGAGTTCAGGAAGCTCACATTCGATGGGTTGATAAAGCTCACGGGACTGAACGAGGGGAAAGTGAAGTTTGAGGGGAAGGATGTAGATTTTGACGAAATCCCGCTGAAGTTCATGATGGATCTCAAAAAGGAAATTTCTGAAGCAATCGCCCACCCCTATCCGATGATGGAGCAGCCCCAGATTTACACAACTGTTGTCATCACGGAGTCGGACCCGCGGCTTGACGCCCAGGATTTCCTCACAAAGTTCAGGAAGCAGACAGCCGGTCTTCTCAGAGGGGAGAGAAACTGGCGGGAGCTGAGCGAGAAGGAGGCAGAAGATGCCCTGAAAGCCTACCTCAGCTACACAGACGACGACATCATCATCGTTGACTGGTATTCTTCTCTCATAAGCGGGGCAGTGGATTACATGGACGACTTCCTCCGCATCCTTGAGCTGGCCCTCATTCAACTCTTGGAGCTCCGGACATACGACCGACTGCTGGACATCAAGGCAACCGAGGCCTACCTGACAACGCGGGCGCTTATTGGAAAAGGGGGAAGGCTCGTCTGGGGAAGGAAATATGGGCAGCTCATGAGAACCATGAGGGAGCTGGCGGAGTTCAGGATTGAGATAACCGATCTCCTCGAAGATGCCAGAAACATCCAGAAGCTCACGGGGGAGTGGTATCTTGGGAAGCTCTATCGTCTCGCCGGCGAGCGCTTCAGGATTTCAGAGTGGCTGAGCATGGTGGACAAAAAGCTTGAGAGGCTGGAGGACCTCTATGGGCTTGTGGTCAAGAGGATAGACATCCAGAGGTCGACATCAATGGAGATTCTCAGCATTATCCTCATCTTCCTGATAGTTATCCTAGAAATCCTGATGGTGGTGGGGAGGATTTAGCATTTTTACCCTTTGAAGGGGAATTTTTGATGGGCCCGTAGTCTAGCGGTTAAGAGGCTTCCAGGCCTAACAAACGCTACCCTTACAAGGTAGAGATCGAGGGTTCAACTCCCTCCGGGCCCACCTATTTTTTATCGCCGGGAGAGAATTGTTGGTGAACCTTGAGGAAAATCTGCGCTGCGATTTCAATTGCAATCCTGCTTCTCTTCCCGGCCACGCTCTTGGGCGGCGGAAGTTCAAAAGCATATGTTGTTGAGGTGGGAGGAGTAAACGCTGGGACAGCGGATTTTCTAGTGAGGGTGATGGAAAGAGCCGGGCGGGAGAACGCGATTCTCATAATCAAGCTGAACGGTGGTGAAGGCCTTCTCAATCCCACAAGGAGGGTTGTTGAAAAAATGCTTGAAAATGTTTGCCTCACCGTTGCTTGGGTTGCTCCATCTGGCGCTAGAGCCAGTTTCTCTGGATACTTCCTTTTGCTGGCCTCCCGGATGGCTGTGGCTGGCGCAGGAACAGCAATAGGGCCGGCAGCACCAGTTTTAGCTGACCCAGCACTTTCAATGAATCTCACCGAATGGGCGGAAAACATTGCTGGGGTTAGGGGAAGGACGCAGAGAATAGCTGGAGAAATAGTTTCAGCGGGAAAATCTCTTACAGCGGAGGAAGCGATGGTAGATAATCTGATAGACGGGCTTGCTTCCACCCAAGAGGAGCTTCGAGGGATGCTCGACTTTTATGGGGCACCGGAGGAACTCAAACCTGGACCCATAGAAGTGGCACTGGACTTCCTGAGCAACCCCCAGATCTCCCTCTTCTTTTTCCTGGCGGGATTTTTGGGCCTGCTGGCCGAGATATCTCTCCCTGGCCTTAGGCTCCCTGGAGTGGCCGGGATAATTTTCCTCGCTGCTGCCGGAGCCGGGCTGATCTGGCTGAACATCGACCACGCTGGCCTCGCTGTTCTCTGTCTTGGGCTTCTGGCTGTTGGCTATGCCGTGGCCGCCTCCGGCCCGATTCTTCTTGGAGTGGGAGGTGTCGGAGGAGTAGTTGCCGGGATGGCCCTTCTGGGAAAGGAGCCGTGGGTGGCTTTCTTTGATTTGGTGAGCGGCGCGGTTATTGTTGCAACTGTCTGTACAATTTCCCTTTTGATTGCTCACGCCAAGAGGACCAGCACTCCCAGGAAGAGAAGGAAGGAAATTCTGGGGAAGGAAGTCATCGCAGTAACCGATCTCAAGCCAACGGGGATGGTGAAGCTTGGGGACGAATTCTGGAGGGCTAGATGTGAAAAAGGGGCCAAAAGGGGAGATGAACTGATAGTGAAAGAAATTAGGCGCAACGTCCTCATAGTCGAGAAGAAATAAAATCATCTCAACTTTCTAGTCGAAAAGAAGATCACGGCGGCTATGAAAATGCTGCAGAGAGCCGGAATCCAACTGTCCGGGGAAACCACCCCGAACTGAAACCCGGACATCCAGCTGAAGGGGAAAAGAAGCACCATCCCCCCGCCAGCGTGGAGGAGGAGGGAATCGAGGGCAAAGTGGCTCATCACGCCGGCCGCGAGCAGATAAAATTTCCTCAGGCTCTTCATAAACAGTAGAGAGACGAGGGCACTCACCACCAGGGCGCCGGCTATCGTGTGAAATGGAAGGAGCAACCCCCCGGGATCTACCCCCATCCAGCTCAGAAGGTAGTTTATTGCAACGATGTCCGGGAGAACTGCGCCAAACATCAGCACCACGATTTCTGATTTCGAAATTGATTTTCTCACCTCCAACAGTCTTCCAGCGCTCCACGCCACAAGGAGATGGGCTATCCAGTCTGGCATCACTTCACCTCCTCAAATCTGAATTTTCTCCATGTAAACTTCCAGCTGCTGAAAAACATCCAGACCAAGAGGACTGCGCCGGCTGCCGACCGCACAAATTCCATCTGGTAGCTCTGCCTATCATAAACCAGACTGCTCCGCACCAAGAGACTGTAGTTTTCTCCGAGAACTCCGACTATTTCCACGAGATCACCCACCTTTCCTGAAATCGGGGCGGCAGTAAATGGTGAGCCGCCAGCTACAACCGTCGCTTCGCTGCCAGAGATTTCTCTGATCTCTCCGAAAATGAAAACCTCTTTCCCAATAAACTCTTGGTAGTTTTCCTCTATCATTTTTCTCGTTGGGTAGGGGAGATGATTCTCATAGTCTACCCAGCTGTAGATGCAAAGGCCGGCGAGCAACAAAAGGAGAACCAAAGCTAGCACAGGCCTTTGAACATTCATCAATAACACTCTATGAGCATTTTCAGGCCTTTCTCAAAAGGAATTTTGGCCTCAAACCCCAGCATTCTCTTTGCTTTTGTTGTGTCAGCTTGGTGTTTATAAACATAACCCACGATTGGATTGGGTTTGTAAATCGGCTTTATATCTGTTCCAAGATATTCGTTCAAAAGCTTTGTGGCATCGTTCACTGAGATTGGCCTTCCGGTTCCAACATTGAAGACCTCGCCGGCAACCCCTCTTCTCTGCGCTGCAAGCAGATTTGCCCTCACAACATCACTCACGTGAATGAAATCTCTGGTCTGGGTGCCATCCCCATAGATCACCGGCCTTTCTCCTTTCTTCATTGCCCACACAAACTGAGTTATCAAATTTGCATACTTCCCCTTTGGCCTCTCGCCGGGCCCATAGACGCTGAAATATCTTAGCCCAACTGTTTCCA
This sequence comes from Hadarchaeales archaeon (SeqCode), assembly GCA_038872135.1. GTDB lineage: Archaea > Hadarchaeota > Hadarchaeia > Hadarchaeales > Hadarchaeaceae > JAVZGN01. The sequence continues at coordinate 11,755 of JAVZGN010000011.1, read as the reverse complement.
GCCCCTTTTCGGCGGTGTATGTCTTGGCCAGGTGTTCGGCGGCAAACTTTGTCATTGAGTAGAAATTGCCGCACCTCGGGATGTGCATGTCCTCCCTGAAGGGGGTTGGAAGAGAACCATAGATGGTGGAGGTGGAAGCGTGAACAACCCTTTTGACGCCTTCCTCATGCGCACACCTCAGAAGATTTGCAAATCCAACTACATTCACGGAAATTCCTAGAGCTGGATCTGGGACAAACATCTGGGAAGAGGAAACCGCTGCCTGGTGGAAGATGTAGTCAATGCCTTTTACAGCCTTTTTTACAACCCTCTCGTCCCTGACATCTCCCCTAAAAAACTCGATGTCGGACATTATGTCCTTGAGATTTTCAGAACTTCCAAGGAAGAGATTGTCGAGAACTCTGACTTCCCATCCCTTCTCCAGTGCTCCCCTGACGATGTTTGAGCCTATGAAACCTGCTCCACCTGTAACCAAGATTTTTGTCATCTAGCTCATTTCGGTGCCGATAAATATAAGGGAATTGCTGAAACGCATGACAAATTGATCAGAAAGATTGAGGATATATTTATCCACTTGGAAATTAGGGTGATGCAGGCTGTGATACTGGCTGGGGGTCTTGGAGAGAGGCTGCGGCCGATAACAGAAAGAATTCCTAAAGCAATGGTAAATATTCGCGGCAGGCCTTTTCTTGAATACCAGATAAATCTTCTCAAGAACAACGGAATCTCAGATATTGTTCTCTGCGTCGGATATCTTGGTGAAAAAATCAAGCAATACTTCGGCGATGGAAGAAAATTTGGAGTAAATATCAAATACAGCGAGGAAAAGGACCTCTTGGGAACGGCGGGAGCTTTAAAAAACGCAGAGCCTCTCCTCGAAGATATTTTCTTTCTCACATATGGTGATGCCTATCTCATCTTGGACTACAAGAATGTCATGAATTACTTTAGAAAGTTTAGAAAGCTTGGGCTGATGGTTGTCTACAAAAACTTTGATAGATATGGCAAAAGTAACACGGTTGTGGAGGGTAATCTAGTCAAGTACTACAGCAAAAAGAAAAGAGTCAAAGAGATGGTGTATATTGATTTTGGGGTTTCCGTCCTACGAAAAAAAGCACTCGAATTTGTTCCTCCAGCGAAAAAGCTTGACCTAGAATTTCTCTTCCAGGAATTGATAAAAAGGAAACAACTTCTAGCTTATGAAACAACCCAGAGATTCTACGAAATTGGGAATCCCAGCGGCCTCAGAGAATTCCGCAGGCTTGTTTCTTTGGGAAAAATTATGCTTTTCTCTCAGCCTGCCTGAACTCCGCCCAGCATCTGTCAAACTCTGCTATGGTTTCCTCAGTTTTTGGATGATACACCATCTGCTTCAAAATCTTGTATGGGATTGTTATTATGTGGGCGCCGGCCACTGCGGCCTCTGCGACATCCTCCGGCTTTCTTATGCTCCCCACAATAATCCTGGTCTTGAACCCTCCTTCCTCGATTATCTGCTTTGATTCACGGATGACCTTGACTGGATCTATCCCAGCATCTTTCGCCCGGTTGAAGAAGATGCTTGCAAAATCTGCCCCCGCCTTCGCTGCAAGTAGCACCTGGTTGGTGTTCACGAGCACCGTCATGTTTGTCCTCATGCCCGCCTCCTTAAGCTTCTGAACAATTTTCAATCCACGCCCATCGGGGAACATCGGAACCTTTATGACAACGCTCTCCGGATCCCAGCTCCAGTATTCCCTAGCTTCCTCCACAAGCTCTTCCACCGTGCTGTTAGTTTTTGTCAGCTCTAGGCTGAGGTGCCCCTTGACCAGCGAAAGGATCTCGAGCGCCCGAGTTCTGAAGCTAACGCCTTTCTCAGCCAAAAATATCTTCTGGTTTGTTGTCACGCCGGAGATTATTCCCCACTGAACAATCTCCTTTATCTCATCGATATTTGCTGTATCAAGAAATATTTCCATGAGCTTTTACCTCCCTCTCGATTATTTTGACGGCCTCCATGAGATCCCTCACAATGAAATCGGGCCTCGCACCTTTCTCATAGATTAATTTTAACAGCTCCGGCTTTAAATAACCTACCAGAAATGTCTTGCATCCCACAGCCTTCCCGGCCAAGATATCGCTCGGGCTATCGCCAATCATGTAGCTTCCCTTAAGAGTTACGCCTAAATCCTTCGATGCCTGCAGAAGCAGTCCCGGCTTCGGCTTTCTACATTTGCACCTCACTCGATATCTCGCATATTTTGCCTGGGGATGGTGAAAGCAGTAGTATTCTGCATCTATCCTCGCCCCTTTTTTCTCAAGCTCCCTTTTCATCTTCGCCCTTATCCTTTCAAAAACCTCCATGGTTGTTTTTCCCTTAGCGACCACAGGCTGGTTTGAAACAACCACCACCTTCAGCCCTAGCCTGTTCAACTTTTTTATCGCTTCCCCAACTTTTGGGAGGAGTTTAAACTGCCTTGGGTTGAGTGGAGAATCCAAGATACCGAGCTCTGGGAAATACACTATTTCGTTTATTACCCCATCCCTGTCTAAGAAGACCGCCTTCACAGCGATGCCTCTTGCGCCAAAAGCTCCCTAAGCCTAGCAGCAATGAGATGGGCGATAACCGAGTGAAATCCCTCTATCTGCGGCGTGGAATCTGATGGAACAACTATACACGCATCTGCGATTTTTTTCAGTGGCCCTCCATCAAATCCTGCCAAACCTATGACCTTTCCATTTTTTTCCTTCACGAACTTTGCTGCTTTTAGCAGGTTCTGCGACCAAGGACCGGCTTTTTCCGCTCCTGCTCCACCGTGGACGCTTATGGCCACAAAGATATCTCCCTCTTCCATTAGATTTTGTAGCTGCTCAACATACACATTTTCCCATCCAAGATCATTGACTATTGCACTGAAGAGAGGTATGTTCTCATTCAAAGAAATCGCTTTGAACCTCTTCTTCGGATGGACTGAAGCGAATTTAGAGAGATCCGCTGCAAAATGAACAGCTGTAGCGGCTGAGCCCCCGTTGCCTGCAACAAACACCCGCCTGCCATTTTTCCATGCATCGTGGAGTATCGAAACTGCCTTTTCTATTTCTTTTCGGGAGATCTCCTTTGCTATTTCTCCTATTTTTTGCAGATATTTTTCGACGGACTCTACCACACTCTCGCAAAACTTCACCTTCTAGGTTAAAAACTTTAAACCAACTATATGAAAAAATGCCAGACAAGATGGAATTGTGCTGAAAAGGCAGGATAGGGCCCTAAGCAATCCTTTAATAACGGCTCCTTGCGACTCCGCCACGCCCGGCCAGTTAACAGGATTTTCATTTTTCGGACGATATCTATTTTATGTATCAGAAATGTAATGACTTTTGCCGACCGATAAGAAATAAGTTGTGCTTAATCGATTTGTAAGCCGCCATAACCAAATGCCATCGATGCCCGGCCAGGACATCAGAATTTGGCGAAAATTTGTTCACCTGCACTGAACAATATCTACAAACAATCAGAATTTCCGATGAAATCTAAACTTGATGTACGCGCCTCTTTCGCATTTCCTTTAGCAGGACCTCTGCCACAACAAAATCTAGAGGGGTGTTTACATCCACAGATTCAAACTCGTCCATCACCAATGGCAAAATCTTTGTCCCGATGACAGACTTTTTTCTCCAGATATTGGAAGGCTTTATCACATCAATGGCGGCATTTTGGATATAGACTTTTGGTAACACCTGGTACGGTAGAGAGTGCGCATCCCGCGGTTTTTTGCTGAGCGGCACAAAAGATTTCAGCCTATTATTTTCTATAACCCACATCTTGTAGGGATGTTCTGAACAAAGCCGAACCGATCTGAGGGAATCCACGCCAGGGTTCGCAAGCATCAGTTCTATCGCCTTATCTATCGTTTCTGGCTTAAGAAATGGAGATGTTGGGAAAAGCTTTACCACGAGATCTGGAACATACTTCTCATTGTCCCGGAGCCAGTTCAATGCGTGCTCGATTGCTTTAAATTCAGGAGAATCTTCTCTCGCAATTTCCTTGGGTCTATAAAATGGAACCTCGGCTCCATATTTTCTTGCTATCTCTGCTATCTTTTCATCATCGGTAGAAACGATTATTCTATTGATGTACCTTGATTTCTTTGCACTCTGGATGATGTAATATATAAGTGGCTTTCCGCCTAATGGCTTTATGTTTTTATGGGGAACCCTGACGGAACCACCCCTTGCCAAAATAAGCCCAAGAATTTTCATTTCCCCAGCCATGCCCTTACCCTCTTCGCGATGCTGGATGAATCTAACCCAAAATAGTTAAGGATCTCATCCACTTCTCCAGAAGTACCAAATCCATCAACCCCGATTATCTTGACCTCGTTGCCCAATATCTGGATCACCTCTTCACCAAGCCCGCCCTTTACAAAATGATTTTCAATGCACACAGTCAGAGGTATGTCTTCAACAGTAGTGCGTAGCCATTTCTCATCTATCCTGCTTAGCCACGGAAGAGCGATAACCTTTGCTTCTATTCCATCTTTTTTAAGAATTTCTCTTGCCCCAAGCGCTTCCCCCACCATGGTCGGCCCATAAGCGATAAATACTACATCTTTCCCCTCCGCCAGCACCGTACCACGCCCCACGCTTATTTTATATGTGGCTGGCTCGGGGATTTCAAACCTCGGCAGCGCATGCTCTAACCTCACATAGCTTGGACCGGCCGCTTCATGGACGAGAAACTCCAAAATACTTTTCAGTTCTGGGCTGAAGGAGGGCGCACACAACAGAAGATTGGGAATGCTCTTGAGGACAGAAATATCTCTAAGCCCCTGATGAGATTTGCCGGGTTTCGCTGGAAGCAGCCCGGCGAGGTGCCCTACATAGATTATTTTCGAGCCCTCTGAGCAATTGTTAAATATCTGTTCATTTGCCCTCGAAGTTAGGAAGGCCGCATATGTGTTCACGATGGGGAGCTTCCCGGCCAGTGCCAGCCCTCCGGCCGTGGAAACCATATCTTGCTCAGCGATACCAACCTCAATAAACCTCTCAGGGAAAGCCGCCTGGAATTTCCTCAAGCCACACGACTCGGCCAAATCTGCATCAAGGACAACAATGTCTTCCCTCTCCCTTCCGAGCTCAACAAGAATTTCGGAAAAAGCCTCCACTAGCGATTTTCCAGATGGGCGCGGCCTTTTTTCACCGAGAGCCGCATCGAACACTGGAAGAGAAATATCAACTCTATACTTTGCTAGCCTCCTTTTTATTCTCTCGACAATTTCTTCCCAAGCCTGCAAATACTCTCGATCAAAGGGAACACCATCATGCCACCTGTAGATGCCATCCTTCTTGATAGCTCTGGGATGCTCCATGAAAGAGACCCCCTTTCCTTTAATGGTGTTAAATACGATTGCCTTCGGTCGTCCCTTTACCTTTTTGAGTTTGGAAAATGCTCGCAAAATATCTTTAATTCTGTGACCATTCACCGTGGCCACCGTGAGCCCAAAAGCTCTTAGCTTTGATGGCAGGGGCGAGATGTCCAGCACCTCTTCGACGGGCATGTCCGTCTGAACTTTGTTGCAGTCTATTAGGAGGTAGAGATTGTCGAGCTTCCAAAATACCGCAGACTGAATAGCCTCCCAGTTTTGACCTTCCTGCAATTCTCCATCCCCAAGCAAAACAAAAACTGAACTCTTCCTGTCCGCCCAGCTGAAGCCCTTAGCTTTCGATATTCCCATCCCAAGCGATCCTGTGTTCGTCTCAACGCCTGAAGCAGAGATTTCGGCGTGCCCCTCTAGCCCCCCTAGTCTCCTGAATCTCGCAAGCTTTTCTGTGGGAAAAAATCCACATGAAGCGAGAGTTGAGTAAAGGGCTGCAGCGGCATGCCCTTTTGAAAGCACAAAAATGTCCCGGGGGCTTTTCTTGGGATTTTCTGGGTCGATCTTCATCAAATGGTGGTAGAGAGTGACTAGGATTTCAACTGCGCTGAACGATGCACCGAGATGACCAGACCTCGCACACACAACTGTGTTCAGAGCATTCAGCCGAACCATGTCGGCGATTAAAGCGAGCTTTTCCTCCAGCGTGATGCCCGGGGCTTTCTTAATTTTATCAAAATCCTCTTTTTCAAAAAATATCTTTTCCATTCTTCCCCTCCCAGCCATTTATGCATACCCAAATATTTTGTGGCACCTGCCGGTTACCAAGCGGTGTACCCCCCATCTATCACAAGGTTTGCGCCAGTCATGTATGAAGAAGCGTCTGAGGAGAGAAAGAGTATCGCTCCATTGTACTCGTCGCGCCTCGCCATTCTTCCAAGCGGGACCCTCGCCGAGTACTTCTCAACAAAATCTTTGTCCTGATAATTGAAAACCCCTCCAAAAGTCACGCAGTTAACCCTAATTTTTTTAGGTGCCCAATATGTGGCGAGATATCTTGTAAGACTGTAGATGGCCCCCTTGCTTATGCAGTACGAAACTGGCTTAATGAAAGCTCTTCGCCCCTTCTTAACATATATCCTCTGATCGGGGGAAACCTCACCATAAATGGAAGAAATGTTTATAATGCTGCCTCCCCTTCCTCCTTTTGCCATGGCTGCCCCAACAATCTGAGAACAGAGAAGAGTTCCTTTCACGTTCACGTCCATTATTTTTTCAACAAGTTCTTCAGGATACGTTTCAAAGTCCCCTATATTTTCTCTGGTGTATTTTGGCGGCACATCTATCGCGGCGGCGTTAACGAGAACATAGGGTGGTCCCCATCTTTTGACAACCGCATCCACTGCTCGCTGGATAGATTTTTTGTCTGTAACGTCAACTTTATAAATGGCCAAATTTCTGCTTTTAAACACATTTTCATACTCTTTTGGGTATTCCTTTGTTTGAATATCAAATATCGCAACTTTTGCGCCGGCACCCAACAATGTTTTTGCAAATTCTCTTCCTAGAAGACCCATTCCACCCGTCACAATTGCAACTTTTCCTTCTAGTGAGAATAACTTTATTAGTTCCTCATTCATCGTTTCTAAAAACCTATCGTTGGTGGCGTTTATATTTTTTAAGAACAGGAAGAGAATGCTTTTGATGATAAAGGAAGTTAAAATAGGAAGCAAATGGGTTGGAGACGATCACCCCTGCTATATTGTGGCGGAGATAGGAAACAATCATAATGGAGAATTAGAGCTGGCCAAAAAACTCATTGAAACAGCGATAGAGTGTGGTGCCGATGCTGTAAAATTTCAGAAAAGGGATGTCGAAAGCTTAATGACAAAAGAAATGAGAGAAATGCCATATTTAACCTATGATTCGTTCGGACCGACATATGGGGAGCATCGAAAAAAACTTGAACTCTCAGACGAAGAATTTAAGCGCCTATTCAACTTTGCAAGAAAATTGGGGATAGACTTCTACGCTACTCCATTTGATTTCAAGAGCGCCGATTTTTTAGATGAGCTGGGAATCCCCTGCTTCAAGATAGCATCGTTTGATGTGACGAATCTTCCTTTCATTGACTATGTGTGCAAGAAAGGCAAGCCAGTAATCCTTTCAACAGGGATGTCCACTTGGGAAGAACTTGATGAAGCCGTAGAAGTGATTAGAAGAAATGGAAATGATTTTATTTTGCTCCATTGTATTTCTGCGTATCCTTTTGACAACTACCTTGCAAATCTTCGAGCAATACCCAAACTAAAAGAAAGATACGGGGTGCCGGTGGGCTACTCTGGTCATGAAAAGTCAGGATATGTGATTTCTCTAGGGGCAAGGATGATGGGTGCATGCATGATCGAGCGACACTTTACTCTTGATCGTACAGCTCGAGGACCAGACCATGCAGCGTCGCTTGAACCAAAAGGATTTTTAGAGTTGGTCAAAAATATCAGAAAGTTGGAAGAAGCCTTGGGCAATGGAGAAAAGAAAATTCTAGATATTGAAGTACCCGTTAGAAAAAAAATGGCAAAAAGCGTGGTGAGCACCAGATATATTCGAGCTGGAGAAATAATCAAGCGCGAGGATCTCACCGTAAAGTGTCCTGGCACTGGACTTCCACCCAAATATATTGAGAAACTAGTTGGAAAAGTAGCAAAACAGGACATACCGGAAGACACTGTTATTCCAGTAGAAGCATTAAATTGGTAAATTATTCCTTTAACATGCGCTTGGTAGTCGAGATTTTGAAGGATTATCTGCCTTTTGCAACTACTTACCCGAATACTTTTGAAAGCACGTGAACGAGTATTTTTCAACGCATTGGATACTTCCTTAACCCGTCAATGGAATTTTATTTCTCATTAACACAAATACGGGGGCAAACGCTTTTTTGAGCCATTCTAACAATTAAATGAGAGAACCATATTTCAAAAGCGTGGACCCCTCCGGCGCCCCCAAGGCTACGGCAGGCCCGCAAAATAGTCGATCTACGTCATCGCCCCCACTCTATGAATGGAGATCTGTTTATCATTGATTAAAACTGATCCGTATCGTGCGCCTCCGTTTCTCTGAGCTGGTATTTTTAGCCACGAGAGATTTTATAGGAAACCTGAAGAGGTAAATGTTGATGAAAAAGGCTCAGATTCATGGGGGATCTACCGGAAGGTTGATTTTAACAATTTATGAAAATAATGAATGTGGTGATGAGATGAAAACACTCTTCATGACAGTCGGCGGTAGCTACGATATAAGAAGCATAATGAGGACAGACATCTTCAGGATTTTAAAATCAACAAAGGGGCTGAGAATTGTCATCTTCACACCACTTTATCGGAACAAGAGATTCATTTCAGAATTTGGTGGAAAAAATGTTATTTTTGAAAATTTTTTTGAATGGAAAATGAACATCTTCGAACGAGCCATCAGGAAAATCCAAGAGATAATTTTTTTCAACCTGAACGAGATTGAAAGCGCTAAAGTTGGAGAACTCATGCTGAAAGACCGAAGCTATCCACGATATATAATCTTCAAAATAGTGAAAGGGATTTTGGGGAAAAATAAAAATCTCATCAACGCCTTGGAACGTCTAGATGCTCTTCTCTTTACTAGAAAATATGCCTCGCTGGAGGAACTTTTCAAAAAATACAAGCCCTCAGCATTCTTCATCGCAGAATTTTTGAACCTTTACATGGGGGGATTCACTAAAATATCGAAAAAGAGAAATGTGCCCATAATTTTTATGACGGCAAATTGGGATCATCTGGCAAAAGGCAGATTACCGACACCAGAAAGAGTTATAGTATGGAGCGAGTTCCACAAAAAGCAGCTGATGAATTATTACGGATATAAGCCAGATCAAATTTTTATAGCGGGAATTCCACACTCGGATTATTTTGTGCGATATAGATCAAGATTTCTATCGAAGAGAAAATTTAAGAAAAAAATAGGCGCCCCACCCACGAAAAAATTGATTCTCTACACCACTGCATCAGCGGGTGCTGCGCCTCATGAAACCGAAATGATTGAAACAATATGCCGAGCTATCAAAGAGGGAAAAATTTCATGCCCAGCTCATCTTCATGTAAGATTACACCCGGCAGACGATATGCGTCGACACGAAAAACTGAAACAATATGGGGACATAATCTCCTTTGAGCCTCCTGGAGCCTTTGCCACGGATGTAAAAGATGTCTGGTTCCCAAGTGAAGAAGACATGATTCACTATGGAAATCTTCTCGCGTGTAGTGATGTTGTGGTTAATGTGGCCTCAACTGTCTCGCTGGATGCGCTGATGTTTGACAAACCTGTTGTAAACATTTGTTTCGATAAATCAAAGAGAAAATATTTTGAATCGCACACAAGATTTTTTAAAACAACTCATTACTCTGCCTTAGTCAAGACTGGTGGAGTGAGGGTCGCGAAAAATGAAGAGGAGCTGATTAAATTCATAAACATGTATTTGAAGCACCCAGAGTTAGACAGAGAAAAGCGCAAAAGAGCTGTGAGAGAGCACTGCTTTAAGATGGATGGAAAAGTTGGAGAGAGAGTAGCCACATTTATTTTACGCTTCATTGGAATCAGAAGCCGTTAGCGCTTTTATCTAGCAGGCTACTTCTTGGCCACGACCCTCAGCTCACAGGTGGGCGCAATTTTGCTTAACATCAATGTGAATGGAAAGAAGAGAATCGTAAAAAATGGATGTTGAAAAGATTGACCTGTTCCAAAGATTTTATCAAGACTGCTCAGGAAGCCGATTGGAGACGGCGAATGAGAAATTTCTACAATCATGAAGCCACTTTTTTTCAAAAATGCTTCTAGGGTACTACGCGAAAAATGATATAAATGTCTTGGTGGATTCCAGATTGGGAAGAAAGATTTAAAGATTCTCGCTTCAACAGAGTCTATCTCTGGCACTTCTATAACCAGAATACCTCCCGTCTTCAAAATTCTATGTATCTCTGCAAGAATTTCAAGTGGATGATAAACATGCTCTAACACATGCCGGAGGATAACTGCATCGAAAAAATCTTTCGGAAACTTTGCTTCAGTCAACTCACATGTATAAATTCGACCAAATCCCTGCGCATGCTTTGCTGCATCTCGATTTATTTCTATGCCATAAGTTTCCCAACCCCGTTTTCTCAATTTTTCTAAGATTTCACCCCACCCACAGCCCACATCTAGAACTTTTCCAGGGGGCACCTTCTCAAGCATGCACGGATCTTTGATTGCTGAAAGGTATGTGTACCATGCGGTGCGGAGAAAGCTTGTGATTCCTTCCGCTTTAGGAGTTCTGTGAATTTTTCGTTGCTCGCTCACATAATATTTCAGCATCTCTTTCTCCGGTATTCTGGGGCTGGTATATCCTAAACCGCAGCTTTTACACCTCTGAATAGTGAATGTTCCAAGATCTACGACTTTTTCACCCTTTTTCTCGCCACATAATTCACATGCCGGACATTCAAGACGGGTTTTTGTCACTTTACCATATTTTATTCCATGAAGGTTCTTTAAGCCATTACAATTGTTAAATTCTTTCACTTGGAGCCTGAAGATGCAACACACGTAAAAATCCTCTTTTTACCACACTTATGATAAACTTATCATCTTTTGGAAATCCGCTCCATTCCTGGCAATTCTTACAGAGTGGATTGTCGAAATTTCCGTTGCATTGAGCTTTTCTTATTTCCTGAAGTATTTCACCATTCCAAATCTCTGAGAGGGTTTGTTTTGTGATATCTCCAAGAATAAGCTTTTCGTCGTAATCATAACAACATGGAAGAACTTTGCCATTCGATGAAATAACTACGCTTTCCCAGAATTTTCGACATGGATATCTTTGTTTCATTGATTGCGAGTTTCGATTTTGAGGCGCGATATCGCTCAAATCTAGTTGCCCGCCCCACGTGATGAATTCTTTAACCCATATTTCGTCGATCATGGGGGAGTTCCACCTTTTTTTGAATGCGGCAATTTCCTTTTGGGTTTCTTTCATTCTGATGATTGAAAGAATCACATGAATCTTGCTACCTTTTTTCTCTTTCATTTCAAGGAACGTTTTAACATTATTTTCCGCTTTCTCAAAATCACCGCCCCGTCTTATTGCTGCATATGTTTCTCTTGTGGCGCCATCTAGCGAAAGCACAATAATATCTAACCCTGAATCAAGCAACTTGGCTGATTTCTCCCGATCAAGTAACGTTATATTTGTGGAAAGCCCTACATTTCTAATGCCCCTCTCCTTACAATATTTTATCATTCTAAAAATTTCTGGATTCATCAGTGGTTCTCCAAAAACATGCAACCATAGAACTGGAGCGAAATATTTTGCTTCGTCTATTATTTTTTTGAAC
>JAVZGN010000010.1:0-35924 GCA_038872135.1 Hadarchaeales archaeon (SeqCode) | reverse complement strand
ATTACAGCCTCTCACAATCCTAGAGTACAACGGAATCAAGATGTGGGGAGCAGATGGAGCCGGATTTCAGAGGACTCAGGAGGCAGAAATCGAGAGAATTTATGAGAGGGGCCCGGAGATGGTGGGATGGGAGTATATAGGGAGAGTTATCGCCGCTGACGGGATCTCGCCCTACATTTCGGCTGCCCTACAAAAAGTGGAAAAATTCAAGAAAAGGTGGAAGGTTGTCGTTGACTGCGCAAATGCCGTTGGATCTCTCGTGACGCCCTATCTTCTCAGGGAGCTTGGCTGCGAGGTTATTTCCATGAACTCTCAGCTTGACGGTTCTTTTCCCGGGAGGAAGCTTGAGCCGGTCCCGGAAAACCTGGGGGAGCTGGCTAAAGCTGTGGTGGCGTGTGGTGCGGATCTCGGCATCGCCCACGATGGGGATGCAGATAGGACGATTGTCGTTGATGAAAAAGGCAGAATCATCAGCGGCGATCGGGTTTTTGCCTTTGCCGCCATGCACTATCTCAGAGGAAAAAAATCGCCGAAGATAATCACAACCGTTGCCACAAGCCTGGTTTTGGATGAAGTTGCAAGGAGGCTTGGAGGAGCCGTGGTGAGGGGAAGGGTTGGAGAGCCGGAGATTGTGGGGGAGTGGAAGAGAGCAGGCGGCGACATCGGGGGAGAGGAGAACGGGGGAGTACTCTTCTTTGACTGGACACCGGGAAGGGATGGGATAATGACGGCCCTTCAGTTCATGGCTGAACTCGACAGGCATGGTGGACCAGTTTCAGAAATGAATTCTTCCCTTCCGATATTTTATCAGATGAAAGAGAGAGTCAAATGCCCGCATGAAATGAAGCAGAAGGTCCTCGAAGTCTTGGCAGAGAAATTTTCCAGATATCAGCTCAATCGAACGGATGGTTTGAGGATAGATTTTGACGATGGATGGCTTCTCCTCAGGCCCTCCGGCACCGAACCCCTCTTCAGATGTTTTGCGGAGGCTAGGACAGAGGAAAGGGCGAGAGAGCTCGTTGAGATGGGAATGAAAGAACTCCGCGAGTGTATCGGCTAGTGAGCAAGATGCTTTTTGTGATTGAGCATCTAGAGCCGAGGCTCAGCGAGTGGCTAATGATAGAATATTCCAGCGCGGCGAGAATTGTTGGTCGAAAAAATCTGATGATAACAAATGTAAGGCGAGAGGCGGAGAGAAAAAAGCTGGCGAAGATTTCAAGAGTTGCAAGCGAGAGTGCGGCGTCACTTTTCGACAACCGCTACACAATCGTGCTGGACCCTCAGGCGAAAAAAACATTGCTCGCAAAAGATGCCGAGAAAGCCAAAGCCATTGTTGTAGGCGGCATCCTAGGCGATGATCCACCTCAGGGCAGGACCAGAGAGCTTTTGAGCAAAAAGCTTCCACGAGCCAAGAAAAGAAATATTGGCAAATCCCAGTTTTCGATTGATGGGAGCGTGTTTTTGGCGAAGCAGATAGCTTCGGGCCATTCTCTTGAGGAACTCCCCTGTGTGCATGAGGTTGAGATTAAAATTGCCCCCAAGCTTTCCATTATCTTGCCCTTCTCATATCCCCTCCTGAAGGGCAAACCTCTGATTTCCCGGGCTCTTGTGAGATATCTCAAACAAAAAGGCGCTAGTTTTTGATTCTTTTGGCAGCAACATAGACTTGGCCGAGGGAGATTCCACCGTCTCCAGGAGGGACTTCTCTGTGCATCAGGAATTTTAGGCCAGCCGAGGTTATCCTCTCCCTCGCGGCGATTGTCATCAAATCATTGTAGAAAACTCCGCCAGAAACTCCAACTATTTTTATCCCCTCCTTTTCAGCCACGCGAGCAGCGATTTGTGCAAGCCCGTCAGCCAGCGCCCACTGGGCCCCGGCCGCAACATCTGCTTTTGGAACTCCACTTTTAACAGCGGCGAGGACATCGAGGATGAGCTGGGGTGTATCCAAGACTTCGGTCCCGTTTAGGGTTTTAAATTTTGGATGGATTCCGGCGGTCTTGGGGTTTCCTTTCCTGCCGAGGGCTTCAAGCTTCATCGCAGGCTCCCCCTCATATGTTCTCTCGGAGCAGACCCCGAGGATGAAGGAAATGGCGTCTAGCACCCGGCCGCAGCTTGAGGTCATGAAGACATTGATGCCAGTTTCAAGCTGCCTGAGCACCGTTTCGATCTCCAGCTTTCCCCTTGGGAAGCCGCCAGGAGTTTTTTCGATAATTTTTTCAATTTCTTCATTTCCAAGGATTTTCCACAAAAGTCCAGCCACCATCCTTCCAGGAAAAATCGTGGCGAGATCTCCTCCTGGCATTGGCCGGCTCATCAACCCTCCTTTCCTCGAAAATTCCCCATCTCTTGCTACAAGGATCTCTCCGCCCCACACGGTTCCATCTGGTCCATAGCCGGCACCGTCTGCCACTATCCCCACAGCCTCATCCACCCCGTGCTCGGCCATCAAAGAAGCGAGATGAGCGTGGTGGTGCTGAACTTTTACCAGCCCAGCCCCGCTCCTTGCAGCCATTTCCTCTGCCTCTCCAGTTGTGGCATAGACGGGATGGAGGTCGCAGGCAATTGCATCAATCTCTTTCACTCTGAGGAGATGAAGGATTCTCCTAACCGCGTCCCTGAGATATTCGAGCGTTTCCAGTTTGCTCACATCTCCGATGTATTGCGTGAGAAAACATTTTTTACCGAGGAGGATGGCAGCTGCAACGTTGAGCTCTCCCCCGAGACCGACCACACACCCCTCCCACTCCACCTTTAGTTTCAGAGGGGCCGGGGCATAACCCCTAGCCCTCCTGAGGAAAACCGGGGAGCCGGCCGTCATCCGCACGACAGAATCATCGCAGCGGTTCACTATCCTCCTGTTGTGAAGGAGGAAATAATCAACCACTTTGCCAAGTTTTCTAAAAGCCTCATCGTTTTCCGTGATCATGGGGAGTCCAGGAAAGTTGGCGCTGGTGAGAATGTATGCCGGGTCCTCTCCTTTTTGAAAGAGAAGGTGGTGGAAGCCGGAGTATGGGAGCATCACACCCACGGAGTCCAACCCCGGTGCGATGAGTTCTGAGAGGGGAAATTTTTCAGACTTTTTCAAAACGACAATTGGACGGGCGGGAGACAGCAGGAGCTCTCTCTCCTCTTCCCCGATTTCGGCGAAACTCTCAGCAGATTTTAAATCTCTGGCCATTACTGCGAAGGGCTGCTGCGGCCTCATGAATGATTTTCTCAATCTTGCGATGGGTTCATCTTCTGTAGTTTTTGTGGCGATGTGCATCCCTCCAAGTCCTTTCAAGACGAGGATGTTCCCTTCATCCAGCAGCTTTCGAGCTTCCTCGAATGGATTTCTGGCGCCCACCGGGCTCCCGGCAGAATCGAAGAGGGTGAAGTGGGGGCCGCAGAGGGGACAGCAGGTCGGTTCGGCGTGATACCTCCTGTCTCCCGGGTCAGTGTACTCCCGCAGGCATCTTTCACAGAGGGGAAATTCTCTCATGGAGGTTCTCTCCCTGTCATAGGGGAGATCCTCAATTATCGTGAATCTCGGCCCGCAGTTCACGCAGGTTATGAATGGATATCCATATCTCCTGTCGGTGGGGTCTGACATTTCCTTGAGACAATCTTCGCATATCGCAATCTCAGGGGGAATTGTGGAAACCATTTGGGAGCCCGCGGTGTCGCTCTCCACCACTGAGAATTCCTTAAACTCTCCTGTCGCCGGCTTCCACTCAACCTCTATTTCCTCGATCTTGGCTCTGGGCGGCGGAGAACTTTGAAGCCGGTGGAGAAGCTCCTCGATCAAATGTTTTTCTCCTTCCACCACAAGAAAGACGCCGGCATCCCCGGTGTTCCTCACAAATCCTCTCAGGGCAAGGGCTGTGGCGAGCCGGTAGCAGAATGGCCGGAAGCCCACTCCCTGAACGAGGCCGCGCACTTTTATTTCGGCCCTCATCATCACACAACTTTCCAGGCCCGAGATATTAGACATGTGGTGGGGATTTCACGAAAATTTCGATAGTTTAAAGAGGAATGGGGTGCACGGAAGAGGGGTGAGTGAATGAGACAGAGGGTGCAGGCGGTGTGTCCATTCTGCGGAAAGATGTTCGGCCTTGAGCTGGAGGTCGAAACCTATGTCAGCGTTGAACCTACGCCTTCCAGGAGAGAATCTCCGCCACCCATGCTGAGGGGGCATGAAGCGAAAATTGATTTTGTGAGAAGGGCGATGAGAGCCCTTGCAGCGAAAGATCCTGCGGGACAGGTAGAGCTAGATGAGATAGTGGAGCTGGCTGTGAAGGTGGGGCTGACAAAGGATGAGGTCAATCAGATCTTGGAGGAGGAAAAGATAGCCGGACGCATCTATGAGCCGAAGCCAAAGATTTTCAGCTTCACCACCCGTCCAGAGAAAGCTTAGATATATACCTGCGACAGCCGAGTGGGTGATGATGAGGATTTGGATTGTCCCAGCCGCGGTATTTCTGCTCCTCTCTTTGGCTCCCATTGTCATGGCTCAAGGGACATATGACATAAGGCCGGGCGGAGATTACACAGTTCATCTTTCCGTTAGGAAGCCAAGCTATGTGATTCTCAGGGATGGACAGTGGGAGGTGAGAGCATACTATTACAGCGGGACGAGCTGCTTCAGCGATGGAAGCTGGAGCGAAGGCTTCTACACCGGCTGGTACCAGCACAGGGTGATCGGAGATGAATGGCTGGGTTCACCGGAAGAAAAAAGTTTAGTTATTCACACAAAGGTGGTCAGCTATCCAAGAAATCCAGAGGATATCGCTCAGGGGATGAGAGAAATTCCCATCGGGCAGTCCGTGACCTTCAGGCTCAGGCTGATAATAAAGAACATTAATCCAGTTTTTTCTGGTGGGGCGGGGGAAGAAGCAGGCTATGTGATATTTTCTCTTGGTGCAGCCACTTTCCAGTATCAGTACACAAAAGTGTATGACGATTATGTCTTGCAGGGACCGAAGCTTCCAACTAAGATAAATCTTGACTCTGCGGGGAAATATAGGCTGGTAATCGACAAAGACATGACGGCGAATGTTAGTGAGACAGCACCTGAGAGAGCCGATTTCTATGTTGATGAACCCATTGAAATAGATCTGGTTTCCACGAGCAGGCCGGAAGAGCCGATTGATCTGCCAGCCGAAGTGAAATTAACTGTGGCCGGAGTTTCGATTGCAGCAGCTGTGGGGGCCGGAGCATATATAGTGTTGAGCAAAAAAGTTGAGGCACCCATCCCGGAAGAATAGAGACAATTAGTGTAGCCCACTGCGTTTGAGGTTTTGCCAAAGTATTTAAATATTGGGGGAAATTTCAGGCGGGAGTGGAATGACCACCTGGAGAAGTCTGCTGCTACTGGCTGTCGTTGCAGCGGTTTTTTTAGGTGTAGCTTCGGTAGCACCGGCCCACGCTCAAGCTGTATCACCTCCACCGCAGTTCACCGTAGAGATAATTGATTATCCATCCATCATTGAGCCGGGGAAGACATACCCGATAACAGTTCGAGTGACGCGACCACGTGGGATGGCTCTCCCGGCTTGGACGAGTGGTGAAACACCGCCAAAATGGGAGGTCAGAACATACTTCTATGATGGCACAAACTGTTATAGTGAAGGGAGTCCCACTACTATAGGTGGCAGCGTCCTGTACTCTGGATGGTGGGACCATCGAAAGCAGGGGGATTCTTGGACGGCCGAGATGCCAGACACCCGTGAGTTCACAATCAACAACACAGTTGTCCCTTACCCAAGGCCGGAGGAGGACAAGACGAAGGTTGGAATGAATGATATCCCCGTTGGCGGGACGGTGAAGCTTAGGGCGAGGTTAAGATTGAGATGGGGAGACACACCCATCCAGTTTGAGGATATAGATGGAGATAACCAAAATGAACTCACATTTGTCTACAATGGTGTAAAGTATGGTGGAGACTATGTGGAAAAAACTCCTAATCAACTGTATCAGGTAGGTAATCTCTACCTGGAGAAGAGTGCTAGCGGTTACTGGACGATTGACTACGACACCACCATCTCTGGGATTGAGGTGGCGGGTGGAGGAGGAGGGCTGCCAATTGAGATCATCGGTGCCGCAGTTGTGATTGTGGTGGTTTTAGTCGCGGTTTTCATGCTGATGAAAAGGAAAGGAGGAATGCCGGAGGGGGAAATGCTCGCGCCACCTGAGGCCCCCCCGGAGACCCCACCTCCGCAAGCGCCGCCAGAGGCCCCGCCTTCAGAAGCCCCCGCGCCGCCAGAGGAGACTCCTTCCGGAGGCTTCTGATCATCCCTTGGAGATTTTCTTTGCAAGCTTTTCTATCGCCACCGCAGCCGGGGCTTTTGGGTCCATGACTATCAGCGGCTCTCCTTTTCTCAATGCCTGCTGGACCTTTTCATCCTCAGGAATGATTTCAATTATCGGCAGCCCGACAATCTCCTTTATCTCATTTTTGTCCAGCTCAAAATCTTCACCCCTCACCCGATTGAGCACAAGGCCGATCGACTTGGCGCCGAGGAACTCCGCCACCAGCTTGGCTTTTAGGCAGTCTGAGAGGGAAACTATGTCCGGTGTGGCGATGAAAAGGGCTTCTTTGGTGGACCTCACGGCCGCCACAGTTTCCCTGCGCAGGCCCCCAGAAGCATCGATGATGAGGAAGTCCACATCAAGCCCGGCCTTCTGGATGACCTCAGGCAACCTTTCAGGTTTGGTCATCTTTATCTGCTCGAGGGTGACTGCAGCCGGCGCAATTCTCAGCCCGGCAGGACCAGAATATAGGACGTTGCTAAATGCTGCCTGATCCAGCAAAGCGTCGTTTATCGTGTATAATGCCTTTTCAAGCTTGAAGTGAAAGGCGACATCTGGAGAGGTGAAGGATGCATCAAGAAGGATGACATCCTTTTTCATCATAGCCAGGGCTACTCCAAGGTTGACGGCAATAGTTGTTCTCCCGACACCTCCTTTTCCAGACAGAAGAGAGATGCTTCTCAAGTTCCCGCAAATTCAATTTTGTTCCTCCCTTATAAATAAAGTCCGACCAAATTGAAAGGGGAGAATGGCCGAGAAGTACGATGTTGTAGTGGTGGGAGGGGGAGCCTCTGGGCTTGCGGCAGCGAGAGCTGCGGCCTCTGAGGGGGCGAAAACAATAGTGCTTGAGATGAGGGCAGGGGTGGGGGAACAGGGGGGGTTTGGAGTTATCCTTCCTAGGCATCTTCTGCGGAGGTTCAAGGTGGCCGGGAGAAGGCTCGAAACCCTGCTCATCAGCTCCCCGAGAAGTAAAATCGAGGTGAAGAAGAAGCTGGAAGTAGTCCGCCGCGATGAGCTCCTGGAGGTGCTTTCCCGGGAGGTGACAGCGGCAGGGGCGGATATATGGATAAACTGCCCTGTCAAAGAGCTGGTTTTTAAGGATGGAGTGGTCAGGGGGATCAGGGCTGAGGGCGGGGGCTGGTCGGAGACGATTGCAGGTGAGGTAGTTATAGACGCCAGTGGTGCATCTGGCCAGTGGTCATCACTTTTTCTTAGAAGGGTTCTTGGAGAAGACTGGAAACCCGAGCAACTAGCGTTTTCCAGTGAATATCTGATGACCAATGCCTGGAGCCGCAGCGCAGAAATCTATTTCACAACTTATCTTGCCCCCGCTGGGAAATGTTGGATTTACCCAATGAAAGACGATTTTGCTTCCGCGGGGATCTGTGGGATTAGAATTCATCCCGACACAGCCTTGGACGAGTTTCTGGGGAAGGAGGCGCAGAGAGTTTCCGGCTCAGCCCCAATAAAGTCTTCAAGATTGCAGCTTCCGATATCAGGCCCATTGAAACAAACATCTGGGGATGGAATACTTGCCGTAGGAGCAGCTGCTGGACAGCTCTTCCCAACTGCTCCAGAGTCGATTGCTTTACCATTTCTCTGCGGGGAAATAGCGGGGAAAGCGGCGGTTGACGCCATCACCGAGGGAGATGTGACGAGAGCTGGGCTCCAGAGATATGAGAAGAAATGGCGAGAGATGGTTGGAGGGGAGATGGAAGCATGTAGGATCTTTCACGCATCGGTAGCCGCCGCCCAAGATGAGAAATTAGATAAAATCATCGATTTCTTGAGCGATCACCCGGCCATGGGAGGGCCCCTGATGGATATTTATCTTGGATGTGAAGTCGGCAAATCTCTGCGTCGCATCACAAGGGCCAGAGAGTTCAATGAGATCATCGGGGAGAGCGCTGTTTCGAGGATAGGAGAACTGCTGAGAGGATGATCTGTGGATGCGCTGTCCCTCCTGCCTGAGTGCGAGCGTCTTCTACGACGATATCAGGGGAGAGTTCGTGTGTACAAGATGCGGGCTGGTGATCTATGACAGAGTTCTGGAGGCCGGCCCCCAGTACTTCACGAGGCAGATAGAGGGAACCTCACACATAGATTCAAGTAGCGGGGAGGATTTTACCTTTCACGATTTTGGGCTTGGGACGACTTTTGGGCTATCCTTTGAAGCCTCTCCCGCTCTGAGGGCGAGACTAAGGAGGCTCAAGGTAGTTCATGAGAGAAGCAGGGTGTCGGGCTGGACGGAGAGGAGCCTGAGGGATGGGTTCATGGAGATAGACAGGCTTTGTGAGGATCTCGGGGTCTCGAAGGGGGTGAAGGCCGAGGCATGCTACATCTACAGGAGGGCGAAGGCCAAGAATCTTCTGACCGGGAGGCAGTGTTGGATGATAGGGGCTGCCGCCATTTATCTTGCGCTGAGGGGAAGAGGAATAGCCAGAACTGAGCGGGAGATGGTTGAGACCATAGTTGGAAGATATGGGGGAGATGTGGGGAAGATCAGGAAGAATTTCAGAAATGTCACAAAGATAATTTCAGACGCATTGAAGATCGGGACTAAAAGAATTTCCGTGCAGGACTATATCGCCAAGTTTTCTTCAGAGCTCGGGCTTTCGCCAAAAGCTCTGGAAGCCGTAACTTCAATTTATGGGGAGATACCAAAAAATGAGCTGCAGGGAAAGTCCCCGGTTGTCGTCTCTGCTGCGCTGATCTATCTAGGCCTGCGGAGGGTGGGCGAGAAAAAAGTCTTGAGGGAGATAGCGAGGGCCACCGGGGCGAGTTTGAGCAGGCTCTCAACAGTTGTGGCGAGATTCAAAAGGCTCTGTGAAGGGGAATGATTATTTTCCCATCCCTGCCACCAACCTCTTCTGTTTTTTTCTGAAGGTGAAGCCATCCGGTGAGGGCGGCAATTGCAGCATCGATCTCATGATTGCTGGCTGCTCTGCAAAACCTGATGCCTCTCTTCTTCATTATTTTCACCCATTCCTTCCTTTCATCAGTCCCGAAGAGGATCACTGCAGATGTTCTCGGATGGATTTCAATGACGTTCAGCCCCCTTTGGCGGAGCTTTTTGGCCAGAGCTGCCCCTCGCTTGGTGAGGGTTGACATCCCACCAAAGCATGGGGGGAAGACCCTGAAGCCGCGCCCGATCAGGAGGAGGTCGCATTTTCTCAGGGCTCCCTTCCTAGGAAGTGAGAGAGGGGCGTCAATGGCTGCAAGCGAGGCGCCAGCGCAGGCCACTGTTATTTCATCGTCAGAGTGCAAGGTGGCGGTGATTATTTCTCTTCCGTCGAAAAATGCCACTCCCGTGGGATTTTCCTCTTTTCCTGCCAAATCTATGCCAACAATTTTCCTCCCCATACAAAAGTGATTTAATACCTTGGTTGAAATCGCTATCGAAAAGGACTCGTGACCCCATGAGACCGGTTGGGAGAGTTGAGGAAGTCTACTGCCCGAAGTGCAAGAGATATGTGGGAACCCTAGAGAAGTGTCCATACTGTGGGGCGAAGGTTCCAAAGCGCCTTTCCTTCAGGCTTCTCAAGTGGGGCGGTTTGGCATTAGCAGTTTTAGGAATTCTGTTCCTCTACGTGGATGTCAGGACAACCCATCTCATCGTGGAGGGCCCTCATGGGATAAGGGTGGCGGATCTCTACCTAGACAATGCCTCCACCTTGAACTTTGCTCAGGCCGTGATGACGGGAAAAGCGACATTTGTGAAGTATTATGAGGACACGAAGTTTCTCGGGATGTATATTGCCGATCCTGAAAATGAAAATGCAGATGTTTTTGTTCGCGCCTATGATGCTACAACCAAGTTCCTCCTTAAACTTGAGAATGAGCGGCTCAGGGCGGGCGATAACACTCCAAAGTTTCCGGCTCTTGGAGATATAGTGACCTTGAGAGGCAACCTGCGGGTGAGGGCCTCCAGGGAGAAGGCCGGAGAGTTCAGGATGCTGATAGTGCAGTACCCGGAGGGATTCCTTGAAATCAACCGGCCGGAGGCAATCCCAGTGAAGATAGAGCAGATAGCCCTCCACCCCGAGAACTTCCCACAGTATTCCCGGTTGATGGTCACCGGGAAGATCATCGGAAAAAGTGATCTTGGGTGGGCATTGGTGCTTACCCTTCTCGAGCCGGAAACCGGTGCAGAGCTGAATGTGATGCTCCCGAAAGTCCTCTGGCAGTTTGGGGAGCTTCAGGCCAGGATTGGGGATGTGATTACAGTGAAGGGGGCAATTCAGCTTTACTACACAACTCCCCAGCTCTGGGTGGCTTCTTGGGATGATCTCAGGGTGATCAAATGAGTGATGAGAAATTGTGCCCGGCCTGTGGGAAACCAAATCCCGGCTATCCCGTCTGCCCCCACTGTGGCGTAGATACAAGGTACAAAATATCTGTTAAATGGGCGTTTGCGCTCTGCCTAGTTGTGCTGGCGATCGGTGGGGTCTTCTTCTCACTTCACCTAGCGACTTCTCAGCCGATACCAGTTCCCATTTCCACGATAGATCCCTGGCTTGATTATTCCTATGTCCTCTTGGAGGGGGTGGTTGTCTCAGGTCCAGAGTATCAGTCGACATCGATGGAGTTTGAGATTTGGGATAACAGTTCTTCAGATTTCACTCTCTCAAAGATAAACGTTGAGATTTACGATCCAGCATTCACGGAGATGCTCGCGGGGAAAAACATTCCCAAGGTCGGTGACCGCGTGAGGGTTTTCGGGCAGGTGAGGTCGGCTGTTACAGTTACCCGCGAGATAAGGGTCACAAGTTCTGATGACATAAAGATAACAAGGATGGAGCCGGAAAACACAACCATCAGAAGAATTCTCAGCGGCTGGGGAACTCCCGAGAGCTCTGTCTACAAGAAGGTGACGGTGGAGGGAACTGTGGTGGGCGTAGATCCAAAAAGCTCGGCAAAAATTTATACATTGCTCGACAATGGGGCGGAAATTCAGGTTTACATTCACAATGGGCTTGAAGCTTATGTGGAGAAAAGTCCGCCGCCATTTTCTGTCATGGATAGGGTCAGAATAACGGCTGGAGTTTCCCAGTACTATGGAACTCCACAGCTGGCAGTGGCGAGTTATGATGAGATCGAGGTGGTGGGAAGAGATAGTGTGGAGAGTTTCCAGCTTTGGCAGCTGAACGAGAACATGGTCAAAAGACCGGTGAGGGTCGGGGGACGGATAATTTTTGTTGAAGCAGTGCCGGAGGCCAACAGCCTGAAGTTTACCAAGAGGATCCTGTGGCTGGAGAACGAAAGCAGTCCGAGGGTTGAACTGGATGAGGATGTTTATAAACTTCTGGACAATAGGGCGTTCATTAGGCGGGGGACGGAGATCGATTTCATTGGGAGGGTCGAGAAATATTCAGCCGATCCAGCAGGCGTGAGGATACAGTTCACGGGGCCGCAGCAGCCAGAGCTAACGCCTGGAACCTTTGAGCCGCCAAGGGTAGAAAACTTTTTAACTATTGGCACCATTCCACGCGGCAATCTTGTAACAGTTGAGGGCGTCATCAAAGAGACTTCAGAGATTAAGAAGGGGGAGCTGCCGAGCGATCGTCTGCTGGAAATTGAGGATAACCATGGGGGGAGGCTCACCATTTATGTTCCCAACCATCTCTGGGAGAGACTTCTTGAGCAGCCGGCGAAGGGTGAGAGAGTAAAAATCATTGGAAAGATTGGAAGTGCTTTGGGGAAGGTTGCGGTTGAGCCAGGGATGCCGGAGGACATTCAGGAGGTGGAGTAGATGGAGTCGCTGGGATATCTGCTTTACGGTGTTGTTGGAGTTCTGATCGGCTCGGGGCTTTCCATTCTTCCCGGGCTCCACCCCCTGAATTTTGCGGGGATAGGAATTTTCATCTATCTTGCCTTCCCGATGGATCCCCTGGGGATGGCCATGCTTTTTGCTGGAATGCTTGTTGCATATTCCTTTGTTGGAACGGTGACAACGACCTTCCTCGGCTCCCCAGACGACAGCACGATGTACATGGCATTTCCAAATCAAAAGTATCTCATTTATGGACGGGGCTATGAGGCGTCGGTGATATCGGGATTGGGCACCCTAATCTCAGCACTTCTTCTTCTTGCAGTTGCCCCGGTGTCAGGAATTCTCTTCCCGATTTTCAGAAAGATCACCACTCCTCACTTTGCGTGGGTGCTGATAGGGATAGCCGCCTATCTTCTCCAATCGGAGTGGCCGAAGGACTGGGGGAGCAGGGCCAAGACAAGGCTGGGGAGGCTAAAGGACGGATGGGCGAGCTTGAGTGCAGGGTGGCTAACCTTCTTCCTTTCGATGGCCCTTGGTTTCATAGTCTTGAACATACCGGTGGTTCCCGCCCACATATCATTTCAGAATATAATGCCGGTTTTTGTGGGATTTTTTGCGGTTCCATGGGTTCTCACAAATCTTGTTTCAAAAGCAGAGATTCCACCTCAGGTGATAACTAGAGAGATGTATGTTACGAAAAAGGATGTCGCAAGAGGGGCATCCGCCGGCTTTCTTGGGGGGGCTTTCGCCGCTTTTGAGCCAGTAGTAACTGCAGGGGTTGGAGGGGTGTTGGCGGGGCACTCTACTTCTACCCAGGGAGATGTCCAGTTCATGGTTTCCGGAGCGGCAGGAAGGTTTGCATATTATGTGGGGGCTTTCTTCCTTTTCTGGGTACCACTTCTCCATCTCACCCGCGGGGGAATGGCCTGGATGACTAGCATGATTTATCAACCCAGGACGGAGTCGGAATTCTGGCTTCTTGCTTCCATCCTCGCCTTTACCGCTGTTCTAGCTTTCATTCTTCTCATCATCTTCTCAAGGGTGCTGGCAAAGGTGGTTTCAAGAATTAGCTATCGGAAAATATCTCTTGCTGTCTTGATCGTGCTCCTCCTCATGGTCTATGGGTTCACGGGATTGAAGGGGCTGCTGGTGATGGTCATCGCCACGGGGTTGGGGTTAATTCCACCGATGTTTAGAACGAGGCGCTTGAACCTGATCATCGGATTCTTCTTCCCAATCTTTCTGAACATGGCGGGAATGAGAGGAGATATCCTGCAGTTGCTGGGGGTGTACTAGATGAGAGGTCTGACACACTTCATCATGGGGATAACTGTTGCAACATTTTTCAAGAGCCTGATGCTCGGGGCAGTTCTGGAGGACTCGGTGCTGATAATTTTGGGTGGAATTTTTGGGCTTTTGCCAGACACCCTGGACTTCAAGTTTCTGGTTTACATGGAAAAATATGATGCGGTGATTGACCCAGATCCATATAACATCAATCCAAAAGAGATTGCAGAGAAAATTGCGGGGGAGATAAACAAGGCGGGAACGCTTAAGCCAGGAGAGATGAGGAAGGTTCAGCTGCACACTTTGAGAATAGGCCCAGATCTCTGGCAGTCATACAGCATTTACTACAACAAAAAGGAGAGCCAGGTGGAGGTGAGGGTGGGGCCGCACGTGACGATGTCCGGGGTCCCAGCGCCGGGAACAGAACCACCGCCCGAGAAGGCTTTTGGAGCGGCCAAGTTCAACGTGAAGCTTATAGAGACCTATGGGAGACCAACTGAAATAAAAGGCTTCAGCGGGCCATCTTTCGGCTACCTCAAGCGGAAGGATGGTGCTGTGGAGGTGGTATTCATCCCCTTCCACCGCAGGGCAGGTCACAGTCTCACCCTTGGAGTCATTTTCGCTATCCTTGGGTGGCTTCTCACTGGGATGCCGCAGGTTGGAGGAATAATTTTTGCTGGATGGTTCATGCATATAGTCTTGGACACTTTTGGACACATGGGAAACAATCTCTTCTGGCCCCTCACAAAGCAGAGGACGAGCGGGCTCTATCTGGTGAGCGCTGCCAACCCCTACTGGAATGCCTTCACCGTTTATTCCTGCATAGCGATAATCCTCTGGAACATGAACCTTTACAATGCTAGCGTTAGCCCCTCCTACACAATTCCCCAGATAACTGCTCTCGGCCTCGTGCCGTATCTCTTCTATGTTATTGCGGTTCCGTGGGCTGTTCTAGGCCTCATCTATTACTGGTACAGGAAGAAAACTAGAGAAGAGAAGCCGATAGAAGTTTTTGCAAAGCCAGCTGGGGCGGCAGCAGTAGCTGCCACTGAGGGCCTAGCAGGTCCAGAGGAAGAGCATTACTATGAGATAGAGGAGAGGCCAAAGCCGCACATTTTGATCAGAATACTAGGAGTTGCTGCGCTGGTGGCGATTTTCGTTGTTTTGTTCATTTATGGGCCGTCCTGGTGAAGCTTTTATCTTTTTGTGGCGATTTTTTGGATGGTGGGGTCGTAGTGTAGCTTGGTAGCACGGCAGGCTCCAGTGGCCGCTTGCGGGTCTGCTGACGAAAGGATGATGACCCAACTGGAGCGGTGCGAAGAGACCTGCAAACCCGGGTTCAAATCCTGGCGACCCCACCATTCCGGCTGCACAAAACCTTACCCTGTGCCTAGTGTGGGCGCAGCGCCCAATATTCGTCCCCCTTAAAAGCCTCTTTTCGTGAAGCTTTTCCTCATTGTGAGAGCGAGCACCGATGGCAGGACAACGAGGGCGGAGACAAAAGAAAGAGTTATCACAAGAGCGGTCAGCCCTCCGAACCTCGCCATCGCCGGCATCCTTGAGAGAGCCAGTATTCCGAAGACCCCGATGGTCGTCGCCCACGCAGCGAGCAGCGACATCCCCACATGGGTCACAGTGGTTTCGAGGGCTAGACTGAATTCAACATCCTTTCGCTTGTTTTCTTCCAAGAACCTGTGGATGATGTGGATACCGTAGTCTATGCCAACTCCGATTGTGAGGGCCGAAATTCCCATGGTGAGGACATCCAGCGGCCACCCGAGGATCTTGAGCATCCCGAATTCCCAGCTCACGGTGAGGAGGAGGGGGGTGAGCGCAGCGAGACCAAGGGTGAGGGAGCGAAAAGCTGAAGCGACCACGGCGAGACAGAGGATGATTGCAAAGAAAGTTGTTTGTATGGTGCTTGAGAGGATCCTTCCTATTACCTCGGTAATGATGACGGCTTCCCCGCCGACTGCCGGTTCACCATCTATACGCATATCGATGAAGTTCCATGACCTTTCTTGGATACATGACTTCACGGCTTGAATGGCTTCTGCCATCTCCTTGTCGTTCCTTGGGTTCATGTAGAAGTAGATCACGGCCAGATTATCACTCAGTAGCCTCTTTCGTTGGGATGGTTCGAGAATTTTTTCATTGTTAATGATGGCGTCGATCTGGGCCTGCGAGAGTTCTGATGGCTGGGCCCCGGCAATCAGCGAAACAGTGCTCCCGAGGCTCCTAGACCCGGTGATCAGATTTTCCTTTTCTCTCAAAACAGAGTTCTCCAGCTCAACCATCTCCTGCAGCCCTCCCGGGGACCTGATTTCCCCGCGGGCGAGAACGACGATGGTCCATTGCCCACCGAACTGCTCGCTTATCTCACGCATTGTCCTCATCGCGGGAACATCTTCCGGAAGAAATGTTTCGAAGGACATAGCTGTCTGGATGCTGGAGGCCGAGAGGAGGGAGAGGGCTGCTAGGGCCGTTGCTAGGAGGATTATCGGCTTCTTGTGACGCTCGGCAAAGCCCGCCACTGCTGAAAGCACAAGGGCGGCATGCTTTCCTCGTCTAGCCGTCACCCTTCTGATCTTCCCCTCACCCCTGTCGCGGAGAAGCAACGCTGAGGGCAGGAAGACCACAGAGAGGAGGAAGATGAACCCTATTCCGAGGGCGGTGAAAACTCCCATGCTCGACATGGCCGAGAGATCAGAAACCAGAAAGGAGCCGAAGCCGATCATGGTTGTCACTGCGGCCAGGATTACAGCAATCCCTGTGGTTTGGATGGATTTTTTCACGGCTTCTTTGGGCGGAACTCTATCTCTCCGCTCTTCAGAATACCTGTTGAGCATGTGGATGGAGTAGTCGATCCCAAGACCGAAAAGAAGGGGCACTAGGGCAACGTGGAGCATTGTGAACTTCATTCCAAGCCAGCCCATCGCTCCAACAGCCCAAACGGCCCCTAGCCCCACAACGAGCATTGAGAGACCGATGTCTGAGAGTTTCCTGAAAGTGAAGAAGAGGATGACAACAACAAAGGCGGCTGCGGAGGGTATGAGAATCCTGTTGTCCCCGTTCATTATCTCCATTATCTCCGCGTGTAGCCTCTGGTCTCCGGTCAGCTCAAAGACGATGTTTTTGTAATTCTCCTGGAAGGTCTCCACGATTTCAGAAAGCCGCTGGAGCTTCCTACTCCTTTCTTCACCGGAGAAGCCCGGCGTAGTTTGAATGATTATCAGTGCAGTCGTTCGATTCTCGCTCAGAATTCTGGTTATAGTGCTACCCACGGAAGGGTTGCTCAGGATAAGCTGGATGTAGTTTTCGAGCTGGGGTTCGGGAATGGAGAATGGTGGAGCAGGGAGATGTGGAAGGATATAGTCTGCATAGGAGTTCACTTCTCCAATGTATTCCAGAAGTTCGGCGTCGGTTCTGATTTCATTCTCGAGGCGGAGGATGGCCAGGAAGATTTCTGCTTGAGTGACGTCTGCGGCCTTCACCAGGATGATCTCAGCGCCACCGCCACCCCCATCGAAAGTGTTTTCGAACTCCTCGGTGGTTTTTATCGCTGGAGAGTCTTTGGGCAGGAACTCGCGGAACCTTGTTGTGCTTTCAAGCCTCGTAAGGCCGTAGGCCATGAAGCCAGTTGTTAATATCACGGTTAAAACGATGAGCGCGGCCACCTGTCTTGAGATGTGGATTTTCATGGTAGACGCCTATTGGGAAGGGGGATGGATAGATTTAATGTTTTCTCCGGAAATTTTTAGTTCCAGGAAAGCAAGGGTGGTGGCATGAAAGAGCAGCAACTGTTAATGAACCAAGATGGCAAGGGGAGGGCCTGTCGATATCCCGGTGTTGTTGCAATGCTATACGCGTCTTTTCCACGATCTTCAAGAATTGCCTTTTCGAGCACCGAAACTGAAATGTTGCTTACACAACTTCTCGGAAGAAGGGGGAAGAGAGCGGAATAAACATTCGCCCCCGTGAAAATAAGGGCGGCCCAAGCCTAACTTTTGTTATAAATATAACAAAAGCTTTAAATACTCTTGTTATAAATATAACAATTGGTGCGCCCATGCCGAAAGTCCTTATAGTTTGGGATGTCAAAAGAAAGGGCTCCCCAGCAACGAAGTTCTACAGGGCCCTCTTCGGCTACGACTACAAAACCAGAGAAGGCCCATGCCACAGTCCGGGCATCCTTGATGAGCTCCCCTCAGATGTCTGGGAATGCGTTAACCGCAGCACCCTCTTGATAGAAGAAGAATTCGCAAGGGAGGTGGAAAAAATCTTCAGAGAGTTCGACGAAATTTTAAAGTGGTTCAAGTTCAGAATTGAGGAGGGATAACAGTGGCAGAAAAGGAACTGAAACTGGTGGTGGCCGAGAACAGGCACCAGGCATACGTGAACAGAGGCTTTGCATTGATCGATGAAGAGCAGCTTAAGAAAATTGGTGCGAAGCCCGGCGATATAATAGAACTCACTGGGCAAAAGACCACTGCGGCAATCGCAATCAAGGGAGCACGGGAAGACCGTGGGCTGGAAATAATCAGGATCGATGGTTTGATCCGTCGCAACGCCGGGGTTTCCATCGGGGAGAAGGTGACGGTAAGAAAAGCTGATGTGAAAGAGGCGAAGAGGGTTGTCCTTGCCCCAGCAGATCCCAATATCAGGGCAATTGTCTCAGAAGTAGCCCTTCAAAGAAATCTCCTCGGTCGACCCCTCGTGAAAGGAGATGTTGTCTCTCCAACACCACCAGAGGAACCGATGGAACTCGGCAGCGATATCTTCGAGGAATTTTTTGGGGGAGTCTTTGGAAGAATGGCGATACCGTTTGGCCTTGGAGAGGTGAAGTTCGTCGTCGTCAACACTTCCCCTTCAGGAGTCGTGATGGTCACAGACACAACCCAGCTTGAGGTTCTTCCAGAGGCAGCCGAGATAAAGGAAAAGCTCCCAGCCGTCACCTATGAGGACATTGGGGGCCTCAAGGAAGAGCTCCAGAGGGTAAGGGAGATGATAGAGCTTCCCCTCAAGCACCCAGAGCTCTTCGATCGCCTCGGGATAGAGCCTCCAAAAGGCGTTCTCCTCCACGGCCCCCCTGGAACAGGTAAGACCCTAATAGCAAAGGCTGTGGCAAACGAGGCCGGGGCCAACTTCTTTGCGATAAATGGACCAGAAGTGATGTCCAAGTGGTACGGTGAGTCTGAGGCCCGCCTCCGCGAAATCTTTGAAAATGCCGAGAAGAATGCTCCTTCAATAATCTTCATCGATGAGATCGACTCCATCGCTCCAAAGCGGGAGGAGGTAACAGGAGAAGTAGAGCGGAGAGTCGTCGCCACCCTCAACACCCTCATGGATGGGCTGAAGTCTCGCGGAAAGGTAATAGTCATTGGAGCGACCAACCGCCCAAACGCCCTCGACCCAGCTCTCAGAAGGCCGGGGCGATTCGACCGGGAGATTGAAATAGGGGTCCCCGATAGAGATGGTCGAAAAGAAATTCTCCAGATTCACACAAGGGGAATGCCTCTTGCAAAAGACGTGGACCTCGACTATTACGCTGACATTACCCACGGTTTCGTCGGCGCTGACCTCGAGGCCCTTGCAAAGGAGGCGGCGATGAGCGCCCTGCGAAGGATCCTCCCGGAGATAAACCTTGAAGAGGAAAAAATTCCCCCAGAGATCCTCGAGAAACTACAGGTAACAAAAGAAGATTTCGACAATGCAATGAAGATCGTCCAGCCCTCAGCTATGCGGGAGGTCCTCGTTGAAGTTCCCAAAGTCAAGTGGGATGATATAGGAGGGCTCGAGAAGGCCAAGCAGGAGCTGAGGGAGGCGGTCGAGTGGCCCCTCAAGCATCCCGAGGCATTCAAAAGGATGGGGATAGAGCCTCCAAGGGGAATCCTTCTCTATGGCCCTCCGGGGACAGGAAAAACCCTTCTGGCAAAGGCGGTTGCGACAGAAAGCGAGGCCAACTTCATCTCCATTAAAGGCCCAGAACTCTTATCCAAATGGGTCGGTGAAAGCGAGCGTGGAGTGCGCGAGGTCTTCAGGAAAGCGAGGATGGCCGCTCCCAGCATAATCTTCTTCGATGAGATCGATGCATTGGTTCCCCAGAGGGGCTCCGGCTACGGGGATTCCCACGTCACCGAGAGGGTCATCAGCCAGCTCCTCACAGAGATTGATGGTTTAGAGAAGCTTGAGAATGTTGTGGTCATAGGCGCCACAAACCGTCCTGACCTCATAGATCAAGCCCTTCTCCGCCCAGGAAGATTCGACAGGCTCATCCTGGTCCCAGCCCCCGATGAGAAGGCAAGGCTTGAAATTCTAAAAATCCACACGAGGGGAATGCCACTGGCAAAGGATGTGAATCTCGAGGCCTTGGCAAAGGAGACAGAAGGCTACTCCGGTGCAGACCTTGCAGCCCTCTGCAGAGAAGCCGCCATGCGGGTGCTTAGAAAGGATATAACCGGGAAAGAAATCAAGGCAATTCATTTCAAGGAAGCAATGAAAGAGGTTAAGCCTTCTGTAACTCCTGAGATGATAAAAGTTTACGAGAGTTTTGCCGAGCGTCAGGGAAGGCGTCCTCCCCCCGAAACCCGAATGCACTACTAAACTTTTAAACTCTAGGCACAGACATTTTACCGAGTGACATCTTGACGCAAGTGCTAGCCAGTAAGCTGAGGGAAATGGGGGTCATCTCCGACCAGGGCCTTCAGATAGGGAGAGTTGTTGATATAACTTTTGACGAGAAAGATGGAAGAGTTCTCTCCCTCCTCGTGAGGCCCCTCTCAGGCGATGTTTTCAAGGCTATCCCACGAGACGCCCAAGGTCTCATCAACATTCCATACAGCGCAGTAGTTTCCGTCAGGGATTTTATCGTTGTTAATGAAAAGGTTCTGGTTATCCAGCAGGTGAGATACGGTTCATCTACCACCCAACTTTGAGCCTCGTGGCCAGCTCCTCATCCAGCCCGACCTCGATGACCTCTCTTGCCGCAGCATCAACATCATATTCCGCCCTGTGAAACTCCACCTCCACATCTTCCCCAAGTTTCAGAATAGCATAGCTGGCCCTCGGGTCCCTATCTCTCGGCTGCCCAACGCTCCCAGGGTTCACGATGATTTTCCCCAAGGCCATCCTCCTAAGTGGGATGTGGGTGTGCCCCAAGATGATGATATCGGCATCAGTTTCCATCACAGCGCGGGCAACATCCCTGCTGCTGGTATCAGGGAGAATTCCATCGGGAAATTCACCACCAGGAGTTCTGTGGGCGATTAGAACCCTGCGCCCCCCAATCCTGAAAGTTACGCTTGGTCTTAGTTTCTTCAAAAATCGTAGGGTTTTTCCATTTACAATCCCCCTCGACCAGACAGCGGCCATCCTCCCGGCCCCCCTCAATTCCCGGGTTTCACCGGAGAGTAGCGCCCGGTCATGCTCTCCAAGAACCGCCAGAACATTTTTTTCAGCCAGAATTTTGACCACCTCGTTCGGTCTGGTGTAGGACCCAGTTATGTCCCCAGCGCAGACTATCCTCTCAACATCCCCAAGCTTCCCGAGAACAGCTCCGAGGGCCCAGATGTTTGAATGGACATCAGCAATAATTCCCACCTTCATCTCATCCAAAATCTACCCGAGCGGAGGATTTTAAAATGTAGGAGAGCAGGTTAAAACGGTGGGCATGGCGAAAATAATGGCCGTCGACGATGAGCCCGACATCACAAAGCTCATAGAAAAGATTTTGAAAAAGGCAGGCTTCAAAGTTGTCACCTGCAACAGCGGTCAAGAGTGTCTGGAGAAGCTACCAAAGGAAAAACCCGACCTGGTCCTGCTTGATGTGATGATGCCAGAGATGGATGGATGGGAGGTCTACAAGAGAATCAGGAAGATAAACAAAAACCAGAAGGTGGCATTCATAACCGCCGTGACCATAGAGAGCGATGCCAGGAAGAAAATGGATGAACTCGGGGTCCAGCATTACCTCACGAAGCCGTTTGATCCCCCAGAGCTTGTGGAGAGGGTAAAAACAATTCTGGAAGAGTAAGTCACTCAGTCTTTTTAGCCATAAAACCCTTTAATAATTGTTGCTGGAGGAGTAGCCAATGTCTAGGATAATTGCATTCATAGGCAGTAAAGGGGGAACGGGAAAGACCACAGTAGTTGCCAACCTCGGAGTGGCAATGGCGAGACTGGGGAGAAAAATAGTCCTTCTAGATGCAGATGTGATGATGGCAGACCTCGCAATCCTCCTGGGAGTTGAGGACCACAAGGTCACCCTTCACGATGTTTTGGCAGGGGAGGCGCCCATCAGGAAGGCGATTGCCAGCGGGCCCGAGGGGGTGAAAGTTGTCCCCGGAGGCGTGAGCATGGAGGGGATAAGGAAGGCGAAGCTGGAGGGGATAAAGAACGTCGTACAGCAGCTCTCCAAGATGTTCCAGTTTGTTTTCATCGATGTCCCCTCAGGCCTCGACAGGGATGCGATAACGGCAATGAGTCAGGCGAAGGAGGCTGTCATCGTCGTCACCCCTGACCTCGCTGCAGTTTCAAATGCAATCAAGACAAAGCTCGTGGCCGAGAAGCTCGGTCTGAAAAGTATAGGAGCGATAGTCACCAGAGCAACAGAGACAGGTTTGGACATTCCTCCAAGGGAAATCTCCATGATTCTCGACATTCCCATCCTAGGCGTCATCCCTGAGGATAGGGCCGTCAGGCAGTCTATCGCCCTCGGAGAACCTGTGATAACAAAAGCCCCACAGTCTCTCGCAGCGAGAGAATTCAAGATGCTCGCTTTTCAGTTTAAGGTTACCCCTTCATCCTGAGCAGGATCTCCACAGCCCTCGCAACCCCTTTTCCATGATTTTCCTCAAGTCTGTGGGTTGCAATTTTCTTCACCTCTTCACAAGAATTTCCCACGGCAAAGCTCACACCGGCCCGCTTCAGCATCTCAACGTCATTCAGGGCGTCCCCGATCGCGGCAATCTCCGCCATCCTCAGGTTCTTCCTCGCGGCCAGCAGCGCCAAGGCCTCTCCTTTGTTTATCTTTGGCTCTTTTATATGGATCGCAAACCCAGAATCAATCGCCACCAGGTTCAATCCCCTTTCAGAAAAAATTTTTTGAGCATCCTTTGCAGAAATGGTCCTTTCTATCGTCAGCCCCGTCAATCTCTTTGGAGATTGTCTTGTCTCGGCAATCGTGGGGAAGACCTCTCTGAGGGCAGAAAGCCCTTTTTCCGCCTCCCCACGTCCTCCCAGGATTATCTCCTCCTTCTTCTCTTTGTCAAACACAATTCCCCCATCTTCAGCGATGAAGTCTCCAGATGTTCCGATGAGCACACATGCTGCCTCAGCAAATTCCGCAATATTTCCAGTGGCCAACACAACCCTCATTCCACTGCTCTCAGCTTTTCTCAGTGCTTCCACCGCCGCGAGATCAAGGCGTCTATCCTCAAAAGTGATAGTTCCGTCTATGTCCACAGCCAGAAGCTTTATCAATCTTCTCCCCTACTGCAAATCCCTTATTCCATCTGAGAGGATGGCAAAGACAGCCTCATTTTCCGGCAGGGCGGGGCTGTCATAAATCCTTGCAATCCTCTTCGGAGCCTTTGATTTTCTCAAGTATATCCTAGTGGTAACACTGTGGCCCACCACATGCCCCCCTATAGGCCTCGTCGGGTCACCAAAAAACACATCTGGGGCAGACAGAACTTGGTTCGTGACATAAACAGCGAGGTCATGAAGGGAAGCAATTCTGTGGAGGATCATCAGGAGCCTGTTTATCTTTTGCTGCCTGTCAACAAGCTTTCCTCTCCCAGGATACTCCGCCCTGAAGTGGGACATAAGGGAATCAACGATGATTAGCTTTATCCTCTCGTCCTCCTTCTCCGCCATCTCCTCGGCCTTCTCTGTTATCAATATCTGCTCATCGGTGTTGAAAGCTCTCACCCAGTAGATGTTCTTGAGAGTTCGGAATGGATCAAGCCCAACGGCTACAGCCATATCTCTGATCCTCTCCGGCCTGAATGTCCCCTCAGTATCTATGAAGATGGCTTTTCCTTCAAGTCCCCCTTTTTCTACCGGCAGCTGAACATTGACCGCAAGCTGATGCCCAAGCTGGGTTTTCCCCGACCCAAACTCCCCAAAGGCTTCAGTTACCCCCTGGGTTTCCACTCCTCCGTCCAGAAGCTCATCCAGCTTTTTGCTCCCAGTCGTTATCCTCCCGATTTTCTCCCTCATCTCCAAGACCTTGTCTCCGGTGGTGAACTCTCCAACCCTCGCCATCTCCCTTGCCCCCGCAATGATCTTCTTCGCCACACCCTCTCCTATCTCAGCGGCTTCACATAGCTCTCCAATCGATGCCACGGCAATCGATTCAATCGTCCTGTATCCAGCCTCGCGCAGCTTCTCGGCTATAGCCTCCCCCACCCCCGGGAGATCTTCTATAGCTGCATTTACCCTCTTCATACCCTCACCCCTCTTTATGGCATTCCACCTTTTATGCTTTCAAGCAGAAGCCTCGTCTCCTCAAAGGGGTCCGCCCCCCTGATCTCTCGCCCGAGCATTTCAAACCCCTCGATGAAACCATCATATCTGATAACGCCGTTCACCACCACTTCCCTTCCTGTCAAATTGATTTCTTCATATAACTTTACGACATCTGGGTTTTTTTCAAGTCTCGCCGCAATCTCCTCTGCGGTCGCTCCAGCGATTTTTTCAGCGAGTTTTCCGAAGAGAGTTACTCTGAGAGTCCCGGTCCCGTCGTCCAATGTGAATGTCAGGACACATCTTGGCTGCGGTTTCACGCTTTTCCCACATTCCTCGCACACAGTTTCTCCATTCAGATTTCTGAGACTCTTCCCGCAGCTTGGGCAAGCACCAAAAATGGGCTTTTTGTGGACAACATGGACAATCGTTCCACGAACTTCCACAACCTCCCCCTCCTTGTTTATTGCTCCTATCTCAACTCTTTTTACAGCTCTTTTTTGCGGGGCGATGGCGGAGATCTCCTCCCCGGAGGGGTTCACCTCAATCTTTCCATCTTCATCCACAGCAAGTTCAACGCCCAAGCCTCCGGGAACAGAATACGCGCGAGAAATCCTCACAATGTCTCCAACCTTTATTTCCTCAACCCTCTCAGCAACGGCTCCCCAAAGGGATACTCTCACCTGCGATGTTTCGTCTCCGATGACCATTGACGCCACTTTTCCCTTCCTTCCCTCCTTCTCAAACTCCCTGAGAGGCGTCACCTCGATGACTCTTCCGGCAACCACCAACCCGCAGGCGTTCGGCCCGATTTCACTTATTTTTACCTTTTTCTCAATGGGTGGTCCAACATCTATTCCCGGAGGATTTATCTTGACAGTAGCATTTTTGCCGGCGTGAATTTCAACAGCATTTCCAACCCCGGGCTTTGTGTAACCATTTTCTATGAGAACGACATCTCCCGCCTTAACATTTTCAACTGTGGCGGCGGCGGAATCCCAGAATGATGCACGGATAATTCCTGTTTCGTCCATCAAAATTGCACTCATGACCCTCCCCCTGCTTCCATCTCGCCGCTGAAAATCAACAGGGGGGAGTTTTCTCACTACTCTCCCGGCAAAGTTTACGGACGGCATTTTAACATCCAGTTCGTTAACCTTTAGATACTCCCGGGGTCTTTCGGGAATCTTCAGGGCCTCAGGATGGTCTTTTATTATCCTCCCGCCGGTTCCTAAGCTCAGTTCAACCCTGTTTCCAAGTCCAATTCTCACTGAGGCATTTTCAATCTTCACGGCATCTCCGGTTCTGAGCTGTCCAACAAACTCCGCCCACTCATCCCACAGGGAGACCCTAATCCATTCACTGCCGTCGGAGATGATGAGGCTCGCCACTTTTCCCTCACCCCCTTCCCTTTCAAATGTCTTCACGCTCCCGACACTCACCACCCTCCCCACCACATCCACCTCTCCAGCCCCCTCCCTGATCTCAGATATCTTCATGTGGCCAGCTGGCAGTGGAGGGACTTCGGCAGCCCTAGGGTCGTCCTGAGCCCCGATTATCTCGATTGTTCCCCGCTTGCCGAGGAGAAGCTCCGGCCGACCATCCACCCCCATCTTCACATACCCATTTCTTACCCTGATCACATCCCCCTTCTCTATCTTCTTTTCTCTGAGAAGCTGGGTCTTTTCATCCCACAGAACCATCCTGATGCTTGCGGTTTTGTCCATGAGCCAGAGGACCCCTCTGCTCCCGCCCCTTCCGGTTTGTTTCGCAAAATCTTTTGGCCCCACAACCCTCACAACTCGGCCGACAACATCAACCCTCGACATCCCTGGAGCGAGATCTTCAATGTAAAGGGGGACGATCTGCGGGGGTTGGGTTCCAAGATCGACATTTAGCTCATGAGCGATTATAATCGCTGCTCCTTCAGGGGTGATCAGGTTCTTCAATTCCTCCTGCTTCCTTTTTATCCTTTGCATGAGTTCGTCATATGTTAACGATGAATTTTTTTCGAGAATTCTCCCCACTATCTCATCAAATTCCATCTGCACGTAATCATCTTTTTTTCTCTTCCAGACCTTAAAGCATCTTCTGGGGGGAGGCGGAAAGTATTTCCTTACCTTCTTCTGATTTTCTTCTTCGCGAGTGCCAGCGCCAGCGCTCTTTTGAATTTTGAAGAGACTCTAGTTCTGGGCAGCTGAAGCTTCGCCACTCTTTTTGCAATCTTCTTCAGGCTGTTGGATGCCATAGAATTTGGATATGCGGTAACGACGGGTAGATTTCTTTTAAATGCAAATTCTACAAGGTCCTCCTTGTAAATTTTTCCAAGAAGCGGGGCGATAGTTGCGCTGTAGTTTTCCCAGTTTTCCTCCTCAGCCTGCGTGAAGTAGAGGGGGACCTTGTTCAAGATCGTCCCTACTGTGTCAATTCCCAGCATCTCTTTGAGGCCAGCAGCCGTCTCTTTACTGGAGAAGATGGAGACAACATCAGGCGTGGTCACAAAGATGAGGCCATCGGCGATTGAGGTGAGGATGAAATGCTCAAATGTTACAGATGGGGGAGTGTCCACGATGATGTAGGGAAAATACTCTCTCAGAGTTTCCATCATTTTTTCAAACCTGTTTATGGTGGTTGTGAGATATTTGAAGATGTCTCTACCTCCCAGGGGCATAAATCTCTTTCCCGCTGGCAAGATGGAGAGCTTCGGGTAAAGCCACTTGTCCTTGGCAGTTAGCTGGCACCTGTAGATGGCATCCACAAGTTCATGTTTTCCTTCGAGGACTTGGGCGAGGGTGATGTCTGTTTTCGGACACATCTTGAGCTCTATCGTCCTCACGTGGATGTCTCCGTCCACCAGAAGCACAAGCTCGTCCTGGAGTTTGCTCAGCCAAATGGCCGTGCCCATGGCGATGGTTGACTTTCCTACACCACCTTTCGTTCCCACAATTGAAAGAACTGGCAATGTCTCATTTCTAAATCATTCATGCAGTTTTTAATATTTACATGGGTCGGCAGGGGATTAGCTTCAGCAGTTTTCCCAGAGATGTTTAATTAATTTTTTACTAATTTAAAATTTAAACTTTATTTATATAGAAAAAAACTACTTTATTTTTAAAGATTTCGTGAAAATGCGAAAACCGGAAAGTTTTGTTGTATTCGGAGTTTATTTAAATATCTTTCGATTAACCCCGAAACATTATCCCCCTCTTCCTTCCTTTAAGCACGTGATTGGGGCATAGTGTCGCTTGAGGATGAAAATGAATTCAGTGAAGGTTGGAGCAGTGTGCCTGATGGTGATTCTACTCGGCACAGCACCAG
The DNA here is from genome assembly GCA_038872135.1 of Hadarchaeales archaeon (SeqCode). Taxonomy (GTDB): domain Archaea; phylum Hadarchaeota; class Hadarchaeia; order Hadarchaeales; family Hadarchaeaceae; genus JAVZGN01. The sequence goes on along the minus strand of JAVZGN010000010.1, from coordinate 8,785 downwards.
TGGGGATAGCCAAGAAAAAGACAGATTTTGAAGAATTTCCGGCTTCAGAAGCCCCCGGAATTGAAATCGCAATTTCTCATGCCAACGACAATGCTGTTTTCAAGCGCTTCGGTGAAAGAGAAGATGATAACACCCAAACAATTTCAGATCCTTTGGATGGAGTGGGGAGAGAAAATGAGGTTCTGGGAGAGACGGTGGAGCAGCCATTAGACGAGGCTCAGGAAAATCAGGATCTCTTGGAGGACACACCAAACGATGGGGAGCCGGTTCCAGCCGAAAACGAATTGCTGCTGGAAACCGAGAATCAAGAGGTTGTGGAGGAAGAGTCGGCCGTTTCTCTCTTACCCACCGACGATTTTGTTGAAGAGTCTTCTGATTTGATAGTCATGGAAACTCGGGATGTGCAGCAGGTGGTGATCACTCCACCTCAAACTTTCTATTCTTCTGCGGTTTACCGCCCTGTGATTTCTTTCCCGGGAACCCCAGCCCCAGCCGTTACCCCCGCAGACAATGTGGACATTCAGCAAACAACCCATGGTACCGAGGAAGCACCCCCAGCGACACCAGCAGATGTTCCCCAAGCAACATTAACCGGAGACAAGACTTCAGGTTTAACGGCCACAGTTAGCAACGACGGAAAACTGGAAATTTCACCAGCGCTTGCCCCCACCACTGGGTTTGGTTTAGCATTCGTAGCGCTCATAGGGATGTCAGTTCTCCTGAGGCTGCTTCTCGCATCCTCTTGGGGGATTGGCAGATGCTTTTTCCAAGCCGATGGCAAAATGGGGGGCCTTCGCGGGATTCCATCTCCCGAGAAACCGAAAAGGCCGTTCAGGCTGTTTTCCCGTGGGCCGTTCACATGGGATAAATTTGGAAGGAGGTGAGAGCGATGAGAGGTCTTCAGGTGAGATTGAAGGCAGATCCCGAGGCGCTGGCAGCGATAGTGAGAGCAATAGAATCATGGGGATGAGGAGGATGGATGTCCCAAAGCCTCTCAACACCATTTGCGGGAAATGCGGCCTCTACTACCAGTATCCGCTGATGCTCGATTATGAGCAGAACCTCTGCCCCCAGTGCCGCTACCCGAACAACGGCCACCCAAAGTTTGATGAAAAGCTCATGGAGAGATAGACAGAAGTTTTGCGATGGCTTTTGTTTCCTCGGTGCTCAGAGGCCTCGGATAATTGTAGATCGGCCCACTAGGCGACTCATTGTAAAATGGGCGGTTGCATCCAGGGCATCCCGAGGTCATGAATGGAGTGCCTGTAAGCACTACTCTGAGAAGTTCTTCAGGAGGCAGAGAAAAGTTTTTGATTTTCCCATTTTCGAACTCCATCTCCTCAACTCTCACCATTCTCTCCTGGATCAAATATCTTGCAAGCTGAACCCTTCTGTAGACAGAAAGCTCGGGCGGTTTCCTCCCTTCAAGTGGCGTTCCTTTTATCGGCGTAAAAGCGAAGAGCCCCACCGTGATTTTTCTATCGGTGAGGAGCTGGATTAGCTTTGCTACCTCCTCCTCAGTTTCCCCGAGACCGACAATGAGGTGGGAGGTAACTCCTGGGAAGATTTCTCTCGCCGAAAAAAGTGTTGAAAGGTGAGCATCCCATCTGTAGCCATTTTTGACATTTACAAAGATTTTTTCTGTTACGGCGTCTAGGGGGATGCATAGCCTCTCAACACCCGCTTCCCTCAACTTCCTCATCTCTCCTTTTCCCACAGGAGGCGATGAAATGGAAATTGGGGCACTGGACACCTCCTTGATTTTTTCCACAAGAGTTAGGACATCTTCGAAAAATCCAGGAAAGTTCACGGCTTGGATACACACCCTTTTGAATTCTCGATTTTTGAGTGCAGGCAGAACCTTTTCAAGCTCGTGGGACGGCCAAAGGACCCTCGAGAGCATGTTGAGATCGCCAAGGCTGTTTCTCCCTTGAGGGCAGAAGGCGCAGCCGGCTGAGCACCTCCCTTCAAAGTAGGTGAGAAAGTGAGCAGTTGTAGGTGCTACTTCAAGTCTACCCATTCTGAGCCCCAGCAGAACCTCGGTCCCGAAAGCCACCCTCACCTTCACCATCTAACCCCCAGAGGAACAGAGCAGCACGCATCAACCCTTTTCATTTGAAAGCCATTTTTCTGGGCCCAGTCCAACGTTTCTCTCGAGGGCATCACAACCCTCCTCACCCCGTTGAGGATCGCTGAGATTTCGACCTCCGCTCTCCTTACGGTTTTTGGTCGCATGCAGCCAAGCGCAAGCTCGGTTTCTGGAAGTTTTTCTTTCGCCCATTTCACGATTTTTCCAACATCTTCCGGCGATGGCGGGTTTATATTTTCAAAGGGAGTCCTGGAAGTTGGAACTAGGACGAGAAAGACGAGGAGCCGCGGGTTTATCTCTGCCGCCAGCTCCACAGCCCTGAATTCTCCCTTTATCTTTCCCCCATCAAGTCCTATGCAGATGTGCGGCACAACTTCCCCAACATTCTTCTTGAGAATTTTCATTGCTTCAACAAAATCTTCAACTTTCTTCTCCAACCCGAAGACATTTTTTATTGTTTCATCGCTCCCCACCAGGTCAAAATCAACGAGATCAACCCCCGCCCGGCCAAGCTCAGCAGCTAGGTTTTCCGGGAGAAGGCCGGTGTGGGCACTCAGGAAAAGTCCTGTCTCTTTTTTAACCGCGGCAATGGCATCAATGAATCTTTCATAGGGCACATATCCCTTTTCGTTGCAACCACCGCTCAGCAGAACCCCTTTCGCCCCCCTCTCCGCGAGCTTCACGCAGGTTTTGTAGAGGAGGTCTGGGAAGGGGCAGGGGAGCATCTGCTCGAGATACTGTCTGTTGCAGTGTTTACAATCTAGCCTGCACCCATGGCCGGTTATTGAAATAGTTGGATAAAAGGGATGGGGATAGCAGGCATAAATAGTTCCTCTGGAGTGTTGTAGCCTTGACCGCAAATCTTCACGCATATCACAATACTTTGCTCCTTTTGGCTCTAAAAGAACGCCCTCAAAGCTTTATTCCTCTGGTGGAAAAGGCAACAGGGGAGACCACGGCAACCGTCACCGTTTATGATGGCGAGAACTCCATCGGCGGCAACAAGATTCACATAGAGTCTAACGGGAAGGGAGTACTACTCGACTTCGGCTTAAACTTCAAGCAGATGGAGAAGTTCTACGAGGAATACTTAAAGCCGAGGTCTGGGAGAGGCCTTCACGACTACTTGGCCATGGGTCTCGTTCCACCCATCGATGTTTTTCAGCCGGAAATCTTCCCCACAGACATCCAGGGCATTGGCCTACACTCGGTGAAGGTCGATGCCCTTCTCCTTTCTCATGCTCACATGGATCACGCCGGCTGCATAGGTCTCCTCAGAAGGGACATCCCAATCTACTGCACCCCGATGTCTGCCGCTATTCTAAAGGCCCACAGAGACGCGGGGAGATCTGAGCTCCACAGTGAAGTTGTCTATTCCACGCCCAGGGAGCAGCTTCCCGATGAGTCTCGCATCCTCAGGGCCGCAGACTACCGGAAGGCAAATTTTGTGGGGAGAAACTTCTTTCTGTTTGGGAAACCCTCTAAAGAACTCCAGGAATTCTGGAAGTCCTGTCCCGCCGGAAGGCCCCTTGATCCCGGCATCATAGAAGAAGCAAAAGAACCGCCACTTCCAATGATTGGGTTTGAGGTCGACCACTCAATCTATGGCGCCGCTGCCTTTGCTATAGAAACAGATGCCGGGTGGATTGTCTACACGGGGGACCTAAGGCTTCACGGGAGAATGGGAGAGAAGACAAGGAAGTTTGTGGAGGAGGCCGCAAAGCTCGACCCAAGGCTCCTCATAATTGAGGGGACGAGGATGGGTGAGGGGAGGGAGAGACAAGAGTCAGAGGAAAATGTGCGAGAAAAATGTCTTTCAGCAGTCTCCGAGGAGAAGGGGCTCGTTATCGCAGATTTTTCCCCGAGAAATTTTGAAAGGCTCGAAACCTTCCTCACGATAGCAAAGGAAACAGGCCGCCATCTGGTCGTCTTAGCAAAGGACGCCTACATGCTCGATGCTGTGAGGACTGTGGATGGAACAGACAGGATGAAGGAAATGATGGTTTACAAGGAGCTTAAAGAGGATAGATTCAGGTGGGAGGGTGTTGTTAAGGAGAAGTTCGGGGAAAAATTTGTAGACCCTAGAGAAATAGCCAGAGATCCAGGCCGCTACATCCTGTGCTTCAGCTTCTGGGACATAAAAAATCTCCTGGACATTAGGCCTTCCGGTGGAACCTACATCTATTCAAGTAGCGAGGCCCACAACGAGGAGGATGTTTTTGATTTCAAGAGGCTTTGGAAGTGGTTGGAGGAATTCAACCTGCGCACGCGGGGGTTCCAAATGAGAAGGGGTCGCCCGGTTTTTGAGCCGGGATTTCATGCTTCTGGACATGCGAGCGCCGACGAACTCTTGGAAATCGTCGAAGCAATTTCCCCGGGCATCGTAATCCCAGTTCACACAGAGCACCCGAGTCTTTTCAAGAGGATTCTTGGGGCCAGAGTGAAAATTCCCAAAAAGGGAAAGCCCATTCATCTCTGAGTTTATATCAGTCCAGCTTCCCTCAGATTTTTTCTCCACTGGCACATCTGGCATCCTTCTGCCGGTTGCGGTGGGCGGGTGCTTTCAGCAATTTCCTTTATCTTCTTGAGAAGGGAGGGTACCCTGCTGGGATCAACGTCTACCTCCACTGGTGTTATCTTGAATGTAATCGTATGGGCTGAAAGATCTCCCTGTTCCGGCATGAAGTAAATTAAATATCCCTTCCCTATCGGCACTAGGTGGTTTTTACTCAGGAGATAGGCATAGCCATCCATCTGCCATTGATAATACCCCGGGGTTTCGGTCTTCACCTGAGCTGTTTTGTAATCAATTATGTGATATCTTCCATCTTCTCCTTCAACGAGGGCGTCAAGCTTCCCGGTCAGGGTTATCCCCGTCTCTTCGTCTAAAGCTCTGAGAGATTTTTCACCGAGAAAATTTCCCCTCACCGGAAACCACTCGGGCAGCTCCTTTCCTCCAGCAAATCCTCGCATATAATCTTTCACAACAGAGTCCATTTTGGTCAAAACTGCTGGGAGGGGAAAGGTGGGCGGAGAAAGGCCCTTCAACGAGAGCCAGAAGCAGAACGGACAAGCTGCAGCGTTGTTCAGGGCCGTTACTGGAATGCTCAGCGCCATCAGATTGTTTCTTTCTTTGCGCCTATATCTCTCTTGGTCTCGATACCCTCAACTACTTTTGCAAGGAGCTTAAGTCTGAGAGACGGCCCAAACTTTATGGCCCCCTCTGACCTCTTCTCTTCTGCCAGCAGTCTCTACAGTAGACTGGCCTACCCTCTGCAGGCTTGAAGGGGACTTCGCACTCGGCACCGCAGTCGGCACAAACAGCTTTGTGCATCTCGCGGGGCCCGAATCTCCTTGGCCTGCCATATCTTCCATATGCCATTTCCTAACTCTCCTTTCTTTTTTTACACAACTCAGAAACAGAAAACCTGTTTCTTCAGCTTTTCCAGCGGGAAAAGCCAGTTGTGCTGTTTAACACTCTGCGTGGAGATTTATAAAGAGGCAGGTTAAGCCGCGTCATCGAAAAAGTTAAAGGATAATGAATGAAGCCCTTTAAGAGGTGTCACATGCATTCAGGAAAATTTGTAGTCACAGCCACATGTCTCTTCGGCTTCTGGCTAGCGCTGACGGCCTCGGCGAATATCGAAGAGGTTTTGGCAGGTGTCTGTGTCTCGCTCATCATCGCCTTCCCCTCTCACCAGCTCCTTTTTCAGGGAGATGGATGGAAGAAGCTCAGTCTATCTCGCCTCTCCCATTTTCTGCTGTACATCCCCTACTACATCTGGGCGGAGATCAAAGCCCACGCAGACGTGATATACCGTGCAATCCACCCGAAAATGCCAATAAAGCCAGGGATAGTCAAAGTCCCGATAAAAGTCAAGACGGATTTTGGCATCACGGCCGTTGCAGACTCCATCACGATGACTCCCGGGACCCTCAGTGTTGATGTAAGCAATGAAGCAATTTACGTTCACTGGATAAATGTGAAGACAACTGAGCCAGAGGCGGCTGCCAGGGAAATCTCCTCAGGTTTTGAAAGATTTGTGGGGAGGATCTTTGGATGATTGAGCTCATGGCGATAATCGCTGGTGCATGTTTCTTGGCCCTCATAAGGGCGATAGCAGGACCAACTGCTCCCGACCGCGTGGTGGCGATTGATGCCATCTCCTCTCTTTTCATCGCGGCTTTCGTGATTCTTGGTGTTTATTACAATGCCTATTTTTATCTAGATGTTGCCATCCTCTATGCAATGCTGCTGTTTCTCGGAACTCTCGTCATAGCTAAATATCTTGAAGGGAGGAGGGTGGAGGCGTGATCGAGATCCTCTCGTGGATATTCTTGGGGATTGGTTCCTTCTGCTCTCTCGCAGGCGCCATCGGCCTCGTGAGATTCCCGGACGTTTATACAAGGCTCCATGCAAACACTGTGGTCGTTGTCGGGGGCGCAATCATGCTTATAATCGGAGCCACCATCTCCACAGGCCCAAGCGTTTTTTTTCTCAAGGGAATTGTAATCGCAGTTTTTCTCTTTCTGACCAATCCCGTGGGCTCCCACGCCATCGCAAGGGCAGCCCACCGCTCAGGGGTAAAACTCTGGAAGGGCAGCGTTGTCGACAAGCTTAGGGAGAATGGAGGGTGAAAGAATGGAACCTGTGGTTCACGACTTTCTCCTTCTGGTGATATTCCTCTTCTACTTCATGGCCATCAGGGTGAGAGACCTTCTCTATTCGACAATTTTCCTTGGCGGCGGCAGCATTGCTCTGGCAGCGGTTTTCTACATGCTCCAGGCTCCAGACATCGCCATCACTCAGGCCGCGGTTGGGGCCGGACTCAGCACTCTGCTATTTGTGATAGCCATAAGCAGGACGAGGAGGGTTGAATGAAGAGGGGAGAGCTAATAGCAACTTCAGCAGTTGTGGCACTCCTATTGCTCCTGCTCCTAGTAGTTCATCTGGCACTGCCTCCGTTCGGCTCTTTTCCGGCGAGGGAAATCGGAGAAAACTCAGTGGCAACCGTCTACCTTGAAAATGCGGTTTCACAGACCGGTTCGGTAAATGTCGTTACAAGCATTGTTTGGGGGTACAGGGGATATGATACGCTCGGGGAAGCCACCATCCTCTTTGCAGCGACAATCGGTGTGCTTGCAGTTCTGAGGTCTTTCAGGGGGAAGGAATGATGGCCGGGATGACGGTGATTGTCAGGACAGTTGCAAGGCTTCTCTTCCCATTCATCCTCCTCTTTGGGGCCTACATAATCGTCCATGGGCATTTGAGCCCAGGGGGAGGATTTCCCGGAGGAGCGGTGGTTGCGGCAGGGGTGGTTTCAATTATCCTCGCTTTTGGAGTAAAGTTGCCCAAGAAGCTCCTAGTTCCAGAGGAGGTGGAGGGGATAGAGATTTTTGGCAGCTTCTTTCTCATGGCCATCTGTGCTTTCGCCCTCGTCGCTGGTGCAGCGTTCCTGCAAAATCTTTTGCCAATCGGGACACCTGGGGAGCTTTTGAGCGCCGAAATTCTCTTCCTCCTCTACATCGCTGTCGGGCTGAAGGTGGCCGGGGGGCTTCTTCTGATAATTTACGCCATGACGCTGGCTCTGCAGGAGGAGTAATATGTACCTCAATTACACATTTGCGGCATTGCTCATCGGCTTAGGTCTTTACTGCCTTCTTGTGAGAAGGAATCTGATAAAGATGGTGATGGGGCTCTCTGTTCTCACCGATGGAATACACCTCTTCCTCATAAGTTTGGGCTACAGAACCGTCGCCGGTGTCACCGCACCTATCTACACGGGAGGCGACATTTCGCAGTTTGCGGCCATGGCGGTCGATCCTCTCCCCCAAGCCCTTGTGCTGACATCAATTGTCATCAATGTCTCAGTCCTAGCATTCGCCCTTTCCCTGGCCATCTACGCCTACAGACACTTTGGGACTCTAGATGTCTCTGTGATGAGGAGGCTTCGTGAATGATAGAACATTTTCCGATAATCCTGATAGTCCTGCCTCTTTTTACGGCGTTTGCAATGCCTCTCCTCTGGCTCATTTTCAGAAAAAGGGATGGAGCCAGAGCGTGCGAGATTGTGGCAATATCCGTGATGGTGGTTGTTCTAGTACTGGCTTTCGCGGTCGCTGTCAATGTTTGGCAAAATGGAATGACTGTGTACAAGCTTGGCGGATGGTCGCCCCCATGGGGAATCGTCCTTGCGGTGGACGCCCTTTCAGTTCAGATGGCAATAATGATAGCTGGGCTGGGGCTGTTGGTCTTTATCTATGCCTCCGGCTACATGGGAGAAGAGCACAGGAAGGATCTCTTCTACACCCTCTGCCTCTTGGCTATCGCCGGAATGATGGGAGTTGTACTTACCGGAGACATGTTCAACTTCTTTGTATTTCTGGAAATAATGTCCATCTCCTCCTATGCTCTGATTTCCTTCAGACGGGACGCCGGCGGGATAGAAGGAGCCCTGAAGTACATGTTCATGGGATCCCTAGGAAACTCCATGATTTTGATATCGATCGTCCTCCTCTACGGTTCGGTTGGGAGTTTGAACATCGCAGATCTTGGAGCAAAGCTCTCAGCCCACGCCGCTGCAGGACAGCCAGTTCCAGTCTCTCTTGTCCTGGCTCTCTCCCTCTTCATCACAGGGATAATGGTAAAAGTTGCCATGATCCCATTCCACACGTGGCTGGCCGACTCATTCACCT
>JAVZGN010000009.1:0-37057 GCA_038872135.1 Hadarchaeales archaeon (SeqCode) | reverse complement strand
GTGGAGAGGGCAGAGCTACCACAGGCGGGGCAGACATTTCCAGTGGTTATGAAGTTGCAGTTTTTGCAGGCTTTTTCTTTCATCATTTCTCTCCCTTCCTAGCTTCCTCGATCCATTCCAGCTTCCCGAGACCCGGCTGTCGCATGGTGAGGCCTATCTTTCCCCCTTTTCCCTTCTTCACGCTTGAGCTGAGGACCCTTGCCCTGACCCTATCTCCCTCTTTCAACTGGCGCTTGGATTCCTTTCCATAGAGGATTCTTTTGCTTTTATCATATCCAACGAAGTCGTCCATCACCTGAGAGACATGAACTAGGGCATCCACTGGACCAAGCCTCACAAACGCTCCGAATTCCACGATTTCCACGACTTCTCCTTCGACAACCTCGTTCATCTCCGGCCGGTGAATCAGGGCAGAGAAAATAACGTCGTGATAGCTAGCCCCATCTCCCATTATCACTCTTCCAACGCCAATCGACTTTATCTCTGTTATGGCCAGAACCATCCCATCTTTATCTGAGATGCCCTGGTAGGTTTTGCGGAGGATGTCCATGATGACATCTTTGAGCGGCTCTCCAAACCTGTTCGGCGGAACCCTCACCGTGTCCTCAACAGTCACGAGCTTAAACATGTAGATACCTCGGCAACCTCCTCATTTTACTATCCCCGATTTATAAACTCTTTTCCTATTGGAGGAGATAAAGTGAATTCTACACAGTTTGGGCTAGAATAGCTCATGGTATACTCCAATGTAGAATGGGACCATCTATGCGCGAGTTTGCCGTGTGATCTACAGCTCTGCGTTATGATGTGTAAACAATAAAGATTTTGAGGTCCCATGCAAAGAGCATAGTGTGAAAATTCAAGGAGTTGCGATTAACAAATTAAACTGATTTTTGTGCGCTAGGTTGAAACATGTTTATATGAGATTTCATGAAATAATATTTTGATGAAGGTTTGTTTGATTAATCCTCCTTGGTCAACGCTTAAAGGTTATGAGGATAGAATAAGAGTCCCGTATCCTATCGGGATAGCATACATAGCGGCATATCTTGAAAAAAATGGAATTGATGTAAAGATAATTGATGCTTTGGCAAGCGGTTGGAATAACTTTGATTATAGAGAAGATGGAACGGTAAGAGTTGGTTTGAGTGAAGAAAAAATTAAATCCGAAATAAAAATGTACAAGCCAGATTTGGTTGGAATAACATGTCTTTTTACAACACAGGCGGACAACATGTATAGGACAGCGGAGTTGGTCAAAGAAATAGACAGGGATTTGCCAGTTGTTGTTGGAGGGGCCCACCCTTCCTCTGTGCCACACGAGTGTATAAAAAGTGAAAGTATTGATTATGTGGTTAGGGGTGAAGGTGAGATCACCACTTATGAATTAGCCAATAGTATTCGGGGAAAAATTCAACTGAGAGAGGTTAAAGGCCTGTTGTTTAAGGAGAATGGCGAGATAGTTGAAAATGAACCTAGGGAATTCATCAAGGATTTAGACTCTTTGCCGTTCCCCGCGTATCATTTGCTACCTATGGAGCGTTATTTTGAGGCTGGCGAGAAAGGGCTGACATCAAGGGGTTTCACGGTAAAGAAATGGGTTTCTATTATAACGAGCAGGGGGTGCCCGTACAATTGTTTCTTTTGTTCGGTAGGCGCAGTATCCGGGCGGGTTTGGAGAGCGAGGTCCCCAAAAAATGTTGTAGATGAGATAGAATTTTTGGTCAACAAGTATGGGATTGAGCACATTTTCTTCGAAGACGATAACATGATTATAGATATCAAAAGAGCGGAGAATATTTTTGAAGAAATAATCAGGAGAGGAATCAAAATCACCTGGGAAACTCCAAATGGGATAAGGGCAGACAGATTGAATGAAAATTTGCTCAAAAAAATGAAACAATCGGGTTGTACAAATCTGGTGATTGGGATAGAAAATGGGAATCAAGAATTTCTGAATAGGGTGATAAGAAAAAACCTCGATTTAAAGAAAGTTGAAGAAGCAGTTAAAATGATAACAAAAGAGGGAATTCAATTGAAGGGTTTCTTCATAATCGGCATCCCAGGCGAAAATGAAAAGATCGTAAATGACACGATAAACTTTGCTAGGAAGCTTGCTAGGATGGGGATGGTTCCATTGTTTGGCATTGCCACACCACTGCCGGCGACGGATATGTACGATTATGCAAAGAAAATGGGTTATTTAGTAAAGAAGAATATTACGCCGTTGGATCTGATGCTGGGGTATTCCATTCCCCTTTTAAAAACTGAGGATTACTCGCCGGAGGATTTGATAAAGTGGAAGAAAAAAGCAGTTCTGTTGACGTCGCTGGAGTTGTTAATTCATCATCCCGGTGTACTGCTGAAAACCCACTCGGTTCAAGAGATAATAAAAAACCCCAGCTCATTGTTCAAAAGAGTAAAAATGGTTTTAGAAGGAACAGCCTAACTAGCAGAAATTGTCGATGGCGGAAAGGGAATTTAAAGAGGACAACAGCCAATCTCGTGAGTTCTCCCCCGCTTATACTTTGATATTTCGTCTAGGATTTTGTTTTAAGTCATCTTGGATTTTCTCTTATGCTCTTCCAGTAGTTCCTTTGCAGCGGCTTTCAAGTTCTTAATCCATTTTTCCTTAGAGTATATCTTGGCTCTTTCCATGCAAAATTTTGGGTCGAATCTATAACGATCGAAATTTTTTATCGCCGCTACAAGATTTTTCACATAAGGTTTTTGTATCAATATACCCGTTTTTCCGTGTATTATCGTGTATTTGAAACCGCCTTCGTTAACGGCGATTGTTGGTTTTCCGGACGCCATAGCTTCTATTGGGATTTGTCCAAAATCTTCGTCAATGCTCGTTTGTATAACAGCTTTGCAGCGGGAGTACAAGTCTATCAATACTTTGTCCGATACAGGTCCCAAAAACTTCACATTTGGGGGGGCTACTTTTTTTAAAGTTTCGGCATACACTTCATCATCATATGTGCCTACGACAACAAGTTTTTCCTGAGGCAGGTTCTTGAAGGCCTCGATCTGCAGTTCGACTCGCTTTGGTGGAGCAATCCTCTGAACGGAAAGGAAAAAATCTTCAGCTTCTCTGTGTTTGAACCCTTCGAGATTGAGTGGTACTCCAACCACTTCTGCGTCTCTCTTATAGTACTTCTTGATCCTTTTCCGTGTGATTTCAGAATTGCATACAAATTTATCCACCATCCGCACGGCCTGCTGATCTAATTTTCTCATTAACCCAACCCATGCCTCAAACAGCTGGCGTTTGGGGAAGTGGTATCTATTTCTAATAAAGTCATAAAGATCGTAAAGGGCTCGCACCACACTATTCTCAAAATGAAGATGGGGGTGATTCCCGTTTCTCACCGCAACTTGTTTCGCCCAGTCGCCCGAGCTGAGTATTAGATCATAATCAGAAAGATCCATGTTTCTGAATTTAAATATCGCTTCAACCTGCATCAGCCCGCGGCGCCGGAATTTTAATGGGTGCTGAAATATATTTATTTTTTTAAATTCTGGGTAAGTTTTCTCGGGTAAGTAAGTTGTGGTCCAAATATCTGCTTTAAATGCTTTTGCTAGGATTATCAGAGATTTGTCCATCCCGCCCCTACTCAAGATAAAATCATAGGCGATTGCAGTTTTCATTCACTCACACTTAAAGGTCCTCGCGTCATTAATAAATCATTATTAATCTTAGGCTGATCGAGAAGCCAAACATCCATAGAAGCTATCACGCATTTTTCGGAGAAGGAACACCATCGCTAGAAATCGAGTTGGCGGTGACGTGAATATTTGACAAAGGTGCGCTATAGATGTTTTACCCTTCGTTTCAGCTCTGTAGAATTATGCGGAATTTCTAAGTTTTCAGCTGGTTTCGCGGTTTTGCTCTTCTGCAGCTGGGGTTAGCGGGACACTCTGCGCAGCGATGCTTCTTGCAGAACTCCAAATGGAGTCTCACGAGAGCCGACTCATGAGGCTCGATCTCGCGGAGGCCGAGCAGCTTTCCGACTTTTCTTGCGATTGGACATGGGGCCGGTCTAGCCTTTGGCCAAATTCCCCGGAGTTCTCTAAGGAAGATGTTGGCAGCGGTTGGACCAACCCCTTTCAGCTCCATAAGCCTGCGTTCAAGATCCTTTGGGTCAGTAGCCCTTCGATGGATTTCTTCAAGACCACCAAGCCTGTTTAGAGCTGCCATAGATTCTAGGAGGATGGAGGCGGTTGAGAAGTCATACCGGACATAGCCGCCAGAGTCGAGCACTTCTACCAGCCTGCCCCACCCGGCCTCTAGGATGGCGTCTGGAGATGTCAATCCTGCTTTCTCAAATTCCACGAATGTATGTTTGGCGATGCTGGTAGATATCCTTTTGGCGAAAAGGATAGAAGCCAGAAACCATTTGAACCGATCTTTGGGGTCGTGAAGATTCAAGCCAAGCTCCTTAGAGTAAGTGGGAAGTTTTGAGAGTATCCTGCGGAGATTTTCTTGAGCCATCACATCGATTTGCCCATCAATCGGAAAAGAGTTTTTCTGGCATTTCAGTTTCTATCGTGAAAATAGGTGGGTAACAATCGCTTAAAGCATGAAAGATATCCTTCAATATCATTTTCTCTATCTTGCTTTCTCCATTTGTTTAGGTTGAGGACCGTTACTCAGACGATCGCTTACCTAGGGCTTTTATGAGCAAAGCGATGGCCACCACTTGCGCCACCACAATGTATACTGAAGCTGTCGCCAGCGGGATCTTAAGGTCGATGAATGCTCCGAAAATCACGCTTGCTAAAAGAATCGCCACGCCATAAGCGGTGTTGAAGATTCCATAGGCCCTGCCCCGCCCTGAAAGAGGTGTGAGGTCGGCGACGGCGGAGCGATAGATAGACTCCTGCATGCCCAAGACAACACCGAAGAGGATAGCTGTACATGTGAGGAGGATCAGATCTCCAGAAACCACGGCAAGCAGAGAAGAAACAGTCGAGAGAGCAAAGGGAAGAAGTAAAATTTTTGCCCCAACCCTGTCATAGGCAATTCCAGCCAGCAGAGCGGATGGAGCATCGGCAAGTTGGATCGTTGTATAGAGAAGCGGGGCAATCCATTTTTCTCCTCCAGAGATGAGCGCCGCTTTGAAGAGGATGAGAGGGGCAGGAAAGATGGCTACAGTGTTTATCGTCATCGCGAGAGTGTAAATCAGGAATCTTCCTCCCATTCCTCCATTCCCCTTCTCTCTTCCTTTAGTCGTGAGGGGGCCGATGTATTTTCTAGCTTTCACCAGGAAAAATAGCATGAGGAAGAATGGGCAGAGGAGGGAAGCAAAAGCCAGCGTGTAGTTGCCTGTGAAGAACATGAGGGCGGTGACGATGAGGGGACCCAAGATGGCCCCCAGCTGATCTAGAAACTCATGGATGCCGAAGGCTCTGCCTGAACCGATCCCCCTGCTGGCCACCGAGAGGATGACATCCCTAGCCGGGCTCCTTATCGCTTTTCCAAGCCTCTCAGCTAGGACGAAGATCGCAGCCATTTGCCAGCACCAGGAGAATGCTAGGAGGGGAATGAAAATTATCAGTCCATAGCCAAGAAAGGTTAATCCCCAGTAGATCCTCGTCCTGTCCGCGATTTCACCGCTCACCAGTCGAAGAGTCAATCCTACCAATTCCCCTGCCCCGGTCGCGGCCCCTACCACAAAGGCAGATGCTCCTAGGAGCTTCATGTAGTCTGGGATCAGACCTCTGGAGCTTTCGTAGACTATGTCGCCGAAGAGGCTCACGATTCCAAGTGAGAGAATTGCCCGGTAGGCCTTGGAGTTCATTTACTGCCACCAACGAAGATGGGTCTGTCTGAGAGATGGAGCGGGAGGGGCAGGAGGGCAAATGGCATCCCTTTGGTTTTCTTGCTTATCTCTTGAGAGAGAGTCCTCACCGTCATTTTTCTAAGGGTCTTCTTTCCTCTCACCCTGACCGGAAGCTTTTTGCTTTTCAGCTCTTTGTCTCCAATCACAACGATGTACCAGATCCACTCCCTTTCGGCATCCCTCACCTTCTTCTGGACCGTTTCTGCTCTGTCGTCAATGTCGACCCTCACCAGAGACTTAGAGAGCTGTTTTGCGATTTTTTCACAGAACTTGAGGTGACGGTCGGCCAGAGGAATGAGTCTCACTTGGGTTGGAGAGAGCCAGAGGGGCAGAACAGGGGCTTTTCCCTCCTTCTGCTCCTTGTAGGCCTTCTCCAAGAGAGCGTAGATCACTCTCTCGAGGCTCCCGGATGGAGAGCAGTGGAGGATTACCGGGTGCTGTCTTTGGTTATTTTCATCTACATAGGTTATTCCATATCTCTTTGCATTCTCATGGTCCATTTGGACTGTCGAGAGGGCCGAAGCTTTTCCGATGGCGTCCACAAAATTGAACTCAAATTTTGGATCGAAGTAGGCATATCTCCTGCTCCAGATTTCAAGGAGGATGGGACGGCCGATGGCTTTTGCTATGGATACCACAAACTCCCTATTTTTCTCCAGAAATTCTCTTGAGGCTCTGAACCCCGTCTCATAGTCGTTTTTTGAGAAGCCGAGCTCCTTCAGGCATTGCATACAGAGTCTGAATTGGGCGAGAAATTCTTTTTTTGCCTCCTCTTCATTCTTGCAGAATGTGTGCATGTCTGGCATCGTGAAGGCCCTTAGTCTCCTTAGCCCGGCCAGCTCTCCGGCCTTTTCAAGCCTGAATGAGTAGCGGGTGAGCTCATAAAGCTTCATGGGGAGATGGCGGTAGGAGATGGTTCCGGCAGAAATCATCAGGAACTGTCCGAAGCAGGCAGAGAACCTGAGAAAAAGCCGCTTCCCGGTTGACTTCAGGGTGTACTGCCTTGCCGGGAATCTTTCCAGGTAGTCTTTCAGGGCAGGGTGCTCATAGTCGTACATTATCGGGGTTTCGACCTCCATCGCTCCATAGCTGGTTACTTTCTCCCTCACCCAAGTTTCCAGCAGGTTTTTGACGAACCTGCCCTTTGGATAGAACTTGAAGTTTCCGGAGTCGCTGCCCTCTTCATAATCGACGAGCTCCAGCCTTTTCATGAGTTGAATGTGAGGAGGTTCTTCTTTCGCTTCCCTCTGCCTTTTTATTTCATGAATGGCGAAGAGCTCTAGGTTTTTCTCCTTGGAGAAGTCATAGCCGACTATTTTTTCGCCTTCCAGCTTTATCTCATGCATTTTTCCATCAGGCTCCATCACATACCAGCTTGAGGTTATCTTCTCTTCCTGGGCGAGGGCCTGAGAGATCACTTCTGCTTTTTCTGGGGTTATCTGTCTGGAGAGCTCGCTCAGGGGATGTCCCTTGCAGCTGAGCCTAAAGGCTTTGTACCAGCCAAAGGGGAGGCGGTAGGTCTCGAAGCCAAGCTTCCTGAGTTTTTCTGCTGTGAGATCGAGAAGGCGGGTGGCGGCCTTTGGGGAGGCTAGAGAAGGAGAGAGGTGGGCGTAGGGGTAAATTGCGATTCTCTCAGCCTTAACCTGAGATGCCACATCGGCTATCTCCCTCGCCGCCTTTTCCGCCACTCCTTCCAGGTCGGCTTCATCCTCCTCCTCAGCCGCTGAGAAGACGACGAGGACCTCCTCAAGCCTTCCAGATTTTTTCTCCTGTGGGAGCTCCTCGGCCAGAGGGGTCGGCTGTTTTGTTTCGAATTCTAGGAAGTCTGCGTGGATGAGGAGGATTCTCATTTCACCACAAAAAACTCAGTCCATCCATTTTAACGATTACTATGGATTTCACTTTGGTTTATTTTTCCGGGGTCCAACCAGATTTCACCATCCTTCCAAAATTTTTCAAGATCCTAAGCCCCACTTCTCCACTCTTCTCAGGGTGGAACTGAGTTCCGAAGAGACATCCATCAGCAATCACCGCTGGAAATTTCACTCCATATTCCGTCAGGGCTAAGACACAATCTTGGTTCTCCGGTCTGAGGTAGTATGAGTGCACAAAATAGACCTCGGCACCGCTTTTTATTCCTCTGAGAAGGGGGTGTTTCTGCACCACTTTCAGAGAGTTCCAGCCCATGTGAGGGACCTTGAGAGTTTCAGGGAGCCTCACGACATCTCCTTTTATCCATCCCAGTCCCCTGCAGCCGCCACTCTCCTCGCTTTTTTCCATCAGCAGTTGCATTCCAAGGCATATGCCGAGGACTGGGGTACCGCTGGAAGTGGCTTCTTTCACAGCTCCGGAAATCGGGCGCAGCTTATCCATGGCGCTTTTGAAGGCTCCAACCCCCGGCAGAACTATTCCATCCGCCGTTGAGATCTCCGAGGGATCACGAGTTATGGTAACCTCTGCCCCGGCCATCTCAAGCCCCTTCCTGATGCTGTGGAGATTTCCTACTCCATAGTCGACAATTGCTAATTTCATTTCACAACCTCACTGGAATCCCGCGTCTTCTGAGATACTTCTTGATCTCCCTAACGGTGTACTCCCCGAAGTGGAAGATGCTAGCGGCCAGGGCTGCATCCGCCCCTGTGAATTTCAGAACTTCATAGATGTGGTGGGGGTTTCCAGCTCCTCCAGAGGCTATCACCGGGATTTTCACAGCGTCCACAACCTCTTTTGTCAGCTCAATGTCATAGCCGGCTTTTGTCCCGTCCGCATCCATGCTGGTAAGAAGGATTTCTCCAGCTCCCAAGCTTTCCACCTTTTTTGCCCATTTGATTGCGTCCAATCCCGTGGGTTTTCTCCCGCCATAGGTGTATACCTCCCATTTTTTCTCCCCAATTTTTTTTGCGTCAATTGCCACGACGATGCATTGGCTCCCATATTCTCTAGCCGATTTCTTCACTAGAAGGGGATTTTCAACAGCTGCCGTGTTTATCGCCACCTTGTCGGCACCAGAGTTCAGCATTTTTCCAATGTCCTTCAAAGAGCGGATGCCACCTCCAACGGTGAGGGGGATGAAGAGTTGGTTGGCGGTTCTCTTCACAACCTCAAACATCGCTTCCCTCCTTTCCGGAGAGGCCATGATGTCCAGGAAAACGACCTCATCCGCCCCCTGCCTGTTGTACCAGCTTGCCAGCTCCGCCGGGTCTCCTGCATCCTTCAGGTGCTTGAATTTCACCCCTTTCACAACTCTTCCACCTGCCACATCTAGGCAGGGGATGATTCTCTTCTTGAGCATTCACCCTCCTCTTTTGAGCTCCTCTAAAATCTCCTTTGCCCTGTCAATTCTGATTTTTCTCTCGGCCACAAGCCTTGCCGCCACGAGGTCGATTAGCTCTCCCTCTGCCCCAGCCATCGCCGCGATGTTTCTCGCGTGGAGCTTCATGTGTCCCCGCTGGATGCCTTCGGTGGCTAGAGCCCTCATCGCTGCGAGGTTGTTTGCAAGGCCAACGCAGGCCATCACCTGCCCGAGTTCATTTGCCGTCTTTACCCCCAGGATTTTCCTGCAGATTTTTGCGACGGGATGGACGGCCGTTGCCCCACCGATCACCCCGACAGCGGCTGGAATCTCAATTTCTCCTAGGAGGTCCCCTTCAGATGTCTTTGACCATCTTGTGAGAGGACGATAGATTCCCCCCATAGCAGCATAGGCGTGAGCGCCGGCTTCCAGAGCTCTTGTGTCGTTGGCAGTAGCTAGGGCAACAGCTATCACCCCGTTCATAATCCCTTTGTTGTGTGTTGCGCAGCGATAGGGGTCGGCAGCGGCAAAAGCATATGCTTGAAGAATTCCATCAACGACATCTTCGCCGCCAAGGGCCTCTTTCGAGAAGATGGCCCTTGCTCTGGCTAGCCTGTGGACGGCGAGATTTGAGATGATCCTCAAGAAGACTTTTCCTCCGGTGATTTTTTCAATGGTTGGGGCAACAGCCTCGCACATGGTGTTTATGGCGTTGGCTCCCATGGCATCCCTGACGTCGACCAAGAGATGGATGATTACCATTTTTCCGGCCATAGTATCTATGGACCTCGCGGTGACATCAACAGCTCCGCCGCCAACCTTCACGAGCATCGGGTCCTGGGCGTTTGCCAAGCTCAGGATCTCTTCCTTCCTCTCCTCAATTTTTCTGCAGGCCTCTTCAGGATTCTCGATTTTTGTAAGCTGAATCTGCCCGATCATCACCGGCCGGGTGCTCTCTGCCGTGAATCCTCCCTTTGCCCTGGCCATCTTGGCTGCATTTGAAGCTGCGGCGACAACCGATGGCTCCTCAATTGCCATGGGAATCAGATAATCCCTCCCGTTGATGAGAAAGTGGGTGGCAATCCCAAGGGGAAGGGGAAAAGTTCCAATGACATTTTCTATCATGCGGTTGGCTTGGTCTAGAGGAAGCGCTCCAGCTTTTTTCAGGAGCTCGACTTCTTCCTCGGTGAGATCAGCGAACTCCTTTACCTTTTGGAGTCTCTCTTCCGGGGTGAGTTTGTAGAAGCCCGAAATTTCCGATGTCTTGCTCACGCTATCACATTCTGCAGAAAAGTTATAAACGCTTTTAAAGAGTTAATTTGTGCCGAAAGCTGCAGCAGAGATAAAGAGGGAAATCCAGGTTATTGATCGCGAGCTCTACCATCTCAGGGAGCTTCACCGCAGATATTCCAGGCGGCTCGTGAAGATGGGGATGGCGATGTGGGTTGTGGGCACCATCCTCTTCTTCGCGACAGCGCTTTTCTTCATAGGCCTAGATGTGGCTCTCAGGGTGGTCAACATCTGGTCGGCGCTTTTGATTGTAGCTTTAGCCGCTCCAATCACCCTCTCAGCCATGTTTGTGAGCCGGCTCGAGAAGAAGATGAGAAAAATGGAAAGGATAAGAAAAGGTCTTATGGAAGAATTCGAGAAGGCCATGATTAAGAGGGTGGGGAAGCTGGTCTCAACCGCCAAATAGCCGTGCGGTTTTGGACTAGGGGCAGAGAAGCGAGATAACAGCTGTTTTGGACTCTTCTCCAACCACCGGTTCTCAGAGCATCAGCCCAGATAGGGCCTGTGGTCCGAGCGGTTCTGCAGTTTCACTGGAGAAGCTTTTAAGTATTCTAGGATGAGGAGTTAAAGGCTGAGAGGATGAGCAAGGTCCCGGAAGGATTGTACTATTCGAGAGAGCATGAGTGGGTGAAGATCGAGGGTGGAAATGCAAGGGTTGGAATTACCGACTATGCTCAGGAGAAACTTGGGGACGTTGTCTATGTTGAGCTTCCAGAGATCGGGAAGACGGTGAAGCAGGTGGGAGAACCCAAGTCGAAGGAGATGGAGCTGGGGGCGGCTGAGTCGATAAAAGCAGTTTCCGCGATCTACTCTCCACTGAGCGGGGTTGTCAAAGAGGTGAACTTGGCTCTTCAGGAGAAACCCGAGCTGCTGAACACCTCCCCCTACGAAGAAGGCTGGATATGCGTGATAGAGCCAGCTTCTCTCGAGGAGGAGCTGAAGAATCTCATGGACGCCGGCGCATATCGGAAGTACATAGAATCTCTCGGGTAAAATGATTCCATGCAGAGTCAGTTCATTCCAAACCACAGAAAGCTCAGAGAGGAGATGCTCAGGGAGATTGGGGTTTCAAGCGTTGATGAGCTCTTTGCTGATATCCCGCCAGAGGTCAGGTTAAAGGGCAAACTGAATCTTCCTGGACCCCTTTCAGAGCAGGAGGTCAGGAGGCATCTAAAGGAGATCCTGGCTAAGAATGTTTCTTTTGGGGAAATGCCGGTTTTTCTTGGAGGGGGCCTCTGGCCCCACTTCATCCCAGCAGCGGTTAGGACGATTGTTCAAAGATCAGAGTTTCTTACCTCCTACACCCCCTATCAGCCGGAGGTTAGCCAAGGGATGCTCCAAGCCCTCTTTGAGTATCAGAGCCTTATGGCGGAACTGGTGGGACTGGACGTTGTCAATTCATCTATGTATGACTGGGCCACGGCTCTGGGGGAGGCCGCATTGATGTGCGTGAGGCTGACCGGGAGGAGAAAGTTTTTGGTTCCAAAGTTCATTTCACCGGCAAGAGAAAGCGTTTTGAAAAATTATGGATGGGGAAAAGGGGTTGAGGTTCTGAAGATTGAGCAGGATGGGAAGAGTGGACAGCTTGATCTAGATGATCTAAAGAAAAAGATGGATGGAGTGGCGGGTGTTTACATAGAGAATCCTTCCTATCTTGGATTCTTGGAGACGCAGGTGGAAGAAATCTCAGAGATTGTACATGGTGCGAAAGCCCTTTTTGTTGTCGGGGTGAATCCAATCTCCCTGGGAATTCTCAGGCCCCCGGGAGACTATGGGGCAGACATAGTTGTTGGGGAGGGGCAACCTCTGGGGAATCCTGTTGGGTTTGGGGGGCCAACGCTGGGAATTTTTGCCTGCAGAGGGGAGATGGAATTTCTCAGGGCGATGCCAGGAAGGGTAATAGGGATGACGGAGACGGTGGAGGGGGGAGCAAGAGGCTTTGTAATGGTTCTCCAGACGAGAGAGCAGCACATCAGGAGGGAAAGGGCAACGTCGAACATATGTTCAAATGAGGCCCTTTGTGCCATTGCAGCTGCCGTCTATCTCTCTCTCCTCGGACCTTCTGGTTTAAGGGAGGTGGCGGAGGCCTGCGCTTCAAATGCTGCTTATTTGATGAGAAGGCTTTCAAAAGTTGATGGAATTGAGGCTCCAGTTTTCAAGGCACCCCACTTCAATGAGTTTGTCATGAGGTGTGATGGGAGCATTTTGGAGTTAAACAGGAGGCTACTGGAGAAAAGGATTCACGGTGGAAAGCCGCTAATCGAGGAGTTTCCTGAGCTTGGGGAGGCGGCGCTCCTTTCCACGACGGAGGTTCACAGGAAGGAAGATCTTGACAGGATAGTGGCTGTCATCGAGGAGGTGATGGGGTGAGCAGGCAGGCGAAGTGGGGAGGGGAGGAGGTTCTTGAGCCGCTTCTCTTCGAGCTTGGAAGGGAGGGGAGGAGGGGAAGCTTTGTGAGGAGGGAAGTTGAGGAGAGATTTGAGATTCCAGAGAAACTCAGGAGGAGGGAGCTGAATCTTCCAGAGCTCTCGGAGCCAACGGTTGTGAGGCATTTCACGAGGCTCTCCCAGATGAATTTTGGCGTTGACTCGGGATTTTATCCCCTTGGGTCATGCACGATGAAGTATAACCCGAAGATCTGCGAGGAGGTGGCTGCATGGGAAAAAGTCGCGGATGTTCATCCCTGGCAGGACGAGAGCACCGTTCAGGGGATTCTAGAGGTGATGTACAGGATTGAGAAGATGCTTGCGGAAATTGCTGGAGTCTCGAGGGTCTGTTTGCATCCAGCCGCCGGGGCCCACGGGGAGTTTCTTGGGATGCTCCTTACAAGAGCATATTTCAAAGATAGGGGGGAGGAGAGAAAGGAGGTTATTGTTCCAGATTCTGCCCATGGGACCAACTTTGCCAGTGCTGCGATGGCTGGCTTCGATGTTGTAGTAGTGCCTTCAGACGAAAGGGGAAGGGTTGATCTCGGAGCTTTGAAGGCAGCTGTATCGGAGAAGACTGCCGCCTTCATGCTCACGAATCCAAACACCCTTGGACTTTTTGAGGATGAAATACTGGAGATAAAAAGGATTGTTCATGATGTTGGGGCACTCCTTTACTATGATGGGGCGAATCTCAATGGAATTCTCGGGAAAGCGAGGCCGGGAGACATGGGGTTTGACATCGTGCATTTCAATCTTCACAAGACATTTGCCACACCTCATGGAGGGGGAGGTCCAGGGGCTGGTCCAGTGGGGGTGAGCAGGAGGCTTGAGGAATTTCTCCCTGTGCCCACGGTGGAGTTTGATGGGAGGAAATATTGGCTGAATTACAATCGCCCGAAGTCCATAGGGAGGATCAGGGGATTTTTCTGGAGTCTAGTTCTAGTGAAGGCTTATGTTTACCTGATGATGATGGGCGCTGAAGGGCTTGAGGAGGTCGCTGAGGCAGCGGTGGTCAACGCAAACTACTTGATGAAAAAACTCCAGAGGATCGAAGGGTTTGAGGTGAAGTTTTCTCCTGAAGGCCCCTGTAAGCATGAGTTTGTTCTGAGCGCCGAGCCTCTGAAGCGAAAGACCGGGGTGACGGCGAGGGATGTTGCCAAGAGGCTGCTTGATTTTGGAGTTCATGCCCCCACCTACTACTTTCCGCCGATAGTCCCTGAGGCGCTGATGATCGAGCCGACTGAAACTGAGCCGAAGGAGGAGCTGGATGGTTTTGTGGAAATTTTCGGGAGGATATCTGAGGAGGCCGCCAAGAACCCAGAGTTGCTCAAGAATGCTCCAACTGGCACAGCAATTGGAAGGCTGGATGAGGTGAAGGCTTCAAGGGAGCCCATTCTGAGCTGGAGGATGTACTCGCGCCTGTTGGAGAAGGGCAGCCTGCAATCGTAACTCGCGGCTCCACCGACAACATCGGATTTTAGCATGCTTGTTGGGCTCGGCATTTTCTCATCGATTATCTAGGCAAACTTTTCCGCCCCTGTTGATGTTGGACTTTAGAGGTTAATTGTAGGTGTGGTGAGGAAAGATCATGCTTGAGGTTGAGCTTCTCCGCCGGCAGGGTAGCTTTCTTGAGGCTGTTCTGGGGGGAGGACAGAGATTTCATCTTTGTGTTTGAGCTTTGTATGAATTCCCCTTATCCTCCTTCCATTCAAAAGAATTCTGTACTTCTCGCTTATCTCCCCCGTTGTAGGATCGATCATTATCTCAACGAGTCTTGGATATCTGCGGCCCAGCTTCATCACAAGGGAGTCCATGGTCTCATCGCTGTCCAGCTGCATCTTTATCATCTCTGTCCCGATCTCCTCTTTGAAAGAGGGGTCCAGGATTATTGAGACCTCTATTCTCTTGCGGGTTGGCGGTTTCATCTAATCATCGGCCTATGCTGGGGGAGATGGTGCTGGCGCCACATACTTTTTCCATCCCCTTTTCATTATCTCAACTCCGATCCAGATGAGCAGTATCCCGATTGCGAGGGAGCCGAGTCCCCCGGCTGCTCCTCCCCAGTCGGAAGAAATTTGAATTCCGCTTCCAACAAGGAGCGCTATTCCTCCGAGCAGTGTTATAGCCTTTGTGGTCGGTTTCTGCAGCTCAAATGTGGAGAGGATGAGGAGACCACCGGCGATCAGCATCACGATTCCCGAAAGAACAGCCGCGGACACCGAGATCAGGGTCAGGGCATGGGAGACCATCACAGAGCCAAACACAAGCAGAAACAGCCCACATGCGATCAAAACTGCCCCCCTTTCAGTGAGGGGCTTTTTTTCCGGTTTCATCTCAGCCGACATAGGAGAGCTGCTCCTTCTCCTGCTGTTTAGGTGGCTCCTGAATTGAGGGAAGGGGAAGGGGAGGGGGAATGCTCAGGGATCTAGAGACAATCGTGGCTTCCACGAGAGAGGCGCTTGTGATTGCTTGGAGGAGCATCCCCGGCGGTGGCTTTTTGGATTTATAGTTCTGGTGGATTTCATTCAGCTCCTCGGGGTTTCCGGAAATCACGGCTTCCCCCTTGAGATTTATTTGGGCGACGGAAGGATTATAGCCGATGGTGACGATGAACGGGACGTGGACTTCATTATCCTTTTTTTCCAGCCCGACCAGGTTGACATTTGTTGAGACGTGAATCTGAGATGGTCCCGCCTGCTCCTGCCGCAGAAAGCGCTCGGCGGAGATGTATGAGAGGTTCACCCTTACCTGCATCACATTCACTTTGGCGATTTGAGTTTAAATCTTGCTCTTTGGGTCAATGCTCTGGGGTTTTCATCCTTATCAGCGGTCTGGACAGATGCCGTCTTGCCCTTGGAGGGACCTCGAAGAAGCCTGTGGGAAGCTGCCTTTCAACCTTGATCGTTTCTGCAGCGGATGGTGGGGCTTTCCTGCCGCATTTCTTGCAGGAGTAGCCCTTTCCCCGCCCTTCAGACTTCATCCTTTTGCCACAGCTCTCGCACAATGGGTTTCGCTTGATCATGGGTTTTGCAAGTTCAATCACCTCAAGCTTTTCGAGATTGATGGTGAGGGGGAGGCCCTCTTTATCCTTCACCCCTCCGTGAACAACCAAAAGGTCCCCAGGGAGAAGCTGGCGGATCACATCTCTGAAGCCCCTGGTTGG
Source organism: Hadarchaeales archaeon (SeqCode) (assembly GCA_038872135.1). GTDB lineage: Archaea > Hadarchaeota > Hadarchaeia > Hadarchaeales > Hadarchaeaceae > JAVZGN01. Next base: position 21,034 of record JAVZGN010000009.1, on the reverse strand, counting down.
CTCATATGCGGCGCAGTCCATCTCGCCGGTTTCATCAGCCACCCTGAAGATCACGTGCCCGCCGGGGATGACTTTAGGCCGTGAAATCACCTTCACATTCACGGAGTAGGATCTTCCGGGGGTTATCTCTGAGATTTTTGCGGGGATCAAATGTTCATCTGTGGCCTGGTTGGTTTTGTAGACAATTGTTTGCTCTATGGGCTCAAAAACCCTCACCATCTGTGCGGCTTCTTCGACAGCTTCTGGGGTTTCTCCCCTTATGCCGTAGAGAATTGGGCAGGGTGTGTGGGGGGTGATTCTTATCTCCCCGGTAAAGGGGTCGAGGTTGTCGAATGTCCGGGGGAAAGTTTTTCTGTTCATCTCTACTACTGAGGCTTCGTCAACTTTTCTTGGCTTTCCGCGGTTTTCGGGAGTTCTATATGCGATGAGTTCAAATGTTGGGGCGATGTCGAGGGGATGACCTATAGCCGCTAAGGCCCCGACGACTCCCCGCCCGAGCTTGAACTTGTGGAGCTCGGCTCCAACTTCTTCAGCTACAGCTTCGGCTTCCTCTATCTCAATGACGTCCCTCACAACCCTCTTTGAGAAATCCACTAGCTCTTTTGGGATTTCTTGGGAGGAGAGGAATGCAACTCCCGGGGTCGTGTTTTCCTCTTCAAGCTCTGCCAGCTCAGCCACAGTTTTAAGCACTATTCTCTTTGCTTCTTCTAATCTCCTCCTGGGGGACGAGATGGAAAAAGAAATTGCGCAGTTCCCCCTGGTTTTCCATTTTATGTTTGGATTTAGCCTGATGAGCTTTGGGAATCCAATCGTCTGGAAGCCGGCTTCTCTCAACCTGGTGATGGCGACTGCTCCAACATAGGTTGTGCACATTCCCTTCTTGGAGTCGGTGTCGTCTATTCCGACATGCAGGGGGAGGCTTTCGCTCATGGCCCACCAGACAATAATCGTGTTCATTTCCTGTTAAAGGTACAGTTTTGGCAACTCCCCAAGGAAGGCTTGTCTGCGGGAATGATGGGGTCTACTTTTTCGATTTTAAAGCGCTATGGGGGGAAGCGTTATTTTCTTTTGCATGTTTTCCGTTGAGGTGTTAAGGGGGGACTTAACACCCTTGTTCTGTGCCGGTGTTAAGGGGGGACTTATATCCACGCTTAGGGTGTTAAGGGGGGACTTAACAGGTCTGCCCAGCATTGTGTTAAGGGGGGTCTTAATATCCACGCTTAGGGTGTTAAGGGGGGACTTAACAGGTCTGCCCAGCATTGTGTTAAGGGGGGTCTTAACACTGTCGTGAAATCACAAACACCAAGGTTTGGTTGGGCCGAGATGGTTTCAAAAAATCTTTTTCACTTTATAAACCACTCCCACCCAAAAGAATGGCGGAAGAATGAAACCCAGGCACGATGGCCTGACAGAATACATTAGCAGGCGCGCAAGAATTCACCTCCTCAAAATCATTCTGGCCAGCGTCGGCTCAGTCAGAGGAGCAGCATCCCTTCTCGGAGTTTCTCCGGCAGCCGTAAGCCAGTGGCTGAGCGAAACCGGCATCCATCCCTCCAATCAAAATCTCTCCAAAATACTCCATCTCGCATTTCATTTTGACGCCAAGAAAACCACGCATATCTTAAAGAAGACCTCCACGCCCACATGGAGTTGCTGAAGAGAACCCCTGAAAATTGCGATGTTATGCAGTGAAATGTTTGATCATAGGCTGCAATCCATTTCGAGATTTCCAGAGCAGAAACCCGACTTTTTCGGAAATCTCAAATACACTAGGAGCCAATTGATTTCGATGGCGAAGATAATGGCGGTGGACGATGAGCCAGACATCCTTTCCCTCATAAAGAAAATCTTGGAGAGGGCCGGGCACCAAGTCATTACTTGCATCAGCGGGAAGGAGTTTCTCCAGAAGTTTAGAATGGAAAAGCCAGATCTCGTCCTGCTCGATGTCATGATGCCGGAGATGGACGGCTGGGATGTTTACCGGGAGATCCGAAAAATCAACAGAAACCAGAAGGTGGCATTTTTAACCGCCCTAGATGTCCCTCCGAGAATAAAAGAGGGGATAAAGCAGTTTGGGGCGATGGACTACATCTCAAAGCCCTTTGAACCGGATGAGCTGGTGAAAAAGATAGATGGGTTTTTGGCAAAGAAGTGATCTTTGGGGTTGTTCAGCCGTTGCCCCTCGAGGAAATGATTCTGTAGGACCGAGGCGTCGGCAGTATACTTTCTGTTTTGGAGCCGGGGGCAGGATTCGAACCTGCGAATAGCGGGTCTGCAGCCCACCGCCTTAACCGCTTGGCTACCCCGGCACCGCTAAATCTTCGGCTAGAGGAGATAAAACTCTTCTGCAAAGCCCCCACCAATTGGAACGCCAACCCTGACTTCCTCCCCCTCTTTCAGAATCCTAGATAGCCCAGCCAGCTCTCCCCCAATCCAGACCCTAAGAGCCAGTAGCTCCCCTTCAGAAAACCCAATCTTAAGCAGGAGATCTTTCAGGGTCGTCTCCCTCCCAACCTCCACCTCAAACTTCCCCTCCGCCCCCAGCGGCCTCACTCCCGGCAGCAGCTCCACCCTCACCTTCATCGTCTCAACCCTCAATTTCGGTAGAAAAAAGCCTTTATCCTCCAGCACGCAGAGCTAAGGTGATGAAAATAACTGAAGTAAACGCCTATCCCTTGGCCGTCCCGCGCCCAGGCGTTGCCACCTCAAAGCCAGACCACTACCTCCCATATTGGAAGGAGCTGAGCGCGGCCGGGGTCAGAAGCAACTACTACGCCTGCATAGTTGAAATCAAGACAGACGAAGGGATAACCGGCTATGGCGAAAGCCTGGTGAGGGAAGTCCCCGAAGCTCACGCCCTTATAGTGAAGAAGCTGCTGGCAAAGATTATCCTCGGGCAGGATCCTGGGAGGGTCAGGGCGCTCTGGGAAATAATGTTTTCCTCCCTCTGCACCCGAGGCCACTTCGGAGGCTTTTTTGTTGAGGCCCTCTCTGGAGTTGACGCAGCCCTGTGGGACATCCTGGGAAAGGCGAAAGATAAACCAGTCTACAGGCTGCTCGGCGGCCCAACCATGGAGAAAATCAAGGCATATGCTTCTTCCATTTACTGGCATTACTTCACAAAAACCGCCCCCGAGGAGGTTGCAAAGGAAGCCGTGAAGCTTGTGGAGGCAGGGCACGATCAGTTGAAGATAAAGGTTGGGGCCAGCAAGATGGGTGGCGGAAAGGACGCCGATGTGAAGATGATAAAAGCGGTGAGGGATGCTGTGGGAAAAGACATCGAGATAATGGTCGACGCAAATTCCGCCTTCTCTGTGGAGGAAGCCCTGAAGATAGGAAGGCAGTTCGAAAAGTTGGAGGTTAAGTGGTTTGAGGAGCCCATCCCCCCCCACGATGTTGATGGCTACGTGAGGTTGGCAAAATCTCTGGACATGAGCATTGCCGGCGGGGAGTCCCTCTTCTCCAGCTACACCTTCAGAGATTTCATCGTTAGGGGTGGCCTAGATGTGGTCCAACCAAACCTGAGCAGGTGCGGTGGCCTCACAGAGTATCTCAGGATTCTCAAGCTCTGCGAGGCCAATGGCGTCAAGCTTGCACCCCATGTCGGCCTTTCTGGGCCCGGGAGCAGGGCCGCAGGTTTACACGCTTCGGCCGCAACGCCAAAGAAGAGCTTCATCGCATACGAGTATATGTACAAGCAGGACAACCTCCTCAACACAGGCCTCCTTGAGGAGCCGCTCGAAATCTTTGAAAAAGGATATCTGGCCCTCCCGAAAGGCCCAGGCCTCGGGATGAAGTTAAAGCCTGAGAAATTGAGCGAGTTTCTGGTCAAATAACCCCATTTCGGTATTCGATGGCTGTTTAACATCTCTTCAAAAATTCTAGTTTTCCGCCAAAATTGGACCATACTCACGATTTTTCCAGCAACCACTTCCAAAGTGGTTTAAACTCTATAGTTCTGCTGCCCATTGTTTCACTCCCTTCGAGATCTCCTGTGAGCACAACCCCCCGCTTCAGTCTAAATTCTTCCATGGCCTTGAGCAGAGGCTTCATCTCACGCTTCTTCACATCTGGATCGGATAAATCAAGACAAACCTGAATCAGCCCGACAACATCGGCCCCCTCTTTAAGCACAAAGTCAACTTCTCTCTTGCTCCTGTCCCTCCAGTAAAAAATTTTTCTAGCGGGTTTCTCAAAGGCCCACCTAAGCAGCTCGATGGCAACAGCATTCTCACAAAGTTTGCCGAGGTTTTTGGCCATCCTGAACCCGACAACATTTGCCAAGCCGTTGTCCACGCAGTAGATCTTTCTGGGATATTGTAGCTGGTTTTTGACGCTGTAGGAGAAGATTGGGACATCAAAAAACAAAAAGGCCTGCTGGAGGTACCTGAAGTAGTTCTCGAGTGTTGGAACGGAAATCTTTATCCCTCTGCTGCCAAGCATCCTCGAAAACCTGCTGAAGCTGATGGGATTCGCGATATTGCTGCAGATGTAATAGGCGATATCCTCCATGACCTTCGGCTTCTTCAGGCTGACCCGCCCGAGCACATCTCTCGTTATTATATCATAGAAAAGTTGCTCCAGTATCTGCTCCTTCTCCCGGCTCTGGACCACTTCCGGGAACCCGCCGAACTCTAGGTACTCCTCTAGGAGTTTGCCGAGCACTGCTCTCTCCTCTTCCGTGTAGTATTCCTTCCTATCGAAGCCCTTGAACACTAGAAATTCCGAGAAGCTGAGGGGGAATACCACCGTGGTTATGTGTCTGCCGGTCAACAACTCGGCGTATTCCTTGCTGAGGAGGGACTGGCTTGAGCCGCTTACGAAAATCTTGATCTTGTTTTTGAACTCGTCATAAATGCTGCGAACATATTTTTCCCAGCCGTTTATGTGTTGAACCTCATCAAGGAAGAGGTATACCTTGCCATCCTCAAGGAGCTTCTCGGAATGTATGAAGCTGACGATTGCGTTGAAGTAGCTCTCGTCAAGCGGCAGGAGGCGACGATCCTCGAAGTTGATGTAGACTGTTTTTCTTGGCCCAAACCTTTTCGACAGCTCGCCCATTGTGAGAAACATCATGGATGTTTTTCCAGACCTCCTCACCCCCACAATATCATTCACTAAACTGGTTTCGGTTTCAAGAGACCTGTCTCTTTTTTTGAGTTTAGGCAACCCCTTTTCCCACACTCTGTAAACTACTTCTCTTATTAAGTCTATTTTACGATTTTCCATTTTATCCTAAAATATATTTTACGATTTGTAATAAAAAGGTGTCGGCCACCGCTTTTAGCCGGTTTGCAGGAGATCTAAGAACCTCCGAAAGAAATGTGTGTGGAGGTGAAAGATGTAGCTCAAGTGGTCGTAGCTCCGCGAGTGAGCCAAACTCATGGAACAGTAATTGAAATGGATGGAAAAATTGTGAGGCAGGAAAAGTGCTTCACCTACAGGAGGAAGTCGTTTTTGAAATGGCTTCCAAAAGGAACAAAGGTTACACTAGAGTCAGCGGGGTTCTACTGGCCATGGATAAAGTTTTAACCCCCACCGGTAAATGATTATTAGCAAGGGACGACCTGAGGGCGAGAGGGGTTCGCCAAAGGTCGAGACCTTGCCATACATCAGCGGGGTAGAGCTAAGGGGATTCAAATCCTTCGGCAACGCAAAGGTAGTTATTCCCTTATCCAAAGGTTTGACGGCGATAACAGGGAAAAATGGGTCCGGGAAGAGTAACATTGTAGACGCCCTTTCTTTTGTTTTTGGGGAGAAAAGCAAGAAAATCATGCGCGCGACCCAGCTTACAGACTTCATCTACAAGAAAAATAAAAAACGGTTTCTAGCTCCCTTCGCGGAGGTTTCTCTCACAATCGACAATTCCGATAATTCAATTCCCGTCAACTCTCCAATCGTTAAAATAACGAGAAGGGTGGAGAAAAGCGGAAAGTGCATTTATAAAATAAACGATGAGCGGGCGGAGCTTCAGACAATCGTGGACCTCCTCGCACCGATAATGGGGGGTCCAGAGAGCTTCAGCTTCGTTTTTCAGGGGCAAGTGGGGAAAATCGTGGAGATGGATCCCGAGGAAAGGAGGGGAATCATAGAGAGGCTGGCAGGTATCTCAGACTATGATTCAAAAAAGAAGGCAGCAGAATCGGAGCTCAGCGCTGTGGACAGAAATCTCGACGCCCTCCGCGCCAGGGTGGGAGAGATGCAGAAGACAATTGAAAGTCTCAGGTCGCAGGTCCAGGCGATGCTCAAGTACAAGCAGGTGGAGATGGAGCTACAGCAGGTAAGGGGGGCAATCCTTCAGAAAGAGGTGGAGGTGCTGCTAAAGAAGAAGACTTCGCTCGAGAAATCGATGAAGCACGAAAAAAGAAAAATGGCAAAGCTTGAGAAAAGGAAGAAAATCTATGAAAAAAGGGTAAAAACCTACGAAGAAAAGATAGCGAAAATTCAGGAAAAAATAAAGAAAATTGAAGAATCAAAGGTGATGGAGAAAGTCGCAAACCTTCGCACCAGAATCTCGGCGCTTGAGGGAATGATAAAACAATACGAGAGGGAGAGAAGTAGGATTCAGGCAAAACTCGATGCGATGAGTGAAGCTTCACCGGAAACACAGCCTTCCTCTCCCCTCCAGAGATTTGAAGAGGTAAAGAGAGCAGCCGTCCAGCTGATAGAAAAAATAGAGAATTCCACGACCCTCGAGGAGGCAAAGAGCAGCGTCGCTCAGCTCAAGGCCGTCCTGGGGGAGCTGGAAGAAATTTTCCGCTCAGTAGTTTCGGCATTTTCTGAAGGAAAGAGTCCTATTCCGGAAATCGCCAATTTCTCGGAAAGAAGCAGGCTAGTTGCAGAGCTGACATCCTACGACATGATGTTGAGCAAGTGTAGGGAGGAGGTCGATAGCGCAAAAAGGCGGTTGGAGAAGCTTCTCCCCCAAGAGGCCGGCCTTTCATCTAGAATCCAAAAACTGAAAGAGACGGAGGGGCTGTTAGCTTCAAAGGCAGAGCGCTGGCGAACCCTTGCAAGCAACATTTCTAACAAGCTCATAGGGTTGAGTGGAGAGATTGGGAGAAAGAGCGGAGAGTTGACTTCCTGCGATGAAAAGCTCGGGGGGAAGATGGAAGAACTGGGGAAGATCTCGGTAAACTTTGAGGAGATGTCAAGACAAACCCTGGACCGCCTTCTCGAGAGAGAAAAGAGTTTAAGTGAAGAGATTTCAGCCCTCGGAAATGTAAATTTCAGGGCGCAGGAAGATCTGGCGCAGAAAGAGGCAGAACTGGCCAGCGAAAGGCAGAAAGAGGAAAAGCTTACCGCTGAGCGTGAGAGGATTCTGGCCTACATGAAGGAAATCGATGAAAAGAAGAAGGAGGTCTTCATGCAAACATTTTTGCCCATAGCGAAAAACTTCTCAGAGCTGTTTGCAGAGCTAACCGACGGGCGCTCAGGAAGACTTCTCTTGGAAAACGAGCAATCTCCATTTGAGGGCGGGGTCATAATCGAGGCAGATTTCGGTGAAAGCCAGCAACTTTCCGGGGGTGAGAAGACAATTGCAGGACTCGCCTTCCTTTTCGCGATCCAGAAATACCGCCCAACAACATTCTATGTCCTAGATGAGATCGATGCTCATCTGGATGCAAGCAACAGGAGAAAAGTTGCGGCACTTCTCAGAAAGCTTTCGAAGGACTCTCAGATAGTGGTCGTCACTCTCCACCATTCCCTTGCGGCCGTGGCAGACAGGGTCTTTGGGGTAACCAAGGAGAATGGTGTTTCAAAGGTCTACTCGATAGATCTCTCAAAGATGGGTGATTGAATGAAAATGATCGAGCGGCCGGCGGAGGAGCTAGTGGCTCTTGTCCGGGAAGGTAGGCTCGACCCCTGGGATGTCGACATAAGCAGATTGATTATGGTCTACTCTCAGAAAATAAGGGAGTGGGGCGACATAAGAGCCTCAGCCAAAATCCTTTACACAGCGGCATTCCTCCTGAGGATGAAATCTGAAGCCGCCCTGAATGGAAATGGGAAAAATATTGGGGAGGAAACAGACGAACTTCTGGAGATGATAGATGACCTCCCCGACCTTGGAGAAATAACCCTCCTCCACCTCGCTCCCAGAAGGATAACCCTTCAAGATCTTCTCGGTTATCTCAGAGAGGCCCTGAAGGAAATCCCTTTAGAGGAGGCCCAGGAAATAAAACCTGAGGTCAGGGCGTGGGGGAAAGAGGATTTCAAGGCAATACAGGACTCGGATATCACCCTCGAAGAGAAAATCCCCCTCGTTTACACCAGAATAAAAGAAGCTCTGAAATCTTCTGGTTTTTTGACCCTCCTAGATTTAGTTCCGGTGAAGACGAGGGAGGAGATTCTCTGGGTGTTCATCTCCCTGCTTTTCCTCTGCACCGATGGAAAAATCAGGATGCAGCAGGATGAGCCTTTTGGGGAGATAAGGATAACCCTTTCTGGTGAGAAGTGATGGGCATAGAGGAAGATGTTAAAATTGTCGAAGCCGCTCTCTACGCCGCCGACCATCCGCTCACCCCAAAAGAAATAGGAAAGATAATCGGCAGCTCCTCCGAGACCTATGTCAATGAAGTGATCGGCATTCTGAGACAGAGATTTTCCGAAAGGGGAGGAGTATTTGTCCTGGTCGAGAGCCCCGGGGAGGCATTCACGGTAAAGATGCAGGATGATATCGCTAACCGCCTCGGTGGGTTGATCAAGAAGGAGAGGATATCGAGAGGGGTGATGAAGACCCTCGCCATCATCGCCTACCGCCCAGGGATAACCCTCTCAAAGCTCGCGGAGCTCAGGGGGAGCAGAGCCTACGAGCAGGTGAAAAAACTCATCGATGTTGGTTTTGTTGAGTCTAGGCCCCATGGAAAAACCAGAATTTTGACCACTTCCCAGAAGTTTGCCTCATTCCTCGGGATTAAGGATGATATGGATAAAATAAGGGAATGGTTTGAGTCAAACCTACAAAAGTGAGCTCTCGGGGTGGATTTATATCACCCAGCAACATTTTTCTTTGGTGAAGAATGGGAAGATGGCAGGGAAGATCAGATAAAAAGCCGACCGGTGGCAGAATCTGGCCAAAGAGGGGAAAGAGAAAGAGGGAGATGGGAAGGGAGTTCATAGAGGTGAGGCTCGCGCAAGTTAAAAAGGCAAAATTGCGCGTGTATGGTGGAGGCAGAAAAACAGTGCTCTACTCCTCTGACATGGCAAATGTCGCCGATCCAAAAACAGGCAGAATAACAAAGGCAAAGATCCTGACGGTTGTTGGCAACCCTGCAGACCCCCACTTTGTGAGGAGAAATGTGATAACCAAAGGAGCGATAGTTCAGACCGAGATCGGGCGAGCAAAGGTCACAAGCCGCCCGGGGCAGGATGGAGTCGTCAACGCTGTTTTGATTGAGGAAAAGCCACAGCAGTGAAATCGAGCCGTTTGCTGGTGCAGTAAAATAAAAATGGCGGGGATTTCGATCCCTCCCCTACTCTTTCGCTGAGCCAGCGAATCTCGACCACTTCGCTCGCCCAACGTCTTTTCGGGTCTGGATCTTTTTCCCGCAGTCGATGCATCCCTCCGATCCCCCCGGAGGTTATCCACGCCCTTCCGGGGTTTTTCGCCCCCGTTTTTGCGTGGCTCCCCGTTGCCCGTAGGCTCCGGTTCTGCCCCCTCTGCGGGCTTCCATCCCCGCCACAGCAATTCTGTTCAAGCCCCTATTTAAGATTTTTTTAAAAAATGGATATATCTCCAAAGTGGAAAGAGAGAAAAATAAACCAAGCAGAAATTTTACTGATGCCGGCAAATCTTCCCCCAGAATATTACAAGGCGGAGATGAGATATGCACAGGCAAAAACAATCGAGGAAAAAATAGCTGCAACCGAGGAGCTCATCAGACTTGCCCCAAAACACAAGGGGACAGAAAAGCTCCTCAGGATGCTCAAGAAAAGGCTCGCAAAGCTCCGCCGGGAACAGGAGGAGAGAAAGGGGAGGAGGGTTGGGGGTGGGAAGGCGCTGATGGTGAAGAAGGAGGGCGCCGCTCAAGTAGTCCTCATCGGTACACCAAACTCAGGAAAATCGTCCCTCCTCAGGAGGCTCACCGGGGCAAGGCCGGAAGTTGCAGATTATCCCTTCACCACAGTTGAGCCGGTTCCAGGAATGATGGAATTTGAGGATGTTCAGATTCAGCTGGTTGAGGCTGGAGGGGTGGTGGAGGGGTCGAGCATCGGAAGAGGTTTGGGAAAACTACCGCTAGCCCTAGCAAAAAGCGCAGATGTTGTGGCCCTTGTGCTCGATGCCACCGGCAATCTTCTCGAGCAACTGCAACTGCTTCTCGGGGAGCTTGAGGCCAGCGGGATCAGGCTCAACCGTCGCCCCCCGGCAGTTTCCCTGGAGGTGATGTCTTCAGGTGGGATAGAGATCAGAGGAGGGCAGTTTGTTGAGGGAGGGGAAAGAGAGATAAAGCGGCTTCTTCTGGAGCACGGCATCTCAAACGCACATCTGGTTATTGATGAGCCCATTTCCCTGGAGGAGCTTGAGGAAATCTTCGAGCGCTCGATCACATATAAACCAGCTTTCATCATCGTCACAAAGTGTGATTCTCCGAAAGCAAGGGAAAAAGTCGAGGAGCTGGTGGCCAAGGTCGGGGAGAGATTCAAAGTTGTGATGGCCGGAGCCGATGAGAAGAAGATTAAAATGGAAATCTTTCACGCTCTGGGAATGATAAGGGTTTACACAAAGCCACCTGACGGGGAGCCAGCCAAGAGGCCGCTGGTCCTGCCCAGGGGATCCAAGGTGATAGATGTGGCGAGGGCCGTCCACAAGGATTTTGAGAAGAGCCTGAAGTTTGCAAGGGTGTGGGGCTCCACGAGATTTCCAGGGCAGCAAGTGCCGAAAGATTACCAGCTGGAGGACAGGGACATCGTCGAGCTCCACATCTAAATTCTAAATGGAACCGGCAGTGGTTTCTCCTTTCTGACTTTTCTCATGTAATATGCGAGGTAAACTGTAGCCGCAAGGAGGAGGGAGCTCAGAAGAACTGTTATGGGGTTTGGCAGTCTCTGAATCTCCCAACCAGCTGATAGGAGTGTGAAATTCTCCGCGTGGATATCCATGCTCCCCCCATGCTCTGAGCAGCTCATGTGGAAGATGCCAGTCACCATCACAACATCTCCATGATGGCGGTAGTCACCGACAAATGCAATGTTTTCCGCCTGCTCTTTCGTCACGAGAACTCCGATCGCCCAGCCATTTTCAAAGATATTTATCCATCCAGCGCTCTCCTTTTTGAAAACCCCGATAACCTCTCCGGAAATGGTCACCCTCTTTCCATCAAAAGACCGAGAATTCTCAACCAGCTCCCTAATGCTCTCAGCTCCAGCCGGCTGCGCAAGAAGCAGAATGATGAGAACAGCTAAAATTTTTTTCATCATTTTCTTGGCCCTCCGACAACAGCGGCAATGGCAAACCCGATGAGGACAAGAACTCCAATTATCTCAAGCTTCCCAGCCCACATCAGGAAGATGTAAGTGAGTTTCAAGGTGTCGGGCATGGATGGGGCTGTTATCCCTGCGCTGAGCCCAACATTTCCAAGCGCCGACGCTGATTCAAATGCAGAGGTCCCCACGGGATAGCCGTGGGCCACCGTGACCATCATCCCAAAGACAAAAAGGAAAAGATAGCTGAGGGTGATGACAGCAGCCCCCCTTACGATGGTGTCGGTCACAGGGGTGGTCTCGAGGTGGTGGATTTTCTCGGTGGCTACTGCAGAGCTTGGCAGAAGGGCTTTCTTCACCTCCCTTACAACGGCTTTCAGGAGAATCCCCACCCTGAGCATTTTTATCCCTCCAGAGGTTGAGTTGGCGCAGCCACCGATGACCATAAGCATCGAGAGGAGGAGGATTGAAAAGGCCGGCCAGAGGACCATGAAGTGGTGAGCCGGCACAGTCTGGAATCCCGTCGTCGTCTGGGCTGATATAAGATGGAAGACCCCCTTTCTGAAAACAGCATCTGTGGAGGTATATAGCCCGGCAGAGAAGATGCTGGCGGCGATAAGGAGAACTCCAGTTGAAAGTATGAGGAGGAAAATTCTGATTTCTGTGTTTTTTATCGCCTCCCTTCTCCTCCCCGTGAGGACCGCATAGTGGAGGTTGAAGTTGAGGGCACCGAAAATCATGAGAATTGCCGCAACTATCTCATAGAGGGGACTGCTGTAGTATAAGAGGTTTTGGGAGTGAACGCTGAAGCCTCCGGTTGCATATGCCGTCATCGAGTGGTTGACAGCATCAAAAACAGCCCTTCCCGCCTCCTGTCCCTCAGCAATTCCAGCAATCGTGAACATCGCCGTCCCGATTAAAAAGAAGGCCACGGCAATGCCAATGATTATCCTGGAGGTGCGGACGATGCTCGGCCTTATCCCAGTTTCTTTAGCCTCCCCCTTGAAAGCCAGCACAGAGCTGATTTCAGTTTTCCCGAGGATGGAGAGGGAGATGACGATTATCCCTATGCCATCCCCAATGAACTGGAGAAAATGCCGGAGAAAATTCATGCTATAGGGCATGTGGTCAATGTCGAGGGCCAGTGTTAGACCAGTCCCAGTGAACCCGCTGACTCCCTCAAACCCAGCGTCCAGGGGAGAGGAGAAGAACCCGGAGAGCCAGAGAGGAACAGCAGCTATCAGTGGGGCGATGATCCAGACAAGAGCCGCCATGACCAGGGCATGCCTGAGCTCCATCTCCTCCTTCTCATAGAAGAAAATTGCACACAGAACTCCTAGGATAAAGGCCAAGGAGGCGCCCATCAGAAAGGCGGGAATCATGTCAAACTCCTGGACGCTGATGGCGACAATTATCGGGATGAGAAGGAGTATCCCGATGAGATAAAAAACATTGCGCATCCCGTAGAAGATTATCCTCAGGTCCTTCTTCTCTGGGCGAAAAATCATTTCTATTCCCCTTATAGCTTGATCATCACAATGATGAAGGAAAGGATGAAGCCGACCAAGATGAAGAGTGCAGCAATCCCAAACTCTGTGAGAATCCCCATGGTGAAGTCAAAGTTTTTCTTCAAGAATTTTTTCAGGGAGAACTCTCGAAGCCCCATGCTCAGCTCTCCACCAGCTTGACAACTTTTGCTATGGCCTCCTCCTTCCCGATGGTGGCCAGGATGTCTCCAGGCTTTATGACAGTGTCTCCATGGGGGATTATTAGCTTCCCTGCTCTGTGAATGGCGGCAATGACACAATCAACGGGAAAGCTCAAATCCCTGATCCTTCTCCCTACAACTTTCGATGTTTCTGGGACAACGATCTCCACCGCTCTGGTGACAGTTTCCGAGACGAGGATTGATGTTGTACCGGGAAGGGCGATGGCATTTTCAAAAACCATTGCAGCGACATGAGCGGGGTTGACGATCAGATCTATCCCCATGTTCTTCAGCATCTCGGCCCTCTCTGTATCCTCTACCCTGGCGAGAACAACCGGAACCTTGTATGTGAATTTTGCAAGCTGGCAGGCCACAATATTTTCGTTATCATTGCCTGTTACAGCGACAAAGACATCCGCCTCTTGAATCTTCGCCTCTTCCAGAATTTTTACATCGGTTGCATCACCGCAGATGACCAAGGCACTGAGCTCGGAGGAAAGCCTTTCACAGACTTTAGGATTTTTTTCAATGATCACAATGTCCCTTCCGCTCGGCTCCAGAGCCTTTGCAAGATGGGACCCTATCCTCCCCCCGCCGGCAATGATCACATAGTTTGCTTTCTTCACTTGAAACCCCAAATAGCAATTGCTGGATTGGAAATAAAAGACTTGGGATGGGATAAGGAGACGCTTTTAAAATGTGGAGGAAGGATTATAGAGGGAGAACATGCCGTTGAGACCAGCTAGGACCTACAGGCACTTCAGTGGCCCAGCATATGCCAGGAAAGAATTTGTGAAGGGGGCGCCAGGGGTGAGGGTGACCTTCTTTGACATGGGGGACCCAAATGGAGATTTTCCGATTGAGATGACCCTGGTGGCAATTGAAAGCGGCCAGATAAGGCACAATGCGATTGAGGCTGCGAGGGTTGCGGCCAACAGGCTCCTTGAGACAAAAGCTGGGAAAAGTTATCATTTTAAAATCAGAGTCTATCCACACCACATCCTGAGAGAGAACCCAATGGCTGCTGGGGCTGGGGCAGACAGAATTTCCGACGGGATGAGGAGGGCCTTCGGGAAGCCGATAGGATCTGCGGCGAGAGTTTTTTCCGGGCAGAAGCTCATGACTGTGCGAGTGGCAAAGGAGTTCTGGCCGATTGCAAAGGAAGCCCTCAGGAGAGCATCCATCAAGCTTTCGGTGCCGACAAAGCTCATAGTTGAGAAGGGGGAAGAGCTCCTCAGATAACTATTTCATGAAAGCTAGAATCTCATAGGCTATTCTCGCTGCTGCAAATGCAGTGGAGCCGTTGTCGTGGGGAGGGGTCAGCTCGACTATATCACAGCCCACGAGGTTCAATCCCGCAATCTCTCTTGTGATTCTCAGAAGATCGACTGTGTGAAGACCTCCCGGCTCAGGGGTTGCAACTCCCGGAGCGAAGGCTGGGTCCAGGACATCCAGATCTACCGTCAAATAAACTGGAGAACTCCCAATAGTTTTTTTCAGTTGCTCCATTGCCTCGCTTCTTTTTTCCAGCAGAGTTTCAGTTGAGATGAGGAGATGTCTACTTTTCTTCAGAAACTCCGCCTCTTCAGCCGAGCACGATCTTATCCCGAGCTGCGCGATTTTCTCCTCAGGGATGCTTTCGAGAATTCTCCTCATCACCGTGGCGTGGCAGATCCTATCGCCTAGGTACTCATCCCTGAGGTCGGCGTGGGCGTCCAGCTGGATGACAAAGACATCTGGAAAAGCTTTCACCGAGAAGTATGTAAGGGTGTGCTCGCCCCCCAGCAGGATGGGAATTTTTCCATCCCTGACAACTTTCCTCACAACCTCGGTTATCCTCCTGCCGGATCCAACTATGTCGGTTGGGGTGAGAATGATGTCCCCGAGGTCAGAGATGTTGTGCTTCACGAAGACGTCGATCCCGGCGGTGGGGATGTAGGTTTCCAGGTTGGCCGAGGCCTCCCTTATCTTTGTCGGGGCGAAGCGGTATCCCGACCTGTAGCTGGAGGTGACGTCCAGCGGAACACCGATGAAAACGACATCGGCCTTCTCATAGGGGAAGTCAAAGCCCCCGAACCCTGGCTTTACCGGAGTTATCCAGTCCATTTGATCTACAAAGCTATGTGGAAATTCCAATATATTTGGTTGACTGTCAGGTGTTTTCCCTGCCGCTCAGCCATCAGTTTATAACTTCAGAGAGAGAGCCTTCTAAAGGGAAAAGATGGAAGAAAAGACGATTCACGATCCGGTTCACGGGAGCATTAAGATAAAGGGGATAATCCTAGCCCTCACAGACACTGCAGAGGTTCAGAGGCTGAGGGGGATCAAGCAGCTGGGTCTCGCAAACATCGCTTTCCCGGGAGCCAACCATTCCCGCTTTGAGCATGCGCTTGGGACAGCCCACCTTGCGGAAAGCGTCGGGGCGGTGCTGGGGCTGAGCGCAGAGGAGAGGGAGATGGTGATGATTGCAGCGCTCCTCCACGATATCGGTCACGCCCCTTTCTCCCACACCCTGGAGTATCTGATGGTCGATTTTTTGAAGAAAGATCACATGGAGATAACCGGGAACATCATAGAGGGGAAACTTCCTGTGGCCCCCGAGGAGGAGCTTGGGAGGATAGGGGTTCCAACTGTGAATGAACTCTTGGAGAGGCGAGGGATTTCAACCAGGGAAATCTCGCAGCTCCTACTCGGGAAACACAGAAGAAAATATCTGGGGGATCTCCTCCACAGCGAGGTCGACGTGGACCAGATGGATTATCTCCTTCGTGACTCCCATTTCACAGGAGTTGCCCTAGGGCTTGTGGATGTCCACAGGCTCTCAAGCATCCTGAGGATAAAAGGGGGAAAGCTCTGCATCCTCTCAAAAGGGGTTGAGGCGGTCGAGGGGCTTCTGACGGCGAGGGGCCTCATGTATTCCTCCGTGTATTTCCACCACACGGTCAGGAGCGCTGAAATGATGCTTGCAAACGCCGTTGACAGAGCCCTTAGGGACGGGAATCTTGATCGAGAGACATTTTTCCTCATGAACGATTCGCAGCTCATCGTGAGCCTTGAGAGATGCGGGGGATACCCGGCTGAGATCGTCCAGCGGCTGAAGTACAGGAGGCTTTTCAAATCTGCCTTGGTTGAGCAAAGGAGAGATCTGACGAGAGAGGAGAAGTGGGAGTATCTGAGGAGGTTTGGACGGTGGGGGAAAGTCCAGAAGCTGCAGGAGGAGATTGCAGATGCTGCAGGGGTTGAGAGGGGAATGGTCATCTTGGATGTCCCGGTTGTGGACATCATAATCTCCGAGCCGAGGCTGGAGAAGGTGGAGATGCCGGTGATATCTGATGGAAAAATTCTCAGCCTTTCCAAGGTCTCTCCCCTCGCCCCGGCGCTGAAGAAGAGACAGGCCCCCCGCTACTTCCTGAGGGTTCTAACCGATGAAAAATACCGGGCGAAGGTGAAGAAAGCCGCGGAGAGGATTCTATTTTAATGCCCTTTCTCCAAGAGGGGTAATCTTCAGCTTGTTGTCTAGGTAGCCGAGGATCTGGAGCCTCGCTATTTGCCCCTTTGCCACTAGGATGGGGACGCCAACCTCCGCCGCTGCTCTCTCAATGGTTTTTCCGGTTTTCAGGGAATTCATTATCCCTCTTCCCACCTCTCCAACCAGAAATTCATCTGCGAGCCTCTCCTTTGTCACCTGGTCGATGGCATAGCTTGACATTATCTTCTTCAGCAGCTCAGCTCCGGGCGGAAGGCGGTATTTCTTCTGAAGGATTTTCTGACAAATCCTCGAGCCGGCTATCGCAGACCTGAGAGTTTCCAGATCTCTCGCAAAGCCGAAGATATCCGGTGAGAGTTTTGTCTCAGCTCTTCTCGATTGGGCGCTTTTTGCTTCTTCCATTTCCTTTATCCTAGCCCTGAGACTTTCCACCTCTCTCTCAAGTTGTCTTCTTCTCACGATGCTGCCGCCACCGAAAAGCTGCAAAGCTAAGAGAACTATCACCAGCACCATCAGGATTACTTCTGTTAGGGTCTGCGCAAGCGCGAGCATCGCTCCATTATCCCTCTGGGAATTTAAAAGGATGGCGGAGGGGCGCGCAGACTATCAATCTCCTATTTTTGAGAGGTTGGAGTGGCAGTCATTTTTCATGATTTCTGCAATTGCTTCATAGGGAGCAGTAGTTCGGAAGCCTGTTGGAGAAAAATGGGTTCGGGAGGCGTGAAACCCAGCTCCTCTGATGGATTTGAGCAGCTTTTCCATCTTAGGGCTCCGCGTTTTGAAGGTTCTGGCAAGCTGATTCACATCGTAAAAGGTGGGTGGGCCTTGGGCTTCTTCCATCAGTCTGGTGAGGAGGTTTATCTCCATCGAGGCGAGGCGAAAGCTTCTCCTGACCACATCTTTCAGAACCTCTCCGATGAATTCCCCGTCCTCGATTGGGCCGGTCCAGAGGGGTCCAGCATGGGAAAGCTTTCCGCCGCAGTAACATTTGGAGGGGTTGGCTAAGGCAAAGCTCTTTGAGATGTATCTCCTCCCGCAGACGAAGCAGTGAGAAATCCACCCTAGATTTTTTATCGCTTCATCGGCTTTTTTCGCACCGCGCTCGGCATAGAGATATACTCGGAAGTAGTGCTCGGTGGCGTGGGAGAGGATGGGGCGGATGGCAATCTCATGTTTTCCTGCAACTCTCTGGGCGAAGCCGATCAGAATTCTAACGCCGAGTTCCCGGCAGTATTCTGTTCTAATGGGAACAGCCCCGTACCTCCTCAGGCAGGCTTTCTTTTGAGCGCCGCAAAGGGGGGCTGTATCAGTTGCCGTGATTGCGAGAAGCGCCTTTTTCCGGAGTGCCCCGAAAGCTGCGTCCAAAAATGGGGCCGGGGAGCCAAAGGGGTCAATGTCAATGAGGTTGAATCTTCCTCTGTTTTTCCAGAGGAGAGAGCTTGCGTCTTCCCGGTGGACCTCTGATCGAATTCCATTGAGCTCCATATTTCTGAGAATCGCCTTTTCGGCTTTTTCCGATATATCGTTCAGGACAACCTCTGAAACTCCTGAAACCTCGGCTGCATACCTGAGACCTCTAACCCCAACACCTGCCAGTGGATCGCAGATTTTCAGCGGCCATATTTTCCTAGAAATCACCTGGGCCACTGCCACGGAGATGTCCCGGCAAAGCTCCATTTTTGGGTTGTAGAAGACTTCAGCCAATGAGGGAACATAGTCTCCGGTGGCTACCCTGAAGCTTTCCGGGTCCTGGAGTTCAAGCATGATTTTTCCTTCTGCTATCAGTTTTCTCTGCATCCAGATAATCGTGAGCTCCTAGCGGATAAAAGCGATGCATCCTCATAGAAAATGTTTATAATGGGGGAAGAAAGGACAGTTTGTGAAGAAGGAGATAATTCTTCTAGCGGTGGCCGGCATTGTGACCTTTGCTTCCGTCTACATCGTTCGCAGCCGTCCCCCACAACCCCCTGTCACCTTCCCAACTCGCGCATTTGAGAATTGGCCCGGAGCAACGGACACCAGGGTTTCGATAGAGTTTTTTCCGGATAATTTTTTTGAATGGATGGAGAATGGCACAATTCGAATAGTTATTTCCAATGGAAGTGATAATGAAATGATTTTGCTCGGTGGGGGTCTTCAGCTGGTGAATGAAAACAATGGGTTCTTTAGCTCGCCACTTCTCAGGAAGCCACCTCCGATACCTCCAGGCTACAATCTTGTCATTTACAGGATGGGGGGAATTGTCGGAGATGCGAGCGAGAATGGGCTGATGCCGGGGGCAATCCCAGATGCTCTTCCAGGCCTATGGAGGGTTGACGTGTTTTTTGAGACAAACATTGAAAATCTCCAGGCTTCTTCAAGATTTTACATAGCTGGACCATCATAGTAGAATTTTGGCCAAATCATAGTAGAAAGAGAAAAAGACTTTTTGAAAAATCATAATCATAATAGTAGATGGTGGGAAAGGTTTATAAACCTCGAAAAACAAACTTATTCCGTATGAGGTGTCCTCGCTGTGGGTATGAATGGAATGCAAAAGTCCCCAATCCAAAAGAGTGTCCGAGGTGTAAAAGCAGGCTCGACTATTCTCCCGGGCCCCCGAGGGCACCGAAGTTTAGAATAGAAAAGAAGGAGGTGGAAAAGGGAATGTCAGGAAGACTACCATGGGTTGCGGCGACGATAGTAATAGTGATTGCAGCGGGGCTGGGGGCGTGGGCTCTGACCCAGCCAACCCTTGCACCAGCGACTTTCAGCGTTGGAGAGCTTTCAGTATTTTCAAATGGAACTCTAGTAGGGCGCGGTTGGGTTCTGGGAAGCGGGCACTGGCAGGGAATCGAAAACATCTTCTTAATCAAGTACGATCAGGGAGACAACACATCAGCGTTTGACGGCCAAACTAGCGCTTGGCTCAGCTCGAACTCTGTGATCAACCAGAATGGTCAGACAATAAATGTTCCCTATGAGCAGTACTTCGACATAGTTGTGGACGTGACTCTCTACGCACCGGACAACATGGCCTATGCGTCAAAGGAGAACCTCTACGTCTACATAAGGTGGAGTGGGTACACAAGTGGTGAGGACAACTCGTTCAATGAGCCAGCCAGCGCCAAGGAGTTTGTCTATGGTTATGAGAACCAGAACACGACAGCGGGCTATGTGAAAGTCAACGTTAGGTTCAACCGCAATGGCCAGCACTGGAAGATTCCCGCCGCATCTCAGCTGAGCTTGGACGAGGTCAAGTTGTTTGGCTGGAAGTAGGCGCCCTAAGGGCTCGGGAACCGAAACCTTTTTTTCTTTTTATTTTCTCTTTTAATGATATAGATGAGCCTAAAAGATAGAGAAATCGCTTTTCTGGTGTGCATCCTGATCGCAACTATTTCCTTTCTCCTAGTCTCTCAGCCCCAGCCGATCCCAGCAGGCCTCGAGAACTGGACAGGATACTTCAGGGCGGAGGCCTTTCTCGACAATGCCATCTGGCCCGTCAGGATCCAGGGGAACAGCATGAAGCCGACATTTGAAGACGGAGATCTAGTCCTTGCTATCACCTATCCCGTGGAAAACCTTGGGGTGGGCGATATCGCGGTCTTCTACCTCCAGAAGGCAGGGGGAAGGGTCGTCCACAGGGTCATCTCAGTTCTCCCAAACGGGGTGCTGACGAAGGGAGATGCCAACCCCTCCGACGATGGAGAGATAATTTCCCAGATAGAGGGGCGGGTCATCGGCACCCTCTTCACCTCGAGGTGGTAAAAGATGAATAGGGAAACAGCAAAAAATGTCGTCATCCTCATCCTCCTCGCAGCAGTCATTTTCTCCCTAGTGACAGGTGTGCTCAGGTGGCGGGCCACGGTTCAGGCTGGGCTAAAAGATCGCTCAGAGTTCTTCGGAGGCTACAGGGCGTTCATCTCCCCCCTCATAGAATTCTCAAGGGCTGAGAACTGGGAAATGACTCCAACCATCAGGGAGAACGACACGATCATGTGGGTCAGGGCCCAGCCGGAAAGCGTCATGACGGAAGACATCATCATTTATAGGAGAGGCAATGTTTTGGATGTGAAGAGAGTCTTAGCAATCACGGATAACTATTTTGTGGTGAAGGGCGATGCTTCTCCAGAAAATTTTGCCATCCTAAAACAGATAGAGGGCATTGTGATAGGCGTCGTCTACACCAGCTATTTCTAAGATTTCAAACCTCCACAAGCCACCTTTAATAAACTCCAGATGTATTTTTAACCGATGGCATTCGCTGAGCTGGCCTACAGATGGTTCGGCAGGTTCACAAAGGGAAAAAGATACCCCCAGCTTCAGGATGCCATAAGAAAAGCCAGGATGCCGGTCTCTTCCGACATCTATGTTGCAACAGCGATTTTTTCAGCGGTCATAGCCGCAGTTCTCGGGGGCCTCCTAGGGCTCCTCGT
>JAVZGN010000008.1:3525-39089 GCA_038872135.1 Hadarchaeales archaeon (SeqCode) | reverse complement strand
TTCTCGCAGCCCTCAAGGATAGAGGAATCAGAGTTACCCAGCTTGGTGAGAGCCTAAAGGCCGTTAAAGCCACAGTTGTTTTAATTGGTCACATCATTCACACAGACATCAGGGACACGATTGACAGGTTGAATGCCTTGAATGGAGTAAGGGTTTCAGACTTCAGCATGGCCGTGAGCGAAATTGGAACGGAGTCTGCGGCGAGGATGACGATCACAGCAGCCGATATGAAGAAGAGAAATTTAGCGCTACAAAAACTTGAAGAAATCTCCCGGAAGAAAAATCTTCTCTTGATTCTATCTCTGGAGGAGGAAGAATGAGAATCGCGCTGATTGGCTTTGGCAATCTGGGGAGAGGCCTGAGCAGAGCGCTGGTGGAAAAGGGAGAATTCTTGCGCAAGAGGCATGGATTGGTGCCCCGGGTAGTTGCAATAGCCGATGAAACAGGTGCAGTGATAGACGATGCTGGAATTCCACCCAAAAAGCTGAAGGCAATGGCCGAAAAGGGTGGCAAGATTGCAGATTTTCCAGGAGCTAAAAAGGGTTTTCAAGTCATTGAGATGATCAAAGAAGCAAGAGCAGATGTTATCTTCGAGCTCACACCCACAAACATAAAGACGGGAGAGCCAGGTCTCTCCCACATAAAGGTGGCAATGGAGGAAAGAAAGCATGTGATAACTTCAAACAAAGGTCCGCTAGTGGTGGCTTTCAGGAAACTTGAAGATCTTGCAAGGGAGATGGGGGTGGAATTCAGGTACTCGGCCTCGGTTGGGGGAGCAATCCCGGTGATCTCCTTGGGGAAGAAGCTTCTCTCTGGGAATGAAATTGAGGAGATTCGCGGGGTCCTCAACGGCACGACGAACTACATCCTCACGAGGATGGCTGAAGAGGGAGCTCCATTCGATCTTGTGTTGAGAGAGGCTCAAGAACTCGGCATAGCAGAAAAAGATCCAACTCTAGACGTGGAGGGAATCGACACTTCCTGCAAACTCGTTATCCTTTCGAATGCTCTTCTGAGGGAGGATGCGAGGCTGGAGGATGTTAGGCGATGTGGGATAAGAAAGATTACCCCAGAGGCCATCAGGCTGGCGAAGGAAACAGGAAAGGTCATCAAGCTGGTTGGAATCGCGAGGAGAGGATATCTTGAGGTATCCCCAAGGCTTGTGCCTCTCGAGCATCCTCTAGCGGTTGGAGGAACCTTGAACGCAGTCACCTTGAAACTCGACTTGGCGAGAGAGATTTCCATAACTGGGTTTGGTGCAGGTCCAAAGGAGACCTCCAGTTCGCTTCTTGGAGATCTCATTGATATCCATCACACAATCGGGGGCTGAGCTTGCGACTTGAGTGCATAGGCTGTGGCAGCAGCTTTAGGATAGCTGAAAGGTTTTACACCTGTCCGAAATGCGGGGGGCTCCTTGAGGTGGAAATAGATGCAAATGAAATCAAAAAGAAGCTTGACCGCGTGCAACTCAAGACAGCCCCCCCAAGTGTATGGAAATATCGGGCCTTCATGCCGGTTTTAGACGATTCAAAAATAGTTACTCTGGGAGAAGGAGGGACGCCCCTTTACAGGTGTGGACGGCTGGCAAAAGAAATCGGCATAGAAAACCTCTACATAAAGTTTGAGGGTGCAAATCCAACTGGCTCTTTCAAAGATAGGGGAATGACGGTGGGGATAACAAAGGCCCTTGAGTTTGGGGCGAGAACTGTGGCGTGTGCTTCGACGGGAAACACATCGGCATCCCTTGCGGCCTATGCGGCCAAGGCCGGGCTGAGGTGTCTTGTAATTCTTCCAAAAGGAAAAGTCGCCCTCGGGAAGCTCACCCAAACAATGATATTTGGAGCAAAAGTTCTGGAGATAAAGGGGAATTTTGATAAGGCCTTAGCTCTTGTCAAGGAGATTTGCATGAAACATAAAGAAATATATCTCTTGAACTCTCTCAATCCTTTCAGACTCCAGGGGCAGAAGTCTATCGGGTTCGAGATAGCAGATCAGCTTGGATGGAAGACACCGGACAGGGTGATAGTTCCAATGGGAAATTGTGCGAACATCTGGGCCATTTACAAGGGGTTCCTGGAGATGAAGATGGTTGGGCTTACAAAAAGGATTCCAAAAATGATGGGGGTTCAGGCTTCTGGAGCGATGCCGGTAGTTAATGCAATAAAAGAGGGACGAATGGACTTCACCCCGGTAAAAAACCCCGAGACAATCGCCACCGCTATCAGAATTGGGAACCCTGTGAACGGTATAAAGGCAATAATGGCAATAAAGGAGTCAAAGGGGAATGCGGAAGCTGTTACAGATGAGGAGATAATCAGGGCGCAGAAGATGATTGCAAGGCTTGAGGGGATAGGGGTGGAGCCGGCTAGCGCAGCTTCTGTGGCTGGTCTCATGAAATTTCTCAGGAGTGGGGAAATCAGTAGGGAGGAGACAGTTGTTTGTGTGGCGACCGGCCATCTCCTCAAAGATCCCGAGGTGGCAATAGATATATCTGAAAAACCAATAGAAATTCGAGGACAGGTGGAGGAGTTGGAAAGGTTGGTCAAATGAATGCAAGAGAAGCATACCAAAGGACGAAGGAGCTTATGCGCAAGCACCACGAGTGGTTAAAATCTTCCATTCCATTGATTGCCAGCGAGAACATCACCAGCCCCGCTGTTAGAGAGGCTCTGATATGCGACTTTCAACACCGCTATGCCGAGGGATGGCCGGGTGAAAGGGTCTACGCCGGATGCATTTACATAGACCAAGTAGAATTGTTGGCCATGGATCTAGCAAGAGAGCTTTTCAAGGCCGAGCATGCGAATGTTCAGCCAGTTTCAGGGCTGACGGCAAATCTCGCTGCATACACCGCTCTGACTGAGCCGGGGGATACAATGTTGTGCCTTTCGATAGCGTCTGGCGGCCACATCAGCATGGGGAAGAAAAAGTTTGGAGGAACGGCTGGGGCAGTTCATGGGCTGGAGGTAGATTATCTGCCTTTTGATGAGAAAAAGATGAACATAGATGTGGAGGCGGCGGCCAGAAAGATAGAAGAGGTAAAACCGAAGCTTGTAACTTTCGGTGGAAGCGTCTTTCTTTTTCCTCACCCGGTGAAGGAGCTGAGCAAGGTCGCAAAGGAGAATGGGGCGAGGGTGATGTATGATGCGGCTCATGTCTCAGGGCTCATCGCGGGGGGCCAGTTTCAGGATCCTCTGAGGGAAGGGGCAGAAGTAATGACCTGTAGCACTCACAAAACCCTCCCAGGCCCACAGCATGGCATGATCCTGTGCACAAAGGAGTTGGCGGAGGCCATCAACAGAGCGGTGTTTCCGGGGGTTGTGAGCAATCATCACCTCCACTCGGTAGCGGCGCTGGCGGTGGCTCTAGCAGAGATGCTTGAGTTCGGAAAAGATTATGCGGCCCAGATAGTGAAAAATGCAAAGGCTCTTGCAAAGGCCCTCCACAGCCGGGGACTTAAGGTTTTATGCCCAGAACTTGGGTATACTCAGTCCCACACGGTTCTTGTTGATGTCACAGAGTTTGGGGATGGAGGGACGCTGGAGAAAAACCTTGAAAGGGCAAACATTATCCTCAACAGGAATCTTCTTCCCTGGGATCCGAGGGAGGGGAGACACTACAAAAATCCCGGCGGCATCAGAATGGGGACATCGGAAGTCACAAGGCTTGGGATGAAGGAGGGGGAGATGGAGACAATCGCAGAGTTCATCGCTAGAGTTGTGGTTGAGAAGGAGCCGGAGGAAAAGATTGCAGCCGAGGTCGCGGAGTTCAGGAAGGACTTTCAAAAGGTTCATTACTGTTTTGAGTCGCTCACCGAAGCCTATGAATATGTTTCTATCCCCTAGTGCCACTGGTTTCCACTGATTCCACTGGAGAACAAAATTAAAGAAGAGAATTCTCTATTTTTGAATTTTCACCGAAAATATGCTCAATTTCTTCTGAATGGAATACTTTTACCCCCTCCTGATAAAAAACGAGGAATACTCTTTAGCCAATTATTTTTCTGGGGGATAAATGGTGGTTTTAGCGAGAAATTTTGAGAAGCAGCATCCCACGAGCCGGGATGTGAAAAATTTGCACTCAAGCCTTAAAAATGAGAAAAATTTATTTTTCAAAATATTTAGATTTGAAAATTTTTTTACACGGATAAAAGTAAATCTACCAGCATCGATTTCACACAGACGAGAGGGTGAGGGTAGATGGATAAAAAGCTAAAGGAGAAACTGGAGGATTTCTTACACCAGCCGAAGTTCTTGAAAGAGTTTCATAGGTTGGCATCAGCGGGGCAGAAGTCTTTGGTGGTTGAATATACAACATTGCTCGAGTTTAGCGAGGAGTTGGCAACCTATTTGCTCGATTTTCCGAAAGATTTCTTCCAAGAAGCCGATGAAATTTTGAGCAGGATAACAAAAATTCCAAAGGCCTGCCTGCGGATCAAGGGTTTGGGGCAGAGCGTTGACATAAGGAACATAAGGGCCGCCCATCTCGGGAAATTTATTCAGGTTGAGGGAATAATGGTAAGGTCAAGCGATGTGCGGCCGGAAGCAACTGTAGCGGTCTTTCGCTGCAGGAAATGCGGTGAGGAGGCGAGGGTCCAGCAGGTGGGGGAGTTTCTGGTTGAGCCCCCCTCATGTCCAAACGTCAACTGCAGGGGGAAGAGATCCTTTGACCTAGTAGTGGAAGAAACAGAGTTCCGCGACTGGCAGAGTGTGAGGATTCAGGAGCCACCGGCCAAGCTCAGGGGCGGGAGGATGCCCCGCTATCTAAACGGAATAGTCAGAGACGATTTTGTGGAGAAAGCCATTCCCGGAAACCATGTTGTGATCACTGGTATTCTCTATCCCCTTCAGGAGAGGCTCACAAGAAAGGGGGGCCAAAAGGGAAGAGTTTTCATGACGGTCCTCTTTGTCAATCACATCGAGGTCCTGCAGAAGGGCATAGAAGAGGCAGAAGTGAAGCCGGAGGACGAGGAAAAGATCAAAGAACTGGCGAAAGACCCTTGGCTGGCAAGAAAAGTGATTCAGTCGATAGCCCCGGCGATAAAGGGTCATGATTTGGTTAAAGAAGCCATCGCTCTTCAGCTCTTTGGCTGCGATCCAGTGGAGCTCCCCGATGGCACAAGAATCAGGGGTGATTCTCACATCCTGTTAGTGGGCGATCCCGGCACGGCAAAAAGCCAGCTTTTGAAGTGGGTGGGAGATGTCGCTCCAAGAGGCATATACACCTCTGGAAAGAAAACCACCGGGGCGGGGCTGACGGCAGCCGCGGTGAGGGATGAACTCCTGGGAGGCAGCTGGACGCTGGAGGCCGGGGCGCTCGTGATAGCAGATGGGGGAATTGCATGTATAGATGAGTTTGAGAAGATGGATCCACAGGAGTCTGGGGCGCTTCTGGAGAGCATGGAGCAGCAGACAATAAGTGTTGCGAAGGCAGGGATAGTCGCAACTTTAAATACAAGGACAGCAGTCCTTGCGGCCACAAACCCGAGGTGGGGAAGATTCGATGATGAGAGGACGGTTCCAGAACAGCTGGCAATCGATCCAGTTCTCCTTTCAAGATTTGATCTCATTTTTATAATGCATGATCGTCCATCGGTTGAAGAAGACAGGGCGCTCAGTCAGCATGTTCTTCAGATCCATGCAAAGAAAGTGAAGGCCCCCCCGATCTCGCCGGAGATGTTGCGCAAGATGATAATTTATGCGAAGAAGAACATTCACCCAGAGCTCAAGAGCAAAGAGGTTCAGAAAGTGATTTCAGATTTCTACGTTGACTGGAGAAAAACTGCAGCCGCAATGAAAAATCCAATCCCAATAACCGTCAGACAGCTTGAGGCGTTGGTGAGACTAGCAAAATCTTACGCGAGAATGAGGCTGAGCAATGAAGTTACAGTTGAGGATGCCACGAGAGCGATAGAGCTGGTGAAGAAGAGCTTGGAGCAGGTGGGGTTGGACTTGGAGAAAAGGGTTGTTGATGTTGATCTGATATTCACGGGAATGCCTCGCTCTCAGAGGGAGCAGATTGCGATGATCTTTGACATAGTGAAAGAGCTTGAGGAGCAATATGGCGGGGCAGCGCCCAAGAAAGAAATAATAGAAAGAGCGAAGGAGAAGAACATCAGCGAAAGATTTGTTGAGCAGGTGTTGGAGAAGGAGATCCAGCGGGGGTCGCTGTGGGTCCCGCAACCGGAGTTTGTGGCTAGGGTGAAATGATGAAGCAGAAAGTAGTTTTTGTCAAAGACCTACCACAGCTGGTCTACTCCAAGAAAAAACTTGGGCCCTTTGAAAAGGGGGATGAGACGATGCTCAATTGCTGGGAGGCAGAGATTCTTGAGAAGCACGGAGTTTTGGAGAGAAAAAGGATACTTTCGGCGGAGCTGAGAAACATAGTGATCTCGGAGGAGAGGAGCGAGAAATTGTGTGAACTGCCTGAGGGATTCTACCTTCTCGTCGGAAATGAAATCTCTTCCTTGAAAGCGGTCGGGGAGAAAGAAGGAGCAGAGGAGATGAAGAAGAGAGCAATTGCGATAATACACGCGAGACTTCCAAAACTTTTGCTCCAAGCTCTTTCACCGGAGGAAGGGGCGAATATCCAGCCGGAGGAGAAATTTTTGGTTAATCAGCTGGCTAAAACGGTGGAGTCTTGGATAAGAAGCATAGAGAACTTTTTAGAAGGATATGGAGAGGAGGCGGAGGCGAAATGGTGGAGGGAATTTTTGACATGATTTTGAAGGCCAAGCCAATCTTTAAAAACAGGGAATACCTTCGGCCGACATATGTGCCGGAAAAACTGCCACACAGAGATGAGCAGATAAGTCAGCTTGCGAGAATTCTCGTGGCGCCACTGAGGGGGGAGACGCCATCCAACATCCTTGTGTATGGAAAGCCGGGAACTGGCAAGACGGCGACTGTGAATCACGTGGTGGGAGAGCTTGAGAGGGCTGGAGGGAAGGCGGGGGCGAAGGTGAAGGTGGTGTATGTAAATTGCGAGATAGTAAACACACAGTATCGGGTGCTGGCAAAGCTTGCAGATACATTTCTTGAGGGCTGCGGGAGAGAGTTTTTCGAGAGGACGGGGCTGCCTCAGAGAGTTCCGAGAACGGGATGGCCCACAGATGAAGTTTACAGGAGCTTTGTGAGGGCACTTGATGAGGAGAAGCAGTTTGCGGTGATAATCCTGGACGAAGTTGATCAACTGGTGGGAAATGGCGGGGTTGATGTCCTCTACAGCTTGACCAGAATAAACTCAGAGCTGAAGAATGCCAAGGTGAGCATCATCGGAATTTCCAACGATCTGCGTTTCATGGAGTTTCTGGACTCTAGGGTGAAGAGCAGTTTTGGGGAGGAGGAGATAGTTTTCCCGCCCTACAATGGAAAGCAGCTGAGGGACATCCTGTGTCAGAGGGCTGAGATGAGCTTTGTGGAGGGAGCCCTGGAGGAGGGGGTGATTTCTTTGTGTGCAGCCTATGCAGCTAGGGAGCATGGGGATGCCAGACGGGCGCTGGATCTTCTGAGGGCTGCGGGAGAGGTGGCGGAGGCAGAGGGAATGGAGAAGGTGACCCCGGAGCATGTGAGGAAGGCTCATGAGAGAATAGAACTGGATCACACAATCGAGGTCATAAAAACTCTCCCGGTTCAGTCGAAGATAGTTCTCTATGGGATTGCCACACTGGCCGAGAGAACTGTTGGTAGACCTGTTGTGAGCGGGAATGTCTATGAAATCTATAGGGAGCTGTGCAGGCAGATGGGAATTGAGCCACTCACGAGGCGGAGGGTGAGCGATCTCGTATCGGAGCTGGATGTTCTCGGAATAATAGAGGCAAAGATAGTGAACAACGGGCGGTATGGGAGGACAAAGGAGATAAAGCTGGAGATTCACCCGCTGCAGGTTCAGGCGGCAGTTCTGCAGGATTATTTTTTCAGCGATTTGAAAGCGAGCAGTTTTGTCGATGTCGTTCCGGGCGGTTAGATGGAGATTGAAGAGATTCTGAAGAAATTTATGGATGCAGAGGTGCAGGTGGCGGAGAGCGCCCTTCAGGTGATAATGCAGAGGGAGAATGCCGAGGCCGTCGCAGAGATGGTAATCGGAAAGATAAGGGAGATGGAACAGAAGCCACCGCTGATCACCGGGGAGATGGTGATGAAGGTGCTGGAGGGGGGGCAGATGATTTCACCTATCAAAGTATTTCAGGAGAAGCTACCGGAAGTGGCGCGAAAGGAGGAGCAACTGAAGGAACTCTCACATACTAGGTTCAAACCTGTTGCAAAGGAGTACTCGGCAAATGTTCAGGTCCTGAAGGAGATCACCGGGAAAAGCTATTCCACCGGGAATTTCGACAATTTTGTAAAAATGTTCAATAACAGACTGGAGAACCTTTCAAAGATTTTGCGGATGAGGCCGGAGCTGGTGAATGCATCTTCCCTTCGGGCGCTTCGGGGGATGTCCGATCGGGAGAGCGTCGCGGTTATTGGAATGGTAGCAGACAAAAGAAAGGCTTCGACTGGGAGTGTTTTGATAGAGCTTGAGGACGCTACCGGCAGGGCGCTGGCGATAGTTTACAGGGGGGATGAAAAGATGCTGGAGAAGGCAGACGATGTTGTGACGGATGAGGTGATTGGGGTGATTGGGACTGTTAGGAGTGGCGATCCTCCGCGGATTTTTGTGAGGGACATCCTGTGGCCGGAGGTCCCGGTTAAGAGGGAGAAAAGGTTTTCGGATATCCCTGTTGCCGCGGCGCTGATTTCCGACCTGCACATAGGAAGTCAAAAGTTTCGGGAGGAATCATTCATGAAGTTTTTGAGATGGATCAGGGAGGGTGGTGAAAGTGAGAGGGAGATGGAGGTGGCGGGAAAGATAAAGTATGTTGTTGTGGCCGGGGATGTTGTGGATGGCATAGGGGTTTATCCGGAGCAGGACGAGGAGCTGCTGATAAAAGATATTTATGAGCAGTATGGGGCGGCGGCCAGGCTGCTTTCGGAGTTGCCAGATTACATCACAGTTATCATAGCTCCTGGCAACCACGATGCTGTGAGGCAGGCGGAGCCGCAGCCGGCAATTTTCCGCGATATCGCTGGGCCGCTGTATGAAAGAGGATTTGTGATGGTTGGAAATCCTGCAACACTTTCAATCGAGGGGGTTCACTTTTTGGTCTATCATGGGCGCAGCTTTGATGATTTGGTTGTGGGGATTCCCGGAATGAAGAGGCAGGAGCCGGTGGCGATGATGAAAAAGTTGCTTCAGAAAAGACATCTTTCCCCGATTTACGGGGGAAAAGTGCTCATTTCACCGGAGGAAAGAGATTGGATGGTTATAGACGAAGTTCCAGATATCTTCCATTGTGGGCATGTTCACATCTATGGTAGCGACAGATACCGGGATGTCCTGCTGGTTAACTCAGGAACTTTTCAGGACATAACAATCTACATGCAGAAGCTTGGGGTGAATCCAACGCCAGGCTATGTCCCAATTGTTGATCTAAAGACACATGGGCTGGAGGTGGTAAATTTTGCCTAAGCCTTTTGATGGAGTCTCGGCGGTTATCTTGGACATGGATGGAGTTCTTTACCGGGGAGATACTCCTTTGGAGGGGGCAGCGGAAGCCGTGAGAGAGATGAAGAGGAGGGGGCTAAGGGTATTATTTTTGACGAATAATTCCACCCTCTCGAGGTCAAGCTATGTGAGAAAACTCAGGAGAATGGGGATTCCAGCGGAAAAAGAGGAGATCATAACTTCTGGTTATGTGACGGCGGTGTATTTGAAGAGAAATTTTCCCTCAGCGAGAGTCTTCGCTATCGGGGGGAGAGGGGTTTTTGAGGAGTTGCGGGAAGCCGGTGTCAAAGTGCTGGGAATTGATGAGGCAATAAAGGCAACACATGTTGTGGTCGGACTGGATCCGAATCTTACTTACAAAAAAATTGAAGCTGGGGTCAGAGCAATTTTGAAGGGGGCAGATTTTATTGCCACAAACTCAGATCCAACCTATCCAACAGAAGATGGGCTGTCCCCTGGCGCAGGGGCGGTGATTGGAGCATTGGAGGGGAGCACGGGGAAAAAGCCGAGGCTGATCTTTGGAAAGCCCTCGCTTGGAATGGTTGAGATGGCTCTCAGACTGCTCGGGGTGGAGAAGGGGAAGGTGGTGATGGTGGGAGACAGGCTGGACACAGATGTAGCTGTTGGGAAGAAGCTGGGACTGAGGACAATTCTAGTTCTCACCGGGGTGACGAAAATCGGGGATGTTAGACGGGCGAGGGAGAAACCAGATTTTGTTTGCAAGAGTTTGAAGGAGGCGGTGTTTGGATGATTGCGGCCAGCCCAGAGATGATGGAGTATTTCAGGAAACTCGAGGAGCAAGTGAGGGCGATTTACGCGATTGCTGAGAAAGCCAGAGCAATGGGCAACGATCCAGAGCCGTTTCCTGAGATTCCCATGGCGGGAGAGCTGGCGGAGAGGGTAGAAAAGCTTGTTGGTCCTCCGGGGGTTGCTGAGGAGATAAGGAGGCTTGAAAAAGAGATGCCGAGGGAGGAAATAGCGCTGAAGATTGCAGAGATGATTGTTGACGGGAGATTTGGAAGATTCGATCCACAAAAGACCGCTGAGCAGGCGGTGAGGGCAGCGCTTGCGATCTTGACTGAAGGAATTGTTGTGGCTCCACTTGAGGGCATCCCCGAGGTGAAGATAAGAGAAAATCGCGACGGGACGAAACATCTGGCGATATATTTTGCGGGCCCGATTAGAGCGGCGGGGGGAACGGCGGCAGCGCTCTCGATTCTCGCCGGAGATTTCGTGAGGCGCAAGATGTACCTAGATCCATACAGAGCGACGGAAGAAGAGGTGGAGAGATTTGTGGAAGAAATAGAGCTCTATCGGACATTTGTGGCTCCAGGACAGTACTCTCCCCCGGCCGATGAGATAAGACTTGCTGTGGGAAATATCCCCGTTGAGGTCACGGGAGATAAGGGAAAGGCTGACTACGAGGTGAGTTCTTTCAGAGATCTGGAGAGGGTCGAGCACAATTATCTCCGGGAAGGCGCGATACTTGCGCTTACAGAAGGAATAATCCTTCGGGCGGCGAAGGTCCTGAAATATGTTGAGAAGTTCGGGCTGGATGGCTGGTCGTGGTTGAAGCAGCTCGCCCACAAGGCAACGGTTTCCGAGGAGGAGAAGGTGGAGGTGCCTAAGGGCGACAAGTATCTTAAGGAAGTTATTGCAGGGCGCCCGGTTTTTTCGGAGCCAGGTCTTGGCGGGAGGGGAAGATATGGGGGATTCAGGTTAAGATATGGGCGGGCGAGGACAACAGGGATAGCAGCAATTGGGATCCATCCGGCGACAATGGTTGTCTGTGGGGAGTTCATCGCAACGGGAACCCAGCTGAAAACCGAAAGGCCTGGGAAAGGGGGAGCCGTCACACCGGTGGACACCATTGAAGGGCCGAT
The DNA here is from genome assembly GCA_038872135.1 of Hadarchaeales archaeon (SeqCode). GTDB lineage: Archaea > Hadarchaeota > Hadarchaeia > Hadarchaeales > Hadarchaeaceae > JAVZGN01. Next base: position 27,660 of record JAVZGN010000008.1, on the reverse strand, counting down.
AGTAAAGCTGGATGATGGATCGGTTGTGAAGATAGAATCTGTGGAGGAGGCAAGGGCTCTCCGGCACAGGATTTCTGAAATCCTATTCTTGGGAGACATTTTGATCGGGTTTGGGGAGTTTTTGGAGAACAACCATCCACTGATGCCGGCCGGCTACTGCGAGGAGTGGTGGGCGCAGGAGGTTGAGAGGGCGCTTAAAGAGAAGCAGGTGGGGTTCGACATCTCCAGATATCTTACCCCTCCTTACCCAAGGCCCTCTCCAGCGCTGGCGATAGAAATTTCAGAAAAGCTTGGTGTTCCATTCCATCCAGCATACACATATTACTTCCGTGACCTTCATCTCGACGAAATCTTGGAACTTGGGAAATGGTTGGTTAAGGGGAGGGCGGAGTTTGAGAATGGAGTGTTGAAGAGGATGAGGGTTGGAGTGGAGCAGGTCCCGAAGAGGTTTTTGGAGGAGCTTGGGGTTCCCCACAGGGTTGAAGCTGGGGAGGTCGTGCTGGAGGACCATGCGCTTCCGCTCTGTAGGTGCCTGGGGCTTTTGGAGGGTGAGCGGTTGTCCGAAAAGAGGCTGGTGGAGACGATCAGGGGTAACCCAACCGCAGAGGTTTTGGAGGTGGTATCTGCCCTCGCGGGTTTCAAGATAATGGACAAGGGTGGGACGAGAATCGGCGCTAGGATGGGAAGGCCAGAGAAGGCTGCCCCTCGGGAGATGAAACCCCCAGTTCATGTGCTGTTTCCAATAGAGCTTCAGGGAGGAGCCAGACGGAACATTCTCGAGGCGGCGGAGAAGGGCGGGAAGGTAGCGGTGGAGCTTGCGCAGCTGAAGTGTCAGCGGTGTGGGAAGATAGTTTTTACAAGAAAATGTCCCGGGTGCGGGGGGATGGCGGAGTTCAGGCGCTATTGCTCCAAATGTGGGCGGGAGATAGAAGGAGAGGCCTGTCCGAGTTGTGGGGCGAGAGGGGAGTTTTTCAAAAGAGTTGAAATAGATGTTAGGGAGCTTTTGTCGGCGGCCATGGAAAAAGTTGGGGAAGTGGAGCTAGATATGCTGAAGGGAGTCAAAGGAATGACGAGTGCATACAAAATTCCGGAACCGATTGAGAAGGGGATACTCAGAGCCAAGCATAAGGTGTTTGTTTTCAAAGATGGGACGATTAGATTTGATGCTACCAATGTTCCCCTCACTCACTTAAGACCAAGAGAGATTGGGGTGAGCGTTGAGAAGCTCAGGGAGCTTGGATATGAGAGAGATGTTGATGGACGCCCGCTGGAGAGAGATGACCAGCTTCTGGAGCTAAAGGTGCAGGACATAATTCTGCCAGAGGAGGGGGCAGAATATTTGTTGAGGGCCTCAAGATTTGTGGATGAGCTGCTCCAGAAGTTTTACGGGCTCCCCTCATACTACAAGGCGGATAGAAGGGAGGACCTGCTGGGGCACATAGTTCTTGGGCTGGCGCCGCATACTTCTGCAGGGGTTGTCGGAAGAATAATCGGGTTTACAAAGGCCAAAGTTTACTATGCTCATCCTTTCTTCCATGCAGCGAAGAGGAGGGACTGTGATGGCGATGAGGATTGTGTGATGCTGTTGTTGGATGCCCTCCTGAACTTCAGCAAGAGATTTCTGCCATCCTCCCGGGGCGGGCACATGGATGCCCCTCTGATTTTGACTCTCAGAATAAATCCACTGGAGATAGACAAGGAGGCGCATAACATGGATGTGGTAGGGCGATATCCTCTGGAGTTCTATGAGGCAACCTGGAGATATGAGGCGCCGTCTAAGCTGACTTCTCTGATAGAAACTGTGGAGAAGAGACTGGGAACTGCAGCCCAGTATGAGGGAATAAAGTTTTCGTTTGATACAGGAGATATCGCCGCCGGTCCAAGGGAGTCCAAGTATTCATCTCTGGGTGAAATGGAGGATAAAATAAGGGCGGAAATGGAGCTGGCGGAAAAGATAAGGGCAGTTGATCCTAGGAGCATAGCGGAGAAGATAATCTCACACCACTTCATTCCCGACATGAGGGGGAATCTAAGGACATTTTCAACCCAGGCTTTCAGGTGTTCGAATTGCAATCGAAAGTTCAGGCGGGTCCCGCTGAGGGGCGTGTGCGAAGAGTGTGGGGGGAAACTTCTTCTCACAGTCCATAGGGCGTCGGTCGAGAAATATTTCATGGCGGCGAAGAGACTTGCAGAGAAATATAATTTGAGCGACTACACCAAGCAGAGGATAATGCTGATTGAAAGGGACATAAAATCCACTTTTGAGAGCGATGCCGTGAGGCAGACCACTCTGGCTGACTTTTTCTAAAATTCTCCGGCTTTTGTCGCCTCTTCCAGCTTTCGCATTATTTCTGGCGTGCAAGTGGAGCAAAAAAGGCCCAAGCCCGAGATCTCCCAGAGGGGGGCACTTTTTGAGTTGCAGTGGCGGCAGGCCCTGTTTTTGGCTTCAACCTCTCTGACGGAGCTGATGAGCTTTTTGGCGCAACCTGGGCAGATGATGTAGGATTTTGGTTTTTCGGATTTTCCTATTTCTATTCTTCCCTTTTCCCATATCTTTCTGCAAAATGTGCAGATTTCTTGTTTTTTCTTCCGCTTGAGAATTGCGGCGGCTATAAGGAGGGCGGAGGCCGCGAGGAGGAGGATGAGGAAAATCAATGGGCCGGAAATGATGAAGGTCATTTTATCCAAACCTAAATTTTTGCTGTAATTAAAAGGCGTTGGTGAAAAGATGGACGGAGTTCATCCTGTAACACCGACTCTGAGGAGCATTTCGTGAGATGGGCCATGCACCCCTCGCCGTGAAGTTTCGATCGCGAATTCTCGCCGTGCTAGTTCGGGTCCTTCAAATAGTTTCAACAGCCACCTCGTTTTATGGAGGATCTTTTGTCAACGAGATACGAGCCCTCAACCTTCCTCCAACTTTTCTGTGGAAGCCCTTCAAAGAAGCGCTTGAGCCTGGCATAAAACCATCGCTTCCGCCTCGCCCTCTCGCGCAGTTCCCACGTGAACAGGATCTATCTCGTGATATGTGCGCCCGCGTATACCCATCAAGCATTTGGGTAGAACCCCTTTATAAACTAGAAAATGCCGCCACAGCTGAAAAGCTCTCAGCCAACATCTGTTGATGATGCCGGCAGAGCTGTCCCCCAGCGTGTGGACACCAGGTCATCAGAATTTCCCAGGGCCATGGCTACTGGGTGTTGCGCCCCACCGGCAAAATAAATCGATCTCATATCTTTAGAAATTTTTCCATGAACTGCTCTCCTTCTAGAAATCCAAGCGATCCCAGTCTACCCGAGGCCTCGCAGAAGGTCAGCCCATCTCCTTCCATCCCCTCCCTCCAAATGACAAATGGCACAGGGTCTCTCATGTGGAGTCTCACGTCCACTGGCGTGGGATGATCAGGAAGGACGGCAATTTTCACCTCAGACACCCTGTTCAAAATTCTCCCGATCAGTCGTCTGTCCAGGTCTTCAATTGTTTTTACTTTCTTTTCAGGATCTCCTTCATGCCCAGCTTCGTCTGGAGCTTCTACATGAATGAAGATGAAATCATTTTTCTCCAGAAATTTAACCGCATAATCCGCCTTTCCCTCATAGTTTGTGTCATAATACCCTGTCGCCCCCGGGACATCGATTGGCTCCATCTGGGCATAAACCCCTATCCCCTTTATCAGCGGAACGGCAGAGATCAGCCCTCCCCGCAGTCCAAATTTCTCCTGGAATGGCTCCAGCCGGGGCCTTTTCCCCGGGCTCCAAAGCCAGATCATGTTTCCAGGATTTTTTCCGGCGGAGACTCTTCTGAGATTCACGGGATGATGTGATAAAATCTCAAGAGATCTTAGCATGAGCCGGTTGAGCTTCTCTCCCACCTCCCCATCTTTTATCATGTGTTTTGAAATGGGTTCTCCAACGATGTCGTGGGGAGGGGAGCAACCAGCAGCAGCATCAGAATTTCTCAAAACAAAAACATGCCTGTAGCTTTTCCCGAGGAAATATTCCCCGATACCAAGCTTTCTCATCTCATCCAGCAGGATTGCCGCCTCCTCGGTCGTGATGTGTCCAGAAGAATAATCGGAGAGTATACCATCTTTCACTGTTACCAAGTTACATCTGAAAGCTACATCCTCTTCCCCAAGTTTTATCCCCATCGCCCCGGCCTCAAGCGGCCCCCTTCCAGTGTAGCACTTCACAGGATCATACCCAAGGATGGAGAGGTTGGCGACGGAGGAATCTGGGGGCATTTTTTCCGGGATTGTCTTGAGCAACCCCATCTTCCCCTCCTTCGCCAGCAGGTCAAGGTTCGGCTTGTTTGCCACCTCCAACGGTGTTTTCCCATTCAAACGCTTTGATGGGTAATCTGCCATCCCATCTCCAACAATGACAATGAACTTCACCAAATCACCTGAAGATTACCAACTCTTCCTCATAAATCCTGCCGTCAAAGACCCCACCAGCCGGGAGGGTGGAGAAACCCCTTTTCGAGAGGTACTCCTCAAGCTTCAAATTAGCTTCCCCGATGGAGATTCTTCCGTCCAGCCACTCAACCGGGACCGCAACATTGACTGGTCTGGCGGGAATCACATGTCTCGTAGTTTTATGGGAGAAGAGACGGCCCGAGAGTGCAATCCTTTTGACCTCCTCTTTCGTGACGCAGGGGACCATCAGGACAGCGGTGCCGGTGGAAACCTCCTTCAGAGCTTTTTCCTCTATCTCATACCTTATGCTGCACTTTTCCTCCTTCATGGCCCTTTCAATCCTCTTCACCCAGGTGTAGCTCTCAAAGATGTCAGTTCTCCCGGCCTTCACCAGATGGCATGAACGATGGGTTAGGAAGGCGGCAGTGGCATCCCTCTCCTCAAGTTTTCTCAAGGCCAGCTCCACATTTGCCGTTGCTATCGCAAGACCGAAGAGCTTGGCCATCCTCAAGAATTTCTCCTCGTCGCATCCATCTATTACCCGGTACCAGCACCCCACCTTTATCTTTGGATCCCCATAGTCCACTAGGCAGGCGGGAATTCCATTCAATCCCAATTTTTTGGCAGCTGCTACCCTGTGCATCCCGTCTAGCACAACTTTTGTCTCAGAGTCCACGATCACCGGGTCCCTGAACTTTCCGGTGTTTTTTATGTCGGAAATGAGATCCTCAAGCATCTCTGGAATTATCTCCTCGTGGATGAGCATCTCCCCCACGCTCAAAATCTCGAGGCCGATTTCAATGCCACCCACCCTTAGCTTGAAAGCCAACCAATCGCCAAAAGCACAGGGGAGGGAGCCCACAAAAACCTAACTATTTCAGTTTTCCGGCCATCAGAAGAAAAAAGCGGGGATTTCATCAAACCCCCGCCAAAAAATCGAAAATCATCAATCCCTGATCCCGGCCTCGGTTATCTGAAATGTCGCTGCCTCAGGTGGCAGGCTCGGGTGGTCTATCAGCTGGGCAGTTCTAAGGTTTCCCTTTGCTTTTTTCAGATAAACCCTCGCAGTCACCGCGTGACCCAGCACATGTCCCCCGACGGGCCTCGTGGGATCACCGAAGAAAATGTCTGGCCTCGCCTGAACCTGGTTGGTGATGAAGACTGCGGCATCGTTCAACTCTGCAATCCTGTGGAGTGTTGCGATGTGCCTGCCAAGCTTCTGCTGCCTTTCCGCGAGGCTGGCTCTCCCGCAGAATTCACTTCTGAAGAGGGAAGTCACAGAATCTATCACCACCAGCTTCACCCCATCATTCCCTGCAATTTCCGCTGCTTTTTCTGCTAGTAGCATCTGGTGATCGGTGGTATGAGCCCTTGCAACATAGATCCTGTCGAGAGTCTTCTGAGGATCGACGCCAACAGCCAGCGCCATCTGCTCGATTCTCTCAGGCCTGAAGGTGTTTTCGGTGTCGATGTAGATTACTCTCCCATCCAGTCCCCCCTGCTCGCGGGGAAGTTGCACATTGACAGAGAGCTGGTGGGCCAGCTGTGATTTCCCACTCCCGAACTCTCCAAAGACCTCTGTAACGCCCCCTGTTTCAATCCCGCCGCCGAGGATTTTGTCTAGGGCGCTGCTTCCGGTGGATATCCTTGCCAGCCTTTTCCTTCTCTCGTAGACGAGGCTAGCAAGCTCATAGTCCATCTTTGCGGCTTCCCTGGCGGCGGAGATTATCTTTGCAGCGGTTTTAATCCCCACCTCAGCGGCTTCCATCAGTGCTTGAGGCGTTGCCACGGCCAGGCTCACAACCGATGTATATCCAGCGGATCTCAGCTTTTCAGCCACCACTGGGCCGATTCCTTCAAGCTCTTCTATCTCAATCATTTTATCACCCCCCTTCACCACATGTAGGCAAGCATGTGCTTTTGCCGGTTTTGGGGTGGGAGGTGAGAAAGTATTGTAACTGGTGCGACAGCTGCGGGAGAACAGCTTTTATCCCATGAGTGTAGATATTTGCCACAGATGGAAGAAGCTCCGATAAAAGGCCTCGAGAGGTTCGTTGGTCAGGAAGTGGAGGTCATCGTCAAGGACGGAAGGAGGTTCAAAGGCAAAATGATTCAGGTTGACGAGCACACAAACATCATCCTGGAGGAGGCCGAGGAGCTGGACACTCACAGAAAGCACAAGCTGATTTTCCTTAAAGGGGGAAACGTTCTGGAAATTCTCCTCTAGACGGTTGCAACCTCCTCTATGGTCTTCATCGTCTCATGAACCTTCTTTCCCTGCTCGGTAAGTGAGATCAAACCATTTTCTTCAGCCACAAGCCCCCTTGCCTTCAAAATTGTGATGTAGCTCTTCACCGGCCACCAGTCCTCCCCCCCATATTTCTCCTTTATCTCTGGGATGGAAATGGTCCGGCTACCTGCAACTATTTCAAATATTTTCCCCCACCCATCGGCATTTGACTTCAGCCAGTTGATGTCCTCCAAGATTCCCATCTTTTCCCTCACCCCTATCTCTATGTGTAAAAATATTCTCCTTTCTCCCTCTGCTCCCTGTCCATCACACTTCCCGGCTTGTTTGCCCTCGGCCTCCCAGTCTGGGGGTCCCTTCTGAAGGTTATCCCAAGCTCCCGGAGGAAGATGTTCATTCCATCTCTCATCCCAAGCGGCGCCTCTGCATTCCCCTGAACCCCAGGAGTCCCTGAAAAAACTATTAGGCGGGTTGAGATGCTGTCTATTTTCAAGACATCGTGATCCACGACTATCCCTGCCGTCCCCTTTTTCCCAACAACCCTTTTGATGGCGCTTGCAACAAGCAACCTCTCCTCAACATCTAGATAGGCGCTTGGTTCATCCAGGAGATAGATGTCTGCCTTTTTCCCGAGGCAACCGGCTATCGCCACCCGCTGGAGTTCCCCGCCGCTCAGTCCATCAATTTTTCTGTCGAGAAGGGGAAGGAGCCCCAGTGGCTGGAGAACTTCCGGCTCAAAAAATGGATCGGGTTCCGGGGCAACACTTCTCAGCCACTCTCTCACGGTGAAATCTCCATGAATTTCCGGATACTGGGGCTTGTAGGAGATGGAGAGTGGAACCTCAATTCTTCCTTCATCAGGCAGAATTTCTCCGGCGAGCATTCTGATGAAAGTTGTCTTTCCAATCCCGTTAGGACCAACTATCCCTATCACTTCCCCTTCTCTAATCTCTCCCCCTGAGACCTCAAGAGAAAATCCGTCAAACTTCTTCTTGAGTCGAGGATATCTGAAGAGGACTTTTCCCTCTTCCCCGGCCCTCGGTGGTGGCCTGACCTCGAATCTCACCTCCTCTTTTCTAAACCTGACATTCTCGCTGGGAAGGTAACCATTAAGATAAATGTTTATGCCGACCCTGACCCCATAGGGGGCAGAAACCACCCCGTAGGCTCCAGCCTTCCCGTAAATCACATGAACCTGGTCGCACATGTAGTCCAGCAGGGCGAGGTCATGCTCAACCACCACCACAGCTTTCCCACTCTCCGCCAGTCCCCTGATAACCCCTGCTGCCTTCAGCCTTTGGTTGATGTCGAGATGAGAGCTTGGTTCATCGAAGAAATAGATGTCGGCATCCTTTTCAGCGACGAGAGCTATTGCCAGTCGCTGGAGTTCCCCCCCGCTCAGCTCCTCTATTTTTCTCCCCTTCAGCGGCCCTAGCCCCAGCGCCTCCACCACCCTCTCTCGGAGGTTGGAGATTACATCGTCCACAGAGCCCGCCTTTACTTTCGGGATATCAGTGATGCCCTGAGGCTTGTAGGCGATTCTTTTTCTCGAGGCAAAATAATTCTGAAGCTCTGATCCCTTGAAGAATTCGGCCAACTGCTGTTCCGATGCTTCTCCTGTACCTCCGAGATTTGGCTTCAGGAGGCCGGCCAAGATCTGGACAATGGTAGTTTTTCCAATTCCATTTTTACCAATCAATCCAACCACACATCCTTCTTTCGGGATCGGGAGGCGATATAGAGCAAAACCGTTCTCCCCATACCTGTGGATGCACTGGCCCTCGAGAGCTTCCGGTAGGTTTACGATGGTGATTGCGCCGAACGGACACTTATGAATACAGATGCCGCACCCCCTGCAAAGTGTCTCGGAGATCCTCGGCATCCCCGTCCCTTCATCAATAATGATTGTTTCATCCCCCATTCTTACCCCTGGACAGTACTTGAGACACTCAGTTGAGCAGAGCTTTGGCTGGCAGGCCTCCCTGTCCAGAACAGCCAGTCTCGGCATGGGACCATCTATTTAAACCCACCACCGGCTAATAAAATAGGGTGAAAAAGGTGAAGGGATGGATCCTCCTAGGGGTTCTCGCCATAATTTTGATCGCCCTGCCCATTTATGCTCTTACTCTGGAGGGTCTTGCAAGGATAGCGGGGCAGGCAGTCTTGACCATCTATCTCCTTCTGCTCGCGGGTGGGGCGGGTCTCTTCGGCTACATCTGCGTAAAGGCCCAAGCCACAAAGTGGGGCGTTGGGCTTTTGATCCTCACGATTCTCTGTCTGCTCGGGATCTACTACATCTGGGTTGGCCACATTCCATAAATTAGATGGAAATTGCTGGGACTATTTCCTGCAGGCGGCTAAAGAAATCTTTCAGGGCCTCTGTGTGATCAAGAATCTCTTCCTTTCCGCTAACGGCTTTTGTAGAATAAATGATTTTTACGGGCATTATCCTTGAGAGGACGATTGCGACGGAGCCGAGAATAAGGCTCATGACCTGGGTTCCGCTGCTGTAGTTGATCGTGACTTCATCGTTCATTTTTAACTGCTCGAGGATCTGGCCGAGGGCATCACTGATGGACTCTGGATCAAATGGATCGCACTCATAAATCTTCAGCTTGCTGCGCCCTTTTGCTGCAGCTTTTTTTACAACCTGAGAGTTAGGAATGGAATATCCGTGCTCCTTTGCTACATACCCCAAGCCGTCTTTGGAAGCGATCAAATGGCAGATGTCAAATTTTCTCTTCTCCAGCAGGAGCTCTATCGGTCTTGGATGGAGACCCAGCGCGAAGATTCCAACTTTCATTTCATTTCCCCCAGTGTTCGGAGTTGAGTTGCTTCATTCTATCCTGCAGCTTCATCATTATATAGTCTCTGGCCTGGGCCCTTTCGAGGTCACTGGAGAAGGATGGTTCCAGAGAAGCGAGCCGGGGCTTCGCGAAGAGCTCAAAAGCTACCTCCACATCCTTGTCAGAAAGAGGGCCATCCTTCACCTTATCGTTGAGCATTTCTGAGGCTTTTTCGACTATCCAGTTCAGCTCCGAGAACTCCACCATTTTTCCCCAAATCTTTTTATTTCCTCCCCTAAAATAGCCTCTGATGGATACTTTTGAGGCGATAAGGGGACGGAGAAGCATAAGGAGCTTTAGGGAAGATCCCGTGAGTGAAGGGGACCTGCAGAAAATTCTTGAGGCCGGAATCCTAGCTCCATCGGCTGGAAACTGTCAGCCCTGGGACTTCATCGTTGTCAAAAGCAGGGAGACAAAGGAGAAGCTTTCGGCAGCTGCCCTCGGGCAGGAGCAGGTGGTCGAAGCCCCCGTTGTGATCGTTGTCTGCGCAAACACAAAAAGAAGCTCCAGCAGATATGGGAGGAGAGGGGCCGAGTTATATTGTATCCAGGATACGGCGGCAGCGGTTGAAAACATGATGCTTGCAGCACATGCCCTAGGCTACGGGAGCTGCTGGGTTGGGGCATTTGAAGAGGAAAAAGTCGCCAGGATAGTTGGGGCTCCTGCTGGAGTCAGGCCGGTAGCCATCATCCCAATCGGAAGGCCGGCGGAAAAGCCAAGGACTCCTCCAAGACTGCCCCTAAGCCAGGTTGTTCACGAGGAGAGATTTTGAATATATTTTTGTGGCGAAGGTGAACCCTCTTCCGCAGACTTCCTCCAGCGCCGTCTTCACAGAGTTTTTTCTCTTTGATGTAGTAAATGCAAAGATGCCTTTCCCCAGCATCGTCTGGCTGGCTCCAATCGCCCCCGCCCTTTCAGCAGTTTCTATGAGCTGGGAGAGGGCGCTGTCGAGAAGGCCGAGGTTCCCAGCAAACTCCTTTGAGAGATGAAGAAAATTTTTGAGGGTGGGCGCTCTCAGGATTCTGTTGACAGCAGATTTTCCGAGAAGCTGCGCGCGCTTCAGAAATTCTTCATCTCTCAGGCAGCTTGAGGTTTTTATTTTTCCCAGGGTGCAGCAGACAACCCAGAGGTCTCTCGGAGTTGGAATTCTCTGCCATCTCCCCCAGGGTGGCGCCCCGGCTTTTCTACCAATAACTAACCCGCCGGTTGCTTGGGCCCCGACATCCCCGAGGCCGGTACGGCAGGTGACCTCAGCAACATGGGCGATCGAAACCAGTTTTTGAGGGGAGAGATTGAGACCGAGGGCGCGGGCAACCCCAAAAGTAGCGCCAAGAGTTCCGGCACCGCTTGCCCCATAGCCGGCACCCACAGGGATTTGACACAAGTGGTCGATTTTTATCTTCCAGCGACCAGTGCTGAGAGCCAGAATTTTTTCCACGGCAGAAATAGTGGTGAATGCAGTTCTCTCCCGCCGGCCGTTGATTGAGACTTCTACCCTGGTTTTGTGTGACTGCTCAGCAGAGACTTTTGTGAGAACACCGAGTGTGAGACAAGGACCACAGTTGCGCGAGCCAGATCTCTCAGGGTCCTCATGAATACATGGTTGGAAAAATCCAGAGATGTGGGCGGGGGCAAACGTCGATATCTTCATCATTTGTGCCTCTGCTTAAGGAAGAGATCAAGAATTGTTTTTGCGATTTCTTCTTTTGTGCCTTTTAGAGAAAGAGTTTGAGTTTTCGTGGCTATTACAACTTCATTTGTGTCGGTGCCAAAACCTGCTCCCGGCCTCGCGAGGTCGTTTGCCACAACAACATCCAGGCGATTGGCTTCCAGCTTTCTCCTCGCAATTTCCGCGAGGGAATGGTCGTCAACCGCCCACTCTGCTTTGAAGCCAACGACAAAGGCTTCTGGAACAGCGCCCCTCACATCGTCCAAGATGCGTGGGGCTGGCTTGAGTTTCAAGGTCATTTCTTCCTCATGCCTGAGCTTTGTGGGGCTTCGGTCGGCAACCGTGAAGTCTTGGGGAGCAGCAGCACAGATGATGAGGTGGGGTTTCTTCTCAAGCTCTTTTTCAAAAGCCTCTTTCATCTCCGCCGTGGTCTCGACTCTAATCGTTTTTATCCCCCATGGTGGTGTTTCACTACCTGGACCGTAGATTAGCGTTACATCTGCGCCTCTGAGGGCAGCGCTTCTGGCAAACGCAATTCCCATCTTTCCAGAACTCCTGTTGGTGATTATCTTGACGGGATCTATGTACTCTATGGTTGGACCGGCCGTGACCAGGACCCTAACACCAGCCAGATCCTTAGGTCCCAGCATCTGCATGATAAAATCTACGATTTTTCCAACTGGTGGGAATTTTGCCTTGCCCTCTTCAACAAGAGGTTCAATGACTTGAATTCCTGCATCCCTCAGCTTTCCAAGATTTTCCCGGAGGATGGGGTGCATATACATGCTCTCGTGCATCGCTGGGACTACCACAACCGGCTTCTGAAGGCCGACAGCCACAGAAACCACGGAAGTAACCGGAGTGTCATCAATTGCGCAGGCAATCTTTCCTATGGTGTTTGCGGTGGCGGGGGCGACGAGGATGAGATCTGCCCACTGTGCGATCTTCACATGTTCGATCCTCCCTGTGAGAGATGTGATAACTTCATTGCCAGTTGCCCAGTGGAGGAGCTCAGGGGTTATCAACTTTGTGGCTTCCTGGCTCATCACGCCCCTGACATCAGCTCCATGCCGCATGAGCTCCCTGGCGAGTTCCGGGGCCCTTACTGCAGCAACACTTCCGGTGACGCAGAGGGCAATTTTCCTCCCCGTTAGCTCGCTTCCTTTAGTTCCGGTGATGTCTTTTGAAGGATGCATTATCTCTTTATCACCTCATTTTCCCCAGTTTAAACGCTATACCTATTGGTTGAGCAAATGGTGAGAACATGTCGCTTGGAAGTCTTTAGAGGGGGAAATCTAGAAATAATCGATGAGCATCATTGCTGCCTTCCTTGCGATTGGGGCAACCGCCTGCTGGGGATTAGATCAAGTGCTCGGGAAGCTGGCGCTGAAGGAGGTGGGGGTACTCAGGTTCAACGCTGTTCGGGGACTCTTTTCTCTCCTATTCATCTTTCCTTCTGTGATTTTCGCCGGCCAGCTTGTAGATGTTTCTTTAGAGTTGCTTTTGCTGGCGGCTCTGGCAGGACTCATAGCAGAGTTCGTGGGAGTCGAGCTATACTTTCACCTCATGAAACAGAGTTCCGCTCACATCCTCATTCCCATTGGGAACACGGATCTGTTGTGGGGGACGATATTCTCTCTGCTGCTTTTGGGGGAGGCGCTGCAGGTTTCCACTGGGATAGCGGTGGCACTTGTGATCGCAGGAGTTTATCTTCTCTCTGGAAAGGGCTGGAAGGTGAAGTGGCGCTTGGTGGGGCCAGGATTGGCCGTTGCCATCCTCTGGGGCTTCACTCTTCCTCTCTCAAAATATTGCGTGATGCTTGGAATGCCTCTGCTCCTCTATCAGGCCGTCAGGATCTCTGCAGCAACGGCAGGGTGTGCGGGCGCGTATCTAGCCAAAAGGGAGAAAAGTGCACAGGTTTCGAGGAAGGGGTGGGGGCTTTCGCTCCTTTCTGGGCTCTTTGCGTTTTTCTTGGGCTTTGTTCTCTGGCTCTCAGCTCTGAGCCTTGAGTCGGCGAGCTCTATTGCACCATTTTTGGGAGGAAAGGTGGCGTTTGGTTTCATCTTTGCCCTCTTCCTAGCAGGTGAAAGGGCGAGCAGGAGAGCAGTGGGTGGAGCTTTTCTGGTGTTCCTCGGGATGCTGATGGCTTCTCTTTGAGGATCTGATTTTCGAGCATTCGCTGAAGTTAAACTCGCCTTGCGAATGTCAGATATCCTGTGTGTGCGATCATCCTTGTACTAGGTCTCGTGCCTTTTTCTTTCACCTCGATTTCCCTCACCAAGCATTCAATTGTTTTTATCTCCGCAAATCTCCCCGCATGAAGGGTGGGATATATCCTTTGGAGGTGCTCCACGCATGGGCAGAAAATTGCCATGTAGCCCCCGACTTTCAGCGCTTTTTCAGCGTGAGGAATGACCAACTCTGGACTGGGCACATCTGCAGTTACCAGATCAACATTGGTTTCGTCAATCCCATCATAGACATTTTTCACTTTTACCGTCACAACATCTGAAAGCCCCGCCTGTTTCACATTTTCCTCAATAATTTTTGCGAAGTCTTCCCTCACCTCATAGGAAATTACCCGCCCGTTTGGCCTCACGATATGCCCGAGAAAGATAGCCAGGGCGCCGGAACCCCCTCCAGCGTCGACCACAAGGCTTCCGGGGCCGACAGAGGTGTGTGCAACTATCTGAGCAGCGTCCTTGGGTAGCATTATCTGAGGAACCCTTCGCAACTTCTGGAGATAGTCGACGATTGATGGCTTCAGGGCGATGAACTTCTTTCCAAGATGGGAGAGTAGGAGAGTGCCTGCTTCTCCCCCTACAAGTTCTCCGATGTTCACCTTCCCTAGATTTGTGTGTAGAATTTTTTTCTCAACTCTAACCAGGTACTTTTTTCCTTTCTCATCTAGCAGAACCGCTTTTTCACCCTCGCAGAATTCATCAGCCATCAGAAATTGTTATGCGGCCAATCCTAAAAATGCGGGCGGGATAGAATATTCGGGGCATTGGCAGGAGCAACCTAGAGCGGCAAGAGGTGGTGGGGTTTACCTAATCTTTTTTCAAAAATTTCTTCAGCAAAGACGACACTCCAAGCTGCTTAGCCTTCTTCCGGAGGTATTTCAGGTCAAGCCTTCTGGTGTTCAGAAGAACTTGAATGTCTTCAGCATCTTTCCACCTAGCAGTTTCCAACTTACATTTTTTTATCGACTCAAGTTTCGAGAGGATGAGATCTTCCGGTGAAATTATCTTTAGACCAGTTTCCCGATCCTTCTTTACACGCCTGAAAAAATCAGGAGCCCACCCCACTATCAAATCTACAGTAGTGACATCCATCCAGTCCACACGCAAAATTCCTCCCTCGGTGAGAATTTTCAACGCTTTTTCTTGCTTCAATCTTCTATCCTTCTTACAGAGAACATCTAAAAGTTTGAGCGCAACTTCCTTCTCTAATTTTTGAATCGCGATATCAACATCTATTGTCATCCTCGGCACGCCATAATATCTTGCAGCAACCCCTCCTGCGATGAAATATTGGATTTTCAAACGGTCCAAAGCAGAAGCCACCTCAAAAATCGCTCCAGCAAAGCCCCTCAGTGAACCCGCCCCCTAGCTTTGTCCAGCATCCTGACGATTTCTCCGATCGGTCTATTTCCGTGAGCCTTCTTCAATGCCTTCAGATCCTCGTCCATTAGCTTAAGTTTCTCTCTGAATGATAGTTTCTGAAATTTTCTCGATAGCTCGATGAGTTCTTCCAGCCGGCTTTTCAAAGGCCCCACCGTTTATCTCTAGTCTTCTGGAGATAAAAACTGAAAGCAGGCATCGGCCACCGTCAGAGTCGTTATATACTCAACCCTGAAAAAATAAAGGGAACGGGATGAAGCCAGCCGAGCAACTGGAAAAAAGGAAAACCTTGGCCCAAGCACTTCCGGCCCTTTCACTGACGGTCATCTTTCTGGCCGGGTTATTCGCTGGTCTGTTACCCGTTGGTGCCGCGATGAAATCAACCACCCTGGTGATGCTCCCAGCTTCAGAGGTTGAAAAGCTTGAGGGTTATCTCGAGCAGCTTGGCGGGAGAAAAATTCTCGGCTCAGAAGTTGCATATTTTGAAATCCCGATGGAATTCTCCGAGGGTTTTGCGAGAGAGGTGAAGGATAGGGCGGCAGAAGCGGAGGTGGGCGGCGAGGTTAAAGTCCTAGAGGTTAGGCCCGCTTCTTCTTGGAGGGAGCTGCTTCAGTTTGGGACCGGCCTGCTCGCAGCCACCATCGCCACAGCTTTCATCACCCTCATCTCCACCAGAAGGAAATCCCATGCGGTTGCCGTCCCCCTTTTCATCTGGGCAAACCTCCTCGGGGCCTGTGGGGTGGCAGCCCTTCTCAGAATCCCCTTCGATGGTTTCACTATCTTTCCACTTTTCGCTGGGTTTCTCCTCTCCCTCCACACAGCCCTTTTCCTAGATAGGGGAGAAGTGAAGAAAAAAGCAAAGGAGGCAGGCATCATCATCCTTCTAGTCGCCCTACCTTTCGGTATCTTCGGAGCCCTCCTTTTCTCAGAGAAGGTCATTTATCTGACCCTAATGCTTTTGTTCATTGCAGCGCTCAACTATCTCAACACCCTCTGGGCCTCTTCATGGCTGAAGGAGAGAAAGAAGGTGACGGAGGTGAAGTATCATGTCAGCATTTAAGATGAGAAGGCTCAAGCTCTTAATTATCCTCGTCGTGATCTCAGGCCTTTGTCTCTGGGCTCCGTGGGCTGGACTTTCTCTCCAGGCAAAAGCCCTGAGGTTCGGGGGGGATGTGGAGAACTCCTTTGCAACTCTCGTGGAGTTTGAATCGACAGTTGCCGTCATCCGGTCCGCAGACAATGATCTGGAAAAGGGATGGAAGGCCGTGAAGAATGCTCTCGAAGGCTACTGGGGAGTGGAGCTGGTGGAGATCAACCCTGAGAATTTCACAATAACGGTAGACGTCGGGGGGAATCTTTCTCAGGAATATCTCACACGGATTCTCGGCGGGGCGGGAGAGGTCTTGGAGGTGAGGCAGGGGCTAGCATCACCGATGAGAGAGAAAATCTCTGCAGTCCTCTTCCAAAGGCTGGATCCATACAGGATGGGAGGAGTTTCCATGAGGTGGGTGGGTGATAATGTCCTCCTTATATACGGAGTTGATGGGGTTAAACATGAGACGAGGATAATCAGGGAAGGAAGGCTGGATATCTACGTCGAAGATCTCCCAACGCTGTCGATGAAAGACATCTCGAGCGTGGGGAGAGCCTCGGCAGTTGATTCGTTGGGGAGGGTGGCAGTGGCGTTCACAGAGGAAGGGCTCTCGAAGTTTAATTCCCACGTTTCTGGAAGAGAAGGAGATATGCTCGTCTTCTATCTGGACATGCCATTTGATGCTATTTTCGTCTACAATGGGAATAAAATGAGCTTCAATGGATTTTCCTACGATGAAAACTCCTTCAGGCTTTACGACAATGACAGAAACTATCCTGTTGCCCCCCCTGTCCTGAGATATACTGAAGAGGGAGGACTTCCAGCCGGGGCAATGGACTTCCTGGTGAACAGCAGAAGTGAGAAGCGCAGACTCATTCTCCTCGGCTCCCCGCGGGACAACTGGCCATCTTTTGAAGATCTCCCCTCCTACACGATAGAATTTCTTGAGCCAAAGGAAGGGGAGGAAGCAGACAATGTCGTGAGGAGGGCGACCGGTCTCGTCTCCGCGATAATGATAAGTGCAGATATAGCGGAGAATGGGTTGCGTGGGGGTGGCCTCTACATCCCTGTGGGAAGGGGCATTCAGGTTGCGAGAGATTTCAAAAGCGTCGTTATCAACCGACTTCCCGCTAGGGCCAAAATTATTGAAACAGCCCTAGCAGATCCAAGTCTTGAAAGGGGCTTTCTTTCAAAAGCATTTCTCTCGGGAGTTGCCGGAATTTTTGCGATTTCCCTTCTCTTTGGCCGCCTTTATAGAAGGCCAAGGGTTGCACAGGTTTTCTTCTTTATCATGGGTTCAGAACTTCTTCTGCTCCTCGGGGCAATCTCTCTGGCCGGGATAGTGGTGGGGGAGGTTGAGGTGCTCTCAATCCTCCTCTTCACTGGGGTTGAGGCCGGATATCTCCTTTCTCTGACGAGCGAAATGGTTGGAGAGGCACCGGTGGAGAAGGAGGCAAATATAGGATGGAGAATTGAAAAGGCGATGGGGAGCGCCAGCTACTCTTCGTTCTTGGCTGTTATCTCCCTCCTCCTCATAGGGTGGCTCGGCCCGCCAGCCATTTGGCCAGTAGCCTTCATCCTCGGCGTTGGCATCATCATCTCTGTGCTGCTGGTAAAGCCAAGCTACTGTTCCCTTCTCGCTAGGGTCTACAGTGGTGGGATCAAAAGCTGAGGAGAGCGATGGTTGAAGCAGCAGCGAGGCCCCCCAGCACTCCAAGGAAAAGAATAAGGGGTTTCCAAAAGCCGAAGATTTTCAGCGCTGGTTTAGAAATGGCGAAGACCATCGCGGTTCCAATGAAATAGAACCAGAGAACCACAGAGGCCATCAGCTTTTGGTCGATTTTCAGCAGAATCATCAGAAAGGCGAGAAATCCTGTGGCGATCATCACAAAGCTCATCGGAAGAGCCACCGCTGTCAGGAGAACAGCTTTTCTCTTCTCCATGGGCCTCACGGCATGAAGAAATACTGGGTGGTGGTGGGGAGTTTTCTCCTGATGGCGGCGACTTCCGGGCGATATAACACAGTTTTTTCATCGATTTTCCTCCCAAGAATTTTTTCAATGATTTTTCTTTCACAGGCACCGGAAACTTTTGTAGCCCCCCGCCCAAGCTTTGGATCGATCATGAGGAGGATAGGCAGCTGGAGAATTTTCCTCTCCTCCTCAGAAAGCAGCTCGGCAATAAACTCCAGCTCTCCCCTTTCAAATGAATGGAAGCCCCCATCCTTTGTCGGAACCCCCGGCTTCTTCATCGATAGGGCATCTTCCAGCGAGAGCTTCTTGGCTGGGAGATGGGCATTCAACTGCCGCATCTCATATTCTAGCAATTTTTCCATGTTCATTTCCTTTCTTCCAACATCGCTTTTATCCTTTTGAGGCGGGAGAAGTTCTCTCTCTCCATCTCGTCCAGCCTCATGATGATGAACTTCATCATCTGCTTAAGACTGGGCAAGACGATGTACTCTAGAGCGTTGACCCTCCGCTTGGTCTTCTCAAGTTCTCCAGCAATGGCATAGGCGGCAGCCTCGAGCTCCGCAAGCTTTGTGAGGGACGCCAGAGCTTCCTCAAATCCCCTTGCAGTCCTGTCCAGAGCTGCAGAGGTGAGATGGATGCTGTAACCCCTTTCAGTGACCTTCCTACCAACAGCCGGCTCCAGCGATGGCACCTTTATCCCCATGACAAATCTGGTGCTAACTTCGACCTTTGCATCCCTCCTCCTTTCTCTCGCCGCCTCAACTGTTTCTGGAGTCCCCATCCTCGCAAGGCAGATGGTCAGGGCCTTGTGAGCTTTTCTAAGGAGTTCCATCGCCACTGCCCGCTGTTCCTCGATCCTGCTGAGGATGTTGAAGAATTCCATGACCAAGGCGTCCATCTTTTCCTTCAGAAGGTCGTGGCCTCTCTGGGCGAGGGCAACCCTCTTTCTCAGCTTTATGAGCTCCATCCTCGTTGGGGCAATGCTCAATGCCTGCGCCATCATCCCCCTCCTTTTTTCAATATCACCTCAGCACCAACAGTTCTCCTGATTATCTCCTTCAGCTCATCAAACTTCGGAACCCACCCACTCTTGTCCGGGATTCTAAGGACGATGGGAAGAAATCCCTTCTCTCTCATCACTCTGCGTAGCTCTGGACCAAGCTCTTCCGCCACCCTGTGGGTGATCAACACCAGTCCAACATCTCCCCTGGCAAAGAGCTCCCGCAGTTTTTCAAGAGTCTCTTCGCTCTTGGAGTGGACGTGAGCAAACTTCACCCCAGCCAGTTGCATCCCGATCACCGTTTCAAGCTCCCCGATCACCGCGATTTCATAGCTCAATCTTTGGCACCTCCACAATTTCTCTTTTTATCTCATCGGGGCTTATACCATCGGCTTTCATCCTGATGATGGCCCGGAGGTTTCTCACCTCATTCTCTTTTAGAGCAATGTAGGCTAGCACCGGGGCAATGCTGAAGAAGTCGGCTATCGCAAGCCCTCTGATGAGCTTCAGATATCCTTTTTCCAGTGCAATCTCCGCGACATCAACCCCCCTTTCCTCGACTTCTTCCGCCACCTCCTTCAGCGCCTTCCCCACCGAGGTTATGTGAATCATGTGGATGGCATCCTGAAGGGTTTCGGCGGCCAGCATTGCTTTTATCATTTCTTCGGTCAGCTCAAAGGAGGGTTTTATGAGATATTTTTCGATTTCCTGCGGCTGGATTCCCTCTTTCTTTAACCTCAAGATGGTCGTGCAATTGACGGAGTCGATTAGATAGCCGACGGCCCGCCTTAGGACCTTCCGCTGGGATTTTTTTGAGACAACCTCCCTCCAGAGCATTGAGTAATATTTTCTATCCAGGGCTGCAAAAATCGCTCCCGGCTCAGGAGTTTTGCCGGCTTCTGAAAAAGCCTCAAAGAGTTCACTGCCCTTCATAAACTCCATGAGCTCTTCGATGGTTGTGGCTGAGGAGAGAAGTTCCAGTCTTTCAGGAGGGGTGAGAGATGGCAGCAATTGTTTCTTTCTCTCTTCCTTTGGCACCCCGAGGGAAATCATCGTGACAATTGATTTGATGTTTATGAGGTCGGTTCGCCAGAGGAGCAGCTCTACAGTTCTTCTGCGGTCGCTGGGCACCATCTCCAGAAGCCCCTTGAACTTCTCGGCCAGATGGAGGTGCAGTCCCCTCTCAACTCTTTCGATGTTTGTCTCTTCTTTCCCAAGAAATTCCCCATACTCGCTTTCAGATAGGGTGGAGAGAATAGCTTTTACATCGGGGGCATCAGCAAGCTCCAGCAGTTTTGTCCCTGGAAGAAGTCTGGCCTCCCAGGCGCTTACGGCGGAGTTGACAAAGACATATTCCATGGACTTTTTTGAGGAATAGAAGACAATGGCGAGGAGTCCAAAAATTGCAGCAACCAGAATTATCACAGTTTCTATCATTTGGATCCTTCGAAAAGCTTGGCGACTTTTATTCTGAGCGCTTCGGCTTCCCTTTTCAATCTCGCTTCGAAAGTTTCGTCAACTACAACCTTCCCGTCAGCGCTCACAGCGACAACGCCACCGATTGTCTGGATGGCTTCTCCAATCGAAACTTTTCCTCCTATCTCAGCAGCAATTTTTGACTTTTCCCTTTCCAATATTTTTAGGTCTTTGGCGTTGGCCTTCAGAATCACATCTTTGTGTCCAGTTCTCCTGCAGGCCTCGGTAGCCAACTTCACAAGCTTTTTCTCATATTCCTTTCCGCTGGCGGCCCTTTTCAGGCTGGTTTCGGCTCTTTTGAAAGCTTCGTTTATCAGCTCCTCCCTTTTCTTCAGAATCTCTCTCTTGATTTTCATCTTTCCCTCGACAATCTCCCGCTCAAATTTCTCCCTTGCCACCTCTTTCGCCTTTTTCAGTTCAACGTCAGAGATCTCTTCAGCCCCAAGTTTTGCGGCATCGAGAATAGTTGTCCTCTGCTTCTTGGCATCCGAGAGAATTTTTTCTGCCTTCTCCTGCGCCTCCCTCAGGATATCCTCGACTATCAGCTTTGCGCCTCGGTCTCCGGGCAGACGTCCACCCCCTCAGAATGCTCCAAGATTTACGAGGAAGAGGATGGTGGCCAGAAGCCCGAGGATGGCATAAAGCTCCACGGTGACTATATACATCATGGCTTTTCCAAAGATCTCGGGTCTCTTGGCGACAGCACCGACACTTGCTGTTGCAACTTTCCCTTGGGCGTAGGAAGTGAAACCCTGGAGAATGGCTGGGAGAGCTGCCATCAGCACCAGCACTCCGGCAATTCCTGCGGATATCGCCTTCTGGTAGGCCACGAAGATTATCAGAAAGCCTGCGACGAGTCCATAGATTCCCTGGGTCCCCGGCATCACCTGGAGGACGAAGAGCTTGGAGAATTTCTTTGGGTCCTCGGCAGTCACGGCAGCCGCTGCAACTCCCGTCATCCCTACTCCAAGCGCAGCCATTATCCCTGGAATTCCAACTGCCAGCCCCGCTGCCAGCACCATCAGTTCTTCACCTGCCAATCACTTCACCCCCTTTTACTTTTGTGAACCTCCTTTTAGCCTTAAAGGGCGAGAACCCCTCTCCCCCAGATTCATAGAATTTCCCGAAGAACTCGGCGAAGTGGAGACGCATGGTGTGGATGAAACCTCCGAGGGAGCTGAGGAAGATGTTGAAGGAGTGGGCGGCGATGAAGATGAAGACAAGGCCGGCCGTCAGAGCAATGGCAACCGGCGCCGGCAGCGGTTTTATCCCCCCGTACATTATCCCCAGGATGAGGTTGATTGAAAATGCGATGACGCCGCTGGCGATCCCGAGGGCGAGAAGTCTGGTGTAGGAGGCGACATCTGAGATGTGGGAGGTTATCCCATAAATCACATTCAAAGCTCCACCGGCTTTTCCCCCCACTCCCTTAGAGGTGAGGATTGCTCCAACGACTCCCAGGGCCAGCCCCCCATAGAAAAGGATTTTGAAGAGGTTGAGGCTGAGGTAGGGGGTGAGGGCTGGAGAGAAGGCGGAGAAGAGCTCGGTTTTCGGGAAGGAATAGTTTATCCCAAACTCATAGAGGCCTATCCCCAAGATTGAGAAGCTCAGGCCGAAGAAACCCAGGAGGATCATCACCGGGGAGATCCTGCCGAAGGCGATGTTTTTCCAATCTCTCCTGAGGGCATCTTTTATCGTTCCAACAATCCCATAGCCGAGAATCAAGTGGAAAATTCCTATGAAGACGACCAGCTTCAGGAGGGGCACCGGCTGCTGGATGGGATTTATCCAGAGCCCGCGGCCAAGCCCAAACCATCCTCCCATTAAAATCCCGGCGGCGATGGCGAAAATCCCGCTGACAACCATGAGATTTCTCACACTCTTTGGGAAAATCTTTGCGAGCCAGGCGCCGGAGCCCATGAAGATGGCCAGAGCGAGCCCGTAGCCTGTATCTCCAAGGGCGATCCCGAAGAAAAGGGGGAAAGTTATGGAGAGGAATGGGGTTGGATCAACTTCATCATATCTCGGTAGTCCATACATCTTGGTGATATACTCAAAATCCCTCACAACCTTGGGATTCTCAAGCTCCACTGGGACAGCCTCGACTTCACCGGCTTCCGGCTCAAGAGTTCTGACGAGACACCGCCCCTGAGAGGCTTTTCTTACAAGCTTCTCGAGAGCCGGCACAGATTTTTCCTTCACCCACCCTTCCAGGATCATCGTTGCCTCTGTGCACCCCATCAGAGCTTCGGCCTCAAGCCTCTCCTTGTGAATCTCTAGGAGCTCCTGGAAAATCCTGGCATCTCTCGCTTCCCTCTTGAATTTTCCCATCTCCCTCGCCAGCTTGTTCTCACTTTCAAGCACAGATGAAAGCCTTTTCTTTAACCTCGCGATGGCTTCAGCTGGCGATTCTTCCATGGGAGGAACATCGATTAACTCCACTCCAAACCTGTAGATTGCCGGAAGGAGGGCTTGGGCGTCCTTCGAGCGGCATGCGATCACCACCATCCTCTTCTTCCCGGCGGGAGCGGCGTTGATGAAAATTTTTTCCTGGAGGGCAGCTCTTGCTTCGGCGGTAAAAGGTGGGAGGTTTTCTTCAGGGATTTCCCCCACAAAAATTTTGATTCCTTCAGTCGAACGCAGATACTTGAGGGGAATGTTCAAATCCATGATTTTTTGGACGAGCGCAAGCTGAGACTCTATCTCCTCCCTTTCCTTCTGGAGGGCATCTCTTTTCTCCCTCAACTGGGCTACCCTGGGCCCAATTTTCTCCAGGAGCTTTTTTGCCTGGGAGATGATGCTCTCGGCAGGCTTTTCTCTGACCACCACCGGCTCTTTAACTCTGATCTTTAGAATTTCAGTGATTTCTTCAAATTTTGCCAGCAGCTCTGAAATCTCCGAGATTTCCTCCCGCACGGTTTTCCGCTGGATCTCGGGGTCTTTCACTTCTTTCAGCTGAATGACTCCCGCTTCATGGAGTTCCCCCATGATTCCCTCGTGGAAACGGCGGTGATAGATGGCCCTGAATTTCACGATTTTGGCGGGTTTGAGCAATCAATCACCGAGGACTGTTTTTACTATCAGCTCCACGGCCTCGGGCATCCTCTTTTCAGCCCTCTCCCCCATCCTCTTCATCTCCTTCTGGGCCTCCCGTTGAAGCTCCTCCACGGCTTCCTTGGCCTTCAGGGACTTTTCCTCAAGCATCTTCTGAATTTTTTCTCTGGTTTTCCTGATGGTCTCCTCTTTTATTCTCTCCCCTTCTTTTCTCGCCTCTTCTAGAATGGTGGCGGCTTCTTTCTCTGCGGAGGCAACGATTTCTTTCGCCTTCTTTTCGGCTTCAAAGATTTCTTTCAGGTCTTCAGCCAAGTTGTCCCCTGCAAAATTATTCCTGGCAACTTATTAAATAACGTCTCCAAATATTGGTGGAGGTTTTGGCTTGGGGAGGATAGTGAGAATCTCGGGCCCCGTGGTGATTGCAGACGATATGCGGGGAGCAGAGATGTATGAGCTGGTGAGGGTAGGAGAGGAGGGGCTTGTTGGAGAGATAATTGGGCTTGAGGGGGAGAAGGCCACAATCCAGGTCTATGAGGAGACCTCGGGGATAAAGCCTGGGGAAAAGGTTGTTGGAACTGGAAAGCCTCTTTCGGTGGAACTCGGGCCGGGGTTGATCGGCTCGATTTACGATGGTGTTCAGAGGCCCCTTACAGTCATTAGAGAAAAGGTTGGGGATATGGTGACGAGGGGGGTCTTCGCGGATGCCCTTTCGAGAGAAAAAAAGTGGAAATTTGTT
>JAVZGN010000008.1:0-3515 GCA_038872135.1 Hadarchaeales archaeon (SeqCode) | reverse complement strand
AAGGTGAAGAAGGGGGCAGCAGTGGAGGGCGGGGACATCCTCGGGACGGTGAGAGAGACAAAGCTTGTTGAGCACAGAATTCTCGTCCCGCCGGATGTGAGTGGAAAGATAGAAGAAATCTACGATGGCTCTTTCACAGTTGAAGAACCCATCGCCGTTCTCGAGACACCTCAGGGAAGGAGGGAGGTGAAGATGATGCAGGTGTGGCCGGTGAGGCGCCCCAGGCCCTTCAGGGAAAAGCTGGAGCCAGTTGAGCCCCTCCTGACCGGCCAGAGGATCGCAGACACATTTTTCCCGATAGCGAAAGGAGGGACGGTTGCGATTCCTGGGCCATTTGGATCGGGAAAGACAGTCTTCCTCCATCAGGTTGCGAAGTGGGCGGATGCTGAGATAGTCACCTATGTCGGCTGCGGGGAGAGGGGAAACGAAATGTGCGATGTTTTGGTTCACTTTCCACTTCTGAAGGATCCTCGGAGTGGCGAGCCCCTCATGGACAGAACAACTCTTATCGCCAACACCTCAAACATGCCGGTAGCGGCGAGGGAGGCGAGCGTCTACACTGGGATAACAATTGCAGAGTACTTCAGGGACATGGGCTACAATGTGGCATTGATGGCAGATTCAACCTCGAGATGGGCGGAGGCGATGAGGGAGATTTCTGGAAGGCTTGAGGAGATGCCGGGGGAGGAGGGCTTCCCGGCCTATCTCGCTTCGAGGCTTGCAGAGTTCTACGAGAGAGCGGGAAGGGTCGTAACCTTGGGAAGCGAGAGGAGAATCGGCTCGGTCACGGTGCTTGGGGCGGTTTCCCCGCCGGGGGGAGATCTCTCCGAGCCAGTCTCCCAGAATACCCTGAGGATAGTGAAGGTTTTCTGGGCGCTCGACAGTGGCCTTGCGGACAGGAGGCACTTTCCGGCCATCCACTGGTTGAACAGCTACTCTCTTTATGTTGAGAATGTGCGGGGGTGGTGGAAGGAGAAGCTTGGAGAGGAGTGGAAGGAGCTGAGGGAGGAGGCCCTTGCGATGCTTCAGAAGGAGGCTGAGCTGGAGGAGATAGTCAGGCTGGTCGGGCCGGATGCTCTCCCAGAACCGGAGAAGGCAATCCTTGAGTCTGCGAGGATGATGAGGGAGGACTTCCTGCAACAGTTTGCATTTCACGAGGTGGACACTTACTGCCCGCCGGAGAAGCAGATAGGGATGCTGAAGCTGGTTCTGCAGTACTACCGGAGGTGTGTTGATGCTGCCAAGAGAGGGGTCCCGGTGGAGGAGATAAAGAAGCTTCCTGTGAGGGAGGCGCTGGCGGGGATGAAGAGAATACCATATGATGAGTTTTCAAAGGAGCAGAAGAAGATTGAGAGGCAGATTGAGGAGGAGTTTGAGGCGCTACTCAAGGCGAGGAGGAGTGGATAGATGGGCGAGGCGATCAAAGGGCGGGAGTATCTGACGGTCAGGGAGGTTGCGGGGCCTCTGATGATAGTCGAGGGAGTGGAGGGAGTGGGGTATGGAGAGGTAGTTGAGATCATCACTCCCGATGGAGATGTGAAACACGGGCAGGTCCTGGACGCCATGGAGGGGAGGGCAGTGGTTCAGGTTTATGAGGGGACATCTGGGATAGACACGGCGAAGACTAGGGTTAGGTTCACGGGAGAAACTGTGAAGTTTGGGGTTGGGATGGAGCTCCTCGGGAGGATCTTCAATGGAAGGGGGGAGCCGATAGATGGCAGTCCAAAGCCGATTTTTGAGGATGAGTGGGATGTTCACGGGGCGCCGATCAATCCCGCGGCGAGGGAATATCCGAGCGAGTTCATCCAGACGGGAATTTCAGCAATAGACGGGATGAACACCTTAGTTCGCGGGCAGAAGCTCCCCATCTTCTCTGGAGCAGGGCTTCCCCACAACATGATTGCCGCTCAGATAGCTAGGCAGGCGAAGGTCCCAGGGGAGGAGGAGAGGTTTGCGGTGATATTCTGCGGGATGGGAATAACCCACGAGGAGGCGGCATTTTTCATGAAAGATTTTGAGAGGACCGGGGCCCTTGAGCGAGCGGTAGTCTTTTTGAACCTTGCGAACGACCCAGCGATCGAGCGCATCCTGACCCCGAGGCTGGCTCTGACAACAGCAGAGTATTTCGCCTTTACTCAGGGGATGCATGTCCTTGTGATTCTGGTTGACATTACTAACTATTGCGAGGCTCTCCGGGAGGTTTCTGCTGCGAGGGGGGAGGTCCCGGGGAGAAGGGGTTATCCAGGCTACATGTACACAGACCTTGCCTCGATCTATGAGAGGGCCGGGAGGATAAAGGGGAAGAGGGGCTCGGTGACCCAGATGCCCATCCTCACGATGCCCGGGGACGACATCACCCACCCCATCCCCGATCTCTCGGGTTATATCACAGAGGGGCAGCTGGTTCTCGACAGGCAGCTCCACAACAAGGGGGTCTATCCCCCCATCAATGTTCTGCCGTCTCTTTCGAGGTTGATGAAAGATGGCATCGGGAAGGGGAAGACGAGGGAGGATCATGTTGATCTTTCGAACCAGCTCTATGCGGCTTACGCTGAGGGGAGAGATGTCAGGGCTCTGGTGGCGATAGTGGGGGAGGAGGCGCTCACAGACAGGGATAGGAGATATCTGGAGTTTGCGGACAGGTTTGAGAGGGAGTTTGTAAATCAGGGCCCATATGAGAACAGGTCGATTGAGACGACCCTTGACCTTGGGTGGGAGCTCCTCAGGACCCTCCCGGTCTCCGAGCTGAAGAGGGTTGACCCAGCGCTGATAGAGAAATATCTGAAACCTAAAGGTGTGGAGGCAAAACCGGCCGTTGGCTAGTAATGGGCATATTCTTCTTCGCCGTAGTACTCAAGTTCCTCCTCTTCCATCGAGGGTTCGTAGCCCGCGGCCTCTTCTAGGAGCTTTTTGCGTCTTTTTTCCATAACATCTTCCTCGGGAGTCGATTGGGGAGCAGTTTTTTTCTTCTGCTTGCGCTTCAATTTTCACCAAATCACTCATAGACATTTGGGATATAGACATTTTTCAGGCCATGATCTGATGCTGGTTGGAGCTGGTGAAGAGTGAATAGTGTTGAAAGCTTATAACGCTCAAAAATTTCAGTAGAATTGGAGATGATGCCGCGCTGTTTCATCTGTGGTCGCGAGTTTCCAGAGAGCCAGTTGGTCAGATGTAGCGAGTGCGGGGAGCCATTTTGCCGCGAGTGCGCAGAAAAGGATGGTTCAATAGAAGCGCTTGGTATATGCTCAGACTGCGAGGAGGCGCACGAGGCAGAGGAGGAGTTGGATGAAGAGTTATGAGAGGCTATGGACGGGATCGAGAGCATAGTTTACTTTTACACCAACTTTCGATCGTCACCACAAAATAAATTGGGACCGGGCGATATTTCTCTCCAAATGGTTTTAGCTCAGAGGCCTCACCCTTTCCACTAGGAGTTCTAGGCCATGCGTGATGCTTCGGTTTGGTTTCCAAAGGGGTTGGATTCTATTTGGGAGGAGGGTCGCCCCTGCTTT
>JAVZGN010000007.1:0-40294 GCA_038872135.1 Hadarchaeales archaeon (SeqCode) | reverse complement strand
ATGCGGCTCGCCGCGAGAAAGGGCTGGCGCTGGGTCACGCGCACGTTGCGGAGACAGCCAGAGATTTTCAGAGAGGTGTTGAATAAGGAGGTGCTAGTCAAAAGTGCAAAAGTCTAGAAGAAGCGGAGATTTTTCCAACCAAAACCCTCTTATTCTTGAGAAAAGAGAGTCTCTGAAACACATGGGCAGAACAGCTGGAACCTGCGACATCTGCGGAAGAATCAATGTAGAAACATTCAGATGCAGAATCTGCGGGAACAGCGCCTGCCGGAGATGCTTCATCCCGGATGTCTCAGTCTGCTCCAACTGCGTCAGGAAAGGATTTTGGGTAGAAAGTCCCCGGTGACACCTTGCCGCTGGATGCGGAAACAGTAGAAAAAATAGACGAAATCCTCGCCGAGCTGAAGGAAAAGGTAGCTGGTGGGGCAAAACTTCTGGTGGAGGGGAAGAAGGATGCGGCGGCCATGAGGAGGCTTGGATTTGAGGAAAATGTTTTAAAAATTTCCTTTGGCGGTTCTCTCCTGAATGCTGTTGAGGAGCTGGCGGGGTTAAAGGAGATTGTCCTCCTCCTAGATTTCGACAGGAGGGGCGAAGAGCTCCTGAAATTCTATTCTAGACATCTGGAGCGATTGGGCGTAAAACCAGATGTTGAAGTGTGGAAGAAGCTGAGGAAGATTTTGAAGAAGGATGTCCACGACATCGAGGGCTTCGTCAATTTTTTCCTGAGGCAGAAGGAGAAGGTCCTGAATCCCCGATCCAATCGAAGAATTTTTTGACCAGCTCCTTCTTCAGCCCTATCCTCAAAAACTCATTTTTTATCTCATCCACCCCTTTTCCCTCTCCAACTCGCCTGGCGTAAACCTTTTTCATCGTTTCAAAGACCTCGTGGGGGAACCAGATCCAGGCATCGGTGCTTCTCCCGTAGAAGTCCGGAACCACGATTGACCATGGCTTATAATAAAGTGCGCAGATTTTGACATCCTCGGCCCCCTGCTGGAAGAGGTGCTCCCTCACTAGCTTCAGACTCCTCCCAGAATCAGCGATGTCGTCGACGAGGAGGATCTTTTTCCCCTTCACCTCTATCGGGAGGGGCTGGGTGATTTGTGGACTAGGGAGGGTCTTGTAGATGTCAAGATAGTGCTCAACCTTGATCGTGGCGATATTTGGATTTTCCAGGAGGTCGGAGAATATCCTGCCCGGGACCCATCCCCCTCTTGAGATGGCGACAATGAGATCTGGACGGAATTTTGCAGATTTTATTTTCTCAGCAAGCTCTATGCACATGGAGTAAATCTCCTCCCAACTAGGAACCTCATACTTCTCCGGGTGAGCTTCTGCCATTGGAGACAATTATTCTTTGGTGGGTGGAGATTAAAAATTGTCGAAAATCAAAAACCTGCTTTTGCTCCTAGGTCTCGAAGAGTTGTCATGACCCTTGGATAGCTCAGGTTTAATGCGTCTAGCCCATTTTCAATGGAGGTTTTTCCCTCTGCCAGCATCCCGGCAATCATGAGGGCAGCCGCCACAGCAGGATCACCGGAGCATTCAACAGATGCCCCCCGAAGCTCAGATGGCCCCTGGGCAACGATACCATCCGACTGCTCCAGGATCTGTGCACCCATCTTCTTCAGGCTAACGGTGACTGTGGATATCCTGTCCGATTTCATTTTCCTAGCCTCCTCCGCCCCAGTTATCTCAGATCTCCCGCTTGCGAAACAGGCAACAACGGCGAAGATTGGGAAAAGCTCCGGAACCTCTGAAATGTCCACTTTTGCTCCTCTTAGTCTCTCTCTCCATATCCTCACCCCATATTTTTTCAGCTCCCACCCAATTCCAAATTTTTTGAGCAGCGAGAGGAAGATGTGATCTCTCGGCAATTGGATCTTTCCCTTTATTTTGACCTCTTTTCCGCTGAGCACCTGGGAGATAAAAAAAGGCGCCGTGAAAGAAATGTCTTGAGGGACCTCATAGGTGAATGGCCGGTAGTCTCTTGGGGGAATTTCCACTCCGCCCCTAAATTTCCTCGGTTTTATGCCGGCAGCTTTAATAAAATTCAAGGTCGGTTTCAGCAGGCTGGCACTAGATGGAACGTAAATTTTCGCACCCTTGGAAGTCAGCGGAGAAACCAGCGCCAGAGCCCCAAAATATCTCGACTCCCACCTCGAAAGTTTAACCACCCCACCGGCGGGGGCACTGTTGAAGATTATGAAAGGAGGGGCGTCGCTCTCTTTCACCGAATGGATATCCACTCCCAGCGCCTGGAGAGATTTCAGCAGCGGAGCCATTGGGCGGGCGCACAGGCTCTGCCCTCCGGTAAGCAAAATGGGATTTTTTGCTGCCGAGAGAAGACCGGCGAGAAGCGCAGCAGCAGACCCAGAATTTTTCACATTTACGCTGCCGCTTGCCGGCCGAATTTCCTGGGGAGAAAAGATAACCCACTTCCCACCGCCCCTCCTCGCCTCCCCACCCAGACCCTCCGCAATTTTGAGCATGAGGAAGGTTTCCTTAGAAGCCAGCGGGTCTTTTATCACATTTTTCTTCCCAGAGACGATGGCGGCTGCGCAAGCAATCTGAGTAAAAAACTTTGAAGGGAAAGCCACGAGAGAATCAGACAGCTCAGATTTTTCAACCATAAGGTTCATTCTTCAGCCTCCAGAACAATCTTTTTCAATTTAGACATGATATCAGGCGGTACTGAAAGTTTTTTGATTGCCTTCTCCAAAGCATTGTAGAGGTTCTGGTCCACATCTATTTTTCCCGGCTCTTCAAGGAGAAGGGGATAAAAGACCTCCAAAGATGCCACCGAATCGATGAGTTTCAATCCCCGCAGGCCAATTCTGGAGATGTCCTCGATAGTCTCCCCGGAAACTATCGCCCCTGCCCCTATTTCTTCGGCAAGAAGGCTGGCGACCTTCCTCATGAAGACCTTCTCGAGGTAGAACCTTAGAGAGGGGTCAGCTTTCAGAGAGATCTTTGGAGCGAGAAAGAGCTCAATCCTGTGATGGTGTTTGAGAAGTCTTTTGGCTGCTGTCAGAACCTTAGGGCGCTTGTGGCCGCCCGATAGAAGAGCAACCTCACATCCTCTCTTGAGCATTAAAACCGCACTCTCGATTTCCCCATCTTCAGAAATCACAATCACTTTCCCCTGCGAGCCCACGGGAAGCCCACCGATGCCACGGATATGTTCACTGAAGATATATGCTCGGTCCCCCCTGATTTCAATGAAAATTTCATGATCGGGGTTGTCCAAGTCTACCTTTGCGCCAATAACTGTAGATAGAATTTTGCTTCCAGCCGCGCGATTGATATCATTGCTACTAAACGGATGTTTTCCATGGCGCGTCGTTCTCACGGCAAAGGTTTCCTTCGGCGAAAGGATTTTTTCTGCCAGTTCCACGGCCGCGGCAACAATTTCCTCCATCCCCGCCTCGACGCTCCTCGCAGGACTGGTCGATGAAACTCCAGGGATGTTTGAGAGAAGCTTTGCGATTTTTGCCGGCTCATCGATTTTTATGAAAAATCTTCCCCCTTCCTTTGTAATTTTGGCTCTCCTTTTCCCCAGCATTTTCACTACATTCTTCTTCAGGATATCCTCGAACCTCCTTCTGACCGGGGGGCTCTTGAGGGCAATCTCATCATATCTGAGAATAACGGTGTCCATCACTGCTAATTCACCCCAAAATAAAAAATCAGGATGGTCAAGTTGGCTGAAGTCAGATGATTGAAAAGAGAAATATGGCGCCGGGAGCAGTTGAGATAGATGGAGATAGTTGAAATCTCTGGATCGTCGGCAGAGGCGGTGGAAAAAATAGAGGCTGCGTTAAGTGCTGGCAAAAGTGTTGTTGTTCCCCCAGAATCCCTGTCGATAGAAGAGGAGGCAGTTTTGAAGCAACTGGCATTAAAACGGGGGGTTCTCTTCCTCGGTCCAGGTTGTAAATCTTCAATTGTCGGCGGCCAGGGATTTGGAATCTGGAACTCTGTTAGAAGGGGGGAGATAGGCATTATCTCAACATCTGCTGGAGGGCTCAGGGAACTCGCATGTCTGCTCGAGAATGCCGGGATTTCCCACGCCCTTCACGTTGGGGGAAGGGACACCTCACAGGCGGTTGGCTGCGCAGCTTCCCTCTCCGCCCTGAATTTTTTGGCAAATGATCAACAAACCGAGATAATCCTCGTTGTAACCCCTCCACCAACAATGACCGCAGAAAAAATTTTGCTCAAGGCGGCGGCAAAAACAGGGAAGCCGAGCATTTTATGTTTTTTAGGGAAGGAACCAAAAAAGCCGGTGAAAAACATTTCATTTGCGAAAACTTTAGAAGAGGCGGCAATGGTGGCGTTGGTAAAAGCAGGGGTTGAAAACATTAGAATTTTTTCCAAGGATGCGCTTCTGGCGATCGCTAGGAAGGAGAGAGAAAAGTTTGGATATGATCAGAATGAAATCAGAGGAATTTTTCTGGGAAAGATGCTGTGTATGGAGGGGCAAATCGTCCTCAAGAGATTTACCGGTACCGTCTACTCAAATGTCCCCCTGACACCACGTGAAAGACTCCCAGATCTTTTCTCCAGTCACGGCAACGCTTGCATAGACATCACTGCAAGGGAGCTCAGCGAGAGAGATCCACTTCTAGATCCAACGCCGGTCTGCAGGAGAATGCTGGTGGAAGCGAAGGACTGGGAAACAGCAGTGATCGGGGTTAACTTGGGCCTAGGAAACAACGCCCACCCGAACCCCGCGAAGGAAGCGGCGGGGGTAATTGAAGAGGTGGAAGAGATAGCTGAGAGGGATGGCAGGCATGTCTCAGTCGTCGTCAGGTTGATTGGGACAAAAAAAGACCCGCAAAATCTCTCGCTCCAGGAAAAAATCTTGAAGAAGGCCGGTGCAATTATTGCCCGCTCGAATGCGGAGATGATGCGCCTTGCAGCTGCCATCTCTTTGGGGAGGGTTTCCTAGCTCAGTGCTTTTACCTTAGCTATCAGAGTTTCCCTTGGCAGCACCCCGACAGTGGTATCCACCAATTTTCCATCACGGAAGAAAAGGAGGGTTGGGATGGCGGTTATCCCATATTTTCTTGCCGTCATTGGATTTTCGTCAATGTTTATTTTTCCGAAAAGGACTGCTCCCTTGAACATCTGCGCCAGCTCCTCGACTATGGGTCCCATCACCTTGCATGGCATGCACCACTCAGCCCAGAAATCCACCACAAGCCGGGGAGTCTCGAGCACTACCCTTTCAAAATTTTCATCGGTTAAATCAATGGGGTGCCCCGGTCCAAGCTTTCTCTTCATCATTTCTTCCATTTTTCTCCTCTTTATCTCCTCGATCTCGTCCATTTCAACCCCTCACAAAAAGTCCACAGTGGCAGTGGCCCATCCGCTCGATCTCTTCTTTGTGCCATTTGCAGGGACAGATTTTTGGTGCATCTTTTGCTCTGTCCCCCTCCACAACTCTACAAGGGCAGTAGCGGTAGCCATATTTTTTCTCATTTTCAAGCAGTCCTTTCAGGATGGTTGTGGTTACAGTTTCGTCAGGGTTTAGTTTGTACCCCTTAGCCTCCGCATACTTTTTCATCATCTCTCTGAGTTTTTCAATTTCCACTCTTTCACCTTTAACTGCATCTTTTTGGCATCAAATAAACATTAGGAACACATGTTTCTGAAGTTCATGAGAAATGCCTCTAGTTTAATTGTTTTCCAACACCGACCGTTTTTACCTCTGAAAACTGGTGGGGGTTGTGATTATTGTTGCACATCAGTGAGTTTCAAAAAGTAACCGCAAACTCCACATGAGGATGATGCCCAGCATGAATGAGACAAAAGATATCAGCGGGCGGACTCTCCCTCCTTCCTTATGAAGTTCAGGGATGAGATCAGAGGCGGCGATGTAGAGGAAGCCACCGGCGGCGAACGGCAGGAGGAAAATCTTCGCATTTTCGAAGAGAGGAAGGATATAGTAGCCTCCAGCTCCTCCAACCACCGCCGTAAGCGCCGTCACAAAATTCAGGAAAAGAGCCCTTCTCGGTTTGAGCCCACCGTAAACTAGGACCCCGAAGTCCCCAAGTTCCTGGGGAACCTCGTGGGCGGCAACGGCGAGAGTGGTGATGAGACCAAGCCAGGGGCTAACGAGAAATCCTGCAGCGATTATCACCCCGTCGACGAAATTGTGGATACCATCTCCAAGCAGGTTGAGGTAGGCGAAAACATGGATTGGGCACGCCCTTTCATGGCAATGCCGCCAGAGGATTTTTTCCAAGATGAAGAAGAGGATGAATCCGACGAGTGCGGTTGAAAAAACCGTAAAGATTCCAATTTCCCTTCCAAGCTCGATCGACTCTGGAAGAAGGTGGAGAAAAGCCCCCCCGATTAGAGTTCCGGCAGCAAAGCCCACGAGGATGAGAAGGATCTTTTTCAATACTTTTTCAGAGAGGAGAAGGGTCCCGGCCCCCACAAAAGATATGAGGCTGACAGCAATCGTGGCGAGGAGGATGGAGAGAAGCTCGCTCATCTCCCCGCAGCCCCCCTTATCTTTTCTCCCATTTCAGAAATTGTTTCTTTTGGAGGATTGTTAACAACCGCGTGAACCGGCTTTCCCCCATCCCCGAAAAATCTGGGGAAGATGTTGAAGTGAAGATGGGGAATTTCTTGACCGGAGGCCTTGCCATCGTTTACCCCGATCGTAAAGGCATCTGGGGAAATTGCCTTTTTGAGCAGCTCAACAGTCCCCCTCACAGCTTTAAAAACCTCTCCGGCCAGCTCGTCGTCCAGCTCCGCCACCGTCTCCACATGCATCTTCGGGATCACCAAGGTGTGGGCCGGAGCTCTAGGATTTATATCTAAGAAGGCCACAGCAAAGGGGGTTTCATATATTTTCTCGGCTTTTATCTCTCCCCGCGCAATCTTGCAGAAGATACACTCACCCATTCCGATCAACCCTTCAGTTTTCGCTCCACAGATTTTACTTTTTCCTCCATTTTTACTTCTTTGTCCCGCCTGTCGTCAATTTTTATGCACGTCACGAGCCTCTTTGCTCCGGCAGATATCACCGCTTCATGAACCTCCCGAACGAGTGAAAGGAGTTCATCGAGCCCCCCCTCGACTATCGTTCCCATGGGTGTGAGCCGATATCTAAGCCTTCTCCTTCGCAGGATCTTCAAAGCCTCCACCACAAAATCGCTTATGGATGTGCTCCCAGTTCCGACAGGCACAACTGAAATCTCCATTATCGCCATGGCTCCAGCTTCTTTCAAGCCTCTGCGGATAAAAGTTTTACCTGGATTTTCTAAAATCCAGAGAATGTTGGGAGCAGGATGGCGACCGGGAGAAGGTTTAGCCGATGAGAGTTTTGCCCTTATCTCTTGTTTTCCTCAAAAATCTGCTGGGCCTCCTTCGGTGTTGCATTTTCATGAATGATTGCTCTGATAGCTTTTGCCATTGCCACGGGATAATCATGCTGCCAGATGTTCCTTCCAAGGTTGACCCCTATCGCCCCCTTCTGCAGAGCATCGTAGATCCAGTTGAAGACCTCCATCTCAGAGTCAACCTTTGGTCCCCCAGCGATGACTATCGGCACAGGGCACCCCCTCACAACCTTCTCAAACCCTTCCTCGCAATAATATGTTTTCACAACTCGGGCCCCGAGCTCGGCGGCAATCCTGCAGGCCAAGGCGAGATATCTAGCATCTCTCTTCTCCAGCTCCGCTCCAACTGCCGTCACGGCCATCGTCGGAATCCCATAATCCTCACATTCATCGACCAGCCGCGCAAGGTTCAGCAACGTTTGGTGCTCTCCCGGTGCCCCGACAAAGATGGACATTGAAACCGCGCAAGCATTCAGCCTCACAGCCTCTTTCACAGATGTTATCAATCCTTCTTGATCAAGCTCATCCCTCCTCGCCATGCTGGTTCCCCCGGAAACTCTCAGGATTACCGGCTTGGTTTCTGTTGGATCAATGCAGTTTCTTAAGATTCCTCTGGTGAGCATGATGGCATCGACATAGGGCAGAAGAGGCTTCACGGTTTTTCCCGGCTCCTCAAGTTTTGTCGTTGGTCCCTGGAAGTAACCGTGGTCTATTGGGAGAAACATCGCCCTCCCGTCTTTCTGTATCAGGCGGGAAAGTCTGTTTTTCATCCCCCACTCCATATTTTCACACTCTATTCTTGGGCCTCAGGATTAAATACCCATGGTCGATGAGCCAGTAGTGGAATTCCCTTGTTGTGTGGAGGCACCCGGCCCTGCAGATTTCCCTTATTTCCTCATACTCCTGAGAGCCCTTTTCCTTTTTATCTAGAAGAAGCTGTACGGGGCACTTGACATCCCTGCAGAACTCCCTGCTTTTGTATTCCTCAAAGCCCTCCGGGATCATCTCAATCGTCCCATCATCATTTTCAAAAATTAAAAGGTTATAGGACGTGTCCTGAAACCTGATTTTTTAGTCGCCTTCAGCCGCCGCTCCAACAACTGTTACTATCAATCCAATAACGGCGAGTGCTCCTCCAAATGTCTGTTGAGTTGAATTGGTTTGGGCTACACTGTATCCAAATCCACTCACTATTGTTTGCTGAGCGGTGAGGAAAAGATACACGCCAATAACCAACAGAACAATTCCACCAATCAGTATGCCCGCTCTCATTTACCTCTTCCCCAATTAGCGTCTGAGTTCTGAGGTCTCCGATCGCTGTTCTCACTAAACTGATTTGAGTTGTTATTCTCTTTTTATCTTCCTTTTCTATTGATTGTAGCAGTAACTTTGTTGCGTCTTCCAACCTGCTGAGAATGCCATTTATATGTGCCCTTGACTTTATTTTGAACCCTAATTTTTACCAGCAAGCAAGTCTGTTAGTTCAGCCCGAGCGTTGTCCAAACCGACCTCTACCTCCGTTCCAAGATTTAGTTCTATAGTAAGCCCTCTGGCTCGTCTTATGTCACTTTCAACCGTCAATATTCTCCGTTTGACTTTTTTCTTTCCAAACACATTCGCGCCTCGGACTTCCTTTTTTTGGGGTTATAAGCCTAACAGAAGCCAAAAAGTTCGGCCGAAATCCGATTGAGAGATAGATCTAGACGGTTGACAGAAGTTATATAGTGCGGATACTAAAATTTACTCGGTAGGTCAGATGGGAGTAGCCGAGCCAGAGGTGGCAAAAATCTTAATCGACGTGCTCGAGCGAATTGGTGATGAAGTAGACGGTGCAGTCGAAACTCTCGAAATCCTCGCCGACGAGGAGACGCTAAAAGCAATCGAGGAAGGTTTAAATGATATCAGAGCGGGGAACTTGCTCTCGTTTGAAGAATTCCTAAAAAAGCATGGGTACAGATAAGCCATGTATTCAATCGTTTTATCCAAGCGATTCGACCGTGATTTCTCCGACCTAAACAGGGAAATCCAAGAAAGAGTGGTGAAGTCGCTCAAATTTCTGAAAATCCGCGGACTGGCAAACCGCTGAGAGGGAGACTCAAGGGGCTCTACTCAGCTCGTGTTGGAGATTATCGCATCGTCTACCAGATTTCAGATGAAAAGCGAACGGTGGTGTTCGTAACCGTCAGGCACCGTAAAGTAGTATATGGGTAGTCGTTTTGAAAAATGCGCTTAATTGCAGAATAACAAAAGCCAGAATAAGGAGATTGTAGGGTGGCGGGCTAAAACCTGAAATTGCTGTAGTAGGGATAGTAGAAACTTGGCGTCCGCACGAAAGAGAAAAGCCGCCTCGCCAATCTTGCTGAGGCTGGACGGGCGCGCGAATAAAACCCGCTTCATCTGCGACGAGTTGGTTGTTTCTATCTTTTATCTCTTGGTGAGACAAGACATGCGTCAGTGAGGTATGATATAATTCCTTCGATGGCTACTTCTTGCCTCTTTTTCGCTTTTAAAATTTCTTCCACAACCTGTTGTAAACGTTTGATATTAATTTTCACGCCTTTTTTATTTATTACTTTTTGACTACTTAACGTTATCAACAAGTCCAATATCGCTTCATAAACAATTGCAACGGATTTCACTGCTCTTCGATTATTCTCCAAAACTTCGAGTTCAGATTTCCCACCAACAATGAACGGGGGGACCATGAGGAAACGCTCCTTGTATTCGTTCTTTAGTTTTGCGAGTCCATCAACAGCACTTAGCAACGCGAAAGCATGATCACTGGATTCTCTCAAAATCAGATACAATTTCCGTTTAATGGATTCTTCCTGCACAAAAACAAAAGAAGTTTCTGTGGCGAGACTGGAAATTTTTTCCTCCATGTTTACGACCCTAGCCAATTCATTAAGCAGACGTTCGATGTTTGCTTCTGTAATTGCCTCTTGCTTTTTCTTCATCGCTTTACCCTCCAAAAAATCTTGAATTCCATGTTTTCACAGGATTTTCTTTTGTTGGGTTATAAACCTAGCGGAAGCAAGTTTTGCCGAAATCCGATTGATTGATTCAGACGGTTGACAGAAATTATACATTGTTAATAAAACTTCATGTTTGGCAAGTTCTCCTTTCATCCTCCCCCACCGCCCCCACGATAGGGTTAAATTCCCCCGGCATCAGGAGAAATGATGCCAATCTGCACATCCTGCAACAGGGAAATCGCGCCGGGAGATATAGCGGTGAAATTCCCCTGCCCCTCATGCGGAGAGGTGGAAATCTGGCGATGTTTTCACTGCAGAAAGCTGGCCAACACCTACCAGTGTCCAAAGTGCGGGTTCATCGGTCCTTGAGGTGGGGGGATGGCCGAGGTTGCTGTGATTCTCAGGGTGATGCCGGAGAGCGTGGAGGTAGATCTCTCAAAACTTGAGGCGGCAATCAGGGAAAAGCCGGGGATTCATTCAGTCGTCAGAGAGCCCATAGCATTTGGACTAGAAGCCCTGAAGGTTCTGGCAGTTGTTGAAGATGCTGCGGGGGGGACAGAGCCAATTGAAAAAGAACTCGCAAGCATTCCTGGAGTGGGCGGCGTGGAAGTGATGGGCCTGACCCGCCTCCTCTAAAACTTCCACCACTTTCCGAGAGCCTCTCTCAGGTCCTGCAAGACCTTCAACCGCTTTTTTTCAGGTGGTGGAAATCTTCCGCCGTTAAGCGCTTTAACAACATTCACAACACACTCAGCCACAGCCTGTAGATTGTAGCCACCTTCTAGCAGAAAAACAGCCCTTCCACCGCACAGTTCCTTTGCTGTCTCCACGATTCTTTGGGCAATCCACCCATAACCGGAGCTCGAGAGTTCAAGTCCCGTGAGGGGATCATCTCTGTGGGCGTCAAAACCCGCCGAAACAGCAATCATCTCGGGGTGGAACTGCCTGCAGATTGGCACGAAGATTTCCTCTACCGCCGCCGCATACTCCCCATCCCCACTCCCCGGCGCCATCGGGACATTCACGGTAAATCCCTCCCCCTTTCCACTTCCAATCTCCTCGGGGAACCCGCTCCCGGGGTATAAGGTGTGGGGATGCTGGTGGAATGACATGTAGAGGACGCTTGGATCTTCATAAAAAATATCCTGCGTCCCATTCCCGTGGTGAGCATCTATGTCCAGGACAAAAACCTTCTTCACTCCAAGATCTCTCTGAAGAGCTCTTACCATCACCCCCATGTTGTTGAAGTAGCAGAAACCTCCCCCTCGATCTGAAAATGCATGATGTCCTGGTGGCCTGATGAGGGCGAATGAACCGCTCACCTTTTCCTCCATCACCATCTCTCCCGCCAGGATTGCTCCTCCAGCCGATAGAAGGGCGAGTTCAAAGGTGTTTTTCGCGGTCGGGGTGTCACCGTCGATGGGCATCTCGCTTCTGCTCAGCTTCTCCACTAGTGAGATGTAGTCTTTTGTATGAACGAGCTCTATGTCCTGAATCCTAGCTGGATATGGCTCGACAACAAAATTTTCCTCAGTCCCCCACAGCCCTTCCTCTTTCAAAGCTGCCACAGCCTTCTCAAGCCTCTCCGGGCGCTCAGGGTGCCCCCATCCCGGCCTGTGCTCCAAGTATTTCGGTGAATAGACCAGGGCAGTTGTCATCCTTTCTCCTCCAGTTCGACTCTTTTGATGAGATAGATGCCGTGAGTTCCCTTCCACACCTTCTCGCCCTCTTTAACAACTATCCTCCTTACAAAAAAGGGGGCATCGGTAACCAGCGTCTCATACTCTCCCCCCTCCCCGCAGGGATTTATCCCATGTTTTTTACTCAGCTTCAGCATCTCTTCCGC
Source organism: Hadarchaeales archaeon (SeqCode) (assembly GCA_038872135.1). Classification (GTDB taxonomy): domain Archaea; phylum Hadarchaeota; class Hadarchaeia; order Hadarchaeales; family Hadarchaeaceae; genus JAVZGN01. The sequence goes on along the minus strand of JAVZGN010000007.1, from coordinate 28,118 downwards.
TGCTTCTTTATCCAGCCTCCTCCCCAGCCACTCCTCTCCCAGACCCTCCGCCGCAACCCCTACAACCATTATTTCAAACCCTGCTGCAAGAACTTCCGTTAGCAATTCCGCCGGGTCTCTTCCCCAAAGGGGTGCAAAATGCTCGAGCCCCAGCTCTCTGCAGATGGCATCCAGCCTCCTCTTCTGGTAATTGGAGGCGATCGCACCGCTGATTATTCCTTCCGTTGCTTGCTGGTTCAGGACCATCTTTAAAACATCCATCTCCTCCTTTTCCCCTTTTTTTGCCGTCACCGCGATCACGGGAATCCCGGTGCATTTCTCCAGCAGCTCTGCTAGATGGGCGTTGGGATAGTGATACATGAGTGAGTCTTCGGTTGGGAGGACGGCAATGATTTTTTTCACTCGGTGGCCAGCTTTTAACGCCAGCCAGAGAGCATATGTGGAGTCCTTCCCACCGCTGCAGAGGGCGAGGAGGTTCATCATGAAGATTTTCCCGCGGCGGTGTAAAATGCCTTTTGAAAGGTTTTCAGCTTCATAAAAACTTCCAGAAATGTCTCCTTTGGGTGAAATGAGATGAGGTGGGTTGAGCGGCTAAAGAATCGTTAGCGGGAAGAATCGCCTTGCTCCTCACCAGTTTCTATTTTATTGATTATCTCCCCAAGAAACTTGCTAAGCGTGGAAACAAATGTGTAAAAATCTTTTTCATCTATCTCGGTCAGCAACAGCTCTCTCTCACTCCCCCAACTGAACAACTTGTGAGATGCAAGTAACCTTCTTGTTGCAAGCAAATTCTCTCTGAACCTCTTGTACAGGCCCAGCATCAACCGTATCTTCCCAACAATCTCCTCGTCTAGTTCGCGAGGGTCGATCCTTTTTTTCTTGAAAATCATGTAAACGTCCACGAAATCCCTTGCTTTCACGCCTCGCCTCGTGAGGATCGACCTTATTTTCTCACATATGATTTCTCTGATGTCATACATGCGGAGGGTGACTGGGATGGAGTATTCCTCGTAAAAATCCGGGTAAAGAAATTTCATCTCTTTTTCATCAATTGTTTTCAATAACAGCAGGTTGTGAAGTTCGCCCTCTACTGGATTGAAGTATAGGTTATCCACGAAGTTCACCTGCACCTTGATGAATGATTTTCTCCCGAGGATGTCTGAATTATACCATATCTTGAATGTGAGGATTCGGCCACTCCCAACAAGCTCCACGTACTTTCTGTTGTTCTTTGCACATCTGAAGTCCAGCCCCCTTGATTTTGCGATCCCCTCGAAGATTTTGCCGATTTCGCTGATTAACTCGGAAAGAAGTTTTCTGATTTTCTTACCCGACTTTCCCTGGAATACTCTTTGATCCGCCCAGGTGAAATCTACATCCTCCGAAAACCGGTAATAGCCCAGGTAATGCTTAATCAGGCAGGATCCTCCTTTAAGAAGAAAATTTCTCTTGAAGAATTCATTCCTGGAGAGATCGAGCAGTATCTGGTGTAGGATGATATCCTTTTCAACGAGATCAACTCTGCTGATGTTCAGAGCCCTACCCAACCCGGCTGCAAATCTTCCCCTCACCTCATCACCTTCTCAGCTATCCTCTTCACGGTTGTTGGATACCACTTGAGGTAACTTCTCATCTTACTATTAGAGAGTCCCCTCGCCCACTCCGAGATGTCCATGATTATCTTCTCATCTGGCACGCCGTTGTAGCGCCAGAGATAGATAAAATCAAGGATAGTCTTCTCGGGGTCAGAATACCTTAGCTTCTCCTTAACTATCCCAAATGATAGTAGGGATGGTTTTACTTTGATAAACCTGAATTCGTGCCCTGCTATGGTTATCGGCCTAGCTCGAAATATTTTATCGTTGATTACTTCATCGACAGCGAAGTGCTCGTGGGTGAGATTGTTGAGCTTCAGGGCTGTGTGGAGGCCAAAGTACCAGTTCCTGACTCCTTTAAGTTCGAGCCCCCTTGCGACGAGTTCTAAAGGTGAGTGCTTTACTGTTGCTAACTCGATCTCTTCTGAGGACTTGACATAAAACACGCCCCTAAACACCCTCAGGAGGTGACCTCGGGAGAGGAGAGACCTTATTATCGTGTCGTAGTTGAGACCAAGGATTTGGCAGTGCTTTTTTATTTCCTCCGATGTTGCAAACTCCACTCCTTCCATGTGCAGTTTGCGCAAAAGGATGCTCCTTTTCATTTATATCAGAACCTCCCAAATTCGTGACATTATAATATATATCAAAAGATATTTAATCTTTTTGACTCGGACTTTTGCCGCAATGAGTAATGTTATTTTTGAGAATCACCAGGAAAGGGGAAACTAGGGGCCGCGATAATATTTGGTTGGGGGGCACCCGGGGCATTTCTGTTTTTGTAGCGCAGGCATTTCCAAGAGCTTAGGGTCTCGGCAGCGGTTTTCTGAAAGCGCCTGCCACGAAAAGGGTTCAAAAACCATTTACCCCAGCGCTTCAAAGGAGATGCGTGAGTTCTGTCTTTGACCTCCTGGCTCCAGAGGTGAGGGAAGTGGCAAGGGAAATTGGAATAACCACACCAACCCCCCCTCAAGAAATCGCCATCCCAAAAATCCTTTCAGGGAAAAACATCCTTCTCATCGCGCCCACAGGCTCCGGGAAGACGGAGGCAGCCCTTCTGCCCCTCTTCACATCCTTCTTGAGCCTTCAGCAGCCGGAGGGGATAAAAATTCTCTACATCGCCCCCCTCAGGGCTCTCAACAGGGATCTCCTAGCGAGGCTTGAAAGCTGGGGCCAGAAGCTCGGGATGAGAATAACCGTGAGGCACGGGGACACTCCCTCACCCGAGCGGCAGAAGCAGGCAAAAGAATCCCCCCACATGCTGATCACAACCCCTGAGACTCTTCAGGCTATCCTTCCTGGGAAGCTCATGAGGAGGCATCTTCAAGGGGTCAGATGGGTGATAGTCGATGAGGTCCACGAGCTGATGGATGACAAGAGGGGGGTCCAGCTGGCAGTGGCTCTGGAGAGGCTGCGGACTCTTGCCGGCAACTTCCAGAGGATAGGGCTTTCGGCGACGGTCGGCTCACCGGATGAGGCTGGGAAATTCATAGGCGGGGGAGAGGAGGTGGAGGTTCTTGAAGTTAAGGCGGAGAAGGAGCTCAGGGTGAGGGTAGAGGTCCCGGTGCCGGTGGCCGCCGACGCAGAGGTTGCAGAGGAGTTGATGATTGATCCAATGGTTGCTGCGAGGCTCAGGATGCTCCAAGAGATGCTCGTGGGTGGCTCCGCCCTTCTTTTCACAAACACAAGGGAAAGCGCAGAATTCATTGGGTCAAAGCTCATGCAGCTTGGGCTTTCAGGGAAGGTTGCTGTCCATCACGGCTCGCTGGCCGCCGAGACTAGGATGGAGGCCGAGAGAAAATTCAGGAAGGGGGAGCTCAAATCTCTCATCTGTACATCTTCTATGGAGCTCGGGATTGACATTGGCTTCATTTCCTCGGTCATCCAGTACTCCTCTCCAAGGCAGGCCATCAGGCTCGTTCAAAGGGTCGGTCGCTCAGGTCACAGGCTCGGGGTTCCTTCTCGAGGAACCATTCTGGCGATATCGCCGGACGATGCCTGTGAGGCAGCCGTGATTTCGAGGCGGGCAATGGCCGGGGAGCTGGAGCGCCCTACCCCCTATGAACTTTCGCTGGATGTTCTCGCTCATCAGCTCGTTGGGTTCTCGCTTGATTTGGGGACAGTGGAGGTGGGTGATGCCCTTTCAATCATCAGGAGGGCCTACCCATACAGGAACATGGAGAAGGAGCAGCTGGAGAGAGTCCTCCGCTATCTGGCGGGCCTCGGTCTCGTGTCTTTTGACGGCGGAAAATTCAAGGCGAGAAAAAAGAGCTATGCGTATTATTTCTCAAACCTCTCGGTAATCCCTGATGTTAGGCGGTACGATGTAAGAGATGTCGCCTCTGGAAAGAAAATAGCCAAGCTTGATGAGGAGTTTGTGGCGGAGTTTGTTTGGGAGGGGGCGACTTTCATCTGCAGGGGGGAGACCTGGAGGGTTGTGGAAGTAGACCATGAGAGGCTCGTGGTTTCAGTCGAGCCTCACGGTGATCCTTTGGGTGCCATTCCTGTCTGGGAGGGAGAGCTCATCCCAGTTCCCTTTGAGGTCGCTCAGGAGGTTGGGGAGGTGAGGGAGATGGTCTGGGGGTTGCTGAAAAGTGGAAGAGAAAGGAAAGAAATGGTGGCGCGGTTGATGGAGAGATACCCTGTTTCAGAGGCCGCCGGCGAGTGGATTTTAGATCAGGTCTCCGCGCTGGTGGAAGAGGAATTTCCGGTTCCCACAGCGAGGAGGGTTGTTGTGGAAGTAATTGAGGGCTCTGTTGTTGTTCACGCTTCCTTCGGCAGCCTCGTTAATCAAACACTCGGTCTGGCGATTGGAGGGCTGATCACAGCCCGCCTGGGGGAGGGGGTGAGGATAAAGGTGGATCCGTACAGGATTGCGTTTATTCATCCCGATGAGCGGCTTGGCGAAATCACTGTTGAGATAATGAAATCCCTTCGCCCCGAGCACATCCGCCCCATCGTTGAGAGAGTTTTGAGAGGTGCGCCCATGTTTCACTGGCGGCTTATAAATGTAGGGAAGAGGTTTGGGGCGATAAAGAGAGATGCAAAGCTTGGGAAGATGAGGGTGAAATGGCTTGTGGAATCTTTCTCTGAAACCCCGGTGTTTGAAGAGGCCCTAAAGGAGACGGCGGTTGAGAAGCTGGATGTGAAGAGAGCCGAGGAGGTTGCTTCTGGGATGAGGGAGGGGAGGATTGCTGTGGAGGAGGTAACCCGCGAGGAGCCGTCTGTTCTCGCAATTCCAATCCTCAACGAATTTCTCGGCGGCGAGGTGATTCTCCCCAAGAGAGCCGAGAGGGAAATTCTCAAGGCGGTGAAGGCGAGGCTGGAGAGGACTGGGGTGACTCTCTTCTGCATGAACTGCAGCAGGAGTGCCCCGGCGACCAGGGTGGGCCGCCTTCCAGAGAAGCCTGTTTGCAAAAACTGCGGGGCAACGCTGATGACCGGAATCTTTGGGGATGTGAGGAGGGCGGAAGCTCTCTTGAAAAAATATGCGCGGGGGGAAAAGCTTTCGAGGGATGAGAAAAAGGAGGTCGAAAGATATTCTCTCGGGGCATCTCTCGTTCAGGGATTTGGCAGGAAAGCGCTGATGGTTTTGGCGGGCCGCGGGGTTGGGCCGAGAACTGCCGCCAGAATTCTGAGAAGGAGCTACGGGAGCGAGGAGGAGCTTCTGCGGGAGATTTTGAAGGCGGAACTTCTCTATGCAAGAACAAGGAGATTCTGGGAGAAGTGAGATATCCAGAACTGTGGGTGATGAACACTTTTTGAAACAGTCTTCTTAGAGCTTCTGACCAGTAGAAAGCGAAACGGTGAATGAAGCAGTCAGCAAAGGATAGCAACTTGCTGGTCAAAATCCAAGGAAGCCCATACCCCGGATTTTGACTGACTGTTGGTCGATCTGTTGATAGTAGGTCTACGAACTCCGGAAAGGGAAGAGAGGAAATTGAAAAGGTGTGCCATGTTTTTCAGAACTTTATTGACATCGACACCTCCCCACGTGAGGGAGGAGGTTTTAGAGGTTACGTCTTTGCCTCATTCCTGGGCCTTCCTGGGTACTACCTCGTCCTCAGAGCCCTGAAGAAAGCTGAGATCAACAGCAAGGTGGGCGTGGCGGATCTTATGCTTGAACTCTCAAGTCTACGCGAGCGAACTCCACTAAGGAGTTCATTTCTGAGCAAACACGGCGTGTTCGAGGCTATTGAAAGCTTTGGAGCTGGAGGACCTAATGACTAAAATTGGGTGGAGATGGGGTTTTAGTCAAATCTGGATGAATTGCTGATTAGTTCATCGATTCTGTCCGCCTACCAGATATTTTCTCATCTCCAGCACATCTGTAAAGAGCACTTTGCACCCGCCGATGTCCATCTCGCCCTTTTCCCCCTTGTATGTAACGACAAGTGCTATTTTCGGTTTGTAGGACTCTATGAAAGAGCGCAGGCTTTTTTCTATCTTGCCAGGCCCGGCCGTCAGCTTCGCTTCCACAGGTATTATCCAGCCATCTTTTTCGATTATGAAGTCGACCTCTGCCTTTGCCTTCGTTCTCCAGTATTTCGGCATAAACCCGAGCTTCAAGAGCTCCGTAAAGACATAGTTCTCGAAAGTGCGTCCGTCTGGCTCCCCGAAGCTGTTGGCTACCGCGTTTTTCAGCCCAGTGTCGATAAAGTAAACCTTTGGCTGTTTTGTAATCTCTTTATGTTTGTTTCTGAAGAAGGGTGGCACAAGCGCTATTAGATAGCTCTTTTCCATCGCATTGAGATACTTCTTAACGGTTTGGAAGGCAATTTTCAATGCCCCTGAAATCCTCTCGTAAGATAGGGCCCCCCCAACGCCAGCAGAGAGATATTTGACGAATTCTTCCAGGTTGCGGATGTCTTCTATCGAGAAGGTCTGGGCCACGTCTTTCAAGATCATGGTCTCGTAGAGGTCTTTCAAGATGGTTTTCTTCATCTCCACATCGTCCGTGAGCACAACCTTTGGGTATCCACCATAGGTTATGTGTTCCCAAATACTTCGCTCCAAGATCGGTTGCGTGATCTCTTTTTGTCCCTTGGCGATCAAGAACTCCGGGAGGGAGAAGGGATAGAGTCGGATGATGGAAACTCTGCCAACGAGGTGCGAGAGTATCTCTTTCCCCAGTATGATTTCCGAGGAGGAGGTCATCCACACCCTTCTGCCGGTGTCTGCGAGGTACTTGAGCTTCCTTCCCGCGTCCTTGCACTGCTGCACCTCGTCAAGCACTGTTACATCGTATCCCTCCACATACTGCTTTTCGAACTTCTTCACATCTTCTTCAAAAAGGCTTCTGGCGTCGGGATCGTCAAACAGCACGTAGGACGAGCGCACATTTTTCATCTGCTCCTTCAGAAATGTTGTTTTGCCGGACTGCCTAGCGCCAACAACAGCAATAAGGTTGTAAACCTTCTCAACCGCTCTGAATTTTTCGGTGATTTCCCTTACTATGTACACGGTTAATTCTAGGTGGCGGATCTTTTAAACCTTACTAAAATTAAACTCGAGTTTAATTTTTTCCTTACTAAAATTAAACTATATGTTAAGAATTCTCCATAGACGACTTTTCATAAAATATGTGAAAACTAGCCCTAGTTATACTTTTTCTAAAACTGAGATGAAATTCCGGGTGAATGTATTTCGCTTTCATTCACCAGCTATTTTCTGCTGTCCTGCATGCGCCGTACCCTTGAAGTTTTCAGTAGCTCCAGCAAGCACCGGTTTTTTATCCCCAAGGGAAAATAAATGGCTGGGAAACCATGCCGTTTAAGATCGTCATCTCAGACCCGGAAACGGGGAGGAGCTATCAAACGGAGGTAAAAGACCCAGAGGCGAGAAGGCTCATCGGGCTGAAGATTGGCGATAAGTTCGATGGGGTGATTCTCGGCCTGAGTGGTTATGAACTCCAGATAACTGGGGGCAGCGATAAGGACGGCTTCCCGATGAGAAAAGACATCTCTGGAACAGGAAGGACGAGCATAGTCCTTGCATCCGGCCCGGGGTTCAGGCCAAGAAGGAAGGGAGAGAGGAGAAGGAAGAGGGTTCGTGGAGCTCAGATTTCTGATGCGATAGTTCAGATAAACACAAAGGTTGTGAAAAAAGGAGAAAAGCCTCTGGATCAAATCTTCCCACCAAAGGAAGAAAAGAAGGCATCCTAATCTTCTTTTACCCCCAAGCTATAGGATTACAGGTGGTGCAACGCAGGCCACGGTAAACATCGGGATGATCGGCCACATAGACCACGGCAAGACGACGCTGACTGAGGCACTCACGGGAGTTTGGACCGACACCCACAGCGAGGAGATCAAGAGGGGTATAACGATAAAGCTTGGCTACGCCGATGTCTCTTTCTACCGCTGCCCTGAATGTGAGAGGTACAGCAACAAGAGCAAATGCCCCTATTGCGGGGCCGAGACAGAGTTTCTTAGAAGGGTCTCTTTTGTCGATGCCCCCGGCCATGAGATGCTTATGGCCACGATGCTCTCAGGGGCGGCGATAATGGACGGGGCCCTGCTGGTCGTTGCAGCAAATGAGCCCTGCCCTCAGCCCCAGACCAAGGAGCATGTGATGGCGCTGGAAATCTTGGGAGTGAAGAACATCGTCGTCGTCCAGAACAAGGTTGAGCTTGTCTCCAAGGAAAAGGCAATTGAAAACTACCAGCAGATAAAGAATTTCCTTGAAGGGACGAGCTACCGCGATGCCCCAATCATCCCCGTCTCCGCCATTCACAAAGCCAATATCGACAAGCTCATAGAGGCAATCGAGAGTATCATCCCGACGCCTCCCAGGGACCTAAGCAAACCCCCTCTTCTCCCGGTGGCAAGATCCTTCGATGTGAACAAGCCCGGGACAAAGGTGGAGAACCTGAAGGGAGGGGTTGTTGGTGGAACCATCCTCAGAGGAAGGCTCAGCGTTGGCGATGAAATAGAGATAAGGCCTGGAATACCCATCGTCCACAAGGACAGGACAACCTGGCAGCACCTTACAACAAAGATTGCGAGCATTCACGCCGGGGACGCTGCGTTGAAGGAGGCGGTTCCCGGTGGACTTGTTGGGCTCGGAACGATGCTTGATCCATCCCTGACAAAGGCCGATGCCCTGGTTGGATCGGTGGTTGGAAGGCCAGGGGCTCTGCCTCCAGTCTGGAACACCCTTGAGCTTGAGGTTCACCTTCTGGAGAGGGTGGTTGGGCTACCGAAGGAGCTTGAGGTGAAATCCCTCACCCACGGGGAGCTGCTGATGCTCAACATCGGAACCGCAGCGAGGCTGGCAACCATAACCAGCGTTAGGGGAGACAGAGTTTCCCTAGCGCTGAAGACCCCAGTTTGCGCCGAGGCTGGCTCTAGGGTAGCCATCAGCAGGAAGATCGCCAACAAATGGAGGCTCATAGGTCATGGAACGCTGAAGGCGGGATGAGATGATCAAAGTGATCGCGGACACGAGCTTTCTCATGCTCCCTGGAATGTTAAAAATTGACATCACGGCAGAGAGCGAGAGGGTTTTGGAGGATAAGTGTGAATTTTTAGTTCCATCTCCAGTCCTCCGTGAGCTGGAAAAAATTGCCGAAAGAGGAACCCCAAGGGAAAGGAGCGCTGCAAGGCTTGCATTGAAGATGGTTGAAAAGTGCAAGATAGTTAGGGCTGAGGGAGACGCCGATGCATGTATTCTTTCACTGGCTGAGGAAATGGGAACCCCTGTGGGAACAGCCGACGGAGAGCTGAAAAGAAAACTCAGGAGGAAAGGCGTCGCAGTTATATATGTTAGAGGAAAATCTCATTTAGCGATGGACGGAAATGTGAGGTGAGGTGATGATAGAATATCTCACGCCGATATCTGCGCTGGCTGCTCTCCTCTTGGCAGCGGTGGCGGCAAAACTGGTCCTCAGAGAAAAGCCGGGATCCCAGAGGATGCAGCAGATCGCCGGCGCCATCTATGAGGGAGCAACAGCCTACTTGAAGAGGCAGTATACGACAATCTGGGCGGTAGTCATCATAATCTCGATTCTTCTGCTCATAGCTCCCGGGTGGGGATGGACCTCCGCCATTCTTTATGCTGCCGGGGCTGCTTCATCAACGGCAGCCGGTTTCATAGGGATGCACATAGCCATCAGGGCTAACTCCAGAACTGCCAACGCCGCGATTTCTGGACTGGACAGGGCCCTGAAAGTAGCATTCCGCGGGGGTCTTGTGATGGGGATGTCTGTGGTCGGAATCGGTCTGCTTGGAATCTTTCTAGCGTTTGTTTGGCTGGGACAGCCGCAGATGATCCTTCCCTACAGCTTTGGAGCAAGTTCGGTAGCTCTTTTCGCCAGAGTTGGTGGGGGAATTTACACAAAAACCGCGGATGTTGGCGCCGACCTCGTGGGAAAGGTTGAGGCGAAGATCCCGGAGGATGATCCAAGAAATCCTGCGGTGATTGCTGACAATGTTGGGGACAATGTTGGAGATGTAGCGGGAATGGGCGCAGACCTCTTCGAGTCATACGTTGCAAGCATTGTGGCGGCGATGATCGTGGGTTTTGCCGGTTTTGGGCAGAATGGTGTGCTCCTCCCCCTCCTGATCTCGGCGGTTGGAATCTTTGCCTCAATTCTCAGCGTTGGAGTGGTAAGGGTTAAGAAGGGGAAAGACCCCAGCTATGCTCTAAATTCAGCCACCATAGTTTCATGTGTGCTGACAGCCATCGGTGCTGTTGCACTTTCAATCTACCTATTTGGGCAGGAGAGAGGGCTGAACTTCTTTTGGGCGATTCTCTCAGGTCTTGTGGCGGGGCTGGTCATAGGGCTCACTTCCGATTACTTCACAAACAGGCTGAGGAGACCCGCACAGTTCATCGCCAAGTCCTCCCAGTCCGGGACGGCGATAACAATTCTTACGGGATTTTCGGTTGGTCTGCTTAGCACTGCCATGCCAATCCTAGCAATCGCGGTGGCAGTTGTCGCTGCCTATGCTACAGCGGGAATGTACGGCATATGCCTCTCGGGAGTTGGGATGCTGGCAATAACAGGAATTGTTGTTTCTTCAGATGCTTATGGTCCAGTGGCCGACAACGCTGGAGGAATAGTTGAGCAGTCGAAGCTTCCGGAAAAGGTGAGGGAAGTCACAGACTCCCTTGACTCCGTCGGGAACACCACAAAGGCGATCTGCAAGGGCTTTGCCATAGGATCGGCAGCTTTGACGGCGGTGGCATTGTTTGCCACATATTCCCAGCTCACCGGGGTTTCAAAGCTCGACCTTCTTACCCCAGATGTGATGGCGGGAGTCTTTCTCGGCGGGGGGGTTGTGGCCCTATTCTGTGCCCTTACAATTCTTGCAGTGGGGAGGAACTCCTTCAAGATGGTTGAGGAGGTGAGGAGACAGTTCAGGGAGATCAAAGGGCTCCTCGCCGGGAAGGCCAAGCCAGACTATGCGAGGTGTGTGGATATTGCGACCAAGGGGGCCTTGAGGGAACTATCCGTCCCAGGGCTCCTCGCGCTTCTCTCCCCGATAGCCGTCGGAGTTCTTCTTGGGAAGGCTGCTCTTGGTGGCTTCCTCGCGGGGAGCATCGTCGCAGGATTGATTTTCGCGCTCCTGATGGCGAACGCCGGTGGAGCTTGGGACAACGCCAAGAAATATGTCGAGATGGGACACTTCGGGGGGAAGGGAAGCTCCACCCATGCATCCGCTGTTGTTGGGGACACAGTCGGAGATCCATTCAAGGACACTGCTGGCCCATCGCTGAACATTCTGATCAAGCTGATGTCTCTCGTGGCCCTCATCCTCGTCCCGCTGCTTGCGTAGGGTTTTGGGGCAGACTTGGCTCAAGAAAATCAGGTGCCAGAAAATGTCAGGTGCACATCACTTGAGAGAGCACATGAATTCTGCAGATTGCTGGCTGGCCACTAAAATTGCGAGCGGGAAGCAAAGGATGAAGCAGTTTATTCCACCGGAGTACCGGCTTCTTCAAAGGAAATTTCATCGCGGAGAAGTTTCACCAGAATTTGCGAAAGAGAGGAGATTGCCACCCTTACCTGCTTTGTGGAGTCTCTATCCCTTATAGTCACCGTCTGATCCTGAAGTGTCCTGTGGTCCACCGTCACGCAGAAGGGCGTGCCTATTTCATCCGCCCTCATGTACCGCCTCCCAATCGACCCAGCTTCATCATATTCTGCCCTCAATCCCTCTTTTTTCAAAAGTTCGAAAACTTCAGATGCCTTTTCTGGAAGACCATCCTTCGTTAGGAGAGGGAGCACGGCAACTTCCACCGGTGCCATATCTTTTTTCAGTCTGAGATACCTCCTTTTCCCATCAACTGTGTAGGCATGCTCCAGCAGGCAGTAGAAGGGCCTATCTATCCCATAAGAGGGCTCAACCACATGGCAAATGATTTTTTTCTTCTTCTCCTCAAGATATGCTGTCAACTCAACCCCGCTGAACTCTGAATGCCTGGAGAGATCATAGTCGGTCCTGTAGGCGATGCCAGCGATTTCTACCCACCCAAATTTTTTCGTGAACACCTCGGCGTCCCATGTCTCCCTTGAATAGTGGGCTCTCTGTCCGGGTGTTTGCTCCCGGAACCTTATTGCGTCTGATGGGATTCCAATGGCCTCCAAAAACCTCTTTGTGAGAACCAGATAGTACGCCATCAGCTCATTGCAGACAATTTTATTCTCAACAGCCTCCCCCGCTGTGGCTTCCAGCGTCTCAGAACTCCCGGCGATTTGGGCTTTTGCAGGCCAGAGCCGAAGTCTCTCGCCCTTTACTTTAGAAAATTTTGGGTGGCGGGGTTCCTCGGGATCGAAGAAAACCTCTGCCTCGGCCATGGTAAACTCCCTCAATCTTATCATTCCCTGTCTCGGCGAGATTTCATTCCTGTATCCCCGCCCTATTTGAACCACGCCAAAGGGGAGCTTTCCGCGGGCCAGCCTGAAGAGCCTCCTGAAGTTGATGAAAATCCCTTGGGCAGTTTCAGGCCGTAGATAGCCAACCTTCTTGGACCCAGGCCCGATAGCGGTCTTGAACATGGCATTAAAATCAGATATCCTGCTCAAGTCCCCCCTACACGTCGGACATTTTATTCCAGCTGACTCCACAATCTTCTGGATTTCCTCTTTCGGCATCCCCTCCACATCCTTTTGGATAGCCTCCATCACCACCTCTGTTAGTTTGAACGCATTTCCACACTTCGTGCATTCTACCATTACATCAACAAAATGGTCGACGTGGCCGCTGGCTTTCAAAACTTCTTCAGGGGTCACTGTCGGTGAATCTATTTCCAAGAAATTTTCCTCCCCAACATAGATGCTACGCCATTTCTCGATAATCCTGTTTTTCAGGGCCACCCCCAGCGGCCCATAATCATAAAAGCCGGCAGCCCCACCGTAAATTTCAAAAGCCGGCCAGATGAAACCTCTCCTCTTCGCTAGCTCCAGTACATCCTCTTCTATCTGCATCTTTTACAACTACTCGCCAGCGGTAAAAAACCTCACTCAACGAGAACTTTTATCAAGTCAACATCTCTAACTATCCCAAGCAGCTTCTCTTCCGGGCTCAGGACCATCGCCTGCTCTGCGTTCTTCTGTTTCATCAGCTGGGCTGCTCTCGTGACTGGAGTTTTTCTCGTGATAGTCACTATCTCTTTGTTCATGATTTCTCCCACGGTCTTCTCAGGCAACACCAGCTCCTTTCTCGTGATATATATCCTCGCCTCCGTGTCCCAGCTCCAGCTGTCTCCCTCGCTCCTTCCGCTCATCTGGCTCATCTTTGATCCAACCTCGATGTCGCTGAGATTGAAGATTGAAACATCGCTGATAGTCCCAACCAGCTTTCCATCACTGTTAATTACCGGGACGACATGGAAGCCGGAAAGGGCAATCAGGTGAAGCGCAGGTTTTAGGGGCGTGCCTTCCCACAGGGCAATTATGTGTGGGCGCATGTAGTCCGCCGCCGGTTTTTCCAGATTCATCTCGGCTATTGCCCGGTACACAACATCTTTGACAGCCAGCATCCCGACTAGTGCTCCATCCTTGACAACAGGAAGCCGCCTAACCTTGGCGTTGAGAAGAACTTTCACAGCCGTCTTTAAGTCATCCTCCGGTCCAACTGTTGGCACATTTTTGTCTACCAGCAACGCAAGCTGATCTTCATTTGGATTCTCCACAAGCTTCTGGGCGACAATCATCCCCACAAGTTCTCCCGTCCCCTTCTTGACAACGGGGAGGGCACTTGCGCCGACCTTTTTCATGACCTCTAGAGCATCAGCTCTTGTTCCCGGCAGCTCAACCGTTTTTACTTCCTTTGTCATCACATCTTTTACTTTCATACCCTCATCCATCCTCGGGTCGTAAAATACCAATTATCTCTATCTACGGCTCTTCTAATATATTTTTTCCTTTCACAAAGAATGCCTTGAGATTATCCTCTCCAGCGCGGTTGACTATTCCTGCGTGGATATCTTTCAGGTTCAGAAGGTTGCTGCCGCGGGCTAGGACAAGAAATGTGGCTTCTGCCCCTTCTTCTATAACACCACCGCTTAGACCAAAATATTCTGCTGGCTTGATCGTAGCCGATATCAAAATCTTTCTCGCCTCTTCCGCCCCAATTTTTGAATCTTTCAGGCGAGCGCAAGCGATGGCAAAATGGAGTTCCTCGAGCATGCTTGGACGGCATACCATCACGTTGTCCGTCCCGAGAAAGAAATCCAGCTCCATCTCTATCGCCTTAGCTATGGGTGGAACACCGGTATGAAGGAGAAGATTAGACCTGCAACAAAAGACAACGGGAATTTTTTTTCTCTTGAGAATTTCGAGATCCTCCTGAGTGCAATGGGTTGCGTGAACCACAAAAGACATCCCGGCATCGGCAGCAATTTTTACTTCATTTACGCCTGTCTTTTTCGGGGGCTCTTCCGCCACGTGGGCTGCTAGCAGCTTTCCCTTCCCCTTCACAAGATTGGAAAGCTCCTTCAGCTTCTCTGGTGGCATTCCTTTCACAGATGGGAGTCCCACACCGTCAGCCACCTGCAGCACTCCCTCGATTTCCCTGTCGGTTTCTCCCCTCCCGAGAATGATTGAGCGGGTGGTGGCATCTGCGCACTGTTTTAAAAGTTTTATTCCCTCAATTCCCTCCTCCCGAAAGTCTACATGAGCGATCGTCCCAAGTTTTTTCATGTCTGCTATCGCTTTGGCCATCGCATCTTTTCTCAGATTTTTAGAAATTTTTTCAAAAATTCTGAATTTTACTCCACCAGGCCCGACAACTTCCTCATGTCCTCGCCCAAGATAGAGTTCGGCCCCGGCAGCATCACCGATGTGGGTGTGAGAGTTAACAAACGGCGGAATGAGGATTGCATTTTTCATGTCAATCCCTCCTTTGGACGGGGCGCCGCTCGATATTCTAGCTATCTCCCCATCTTTTATCACGAGAAATCCTTTGATTGGCTCAAGATCCTTCCCCTCAAGGATGACTGCGTTTAAAAGCACAGTCTGCATCAGAACTCTCCGGGGTTACTTCAAGAGTTCATCCACTTCTTCCTCGGACAGCTCCCTGTAACCCTTCTTGTCAATGATCGCAACAACAGTCTTTTCCCCCGTTGCAGCGTCTCTTTCAATTGCAGCTTTGATAGCCCCGGCCGCCAGCTTCGCTCCCTCTTTCACGTTCATCTTCTCTGAAAATTCTTTTTCAAAGACCCCATATGCGATTGTAGCTCCAGTCCCTGCAGCAGCAAACTTCCTCTCTTCTAGCTTCCCTCCAATGGGGTCCATAAAAAATAATGCAGGTTCATCTCCATCCATCCCGCCAATCACCCCTTCCATGAGATATGGGAACATCCTGCGGCCATGAAGGACATTGGATGCTATCTGTGCCACACTTCTCGGAGAAATCCGACGATTTTTTTCAAACTTGTAGAGGTTGACCTCGGCCTTCAGTAGATTAACGAGGCTCTGGACATCGCCGGAACTCCCAGCAAATGCAGCTCCAATGTTCTCATCCAAAGGGAACACCTTTCGCACCCTCTTGCTCAAAACGTGGTAGTAATATGTGCCCTTGGTATCGGAGGCCAGTACTACTCCATCCCTGCACCTTAGTCCCACAACAGTTCCCGCAAACTCGTACATGCTGCTCCCTGTTTAAATCGTCCCATAAATATAAAAACTACCTTCTGGCGATGATCGCAACTGAGATGATCGAAACAACCAGAACAGCAATGATGAGGATCATCGTTAAATCAAGCGGGAGGCCGATAATGGCTGGCTTTTGTCCCACTGAGAGAGTCAGCGCCCCCCTAGCGATATATTCGCCAGTTACCCCGCCGTAAGATGCTTCAAAAGTAACAGTCGGCTCTAATTCAAAATTTTCCCCATATGCTGCGTCTTTTACCAGAACAGTTATTGGGACGACCCATTTCCCTCCAACCGGCAGTTCCCCTTTCTGAACTTCGCCGGCCTTCACCTCAAAATATCTGCTGTCAAGGTTCAAATCTATCAGAAGATTTTTGGCCGGGACGCTTCCAAGATTTTGGACGGTAGCAGTGAAAACCAAAGTGCCCTCGGTGGAAATCTGGGGGGAGGAGGTGAGTTTTACGTCCAGCATCACCTGGGGGGTTATTGTTCCAGACGCCGAGGCAACAATTTCTTGGCTGTAGACCGGGCGATTCACTAAGTAGCTCCAGTTTGTTTTGATCGATCCTGGACCAGGCCAGCTTATCTTCCCACCGCTGATAGCATTGCTCCCGTCTGTTGTTGCGCCGGCTATGTGAGAATAATCTGCTCTTGCAAATGAGCCCTTTCCAGTTGGCCAGACACCATCCACAGGAACCCATCCATAATCTGGAAGATAGAAGATTGCCCAGGCGTGGCCGGTGGCTGAGAAATCTGCAGAGCCACCAACATTGTAGATGGGCAGATAACCGTTGCCAGCAACCACCTTTGCAGGAATTCCAGCCGCCCTAGCAAGAGCAACAAAGAGATTTGAATATTCTGTGCAATCTCCAACTTTTGTTAGATAAGCGTAAAGGGCTCCATGTTCTGCGTCAAGCCGCTTGTATTGCAGATACTTTATTACAAATCGGAATATATTCTCGGCCTCATAGTAAACATTTGGGGCATTTTCCACCAGCTCTGCGGCCAGCGCTGAAATTCTTGAATCATCGCTTTCCCAGAGACCCTGAACTGGCGTGGTGTAAATGGCCAGCTCCGGGGGAATGGTTGTTCCGACGAGGGAAGGATCCACCTTAAAGTCCACAGTTTTTATTTTCAGCGTTTGCGTGACCGTTATCCTTTTCGACTGGTGGGGCCCGAGTTCCCCCAGCTGCAGTTTTGTCCATCTGTTGTCTTCGTCCTTGAAAATTTGTGGACTGACTGGAACTCCATCGACAAAAATATTTTCTGCTAGAACTCTCTGGTCGGCCCAGCCAGAAATGTTGTCGTAAAGGTATATTGTGGCTTCAAAATCTCTGGCAGTGTTGCTGCTCGTGTTCTGGATATCGTAATTTATCGTCACCGTGTATACCGCGGCTTCTTCAGCTCCCGCCACAATTCCAGGCGTCAGAAGGAGGATGAGCATCACCGCAGCGCATAATTTCGCCGTCATCGAAAAACCTTCACGATGCTGGTTAATAAAGGGTGTTTTCAATTACCCGGCCGCTTCCATGAATCTTTTTCTCACGAAATCTCTGTCCAAAGCTGAGATAAATGTGCCTGCTCTTGGGCCAGAAGTTTTTCCCAGCAGAGAGATGTATACCGCCTCAAAAAGCTTCTGGGGGTCAAGCCCCCCCTCCCTCGCAATCTCGTAGATTTTGTTGTGAATTTCCGCTGCGGGGATATCCTCGCGCAGGGCCTCAGCGAGCCTTGCCAAACACTTCTTCTGCTCTGGAGAGAGTCCCTGAACTTCGGCTGGAAGAGTAGCTGCAATTTCAAACTTCATGTGCGGCGGGGCATATCTCTCCACCCACCTCCCAGCAAGTTCTATTCTCTTGATTGCAAGTTGAATGTCTTCTTCGGTTGGAGAAATGAGAATTTTTCTACTAATCAAAATGTCTTTTATTCTATTTCTATCACCAGCGACTTGGGCCAAAATCGCCGCGAGCCTGAAGGAAATCCTCTGGGGCTTTTTTTGCGGAGGAGTTCCAACCTGAGAAAGCTCATAAATCCTGGAAAGCTGCTCAACCCTTGAAGGAGGTCCAGCTTTCGCAAAGTATGCGTCCTCCGCGAGGTCATATTCCTCATATAAATCGATCAGGGAAGTTTCAGGGTCAAACTCTTTAGATTTCGTAGGCTTGCTCCTAAAGATGAAGTACCGCAGGAGTTCAGGCTCCGCTATCTCCAGCCATTCCTCAAGAGTGAATATGATTCCTTTTGAGGAGGACAGGCGCTTTCCCTTAAGGCTCACCCACTCGTAGGGAATGGGGTAGGGGGGCTCGCAATCAAAAATCTCCCTTGCGATGAGCTTTCCGGTGTCATAGCTGCCGCCTACCACAGCATGATCCTTTCCAAAGGGCTCGCAGGTGACACCAAGCATCTTCCACCTCGCCGGCCACTCAACCCTCCATGTGAGCTTCCCCTCTCCTCTTGTGTAATCTGCTTCGCCCTCATGCCCGCACCCGGCCACATACTGCGCTCCCTCACACCTATAGCGCACATAATCCCCATGCCACGAAGTTGCGACAGTGGTTGAAATCCTCCCGCAATTTTCACAGATGGGGTCAAAGGGAAGCCAGTCCTTTGGCAATTTGTTGTCCCTATACCTGTTAAGAATTTCTCTTATCTTCTCAGAGTTCTCGAGGGCTTTTTTGATGAGTTCAGCCATCCTCCCGCTCTTGTAGATCTCCGCCCCGGAGTAAATTCTGACTTTTATCCCATAGGAGTTCAGGGCTTGGACGAAAGTTCTCTGGAAGTAGTCGACGAAACTGCTGAATTTTGGGTCTGGAGAGGGAATGTTTGAGTAGGGGAAGCCAAGATATTTTTTGTATTTTTCTGCCAGCTCCCCCTCATTCAGCGGCCAGGGAACCCTTCTCATTGGATCGTAGTCATCGGCATACCAGATGGCCTCGGCCTCACCCCCTTTCTCCTCAATGGCCCTTCTCACGGCATCCGCAATGAAGACATCATTTGCATGTCCGATGTGAATGTGGCCGGAGATGGAGATCCCGCTAGCTATGATGTGCCTTCTGCCTCTTTTAAGAAGAGCCTCGGCGCTGATGTCTATCCAATGCATGTCAAAATCCGTTTAAATTGGCATCATAAAATAGTAGAGGTAAAATGAAAGCTGCGGAAAAAATGGGACTTATTCCTCCCTCGAGCACTCTGAAGGTTCTAGCTCTGGCAAAGGAACTAGAACGTCAGGGGAGGAAAATCGTGCATTTGGAAGTCGGTGAGCCAGATTTCGACACCCCCGACCACATAAAGGAAGCAGCATACCAGGCGCTAAAAGAGGGCATGACAAAATACACTCCGAGCACAGGCATCCCAGAGCTGAAGGAGGCGATAGTCGAGCATTTAAAATTGAAGGGGATAGCCGCAACGCAAAAAAATATAATAATAACCCCTGGGGCAAAGCATGCCATCTTCTGCGCTCTCGTTGCGGCGCTCGATCAGGGAGATGAGGTGATTATTCCAAGCCCATGCTGGACCTACGAGGCGATGGTTCTACTGGCTGGAGGTAGGCCAGTTTTTGTGAGAACCTCTGGCGAGGACGGCTTCCGGCTCCACGCAGAGGATGTTGAAAAGGCGATCACAGGAAGAACTAAGATAATTCTCCTGAACTATCCAAACAATCCCACCGGCGCTGTTCTGGAGAGAGGAGACATCAAGGCGGTGGTCGACCTAGCAGTGGAGAAAAACCTCTGGATCCTCTCAGATGAAATCTACGATGCTCTCGTCTACGATGGCGAGCATGCGAGCGTCTTCCCCGAGGCCCCGGAAAGAACGATTTATGTGAATGGGCTGTCCAAGACATATGCCATGACGGGATGGAGGCTGGGGTACGCTGTGGCCCCTCAGGAGCTGATCTCCGAGATGGACAAAGTGCAGCAGGCCTCGACTTCCTGTGTTCCCGGTTTCGTCCAGCAGGCGGGGGTCGCCGCCCTGCGTGGCCCGCAGGATTTTGTGGAAAAAATGAGAGAGGAGTACAGGAGGCGGAGGGACCTAATCTCTGAGGGTCTGAATTCCATCGAAGGAATCTCTTGCCCAAGGCCAAAGGGTGCATTTTACGCTTTCCCGAGCATAAAAAATCTAGGGATAACGTCTGTGGAATTCTGCGAGAGGCTGCTGAGGGATGCAGGGGTGGCAGCAGTCCCTGGGAGCGGTTTCGGGCCTTATGGAGAGGGCCACATCAGGCTGAGCTTTGCCGCCTCGCCGAAAAGCATCCTAGAAGGCATCGATGGTATCAGGAAAGTTGTGAAGGGTATTCTTGGGTGAGAACCTTTCTTATCTCTGCCACCTTTTTCTTCCCAATTCCCTCAACCTCCATCAGCTCCTTTTCGCTGGCGCACATGATTTTCTCGACAGTCCTGAAGTGGTCAAGAAGCCTTCTCGCAAGAACCGCCGAGACTCCAGGCAGACTCTCAACTATGAACCTCTGAAAATCTGCCGTCCCAAGCTTTCTTCTGAGAGGAAGTGGCTTTTCCTCTTTCAGTTGCTTTCTCCTAGCGAGCGCAAGCAGGAGCTCGGCGGTTTCCCTCTCATCTCTGCTCCATAGAATCGGAATTCTGAAGTCGATAGCCAAAGCTGCGAGAGCTCCCCTTATGGCGTTTGGATGGATTTTCCGCCGGTTGTAGATATCGTCTCCTTCGATTATCAGCACCGGGCACCGGAAATTTTCACTCATGGCTTTTGCCTGTTCATGGAGGCGGCCATCGATCAACGACTGCAGAAAATCATCCGCAGATTTCCTCTCAACCACAACCTCTTCCCCGACAATGAAGTCGCCAAGCTGAAGTTGCCTGATGCTCACTCCCGCTCCTAGTTCTTTCAAAAGCTCTATAATTCCAGATGAGGACTCCCTGTGGTCGGCTACTATTTTCAGGGTAGACATTTTTCCCCTCAAATATTTGGGTGGAGCCTGGTTAAAAGGCAAGAACAAATGCTGATGTTACTGAGAAGCCTTAGTCGCCTGGGCCTGTCCTTCTTGGGCAGTAGGTTTCGGCAGCTCCAATTTCGAGAGCAGGATTAGATAGCCGAGAACACATACCAGGATGAAGAGGACGAGGGGGATGATGGCCCCCACGAGGAGATTGGTGTAAACAGCGATCCACAGGATGAGCCAGGCGATGAAGTGGGGGAAAAATCCAGTGGTGGCTATTTTTCTCGGGGGAAACTCAGAAGGCTGGAATCTCAGCAGTTTTGAAGCAAACCTGTAAACAAGATAAAAGATGAGCAGGGCCAGCCCCACTGCTACCCACCCATTTTGCGCCATGCCAGACAAAATTCCTGCCAACCCACCTGCGCCGATGAACAGGGTCACAACTTTTGCCTGGATGTCCATTTTTCCCTTTTTTAACTGTGTCGTCCCAGATAAAAGCACATCCGGTGAGGGAGTGGGCTGAATCGGTCGCCGGTCGACAGCAACCTTTTTTTCTCTCTGGATAGAAGGGGGTGGGCATGAGAAGATATCTGTTCACGCTGGGTGCGCTCTTCGCGGTTTCGCTAGCCATTTCCGGCGGGATTCATATTGCTACATCGGTTCAATATATCCAATACAATTTTCTCGGCTCAGCAACACTGAGAGACAACATATTTGCTGAAATCATTGAGGTGGCGCCACCAGCCTTAGATCACCCGGATATCAGAAATATTCCGGATGTGATAAAAGAAGAAGTCGCAAATGCAAAATTCTCACTAGATATGGAGGTTTTCAGTTGGTATTGGTATTCAAGCGGTCCGGTGGCTCAGATAAGCAATGCAATCCGAGAAGCGGCCTCAAGGGGTGTTAGGGTAAGAATTTTAATGGATAATGAAATGTATCGGGAGGCCATCAAGGGAGACGCGGAAAAATTCTTATTCCAATCAATGGACAACCACCCGAACATCGAGATCCGGCAGTCAAGGCTTCCCATGCATTCCAAAGTCTTTATCATAGACAATGCAACGGTCATTGTCAGCAGCGCCAACCTCAGCAACAGCGCCATGACAGAAAGCAGGAACATAGGAGTTTTAGTCAAGGGAGAAATCTTTGGAAGGGCCATGACGAACATCTTTGAAGCGGGGTGGTCTAGGAACATTCCTCCATCGGAGTTTGAAAATGGCTGGCCCATCAGCTGGATAAAGCCAGTAGCTACGCCCCTCGACTGTCCCTCATGGGTTCCAACAACTCTTGAGACGGTTGTGTACCTCTTTAAAACAGCAAAAAATACTGTCAATGTCCCAACCTATGTTATGAGCCCCCCTTCAGCACTTAAAAATGCAGTAGAAAATGCAGCCGAGAGAGGCGCATTTGTGAGAATAATCGTTGATAGTGAATTCGGCGATCCAAATGAGTTTCCCGACATAAAGACACTCGACGAATTACCAAGAGTGGAGATAAAGCGTGCGGAACTCCCAGGCAACGGTGTTTATCACTCAAAAACAATAGTGGTAGATGGAAAGGCGGGTTATGTGGGCAGCGCAAACTGGAGCGCCTCTTCGATGATCGGGAGGCGGGAGCTTGGGGTCTATTTTGAAGATGAAAATCTGGCTTCAGCTGTTGAAGAGATTTTCAGGAGGGACTGGAGTAGCAAGTATGTGAAGTATATCCTGCCACAACCAGATAAAATTACAGAATTTCTCGTAAGGGCCGGGATTATCTTTGGGATCCTCCTCATCGGGGTAATTTTGTTTCAGGAAAGCAGGAGAAGGAAAAGCATCGAGAGAAGGAAGAAGTGGGTGGCGGAACTCTGGGGATCGGTCCTGACTGAAATTTGAACCGCTAAATCATCCTTCATGTGAGATTCATGAGGTAAAGTCTGAGAGATAATATGCCGTGAACTTTCGTCCGTACACGTATAGAAAGGATGGGGTGTTCTTTGTGAACTCCTTTGTTAATTTTGGGGTTTTTACTACCAACCAAACGCTAGGATATTTGCGTTTTCTAACGCTATGCGAACAGTGTTTGCGGGTAACCGAAGGTTTTTCAGCTGTAGAAAGATATCCTAACCGAGCAGACGGGAGTGGTTTATGGCCAACGAAACAACGTCCGCATTTCTCGATTTTGTACTTACTCGTGCTTTCCCACCCTCTTGATGTCTTTCGATTCGCAGTCTGAGCACATGGTGTTTATTCCCATGAATCCTTCGTCGCTCGGTCATCATAGATCACATTTTTTTCAGGAGAGGCAAAAATTCCGATGAGAACTCAATTTATCTTTTTTTGGCAACGACCAGGGCGATAGCCCTTGAGCACGGCCATCCATTCGATTTGGGGTGCCGTAGATTTTCGACTTCTTTCAGAGAAGCAGGGACCCAGACCTCTCCTTTTTTCTTAGCAAACTCTATTTTAATTATTTCAAATTTCGTGAGAAGCTCTTTCAACAATTTTAAATCGTAAACTTTTATTTTTCCCCTAAAAATCATCCTTTTCCCAAAAGGTAGGGTCAAAATAAATTTTCCATTTGGTTTTAGCACTCTGGCGATTTCATCAACGACTCTTTCATCCTCATTAGGACCAAATTCTACAAGATGTTCTAAAACAGAAACAGAAACAACCACGTCAAAAAAAGAACTTTTAAACGGCATTTTTCGAGCATCTCCCCGGATGTATTTAAAGTTCGGATGGGTGATCGAGTGGGGATAATCGATCAGGTCAATACCATAGACCTCATGACCCCTGCTTGCTAGTTCAAAAGGCAAGAAACTTTTCCCACACCCCACATCGAGAATTTTCCCTTTCCTCTCAATATTGGAGTGAACGAAGGGGTACTCGACGATTCTTTCTGTGAAAAATTGAATCGCTGGGAGATGTTTGTCCAATGTGTTGGTTAGA
Source organism: Hadarchaeales archaeon (SeqCode) (assembly GCA_038872135.1). Classification (GTDB taxonomy): domain Archaea; phylum Hadarchaeota; class Hadarchaeia; order Hadarchaeales; family Hadarchaeaceae; genus JAVZGN01. Next base: position 4,589 of record JAVZGN010000007.1, on the reverse strand, counting down.
AACTCTGCCACTCGTTGAACTATCTTCATACTTCCCGCGTATCTTTTATCCAACACAGGCACGTGTGTTGTTAGATTTGAACGTATTTAACTTTGATTGTTGGTACATCGGAAAATAAGAGAACTTGGGATGGAGTTAAACAAGAATGCGAGAAAGTTTTGAGCATTCTTTTAATGTAGTTGTCCATAATCTCGCACTCGCGCTCAGATGGCAGAAAGGAGCTTTTTGGAGCTGGAGTTTTGACGGATTGTATGTAAGTTCTTAAATCTCATGTTCAAGTTTGATATGAATAGAATGCTGGTAAATTACTTTGTGGGTGAGAGAGAGTCCAGAATGACGGGTGTCGGGCGATATCGTAAAATGATTTACACACTGTTGAAAGATAAGGTTGATTTTAACTTAATAGAATATGAGGCACTCCCCATAATTGCACCTTTTCAAAGATATGTTCTTTATCCATTGACGGTCAAGAGGAAGTTGCGGGATGGCATAGTCCACATAACTGGTCAGCAGCAGTCATATTTGCTCCATGAAATTAATCCAGATAGATCGATCGTAACGGTATACGATGTGTTTAATCTCTATGTGCGTGAGGATCCAAAGCTGAGATCAGAACTGCGGAAAAATCAGGGGTTCATAGATTATCATTTTTTCATGTTTGAAACGAATGCATGGTCGAAAGCTTTGGTGAAGGCTAAGAGGATAATCGCGATTTCAGAATTTACAAAAAATGAGATTACAAAAAAATTGGGTTATCCCAAAGAGCAGATAGATGTTACGCATCTGGGCGTGGACACAAAAATGTATAAACCACTCAAAAATTTTAAGCCACCAAAAACCTTGACAGAAAAAATCATTTTACATGTAGGGGGTTCTGAGTTAAGAGAAAACACAAATGTCCTGTTAAAAGCCCTTTATAAAGTTAAGAAAAAGATTTCCGAAATAAAGCTGATAAAAATTGGAAGTGCAGGTAAAGAATTTTTAAATCTGGCTGCGGAGCTCAATTTGATCAAAAATATAACTTGCATTGGCCATGTTTCCGAAAAAGATTTGCCCGCATATTACAACTCGGCGGATGTTTTAGTATATCCATCGATTTATGAAGGGTTTGGCCTTCCGCCATTGGAGGCCATGGCATGTGGGTTGCCGGCGGTTACTTCCAATGTTGCAGCATTACCAGAAGTAGTTGGGGATGCTGGGATAATGAAAAATCCAAATGATGTCGAGGGATTTGCAAATGCGATATATAGCGTTCTCACAGATGACGGCCTCCGGGAAGCCTTGATAGAGAAAGGGTTGAAAAGAGCAAAGAAATTTTCCTGGGAAAAAACAGCGAAAAGAACATTAGAAATTTACAGGGAAGTTTATGAGCAGAAATAGTAAAAGCAAAAAAATAGGCCGGAAGGGGTAAAAATGACTGAAACAGCGAAAAGCGAATCAAAAAGTCGAGCGAGGTATTTGGTTAGGGCCAGCACCATGCTATTTATAGTTTGGATTTTTGCCAGTTTTATTGGTCTTTTCGTCAGAATATTTCTAACAAGAAGTCTTAGCCGAGAAGATTATGGGGTCTTCTTTGCTACCATAGCATTTTTTTCTATTTTCTCTTTTCGAGATTTAGGGTTTAATCAATCTATGTTGAAGTATCTTCCAGAATTTAATGTAAGGAAAGAGTATGACAATATGAAATCTTCAATAGCAATTTGCTTTTTTGTTACAGTAATTTATTCATCAATTATTTTACTGCTGGTAATAATTTTTTCCGATCAAATTGCTGTGGGACTCTTTCATTCTCCAAAATCTTCGTTAATTTTGAAATTAATGGGGGGATGGTTTTTCTTTGATGGGTGCTACTATGTAGCCAAGTTTTCTCTGCTGGGGGTTCAGGATATAGATGCATTTGTCTTGAATGATTTTTTGTATTCATTTCTTCTTCTCGTTTTTCTGTTGTTATTTGTTACAATTTTACCAAACTTGTGTGGTGTTGCGTTAGGTTATTTTGTGGGAATTGGAATTGTAGCCATTATTGTATTCGCGATTCTTTTGAAAAGGCATTCGCAGATTTTCGCGACTAAAATTAAACTGTCTCGATCCCTGTTCAAGAAACTCTTTTCTTTTGCAATACCAGCTCAGATGAGTGGATTTGCAGCGATAGTTTTTGTCCCCCTTGTGACGATCTTTTTAACAGCTTTTCGCACGTTTTCGGAGGTAGGACTTTTCCAAGTAGCACTGCCGCTTGCGAGTTTATTGGGAAATTTTCATGCGTTCATCACCCCTTCTCTTTTCCCCATGATTTCCGAGATGTGGGCTAGAGGAGAAAAATCTTTAATTGCTCGTACAATGGAGATCGTACTTAAATTTTCATTAGTCATCCTGACATTCGTTGTTCTCATTTTTCTTGTTTTTCCAGAACTCGTCATTTCCTTGATATTTGGTCCAAAATACATAGGGGCCAGCTCTGCTCTTCAAATCCTTTCGGTTTATGTTACAATTTCTAATTTTACAGTGTTGATAAATTGTGCTGTTGCGGGCGTGGGGAAGCCAGCTTTAGTCACATTAAACCTGTGGATAACTTATCCCCTTATAGCATTATTTGCACTTTTTTTGATTCCATCTTTCGGAATTGAAGGTGCAAGCTTTGCATTTTTAGTTCCAACGATTTGGGGATTTTTCCTTTCTCTATTTTTTGCCAGAAGGCTATTTCAATTAAGAATGTCTGCTAAGTCAATTATAAAAATACTCGCTGGAGGCGCAATTTCGCTGCTGATAATATGGGGGCTAAAAATCATTCTCGACCTGCCCGTCTTTTTCGAGACATTTCTTGTATTATTGTTAAGCCTGATCTTTTATAGCCTATGGCTACTTAGGTTGAAGGCAATCGAGCGGGAAGATTTACTTTTGCTTAAAAAAGTTGTGCCCGTACCTAAATGGGTTCTTCAAGTTTTTAGAAAATTAACCCCTCCATGAGAAGCTGTAGCTCGCAGTCTCTGAGCGATTTACAAGATTCGACGACGGATGTCCAGCTCAGCAATAAGGTTTTTTAAACTTTCGAAACATGGATACACTGATGAATATCTTGGGACTTTACGCGGCGGGGCTAGGGCACGACACATGTGCAGCGCTCGTAAAGGATGGAAAGCTCGTAGCCGCGGCGGAGGAAGAGAGATTCGACCGCGTGAAGCATACGAGTGCTCCACCAGTCCGAGCAGCTAAGTTTTGTTTGGATTACGCAAATCTTTCCTTAGATGACATTGATTACATCGCAGTAGGCTGGGATCCTAGTTTATGGTTAAGACGCAACGCACTAAGTTCTATTGAAGGAATGGTCCAATATTTTATACAGTCTTTTTTCAGACTTTTCCGGAGAGAAACTTCTCAAGGCGGAGCGATCAGTAGAGCCAAGATATATCGGAAAAAATTCAGGCCAATAGAGAGATATTGGTATAACGAGTATGTTGCTCCAACGGTAAAAAGAACTTTTGATGAGATTCGAGCAAAAGTAATATATTTTGAGCATCATCTGGCCCACGCTGCCGCATCATTTTATACATCTGGATTCAAAGATGCTTCAATCGTCACGATAGATGCTCAAGGGGAACTAAATTCAACAGTTCTGTGGCAGGGAATCGATAATTCGATTGAAAAAATAAGAGAAGAGAGCGAGCAAAACTCTTTAGGCTTTTTTTACGAGGAAGTTACAAATTATCTTGGGCTTGGTTGGCTAGGGGCTGGAAAGACGATGGGTCTAGCTCCATATGGAGAGCCATCCAAAGAGATGATGGAAAAAATCGAGGCGCACATCGATTTAAATGCCCCGCTTTATAGAAGAAAAATAAAATTTCTCAGGAGTGACATTTTAGGATTTCCTCCGAGAACTACCCAAAGTCCTTTGGAAAAGGAGTATCGGAATCTCGCTTACTGTGCGCAGGATTTTCTTGAGAGAGCCATCTTAAAATGCGTGGAGTATGTCATTCGGCGAACGAACATTAGAACATGCGTTTTGGGCGGCGGAGTTGCGTTAAATTGTACCGCAAATTCTCGTATAATAAATTCGGGGTTAGTAGAGGATTTGCACATTTTTCCCGCAACTAACGATGGTGGAGTGGCCGTGGGCGCTGCATTAGCATGCGCCGCGATGCTGGGCGAAAAACCAAAATTCAAACTAACCCACGCTTACTGGGGCCCCGAGTTTTCTTGCGAGAAAATAGAAACTATGCTCAAAAATAATAAAATAAAATATGAAAAATATGATGACATTGCGGGCATTACAGCGGAATTGCTTGCCAAAGGAAAAATTGTGGGATGGTTCCAAGGAAGGATGGAAATTGGTCCAAGGGCTCTGGGGAACCGAAGCATCCTTGCAGACCCCACCAAAAAGGAAATGTGGAGCACAGTAAATAAGATAAAAGGTAGGGAGCCTTGGCGTCCGTTAGCCCCCTCTATTTTGCTAGAGGCGATCGACGAATATTTTGAAAAGCCGAGGGAATCCCCCTTCATGCTCTTAACGTTTAAAGTAAAAGAATCGGAGAGAAAAAAGGTTCCAGCAATAGTCCACGTGGATGGAACAACGCGTCCCCAAACTGTAACAAAAG